>JAGNYW010000044.1:0-4408 GCA_017984755.1 Methyloversatilis sp.
CTGCTGCGCGACCTGCTCGCGCGCCACGTGCCCGAAGCGATCTGGAATACACCGAAACGTGGCTTCAACATCGATCTGACCGGACTGCTGCGCAGCCATGAACACCGTCTGCTGCGTCGTCATCTCGGCGATCCGACCGTCATTGCACGACTGCCGCTCGACGCCACCGAGGTCATTCGATGGCGCGACCGCTTCATTGCCGGCGACGATGCCATGACACATCGGGTGTGGGCGCTGATGAATCTTTCGGCGTGGCTGTCAAGCCGCCGCACTGCGGCATCCTCCCTCGTCGGCGACACCTTGTCTCGGCTACAGTAGCGCCCAGTCAAGTTCCCTTCCGCCCCCGGCCTGCATGAGCCTGCCCAGCGCATCGACCACCCGCCATCTGCAGGACAGCACACCGGTCACAGCCGCACCGGTACGCCCGCTGCGCGTGCTCATGTATTCGACCTACTTTCCGCCCGAATTCAGCGGCGCGGCGCAGCAGGCGCTGATGCTTGCGCGGCAGCTTCGGCGGCTGGGCCACCAGGTCGAGTTCGTCACCGTGCGCTGGCGCGACCTGCCGGAGCAGGATGTCGTGGATGGCTTCCCGGTCACGCGCCTGTATGCCGGGCGCGGCAGCAAGCATCGCGAGCTGCGGCTGTGGGCGAACCTGTGCGCCTTCGTATGGCGACGACGGAAGGACTTCGACCTGCTGCACAGCCACGGCGCCTATTACACGAATGCCATCGTCGGCCCGCTCGCCCGTGCCGCCGGTCTGAAGTCCATCGTCAAGGCGAGTCTGGCCAGCGACGACCTGCACAGTGTGGGCAATTCGCTTTCAGGCCGGCTGCACCTCGCGCTGCTGCGGCAGGTGGACGCCTGCGTGGCGATCAGCAGCGATCTGACCCGCGAATTCCGGGACTGCGGTGTTCGCCCCGAGCGCATTCACTATCTGCCCAATGGCGTGGATACGACGCTGTTCCATCCGGCCGGCGATGACGCCCGGTCCGCCCTGCGCGCGCAGCTCGATCTTCCGCTCGATCAGCCGCTGGCGCTTTACGCCGGGGTCATGGACGGACGCAAGAACATCGAATGGCTGGCCACGCAATGGGTCGCGCACGATGCGTTCGGCACCGAAGCCCTGCTGGTCGCGATCGGCCCGCAGAGTCGCGAGGATCCGGAAGGCAAGCTGCTGGCGCGCCTGCAGGCCCTGCAGGACAGCGCGCCCCGTCGCTTCCGTCTGCGCCCCTACAGCGCGGGCATAGACACCTATCTGAGGGCGGCCGATCTGCTGGTGCTGCCGTCGCGCCGCGAAGGTCTGCCGAACGTCGTGCTCGAAGCGATGGCGTGCGGTCTTCCTTGCGTCGCCGCCGACGTGAGCGGTACGCGCGAACTGATCAAGCCCGGTGACACGGGCTACACCTATCCGCCGGATGACGTGGCCGCGCTGGCCACCGCCGTGACCGATGCCCTGTCACCGGACGGTCGCAGACTCGGCGCCAACGGCCGACGCGTCACCGAGCAGCTGTTCTCGCTCGAGGCCGTCGCGGGCAACTACTGCCGGCTTTATGCCGATCTGCTTGGAACGAGACAATGAAGACGCGCCGTGGCATCACAGTCACCGGATGTGTCCGGCTTGAAAGGGAACAATGATGAGCAAGATTTGCGGCTGGCTCGAAGGCACGCGTGCCGCCTCGCCACGGATGTCCGACCCGTCGGCGGGCATCCGCCTGATGGGTGATCGGCTCGGCGGGCTGTCCTCGTCTGCCCTGCAATACCGGCTCGGTGCAGGCTGCGCGGTTGCCGTGCGCGCGACGCCCGGCGAAACCGAAGTGTGCAAGGACGGCGGTGTGCTGCTGGCGCTCGCCGGACGCCCGACCTGGTCCGACGCGGCGCTGCGCGAGCGCGCCGCTCACACTGGCATGGCCCAGTCGGTGCTGCATGCCTGGCGCGAACGCGGGCGCTCGCTGCTTGAAAGCCTGCACGGAAGCTTTTCGCTTGCGCTGCTCGACAGTGACCGCGGCGAGGCACTGCTGGCGATCGACCGCGTCGGCACGAACACGCTGTGCTACGCGCGACGCGGATCGACGCTGGTATTCGGCGCCACCGCCGACGCCGTGACGGCGCACCCCGACGTTGCGGCCGACGTGGACCCGCAGTCGATCTTTGACTATCTCTACAGCCACATGGTCCCGGCGCCTGCGACGATCTACCGGGACGTGTGGAAACTGCTGCCTGCGCAATACCTGCACCTGAAGGGCACGACGGCGGACACCGGCTTCTACTGGAGCATGCCGTACGACGAAGCGGCGGGCGATGACTACGAACGCCACGCGAGGCGCTTCCGCGAACTGCTTGAACAGTCGGTGCGAAGCATCGGCACCGGGGACGAAGTGGGCGCCTTCCTGAGCGGCGGCACCGACAGTTCGACCGTCGCCGGCGTCATGGCGCGTGTTGCCGGACACGGCCCGCACACCTATTCCATCGGCTTCGACGCGGAAGGCTTCGATGAGATGGAGTACGCCCGCATCGCGTCCTCCCATTTCGGCTGCAAGCCCCACGAATACTATGTGACGTCAGCCGACGTGACGGCTGCAATCCCCAGGATCGCGGCGCTGTACGACGAGCCTTTCGGGAACGCTTCGGCCGTGCCGACCTACCTGTGTGCCCGCATGGCGCGCGAGAACGGACGCACGATGATGCTGGCCGGTGACGGCGGCGACGAAATCTTCGGGGGCAACGCACGCTACGCCGATCAGGAGGTGTTCGAACGTTACGGGCGACTGCCCGCCCCGCTGCGTGGCGTGCTGGGCGGCGTGTTCGGCAATCTGCCCGACGCACTGGCGATCGGTGTGTTCCGGCGCGCGCGCAATTACGTCAATCGCGCCCGCATACCGCTGCCCGATCGCATGGAAGTGTTCAATCACGTCGAACGCGAGGGGGCCAGCCGGATATTGCAGGATCGCCTGCTGTCCGGACTCAATCCGCACAGACCCCTGGAATTCGCGCGCGAGGTTTACGGGCGCACACGGTCGACCGCCATGGTCGACCGCATGATGCATCTCGACCTGAAACAGACGCTGGCCGACAGCGATCTGCGCAAGGTGTCGCGCATGTGCGAACTGGCGGACATCGACGTTCGCTATCCGCTGCTCGATGAACGGCTCATGGCGTTCTCGGCCCCATTGCCCGCGAACTACAAGGTACGCGACGGTCAGTTGCGCTGGTTCTTCAAGGACGCGCTGAAGGACTTCCTGCCGCAGGCGGTCATCACGAAATCGAAGCACGGCTTCGGACTGCCGTTCGGATTGTGGATGCAGCAGGATGCACAACTCGGACGGCTGGCCAAGGATTCGCTCGACGCACTGGTAGAGCGCCGCGTGGTGAAACCCGAGTTCGTGCAGCACCTGCTGGAACGACACCGCAGCGAACATGCCTCGTATTACGGCGTGATGATCTGGGTGCTGATGATGCTCGAACAATGGCTGCAGTCGCATCCGCAGGCCCGACTGGACACCTGAGTCATGACAGCGAACGACCCCTCCGCGAAAGCGCCCGACGCGCGCTATCTGGTGATCACCGAACTGTTCCAGCCCACCAAGGGCGGAACGGCCGTGTGGTTCGACGAGGTCTATCGCCGCATGGGCGGCGCCGGCACCCACATCCTGACGGCAGACGTCGAAGGCGCGGAGGAACACGACCGCTCAAGCCCGAACACCATCCATCGGCTCGGGCTGAAACGCTACGAATGGATGCGCCCGGAGTCCCTGCCGGTCTACGCGGAGTTCTTCCTCAAGGCCATGTCGGTCGGGTTGCGCAATCCGGTCACGCAGATCCATGCCGGGCGTGTGCTGCCGGAAGGACTCGTCGCCGTACACGCCGGCCGCCTGCTGCGCCTGCCGGTCGTCATCTACGCCCACGGCGAGGAAATCACCACCTGGCGGCATCCACGCCGGGTCAAGGCCATGACCAAGGCCTACACCTCCGCGCAACTGGTCATCGCCAACGGTGAATTCACGCGCAACCTGCTGCTCGACATGGGCGTGGCGCCGGAGCGCGTGGTCATCATCAATCCGGGCGCCGACACCGTACGTTTCCGCCCCGGACTGGACGGCAGCGCGCTGCGCGCTTCACTCGGGCTGCAGCCATCGTCCCGACTGGTGCTGTCGGTCGGTCGATTGTCGCGCCGCAAGGGCTTCGACCACGTCATGCAGGCCATCCCCGATCTGGTCAGGCGCGGGCTCGACGTTCACCACGCAATCATCGGCAAGGGCGAGGACCAGCAGTATCTCGAAGACATGCGCGCCAATTCGCCGATGCCTGAACGCATTCACCTGCTGGGCGGCGTCAGCGCCGACGATCTGCCGCTGTGGTACGCCGCGAGTGATCTCTTCGCGATGCCCAACCGCGACGTCGGCAACGACAC
>JAGNYW010000044.1:4508-19373 GCA_017984755.1 Methyloversatilis sp.
TGGATTCCAGCCACGATCGCCCTGTTCGTGTTCGGATTTTCGTCCGGCTATTTCACTTCATTGCGCTACCGCGGCCAGACCGATCAAGCGGGTTTCTGGAAAGCCAAGGTCACGCGCCTGCTGCCGGCCGTCGTGGTCATCGACCTGTTCCTGCTCGCGCTTTTCCTGCTTGAAGGGCGCCCCGGAATCTGGACCTGGCAAAGTCTCGTATCGGCTGCCGGCCTTTCGGGTTGGCTCAACTGGATGGGCGCACACAATCCAGGCCCTTTCGGGGCAGGCCTTTGGTTCTTCACCCTGCTTTTGATGTTCTACCTTGTCTATCCGCTGCTGAGGCGACTGACCCAGACACCGCGCTCGGCGCTTGCCACATCGCTGACCACGCTGATTCTGGTATCGGTGCTGCATCACACCATCGATGTCGGACACATGCTCTGGCTCACCGCGGGCGCTTTCGTCCTGGGTAGTGCAGCGGGTGGCAACCGTCTGCCGCTTGCGCCACGCGCCTATCCGTTCATCTTCATCGGCAGCCTCGTGCTGCTTGCCTTCCTTAACGCCGTACTGGGCCTGAAGACACTTAATTACCCGCTGCTACTGGGCCTGTGCGTCGCGGCGGTCGGCTGGCTGCTCAGTGCTCCACTGCCGAACCTGGGTCTGGACAGGTTGATGCGTCTGGACGCCTGCATACTTGAAATCTATTTCATCCATACCTACCTTTTCCTGCGGCCGGCAGGGTGGCCCGCTGCCGCTGGCTGGATGATTTCCACAGTGCTGGTGATCGTTGTTGCGCTACTTCTCGTGTTCGTACGACGTCGACTCTTCGAGAAGACTCACAAACCGGCGACCGCCTGATTCATTCGCGTACCTCGCGAAGAGACTCGTTCAGCTGCGGGCCGGACCCGCAGGGAAGCTTGCCAGCGGCTTCTTCTTCCACGGCCACGGTATGACCAGACGTCCGTTCTCGAGCAGTCCCACCGGCTTGGCTTTTGCCCACTCGGCATCGGGCATGCCTGCGAGGCGCTGCTTGATCAACCAGCTGGTCGATGCAACGACCACAATCAGCATGTAGGGGTAATCGAAGTAAGCCAGCCCCAGGAACTGCCCCGCTGTCGCATAGGCGACAAGGCTGACCTGCACCATGCGCATCATGTCGGAGACCCACGCAATATCGGGCATTTTGCGCGCCTGCGTCGCGGCCCAGCCAGCGCTAAACCAAGTCATCAGGCCGAGGGTATAGAACAATGCAAGGCCGATGAAGCCATGCTCGCCAAGCACTTCGAAGGTGATGCTGTGAACGTCACGCACGTTGGACGGATCAGGCGCATACATCGAAAACGTAGGGCTGAACCAGCAGTCGAATCCCCCACCCAGTAGCCTGTCTTTGGCCATATTGAAGCTGGTCCACCAGGCATTGACGCGACCACGGGCTGATGCATCCTCTTCGTGCGTCTTGATGGTACCCATGCGCTCGTACCAGGATTCGGGCATGAACGCCGCAATGGCCGCAGCCGTCAAGCCAACCAGCAGTCCGCTCATGAACTTGTTGCGGCTCTTGAGCCAGACGAAAAGGCCCATCGCCGACATGCCGAGCAACGCACCACGCGACTGAGTACCGATGGCGGCGAACGCCGTGAGCAGCGTCCACGTTGTCATGAACAATTTGAGAGACGGATTTGCGACTCGCGTACGCATGAAGTAGAGCAGCGGGACCGTCATGGCCATCGCCAGCCCGAGTTCGTTGTTGCCCTCAATGAATGTGCCGGGCGGCCCTTGAACGCGGTGCGCGCCGCCTTTCGAAATCGTGAAGATCCCGCCTTTGAATCCGTAAAACCCGATCGATACGGCGCACGTGCAGATCAGAGCTTCGATGCGGTCAAAGCTGCGCATCAGAATCAACGCCACGAATATCATCAGCTGGATCTTCAGTACCTTCTGAAGTTGTAGTTGTGCGTAATCGGGATACATCGCGAATATGGTGGTAACGCACATCCATGCAACGAACAACGTGAGCAGCACCGTTTCCCGCGTCCAGATTATCTTCTTGATTTCCTTCGAGAACAGCAGGGCCACCAGCGTCGTCAGCGCAACGATCATCGCGAACGGTATGTTCAATGCGAAACCGTAGGTCATGCGGTGGGGATTCATCAGACCAAGCCACGTGAACAGCAGTATGCCCAGCCACGGGAAGCGCAGGACGAAGGGCAATATGCCGAACACGATCAGGGAGACTGCAATATCACGCATTTCTTCAGGTCACCTCAGACCGCGACGCGACTCACGACGTAGCGGAACTTGCCCGATCCCTCGGCCGGGATCTGATCGACGTGTTCGACCACGACATCAACCGCGGTTCCAAGTCGGGCCTTCATGCCGTCGCGTATCCGCACGTCGCCATCCGGTGGGAAGTCGTCATCCGTCACGATTCGGACGCGCGTGAGGTCGAGGCTTTCCTGCTCGATGCGGAAAGCGCTCACGCCGGGCATGTCGCGCACCACGTAGATGAGCGCCAGCCCATGCATCACGGTACCGTCCTGCGCGACGATGAAGTCGGTGCTGCGGCCTTCTATCTTCTGCAATATCGGCAGCGTGCGGCCGCAGCCGCAGAGCTGCTCGCCCAGCGCGCCGACGTCGCCCGTGCGATAGCGGATGAAGGGAAAGTCGCCGGTCGCAAGATGCGTCACCACGATTTCTCCGGACTGGCCGGGCGGGAGCACCTGACCTTGCGCATCGACGATTTCGACGATGATGTCTTCGGCGGTGATGTGCATCGATCCATGCGGACACTGATGCGCGATGAAGCCTGCATCGCGACCACCGTAGCCATTCGCCACCGGGGCGCCGAATACCTTCTCGATCAGTTCCCGCTGATGGTCATACAGCCGCTCCGACGTCACGAACACCACCTTGATGCCCAGATCGTTCAGCCGCTCGCCGGTGCGCTCAGCGTAGCGGGCAATGTGCGCGAAAGCCGACGGATAGCCGAACAGCATGCGCGGACGCATCGCGCGAAACTGCGCGATGAAATCGGCCACTTTCCGGTCCGACATTTCGAATGCGGGGAACAGCCGGGTGCGCATCAGGGCATCGCGCCAGCGGCGGATGCGGTCCTGCGAACCGAGCTCGATCGGGCTGCCCCACAGCACCACTTCCGGGTCACCGATATCGACGCCCCACCAGCGCGTCGCCCGCCATTTGGCGGCGACATCGCGACTGACGCGCTCGGAACCGATGAAGAAGATCAGCGGCACGCCGCTCGAGCCACCCGTGTTGAATCGCACCAGTCCGCGCGCGTCATCGGCCTTGAGCGCCTCCGTGTGCTCGCGGATCAGCGGCTTGTCGAGAAACGGGAGCCGCTGCAGATCGGCGGTCGACGCGACACTTGCAGGATCGAACCCGATCCGGGCGAACAGATCCCGGTAATACGGAACATGAGATCCGGCACGGACCAGCAGGGACCGAAGCCGCTCCACACGATGCGCTTCGAGCCTTTCGGGCGCCCACCATTGCGACTGCTCCAGCGCGCGCCGGTCAGCCACTGTAGTGTGTCCCTTCAGCTTTTCCTGCAGCGGGAAAATGACCGAGGAGATGAAATTCGGGAAGCGCCGCGCCTGTGCCATCGATGAGGAAATGTGAATTGTTCGGGCCGGCTGCCACGCGGAGAAACACCGCCGCACCGGAAAGGAGAAGACTACCTTCTGTCCGGTCTGCGGTCTGTGGCTGGCAGCACGATGCAGTAGGTATCGGCCAGGCGCCGGCGAACTGCAGGCCAGGAAAACTGCGCGACGTGCGCCAGCCCCGCTTCGTGCAGTCGATGGATCAGCCCATCGGTCGTGAACAGCCGGATCAGTGCGTCGCACATGGCCTGCGGATCACCGGGCGGCACCAGAAGCGCGGTACGGTCATCTTCCACAAGAAAGGGCACGCCGCCGACATTCGTGCTGACGACCGGTACGCCGCAAGCGAGTGCTTCGAGCACGGAGTTGGGCGTGTTGTCCACGCGGGACGGATTGATCATCACGTCCGCACTGCCGTAAAGGGCGACTACGCCGTCACGATCGAGCCGGCCGGCGAATACGACGGATTCCCGCAGCCCGAGTTCGAGTGCGAGCGCTTCGAGCCGCTGTCTTTCCGGGCCTTCGCCGGCGATCGTCAGATGCGCGCCCGTGAACTGCGTGCGAAAGAGCGCCAGTGCGCGAATGGCCGTTTCGTTGTCGTAGATCGCTTCGAGATTGCGGGTGACGACCAGATGCGGCGCGGTACCGCACGGCCGGGGCGGTGTGGGCGAGAAGCGCTCGACATCCACGGCGTTCGGCACGATGGTGGCGGTCATGCCGAATCGTCCGAAAACGCCGTGAAGGAACCCCGACGGCACGACCAGCAGGGCAGCCCTCGCCATGGTCAGTCTGACCAAGGCTGCGTGTTTCATGAGGAAGGGTTCGGCCTCGCCGCCGCGATAATTCACGACGACCGGGCAGGCACGCAGCCAGCCGATCCAGATGGCGGGTGCCGCGAAAAGGTGCCAGGACCAGCCGGAGTTGGCCATGACGTGCATGACGTCATTGCGGGCAGCGGCGCGCCACAGCGCAGTCAGGTAAGGCAGCAGCCTCGCGATGGCTCGGATGCCCGGCATGCTGCCGAGCCACGCCGGCCGGTAGGGCGCATTGGTCTGCACCAGTTCGACCTTCGCACCTTCCAGCGCAAGCTTGTCGGCCAGCTGACGCGTCTGATTTGCCATGCCGCCCGCCGGTGGGGGCAAGGGCCCGACCAGCATCAGCCGCAGACCGTCGAAGCTCATGCGGCGGCGGCTCTCCGCAAGGCACCGTACACATCGCGATAGCGCGCGACGGACGCCTTCCACGTGCGCTCGTTCTCGACGAAACGCCGGCCGGCTGCACGCAGCTGCGGCCAGCTTTCATGCATGCCGAGCAGCCGCAGCACGCTGCGCGCGAGATCGTCGACATCGCCGGCGCGGAACAGGATGCCGGTTTCGCCGTCGCGGATCAGTTCACGGTGCCCGCCCACGTCGGACGCGACCAGCAGCCGGCCCTGGGCCATCGCCTCGAGCGGCTTGAGCGGTGTGACGAGCTCGGTCAGGCGCATCGAATGGCGCGGATAGACCAGCACATCGATCAGGTTGTAGTAGCGCTGTACATCGGCGTGCGGCACGCGGCCGGTGAAGATCACGTGCTTCTGCAGGCCGAGTTCCTGTGCGAGTTGCTTCAGGTTCGCTTCCTGCGGACCGCCACCGGTCAGCAGCAAGGCGACATCGGGCGCCTGCTGCAGGATGGCCGGCAGCGCGCGCAGCAGCAGATCCAGCCCCTCGTAGGCGTAGAAGGAACCGATGAAGCCGAGCACCCGCTTGCCGACGAGCCCGAGTTCGGCGCGCAGTGCTTCATCACCCGGCACACCGAAGGCGAAATTCTCGACATCGACGGCGTTGGGGATGACGGTGATCTTCGACTCCGGCACGCCGCGCCCGACGAGCTCGAGGCGCAGGCCTTCGCAGATGGTCGTCACGGCATCGACGGAACGCACGGCGCGCGTTTCCATCGCGCGGGTGGCGCGATAACGCAGGCTGCCTTCGGTGGTGGTGCCGTGGTCGACTGCTGCGTCTTCCCAGAATGCGCGGATTTCATAGACCACGGGAATGCCGAGCTGCCGGCCGACGCGCAACGCCGGAAAGGCATTGAGCACCGGTGAGTGCGCGTGCAGCACATCCGGTCTGATGTCGCGTGCGACCTCCAGCAGACGCTGTTCGAGCGCGTGCATCTGTGCGCGCTCGCGCAGCACGGGCACACGTTCGAGCGCGCCGGGCGACCACGGCGTGCGGTGAAAGATCAGTCCGTCGACCTCTTCCACCAGCGGCCCGGGCGCGGTGTGCTTGACGCTGGTCACGTGATGCGTGTCCCAGCCCAGCTTGCGCTGCTCGCGCAGGATGGCTGCGGTGCGGAAGGTGTAGCCGCTGTGCAGCGGAATGGAGTGATCGAGTACGTGCAGGATGCGCATCGAGATGGAATCCTCAGGCGGCATCGCGCATGGTCTGACGCTCCTGATTGCGCAGGAAGGCGTCGAACATCAGCAGGGTCCACAGCGATGCGCTGTAGTCGCTGCGTCCGGATTGATGTGCGTCGACAAGATGTTCGAGATACGGGCGGTTGAACCAGCCGGTATCGGCGAGTCGACTGCCGAGCACGGCATCCCGCACGCGCTGCTTCAGCGGGCCGCGGAACCAGCGCGCGAGCGGCACGGAGAAACCCATCTTCGGGCGATACATGATGTCGTGCGGCAGATGCGGTTCCAGCGACTTCTTCAGCAGGTACTTGCCTTCCTGTCCGCGGATCTTCAGCGATGCCGGCAGCGTGGCGAGCCATTCGACCAGCGGATGGTCCATCAGCGGTTCGCGCACTTCGAGCGAATGCGCCATGCTCGCGCGGTCGACCTTGGTGTTGATGTCGCCCACCAGATAGGTGTTCAGATCGAGGTACTGCACCAGCGACAGCGGCTCGTCCGACCGGTGGCGCGCCGCGTGACGATGGAACACCTCAACGGCGTTGTAGCCGCCGAGTTCCGACTTCATGCGCGCACTGAACAGTTGCCTGCGCATCGGATCGCGCAGGATGGAAACGGAATGGAAATACGCCTCGACGGACGTGCGGGCCAGCGATTCGAAGGTGCTCTTGGCCCGGAACACTCGCGGTGCCCAGTCGGCCTTCGGATAAAGCTGGCCGAGCGTGCCGAACAGCGGGCGGCGCAGGCCCAGCGGCAGGCGCGAGCGCAGGTGCTCTTCCATCATGTGCAGCCGGTAGCGGCGATAGCCGCCGAAGCTTTCGTCGCCGCCATCGCCTGAAAGCGCAACGGTCACGTGCTTGCGCGCGAGCTGGCAAACGCGATAGGTCGGCAGCGCCGAACTGTCGGCGTACGGTTCGTCGTACAGCCAGGCCAGCGTGTCGATGAGATCGAAGTCGTCGGACGCGACCATTTCGACGCGATGATTGGTGCGGTAACGGTCCGCCACCTGCTGCGCGAAGCGCGATTCGTCGAATGCAGGATCGTCGAAGGCGATGGCACAGGTATTGACCGGCGTGTCCGACGCCTGGGCCATCATCGCGACCACGGCACTCGAATCGACACCACCCGACAGGAACGCACCGAGCGGCACTTCGGAAATCATGCGCAGGCCGACCGACTCGCGCAGGCGGCGGATCAGTTCTTCCTCCGCCTCCACCTCGTCGATGGCGATGACCGTACCGAAATCCACATCCCAGTAGCGGCGCGGCGCCGGCGCGACTTCTCCGCGCCGGATGCACAGGCTGTGTGCCGGTTCCAGCTTGAACGCCTGACGGTAGATGGTGCGTGGATCGGCGACGTAGCCGAGCGCGAAGTATTCCTCGACGGCATGCGGATCGAGCGCGAGCGACAGGCCGCCGTGCGCGGTCAGGGCCTTCAGCTCCGACCCGAATATGAGCTGGCCGTCCGGCAGCAAGGCGTAGAAGAGCGGCTTGACGCCGAGCCGGTCGCGGGCGAGGAAGAGCGTGCCGGTATTGCGGTCGAACAGCGCGAACGCGAACATGCCGCGGAAGCGCTGCACGCAGTCTTCGCCCCACTGCTCCCACGCATGCACGATCACTTCGGTGTCGCTGCGCGTGCGGAAGGTATGTCCCAGCGCCGTCAGTTCGGGAATGAGCGACTGGAAATTGTAGATCTCGCCGTTGAACACGACGATGACCGATCCGTCTTCGTTGGCCAGCGGCTGCTGGCCGCTCGCGACGTCGATGATGGACAGGCGGCGATGCCCCAGCCCGACACCGGGCTCGATGTGCAGGTCACCTTCGTCCGGGCCGCGATGGTGCTGCGACTCGTTCATCCGGTGAAGTACGTCACGCACGATGTCGCGACGATTGCGCGTGTCGAAAATACCAACGAAACCGCACATGCAGGAGGATCCGATCAGGTGGTGGATGCGTCTGGGCGATGTTGCGTGCCCGACAGCGTGAAATAGGTATTACGGTAAGCCGCAACCATCGCTTCAATGCTAAATGACGACTCGATTCTCTGCCGTGATGCACTGCCGTGAGCGGCGAGCAGCGCGGGTTCGGCTGCGTAATCGACAATGATCGACGACAGGGCGGCAACGTCGCCAGGCGCGAACAGACGGCCGTTGACCGCATCGTCAACCAGTTCCGGCGTGCCGCCGACCCGGGTCGACACAATGGGCAGGCCACAGGCCATGGCTTCCAGAATCGTGTTCGAAATGCCTTCGCCGAGCGACGGCAGCACGAACAGATCGAAGCACTGCATCAGTGCGGGAATATCGCTGCGTTCGCCGGGAAACCACACGTGTGCAGCGACTCCGGCGTCATCGACCATCCGCTGGCAGGGCTCGCGGGCAACGCCGTCTCCGATGATCACCAGCCGCAACGCATCACCGCCCGGCTGCGCACATGCACGAATGAAGGCCGACACCAGCGTCGGATAGTCCTTCACGCCGACCATGCGCCCCACGCTGCCGATCACGAAGCCGCTCTCCCGGAAGCCCTCCGGCAACAGGTCGCGCGACTTGACGGTAGGTGGGCAGAAGCGCTGCTTGTCGACGCCGTTGTAGATCTGCGTCACGCGTGATGCATCGACGCCGATGGCGTCAACCAGCCAGTTCTGCAGATCGCGACTGACCGTCAGATAGCGGTGGACGAACGGGCGAGCGATGCGGCGCAGACGGTTGTAGCGCGCGTTGCTGCCGTCGAGATCGAACACATCTCGACCATGCTCGCCATGCACACGTATCGGCACCCCGGCGAGCCAGCCCACGAGCACGCCTTCGATCGAAGACAGATTGCGGGTATGCAGGATGTCGGGGCGCAACGCGCGCAGCGTGCGCCACAGGCGGAAGTAATGTGCCGGATCCTTGCCTGGCTTCTTCTTCACATCATGGAAGATGACGCGGCCCGGTCGGATGCGCTCCGCGAAATGGGAATGTCCCTGCAGGCACACCACATGGTGTTCGAAGTCGCCTTCGGGGAAATTGTTGAACAGATTGACCATGCCGTTCTCGAGGCCACCCGTGCCGAAATGATGAACGACATGGACGACGCGCTTCACGGCGAAACGGCCTTGTCGAGCGCCGGTTCGAGCAGGGCCGCGAATTCACGCAGACGCGCCTGCGACTTTGCCCGGTCTTCGAGCTGCGGGGTGTACAGCACGACCCCGTAGCCCGCATCGTCACCGGTCAGCAGCAGATTGCGTGCGAACAGCAGCTTCGCGGCGATGCCGTTCGCGGTCGGCGTGTCGCCCACCACGTACCAGTCGTGGATGAGCAGGCGCAACCGCGACGAACGCAGTTCCGTCTCGCGCAGCGCATGCGGCGGATTCGAAAGGATGCGTTCGCCGACGTTCGACCACACGTCATGCTCCTGTTCGATCATGGTGTTGCCGGAGTTGATCAGTTCGGCATCCTGGCGCTGCCGTCCGTACCACGCGAGATGCACGACGACCACTTCGTCGTTGCGGCGGTACTGCACGGTGCTTTCCCGGTCCGGATTCTGGAACTTCGGACGCCAGTCGGTCAGCGCCGTGCCCTGATCGAGCGTCCAGCCCGCACCGGGCTCGGCCGGCAGAACCAGTCCGGGCAGCGGCGGCAGCGGACGCTGCGCGAGCTGAGCCACATACAGCGGCGGCCCCGCCAGCAGCACTGCGGCACCGATGCCGACGGCGCCCGTCCGCAGCGCCGATACCGGACGCCATGCGGCCGAGCCGGCTTCCGGCGGAACATCCTCCGCCTCGCGTTCCTGCCAGAAGGACCCCACCCAGAACAGCAGCAGCATGATGACGCCGAAGAACACCCAGCCGTAGATGATGTGATCGACACCGGTGGCGATCTTCATGTCGGAATAGTGGGCGAGCAATACGATCATCAGCGCCCGGAAACCGTTGGCGATGACCGGAACGACAAGGGACGCAACGATGAAGGCTGCGCGCCGCCAGATCGAGCGATAACTCACATAGGCGAACAGCGCACCGACGGTGATCGATGAAATGAGGTAGCGCAGACCGCTGCATGCCTCGACAACAGACCAGCTGCCTGACGGCAGTTCGAAGAAGGTGCCCTCGCGATAGACCGGGAAATTCAGCAGTTGCAGCGCACCCACGGTGAAGTCGGCCGTGAAGTTCATCAGCGGCAGCATCAGGTTCTCGCCCATCGGAACGCCGAGGAACAGGAAAGCCAGCGGATAGGCGATCACCCATGCGATGCGCCAGCCCAGCACGGCGATGACCAAGGCCGGAATGGACGCCACGAAAGCAAGCTGGCGCACCACCTGCACACCTGCGACCTCCGCCGCCAGCCAGCCAGCGAGACACAGTGCGAGTGCAGCCAGGCCCCACAGACACGGCTGCGGCGACACGTTCGACAGCGCCGCCCGCTTGCGCCAGACCAGCCACGCGAAGATGGGCACCACCAGCAGACCATGCGCGAAGGTTTCGGAGCGCCACCAGATTTCGGCCATCGAACTGGCCGTGTCCCAGTACAGCGCGAGCAGAACTGCAAGCAGCAGCAGGAACAGCGGGCCCGCGCTGCGCCACGAACCGCTGCCTGCGCGCATTTCAGCCACGGGGGTGGAGGACGCCGGGTTCAGCATTGACATGGATTCCCTTGTTGAATGATGGATGACCCGCGTCGCGCGCGGGTGCATCGAGGCATGTATCCAGCGCGGCCAGTGCGCTGTCCCAGCGATAGACCTGTTCGATGCGCGCACGGGCGTTCGCACCGATGGCGCCGGCATGCTCCCGATCGAAAAGCGAAAGCACCGCGCGGGCGAACGAGCGGGCATCCGACGCGACGGCGAAATCACGCCCGGCTTCGGCGTCCAGGCTGCCGGCGCAGGTCGTCGACACGACGACCGGCCGGGCCATGGCCATGGCTTCGAGCACCTTGTTCTGGATGCCGCGCGCCACGCGCAGCGGCGCAACGGCGCATGCCGCATGGGCGACCCACGGCCGCACGTCGTCCACCCGCCCGGTCACGGTGACATGGCCGAGCCGCTCGAGATCACGCACCTCGGCCGACGGATTCATGCCGACAACGTAGAACCGCGCGGCCGGCTGCGCCGCAAGGATGTGCGGCATCACATCGGTGGCGAACCAGCTCGCGGCGTCGATGTTGGGCCAGTAGTCCATCGCGCCGGTGAACACGATCGCCGGCGAAGCCGAGGGATAAGGACTCGTACCCGCCTGCGACGGATGGAAGAATTCGACGTCCACACCATTCGGCAGAGCAGTCACGCGCCCTTTCAACGCGGGCGCAAGCGACTCGAACAACGCAACCTCGGCTGGCGTGACCAGCAGACTCATGTCCGACGCACCGACCACCTTCGCTTCATACTCAAGCAAGGTGCGCGCCTCGCGCCGGTACAGCCAGGACATCGGCCAGCGATGACGCGGCGCGTACTCGGCCCACTTCTCCGAGTCGACATCGACCAGATCGACGATGCACCGCAATTGCGGATGACGATCGAGGTATTGCGCCATGGTCGAACAGAACACCACCGCCTTGCGGATGTCGTGTCGCGCAATCGTGTCGTCGACCCAGCGCTGCATCGCCGCCGAGCGATAGTAGGCAACGCTCAGCGATTCACCGGTCGCCAGCGCACGCAGGGAGGCGAGCTTGCGGCTGCGCGGATGGATGCGCTCGGTGTGCAGTTGTGCGCAGGTCGCAGCGAGCGTCGGTACGTGCGGAAGATCTGCTGCATCGTCGACGAACGTGCCCGCATGGATTTCGTAGCGCCCGGCCAGATGCTTCAAAAGATGATACGAGCGGATCTTGTCGCCCTTGTTGGGCGGAAACGGCAGGCGATGAGCGAGAAAGAGCAGCGCTTCCATGAGGCCGCCCGACTCAGCCGAGATTGCGAACGATGAACGGCCCAAGCGCGTTGGCGAAGCTGCGCGGCATGCGGCGCCAGACTTCGATCATCAACTTGTACTTGGGATTGGACGGGTTGTTGCGCGGCAGGCTGTCGCGCTTGTAGAGACAGTATTCGTAGTGCAGCGGCGTCGGTTCGAAGCCCCAGTTCTTCTTGAACGAATACGAACCCGTACCCTGCTTGCTGCGGCCGTAATCGAACACCTTGATTCCGCGCTCGCAGGCGTGCCGCATCAATTCCCAGTACTTGAAGTCGTTGGCGGCCAGATCGCGCGCCGCTTCGGCATCGCCCGCGTAGTAGGGCAGGATTTCGTCGCGGAAGTAGAAGCTCATGACGCTGCTCAGCAGCGTGCCGTCCGGTGCTTCGACCGTCATGACCGAACAGCGATCGCCGAAGGTGGCACGCAGCGTGTCGAAGTAGCGGCGGGACATGGCCGGCGTCCCGTGGCGATGCACGTTGTCGGAATACAGTTCGAAGAAGCGCGCGTTGTCGGCGTCGAAGCTGGCCTTCAGACCATTGGCGATGCCTTTGCGGACCATCGCGCGCTGCTTGCGCGGGATCGCCTTCATGTTGTCCTCGACCTCGGGCAGGAGCGCCTTGCGGAAGGTGACGTACAGGTCTTCTGTCGGCCAGTCGGCATGCCGCGCGGTGACGTTGCGGAACTCCAGATGGTCGACGCCGAGCGACTGCGCGATGCGTTGCGCTTCGGTTTCCAGCGCCAGTGAAGCGGATTCGTTGTCCGCGGCGACGCCGCCGTAGACGCCGAAGGGCAGCGATACAAGGGAGTGTCCGAACAGCCGGCTCTTGACCTGCGCCAACGGCAGCACGCCGCAGACGCGCCCGGCCTGTTCGGCCAGCAGATAGTGCGTGCGGTGGCCGAACACGTCGCGCATGATGTCGCGCCACTCGAACAGATGGAAGAAGCTCGCTGTCGGGCAGGTCTCGACGAAAGCATTCCACTGCGCGCGATCCGCATCGGTTGCGGCACGCACGCTGACGGTTGCAGCAGTCATGAATTCAGCCTCAGGTCGCACGTGCAATCTCCGGAAAAACCTCGTCCATGCGGCCCCAGCGAAAATCGCGCATCAGGCGGCCGAGACGCGCTTCGGTGCGGTCCAGATTGATGTAGTGACGGAAGCGCGACTTGGCATCCACGCCGGCAACACGCGGCTGCAGCGCATCGATCTCCCAGGGATGGCAATAGAACATGGCAGGCTTGTTGTCTCGCAGGTTCACCTGACGCAGCAGCCAGCGTGACGCGGCATAGGGCAGCAGGCGGAAGTAGCCGCCGCCGCCCGCAGGCAGATTGCGGCCCCCCATGCGCACCGTGGTCACCGGCACTTCCATCAGACCGTCGCGCGACGCGAATGGAAAACGCGGCGCATCGGGCATGCCGTAATGGTCGTGCTTGACCGGATAGATGCTCGAGCTGTATCGATACCCGGCCTGTGCGACGCAATCGAGCGCCCACGGGTTGCTGTGACCGATCGAAAAACTGGGCGCGCGATAGCCACGGACTTCAACACCGGTGATGTCTTCGAGCAGCGCCTTGGCACACGCGATGTCATCGAGAAATTCGGCCGGCGACTGATCGGTCGCGCGCAGATGCGCGCTGCCATGGCTGGCAATTTCATGGCCGGCGCGCGCGATGCGCTGAACCATGGCCGGATGACGCTGCGCGATCCAGCCCAGCGTGAAGAAGGTGGCGCGGTTGCCGGTTGCATCCAGCAGGGTCAGGATGCGATCGACATTGCGCTCGACGCGGCACTCGATGTTGTCCCATTCCGAGCGGTCGATGTAGGGCGCGAGCGCCGACACCTGGAAGTAGTCTTCCACATCGACGGTGAAGGCATTGCGGATGGAAATCGGATCGGTCATGTTGCCGTCGAAGCCGTTGTGCGGGAATGCAGCCAGTCATGGAGATCAGCCGCGATGCGCAGCGCAGCGGCGCCGTCCCAGTATTCCGGCACACGACCGCGCTTGCCGCCGGTCGCCAGGATGTCGTCAAGACAGCGCACGAAGAGCGCCTCGTCGGATCCGACAACCGTGTTGGTGCCCTGCTCTGCCGTGATCGGGCGCTCCGTGTTTTCACGCAGGGTGATGCACGGCACCGACAAGGCCGTGGTCTCCTCCTGCAGCCCACCGGAATCGGTGATCATCACGGTCGCTCCGTCCATCAGACCGAGCATTTCGAGGTAGCCCAGGGGCGGCAGCAGGGCGATGCGGGGATTGTCCAGCAAGTCATTCAGGCCGAACTTCTCGAGGTTGCTGCGCGTGCGCGGATGAATCGCGAACAACAGCGGCAGACGCTCCGCCGCGATGGACAGCATGCCCGCCAGGCGCTTGAGTTGCTGCGCATCATCGACGTTGCTGGGACGATGCAGCGTCACAACCCCGTAGCGACCGTCGGCGATCAGCGCCGGATCGATGCCGTGTTCGGCAAGTGTCGCGGCCGGCTGCACCGCCAGCGGGCGGCTCGACAGCAGGGAGTCGATCATCACGTTGCCGGCGAAATGCACCCACGACGCATCGACGCCTTCGGCGACCAGATTGTCCAGCGCGCTGCGTTCGGTCGTGTAGAGACGATCGGAGATGCGGTCGGTCAGGATGCGGTTGATCTCTTCCGGCATCGCGCGATCACCGCTGCGCAGGCCGGCCTCGACGTGCACAACGGGCACATGCTTCTTGACCGCCACCAGCGCGCAGGCCAGGGTCGAATTCACGTCGCCGACCACCAGCACGCACGAGGGCCTGATGTTGTCGACCAGCGGCTCGAAGCGCTTCATGATTTCGGCGGTCTGAACCGCATGGGTGCCGGAACCCACCTCGAGATTGTGATGCGGCGTGGGCAGGCGCAAGCCACTGAACAGCCGTTCGTTCATGGCGTGGTCGTAATGCTGGCCGGTATGCACCAGTACCCACGGAATCACCGGCACGTGTTCGTCGAAAGCGCGCA
>JAGNYW010000080.1 GCA_017984755.1 Methyloversatilis sp.
CCCTGATCGACCGGCGCGAACAGGTACAGGTCTCGACCCGCGGTGATGTCGCCGGCAGCCACGACCGGCACCGGATACACGTCGCTGTAACGGCCGCGCTGCGACTGCCAGATGAATGCATCCTGCCTGGCCGAAATGATCCCTCCATCGTTACCGATCAGATTGAGATACAGATCCTCGCCAGCCAGCAGCGCGCCGGTGTTGGCCAGCGCCACGACATCGGCGTCGACCGCGCGCGCGGGATGGCTCCCGGGCAGTGCATTGCCCGGCTCGGGCAGCACCACGCCCGCAGCAGCCTGCAGCGTCCGGCCCGCACGGATCACCCCGTGGTTGAGGCCACCGATCGGACCGGCGAAGACGACATCGCCGCCTGCGTCGATGAGTCCATGGTTCAGAAAGCCGCTCCAGCCATCGGAGTTGTCGCCGAAGAATCCGAGCTCGATATTGCCGCCCGCTGCAATACGCCCTGTGTCGTGCAGCGTCAGACCCGTGGCGATGAAGCGGACATGCCGTCCGGCCTCGATCGCACCGCGCACATTCGAGTACAGCGAGCCCGAATTGAAGACGGCGACGTCACGCGCAGCGAAGATGTCGCCGCGCAGATCCAGCGTTTCGCGCGTGGCGATGACGATATCTTCGACCGCCAGCAGTGGTGCCGTCGTGCGCACGCCGAGCTCTTCACCGATGGCTATCAGCTGGATGCTGGCGGCTGCGACGCTCTGCCCGATGTCGATGGCGAAGATGCCTGGCTCGGCTTCGAAGCCGTCGAACGAGCGCTCGGTGTCGGTCATGGTCAGCGAGTCGGCATCGACAACCGCGCGCGCAGCAATCACCGACAATCCAGCCTGCGTGGTGACCGGTCCCCTGCTGCGCAGCTTACGGGCGATCAGATCGAGGCGTGTCGCCAGCAAAGCGAGCCCGGATGCGCCGATGTCGATCTGTCCCTGGGTCACGTCGAAACGCAGAGCATCGGCAAGACGGTCGGGGCGTCCTGTGGTCAGCTGAACGTGCGAGGTGTTGATGAAGCCGCAGCCATCGCAGGTGATGCCGTTCGGGTTGGCGATGACCACTCGCGCCGCCTGACCCGCAACTTCGATCATGCCAAGCAACGCACTGGGCCGGTTGCCGGTGACTTCGTTGAGGATCAGCCGCGCCGCCGTTCCGTTCAGGTTGGTGTTGGCGCCGAGCGAACCGGCCAGCGCACTGTTGGCAGGCGCTGTGGCGTTGTTCAGTACCATGCCCTGAAGCGGAACATCGAACGCCGTCCATTTGTTGTGCGAAATGCCCGCGCTGTCCGGGCGGGTGATGCGGACCACCGGCGTGGTGCCGGCGAATACCACACCCGCTTGCTGGTGGGCCGGCGCCAGGGGATCGGGCAGCGCATCGGCGAATGCCGGCTGCGGGCATAGCGGGACGAACGCGGTCAGCCAGATCCGGACGCGCATGGCGCAGACGGTGCGGGTGCGGGCTGAGGAAAAAGGCAACTTCATCGCATCCCCCGATCAATCGACGATCCGGATGTGCGCATCCCGCAGCACCTCCAGCAGGAGCTGCCTGCTTCGCAACTGCGCGGACTGTCTGCCGAGGGCGTCGCGCAGCAGATCGCGGACGCTCGCATAGTCCGGCACAAGGGTGTCACGCACACCATCAAGCCTGACGACGAGCCAGTCTTCTTCGATGCGGATGACATCGCTCACCTGTCCGATCTGCATGGCGGAGACGGACTGTGCAACAGCCAGCGGCAAGCCGTTGGTGCGGCCTGCCGTGACCGGCTCGGGAAAGGACACCCAGCCGAGCTCCCCACCGCGGGCTGCCGATGGCGCACGCGAATGGGCATGCGCGGCACGTGCGAAATCGCTGCTGTCGCTGACGGCTTTCGCCAGCGAGCGCAGTGCATCCGGATCACGCAGACGGATGATGCTGAGGCGAAATTCGCGCGCGCCCAGCCGCGACACGACTTCGTCATACCGCGCACGCACGGCTTCTTCTTCGGGCACTGCAGGAGGCAGACGACGGCTCACATAGGCATCGATGGCGGCATGGCGGTCGGAAGCAATCACCGGATGCGCGCAATCTGTCTGGCCGGAAAATCCGGCAGCACAGGCCTTCTGCCACATCAGTTCGCGGGCAATCAACTGATGGATCAGCGCGTTCCCGGGCAGAACACCGACGTCGATGCCCTGCGACTGGAGACGGGCTATCTCCTCAGCGAGAACCGACTGTTGAATGGTCACACCGTTCACGCTGGCGACCGGGGCATCCGCCAATGCGGCCGCTGCGGTCAGGAGCCAGATCAGGATGAATCGCCGGGCAATGTTCATGATCATCGGTGTCTCGCCTGCGCCGGTCAGATTTCGAAGCTGACGGAAAAATGGACGCGCCACGCGTCACGCGCGAGCCCCGGAGCGTGGCGAATGGGCAGGCTGGCAACGCCTTCCCACAGCAGGCCGCCGCCCGCGCCGCGAGCACCGATACCGACACTGGTCAGCGTGCCGGTATCGCCGCCGATGCGGCGGCTTCCCCCTTGGTCGACATGCAGAAAAGGCACAGCCTGAAACGGTGCTGCGCGGAACGCTTCCGGCAGGCGAAGCTCGTTGCGCAAGACGTAGCCGCGATCACCCGATTCGACGGCTTCGTCGAATCCGCGTACCGAAGCCAGGCCACCGACATGCAGCTGCTCCGAGCCGATCAGACCGGTGCTCGAGTGCTGGATCGTCAGCTGGCCGGCGTACTCGAATGCACCGCCATCACTGCGCACAACCACTCCGGCGCCCAGTACCCAGCGTACGAACTGGCGATGGCTGTCCGCACGCTGCAGCGCAGACGCATCGCGCGTCGCACCGAGCAGTGACACGCCGACGGAAAGCGCCGGCTCGACGTAATACTGGAAACGCTCGCCACGCCCGACACGCGTCCACGCAGCACGCAGCACGGTCGTGTGCTCGCCCGCGAGGTCCGTGCCTTCAATGCGGCGATCGAGCGCCGCGCGGGACAGCGACAGATCGAGTGCATCGCGCCGTTCACGGGAGATCGCAAGCACCCGGCTCCAGCTCAGCACGCCGGTGAGCGCACGACTGGTCAGATCAAGACCAGCCATCTCGAAGGATGATCCGGAGCCCGAAAATGTCGCCGACCACAGACCGTAACCTGCCGGCAGCGTAACGGATGCCAGCACGGCGTCGCTGCGTGCGCTTTTCACGTAGGCGAACTGCATGTCGTCCAGCGCACCGAAAAGGTTGCCGACGCGCCCGGTCGTGCGCAGACGGCCGCTACCGGTCGTGCGCGTACCCTGGTTGTCGAAACCGAACCCGAGCGACCACGACCGCCCTTCGGTGAGCAGAATGTCCAGCAGACTGGTGCCGGCGGCACTGCCCGGCAGTATTCTTGCCTGAGCCTGGTACATGCGCAGGCGGTTGATCTGCTGCACGCCCTGTTCCAGGGCCTGAAGCGACAGCACATCGCCTTCTTTCACGGGCATTGCCCGCGCGAGTGCGTCCGACTGCAGACCGGCTGCACGCATGACTTCCATGCGCCCCGGCACCACCTCGATCGACAAGGTCGCCTGTCCTTGGTCGAATGCCACCAGCCGCGCACGACTGGTGATCCAGCCCGCCTCGACCAGCTGCGCATCAAGCTGGCGCAGCAGCAGTTCGATGCGCCGTCGTCCCAGCGGCACCGCCAGAAAGGGGGGCACGATGCGTGCGACACCTGCATCGTCGATCAGGCCTGCCGCATCAATCCGGATCTGCTTCACGGTCGCCGTTGCCCCCGGCTCATCGACGTCTGCCGGGTCGCTGCGCAGCGCCGGCGCAGCGACAGGAGCCAATGGCTGGCGCGACCACCGCGCGTCGCGACCGGACGCCCGCCATGCCTCGAGCAAGCGGTCCGCCGGCTCCGGCGCGGCCCCAACGCAGCACGGAACAGCGGACAGCACGGCCGAAAGGGCAATCGGGCAAAGAGGGCAACAATGCGACATGGCACGCCAACCGGAAAATCACCATGTCATATTACATTGTGCTTTGCCGGATGCAACAGCCCGCTTGCGGATTCTCGAAAGCGGCTTGCACTGCGCCTCCTCCACCCCTAGAACCCCGTGTAACCCCGGTCACAGACCGCGCCCGGCCCGCCGCGGAAGATGACGTCACATCGTCATCAACAGGGGAGCTGAATCATGAAAAGCAACGTGGGCGGAATCGACAAGATCGCACGCATCGTCATCGGCGTGGCGCTGGTGGTATTGGCGGCGATGGGGCAGATCGGCGTGTGGGGCTACATCGGCATCGTGCCGATCCTGACCGGGCTGTTCAACTTCTGCCCGGCGTACTCGCTGCTGGGCATGAACACCTGCAGCATCAGGAAGAACACCTGACGTGACCCGAGCCGGCTGCGCGCCGCCGGCTAGTGGCTGGCGGAGCGGCCGGCGACGTGATTGGTGATGCGCACGTAGTCGGCGAGGCTCAATGTCTCGCCGCGGCGTGTCGCGTCGATGCCGAGCGCCGCCCAGTCGGCTTCGGCCAGCCATTCACGCAGCGTGTTGCGCAGCGTCTTGCGGCGCTGGCCGAAGGCCGCCTTCACGATGGCTTCGAACAGCGTGGCATCGAGCGCGGTGAGCTGCTCGGGCGGACGCGGCCTGAGCTGCACGATGGCCGACATCACCTTGGGCATGGGCCGGAAGGCGTCGGGCGGCACGTCGAACACGTGCGCGCATTCGAAGCGGTACTGCAGCATGACCGACAGGCGGCCATAGGCTTCGGTGTCGGGGTCGGCCACGATGCGGTCGACCACTTCCTTCTGCAGCATGAAGGTCATGTCGATCACGTTCGCCGCATGGTCGGCGAGGTGGAACAGCAGCGGGCTGGAAATGTTGTACGGCAGGTTGCCCACGACGCGCAGCGCGGCGCCGTGTTCCCGGGCCAGTACCGAAAAATCGAACTTCAATGCGTCCTGCTGGTGGATTTCGAGCCGCCCGGCAAGGTCGCCCTCGCGCAGTCGCGCCGCCAGGTCGCGGTCGATCTCGATCACGTGCAGGCGGTCGAG
>JAGNYW010000045.1 GCA_017984755.1 Methyloversatilis sp.
CACGGCCAGCCGGCTCTGCGGGCGTCGAGCGATGCTCGCCGAAACCCCCGCTCCGGCCCACGGCTGTCCTTGCACGGCCAGCCGGCTCTGCGGGCGTCGAGCGATGCTCGCCGAAACCCCCGCTCCGCCCATTGATCGTGATGAAGACGCTGAACGGGTGAAGGTGCCTGATTGACGCGCCGGTTCGCGGTCGATGGATCGCACCTGCCACGACATCACGACGTTCATGCGTCTGACAAGGCGATGCACTGCGCGGGAGAACCCCGTGGCAAGCCCGAATCGGCTCGACCCGCAGGAAGCGATCTGTGGAGACGGTCAATGCATGAACGGACGCTCCGTCACATCCAGCCTGTATCCTGCTTGCATCCGGGGGGATCCGCCCCCATCTGCCGTCAGGTCAAACCGGTTCTGGAGGCACGCAATGCGCAATTTCTGGATGTCCCTGGTGGCTCTGCTCACCGTCACGCTGCTTTCCGGCTGCGGCTACAACACGCTGCAATCGGGCGACGAGCAAGTCAAGGCTGCATGGTCCGAAGTACTGAACCAGTACCAGCGCCGTGCCGACCTCATTCCCAACCTGGTCAATACGGTCAAGGGCTTCGCGGACCAGGAGAAGCAGATCCTGATCGAAGTCACCGAAGCGCGGGCGAGGGTCGGTTCCATCCAGGCCACGCCGGAACTGCTCGACGATCCGCGTGCATTTGCGGAATTCCGCGCTGCGCAGGGCGAACTGTCCGGCGCATTGTCGCGTCTGCTGGTGGTGACGGAAAACTACCCGCAGCTGAAATCGGACGCCAACTTCCGCGATCTGCAGGCCCAGCTCGAAGGCACGGAGAACCGCATCGCGGTGGCACGCAACCGCTACATCAAGTCGGTGCAGGAGTACAACGTCACCGTGCGCTCCTTCCCGAGCAACATGACGGCCGTGCTGTTCGGCCACAAGACCCGACCCAACTTCGCGGTCGAGAACGAGGCTGAAATCTCGCGTCCGCCTGCTGTGGACTTCGGCGGAGCACCGGCCAGGCCGGCCGGCGCCGCACAGTGAACCGGCTGCACGGCATGCGCGCCGCCTGCGGTGCGCTGCTGCTGACCGCCGGCCTGATGCTTGCCGGACTGGCGTTCGCCCAGCTCGCGGTACCGCCGCTGACCGCGCGCGTCACCGACCAGACTGCGACACTCGATGCCTCCCGGACCGCAGCGCTCGAACAGACCCTGCAGGAATTCGAAGCCCGCAAGGGCAGTCAGATCGCGGTGCTGATCGTACCCACGACGGCGCCTGAAACGATCGAGCAGTTTTCTCTGCGTGTTGCCGAAGCCTGGAAGCTCGGCCGCAAGGACGTCGATGACGGCGCCCTGCTGCTGGTGGCGAAGGACGATCGTACGCTGCGCATCGAGGTCGGTTACGGCCTCGAAGGCGCGCTGAACGACGCGACATCGAAACGCATCGTGAGCGACATCATCGTTCCGTTCTTCCGGCAGGGTGACTACCCGGGCGGCGTGGCGGCAGGCGTGCAGGCCATGATCGGCGTGATCGACGGCGAACCCCTGCCTGCGGTGTCGCGCAAGCCGGCGGGCGACGTGGAAGGCATCGAATCATACGTGCCGGTCCTGTTCGTCATCGCACTCGCCATGGGCGGCGTTCTGCGCAGCGCGCTCGGGCGTCTGCCGGGCGCGCTGGTGACCGGCGGCGTTGTCGGTTTCATCGCATGGTTCATGGCCGGCACGCTTGCCATCGCGGTGATCGCAGGCGTGATTGCCCTTTTCGTCACACTGTTCGGCGGCGGGCGTGGCATGGGCGGCATGGGCGGCGGTGGGTTCGGACGCTCCGGCGGTGGATTCGGGGGTGGCTTCGGCGGCGGCGGGGGTGGCTTCGGCGGCGGCGGCGCGTCGGGGCGGTGGTGACATGAACATTGCAGCAGCACTCCGTCACGCCGCCTTCATGCCCTGGCAGACCGGCCGCATCTTCTCTACGGAAACACTTCGGGTGATCGAGCAGGCCATCGCGGACAGCGAGAACCGTCACGCCGGCGAAGTGCGCGTGGTCATCGAGGGCGCGCTGCATCCGCTCGCGGCACTGCGCGGACAGAGCGGCCGGGACCGCGCGATCGAAGTCTTCTCGGCACTGCGCATCTGGGACACCGAAGGCAACAACGGCGTGCTGATCTACCTGCTGCTGGCCGATCACGACATCGAAATCGTTGCCGACCGCGGCATTCAGGCGCATGCCGGCACAGCCATGTGGGAATCGCTGTGCCAGCGCATGGAAGCGCGTTTCCGCCGCGGCGAGTTTCGCGAGGGGGTGCTCGAATGCATCGAAGCCGTGACGCAGAAAATGGCTCGTCACTGCCCGCCGGACGGACATCCGCACAACGAACTGCCGGATCGCGTCGTGCTGCTGTAGATCACACTGCGCGCTGCGGCGGCTCTGATTTCGCCCGCGCTCGCAGATGCAGCGCCACACGGCAACAAATCGGCGCCGGCGTTGCCGAAGGCTGTTGAAACGTCCGCGTCCGATGCGGCACGACGCGCCTGCCGCATCCACAGGAGATTCGATTGCTGAGTTATTTCGAACGACGGGTCGATCCGTATCCGGAAGGCACACCCGTCGCACCGCCCGGAGGGCTGTTCGCCTTTCTCTGGTCGTGCACGCTCGGCATGCGCCGCTACATCGCGCTGATGACGTTATGCACGGCGCTGATCGGCGTGTTCGAGGCGATGCTGTTCGCCATGCTTGGCAACATCGTCGACTGGCTGGGCAAGGTCGAACCCGCACTGCTGTGGCAGCAGGAACGCGGCCACCTGCTCGCCCTGGGCGGCATCCTGCTCGGCAGCCCGCTGCTCATCGCGCTGCAGACCCTGCTCAAGCATCAGGCGCTGGCCGGCAATTTCCCGATGCGGCTGCGCTGGAACTTCCATCGCCACATGCTCGATCAGAGCATGAGCTTCTACCAGGACGAATTTGCCGGCCGCATTGCTGCCAAGGTGATGCAGACAGCGCTGGCAGTGCGCGACACCTGGATGATCGTGGCGGACATCCTGGTCTTCGTGGTGATCTACTTCGTCACCATGGTGGCCGTGGTCGGCCGCTTCGACGTCTGGCTGCTGCTGCCCTTCACCGGCTGGCTCGTGCTCTACATCGGCGCCATGGTCTTCTTCGTGCCGCGACTGGGCAAGGTGGCGCAGTCGCAGGCCGATGCGCGTTCGCTGATGACCGGCCGCATCACCGACGCGTACACCAATATCGCAACCGTCAAACTGTTCTCGCACACCGCGCGCGAAGCCTTGTTCGCGCGCGACGCGATGCGCGAATTCATGGTGCCGGTGTATGCGCAGAGTCGGCTGGTCAGCGGCTTCGAAATCGTCAACCACATCCTGAGCATGGGTCTGATCGCCAGCACCGCCGGCGCCACGCTGTGGCTGTGGATGCAGGGTCAGGTCGGCGTCGGGGCAGTTGCCGCCGCAACGGCGATGGCTCTGCGCCTGAACGGCATTTCGCACTGGGTGATGTGGGAGCTGGCGTCGCTGTTCGAACAGGTCGGCACGGTGCGCGACGGCATCAACACACTGTCGCGCAAACGCGCCGTCATCGACCGGCCGGACGCCCGGCCGCTGAAGGTGACACGTGGCGACATCGTGTTCGAGCATGTCGGCTTCGACTACGGCAAGCGCGTCGCCGACCGTGGCGGCAGGACGGAACGCGTGATCGACGACCTGTCCCTGCACATCAGACCCGGTGAAAAGATCGGTCTGGTCGGCCGCTCGGGCGCCGGCAAATCGACGCTGATCAACCTGCTGCTGCGCTTTCACGACGTCGAGAGCGGACGCATCCTGATCGACGGCCAGGACATCGCGCTGTGCACGCAGGACAGCCTGCGCGCGCAGATCGGCATGGTGACGCAGGACACTTCGCTGCTCCATCGCTCGGTGCGCGACAACATCCTCTACGGCCGGCCGGATGCAAGCGACGCCGACATGATTGCCGCCGCCGAACGTGCCGAAGCGCAGGATTTCATCGACGGTCTGGTCGACCCGAAGGGCCGGCGCGGCTACGACGCGCACGTCGGCGAGCGCGGCGTCAAGCTGTCGGGCGGTCAGCGGCAGCGCGTGGCAATCGCCCGCGTCATGTTGAAGGACGCGCCCATCCTGCTGCTCGACGAAGCCACGAGCGCGCTCGACTCGGAGGTCGAAGCCGCCATACAGGCCAGCCTCTACCGGTTGATGAAGGGCAAGACGGTGGTCGCGATCGCGCACCGGCTATCGACCATCGCGGCGATGGACCGCCTGATCGTGCTCGAGCGCGGTCGCATCGTCGAAGAGGGCGACCACCACAGCCTGCTTGCAAGGGGCGGGCTGTATGCCCGCCTGTGGGCGCACCAGAGCGGCGGTTTCCTGGGTGCCGATACCGACGAAATGACCACTCGAGACGCCGGCCGGGCCGAACGCGAAACCGCCTGAATCACCCTGTGGTGCTCAACCGAGCACCGCGCGACGGTCCGGAAAATCGATCAGCACGGCGCGCTGCCGCCGCTCGGTGGGTGCATCGTCGGGCGCCACCATGCAGGCCAGCACAGCCATGCCGGTACGCGCGGAGTCGAGCGCCTCGACACAGTCCCTCGCCAGCAGCATGATGCGCCGGCTGCTCGTTTCGCCGAGCGGACGCCTGACCGTCGATGATTCCGCGCGCCCTGCGGCGTCGCACGATACCGCGCGCTGCACCCGCAGTTCGGCGCTGGACACCTCGCTCAGCCGGGTCTGGATGCCCAGCAGTCGCTCGCGCAGCGACACCAGTGCCGTCGTCATGCGCACGACCGCCGCCATGGTCAGCGGCCCGCCTGCTGCCTCGCCGGCCGGCCGTTGTCGCGACTGCACCGGAAACCGCGGAACACCGTCCGTGGCCCAGTCGTTGTCGGCATTGCCGCCCGCCGCCTGCCAGGCCAGCACCGCTTCGAGCTGTCGTTCCCAAGGCACCAGCGCATCGGCTCGCCCCTCCATCAGCACGTCCAGCGGCGGAATGAACTCACTTTCCAGATTCTCCATCGGGTCGGATTTCTTTTCTGCTGAAGTCATGACGGCATATCTCCTCATGGGTCGGACATGGCGGATTCGAAGCGAACGCGCGACAACGCGGCGGACGGATGAAAAACGCTGATGTACAGCCCAGAACGCCGAATCAGCGCGTCGCGGGCAGTAGACTGGGGATCCCGTCTGCCGAGCTGCCCCTGCAGACGGGTGCGCGGGGCCACAATGACGGCAATGCACTCGGTGCCCTCTCCCATCCTAGAAGGTTTGTGCGCACTTGCCCGCTGCACTGCAGCGAAAACGGGGCGGCACGCCTCTCACGCGGACTCAGATCGATGACCGACCGATACAGCGACGGCAAGGACGGGACGAACGACGAAACGAATGTCGACTTGCCCGCGATCGCACGATCTACGCTCGGTCACTACGACCAGCATGCAGAGGACTACTGGGTCGGCACGCGCGACCATGATGTCAGCCAGAACATCGACGCCATGCTGGCCCGCATCGAGGGCGCGGCACCGTTCGACCTGCTGGATTTCGGTTGCGGACCGGGTCGCGACCTGAAGACATTGAAAAACATGGGCCATCGTGCGACAGGTCTCGAAGGCGCGGCCCGCCCGGCGGCCATGGCCCGCAGCTGGAGCGGCTGCGAGGTGCTGGAGCAGGATTTCTTCGCACTCGATCTGCCCGCCGGGCGCTTCGACGGGGTATTCGCCAACGCCTCGCTGTTTCACGTACCGGCGCGCCTGCTGCCCGAGGTGCTTGGCAAGCTGTTTGCCGCGCTCAAGCCCGGCGGTGTGCTGTTCAGTTCGAATCCGCGCGGCAACGGCCAGGAGGGCTGGTACGGCGAACGTTACGGCAGCTATCACGATCTCGACGGCTGGCGCCGCTTCATGAACGCAGCCGGCTTCGTGGAACTGACCCACTACTACCGCCCGCCGGGCCTGCCGCGCGAACAGCAGAACTGGCTGGCCAGCGTATGGCGCAGACCGGTTCGCTGAACCGGATTCAGTCGCGCACAATCATGAGGCAAGGCCCAAACAAAAATCCCCGCACGCGTGCAGGGATTTTCCGATCATTGCAGCGCCCGGCACACGACAGTTACTTCACGCGGTTCCTGTACTCGCCGGTGCGGGTGTCTATTTCGATCTTGTCGCCGATTTCGCAGAACAGCGGGACCGCAATTTCGAAGCCTGTATTGATGCGTGCCGGCTTGAGTACCTTGCCCGACGTGTCACCCTTGACACCCGGCTCGGTGTACTCAATCACGCGCACGACCGAATTCGGCAGTTCGACCGAAATCGCGCGGCCTTCGTAGAACACTACTTCGCAGGCCATACCGTCTTCGACGTAGTTCAGCGCGTCGCCCATGTTCTCGGCATCGACTTCGTACTGGTTGTAGTCGGCGTCCATGAACGTGTACATCGGATCGGCGAAGTACGAAAAAGTGACTTCGCGGCGTTCGAGGATGACCACATCGAACTTGTCGTCCGCCTTGTAGACCGTCTCCTGGCCCGAGCCGGTGAGCAGGTTCTTCATCTTCAGCTTGACGACAGCCGAGTTGCGGCCCGACTTGTTGTAATCGGCCTTGAGCACGACCATGGCTTCGTTGCCGATTTTCACGACGTTGCCGGCACGCAGTTCCTGAGCGGTTTTCATGCAGTGTTCCTGTGAGGAGTTGTGGCCGCCTGTCGAACCTTTGCAACCCTTGTTGCAATGCCCGCCGCGGCAAACTCGGCATTATATAGGTGTCTGATTAAACAAAACAAGCTGGCTGGCGAGGTCATCGATGGCCGACAGCCGGGTCGCCCAGCGCTGCGCATGCGGGGTCAGCACCGTCAGGTCTACGAGCAGCGTACGCCAGTCATCGGCGCGAACGGGCATCACGCCGTTCCAGCCTCGATGCAGCGCGCGCAGTCGTGCGGCGACCGAGGCATCGAGCCCCTCCGCATAGCGCTCCAGAAAGGCGTCGAGCTTGGCGAGGTGGGCGTCGTCCTCCTGCGCGTAGATGTGCCAGAGCATGGGCCGTGCGGCCCACTGCGCCCGCACGAACGAATCCTCTCCCCGCACGGCGTTGACATCGCAGTGCCACAGCAGCGCGTCGTAATCATCCTGGTCCATGAAGGGCAGCACGCCTACTTCCAGACTGCCGGAGATCGCACACAGTCCGGCCGACAACGGCTGACCCAGTGCATTGGTCAGACTGGACAGCACGCGCCCCTCGGGCACCCACAATTGCACCGGCCGCGGCCAGGCCGACAGGGCCTCGACCAGCGTGGCGATCGCTCGGCTCTCGTAGCTGAACAGCGACATCTGAAGCGCATCCGCCCGCGGCTGCATGCCGAGCCGTTCGAAGGTGTCGCGCCGAAGCATCGCGTCAGCACGCCACGCATCGCGACGCGCCAGCAAGTCATGCTCGCGCAGCAGTCCGCCGGTGCGCAAGGTGAAACCGGGAAAGAAGAAATGCTTCGGCAGCCCGGTTGCGGCGTCGCGCGACGGCAGGCGGTGACAGTCCTCGACCCACGTTTCGGCGCTGAGGTATTCGAGATTGATCCAGCGCGGTGCGACGCCGAGCGCTGCCATGGCCGCGACGAAGGTCTGCGGCAGCGCGCATGCGAAGGCTTCGATGACCATCGGTGCCGGTACGCAGCCGGCCGGCAGATCGCCGGACCAGCGCATCACGGCGATGCGTGGCTCGTCGCAGCCATGAGGCTTGATGCGAGCCAGTGCCTCCGGCACATCAACCCACAGCCGCACCCGCCAGCCGTGATCACGGGCGAGGCAACGGGCGAGCCGCCAGCACACACCGATGTCGCCGAGGTTGTCTACGACGCGGCAGAACAGGTCGCAGTCCGGGCGCAGCGGCGGTGTGTTTCGTGATGAATCTGTCGTGACAGGGTGCGACATGCCTTCAAGTCCGCGAGTCGGACGTCGTAAAGAAAAATGTATCTGCGATCGCCATCCACTGCAAAGCACAAGGAGTCCCGTCATGCCCATGCCGCGCCCGACATCCGAAGCACTCGGTTTTCGCCACACACACCGCCCACTGCAGGCTGGCGAGCACATACCCGCGATGCCCAGCCTGATGGACCAGATCGCGCAGATCAACGCGATGGCACATGTGGCCGAAGCGGACGGCGACGCAGACAATGATAATTGGTCCGGACAGGCCGTCGGAGTCGATGAAGAAGACGACAACGACAGCGAAGCCGACTGATCGACGAAACAAACGGACACATGCTGCCCGACCCGGACGTTTCAGTCCGCTCGCGCAGCAGCCGTAAACAGGTCATCTGAACGAAGGACCTGAACCATGCGCGACGCTTCGATTGCCACCCTCGACGGCTGGGTGGCCTACATGGGTGACAAACCCCTGCCCGTACTCGCGCGTACCACGCGGGAACTGGCGGTATTGCGCGAGGCGGAAAGCACGGTCAGCGCGCGCGCCATTGCCCAGGTCATCCTGCATGACCCACTGATGACGCTGCGCGTACTGGCCTTCATCGAATCACGCCGTCGCCATAGCCAGCACCACGACATCACCACCATCGAACGCGCGCTGATGATGATAGGCATCACGCCCTTCTTCAATCATTTCGACGCGCTCCCGACGCTTGAAGACCATCTGCACGGACACCCTCACGCGCTGCTCGGCGTAATGCGCGTCATTGCGCGTGCGCGCCGCGCCGCCGGCTGGGCGCGCGAATGGGCGATGATGCGGCACGACATCGATGTGGACGAGATCACCGTCGCCACGCTGCTGCACGAGGTGGCCGAAATCCTGTGCTGGGTGTTCGCGCCCAAGCTGTCGCTGGATCTGCGTGACCTGCTGCGCGCCAATCCGGGCATGCGCACTGCGTCGGCCCAGAAGGCCGTTTTCAACGTCACCGCACATGAACTCCAGTTGGGGCTGGTACGCGCGTGGAAGCTGCCGGAACTGCTGATCGAGCTGATGGATGACGGCCACTCCGCCACAGCGCGCACGCACAACGTGTCACTGGCCGTGAATCTGGCGCGCCACAGCGCCAAGGGCTGGGACGACCCGGCGCTGCCCGACGACTTCAAGGCGATCGAGGAGTTGCTGCGCATCAGCCACGAAACCCTGCTTGGCCGACTCGGGTTGCCGATGGACGGGTCACCGCCGCCGGGCCCGGCCGACACGGGCCAAGCGGCTGCACCGGACGAATAGGCGATCCATACGAGGGTATCCCGACAAAAAAGGCCACCTCGAAAAGTGGCCTTCTTGATGATCCGGGCAGAAACACCCTTCAACTCTTCCTGCGGCGGGCAAAGGCAAGACCACCCAGTGCCGCGCCCATCAGGGCGAGGGCGCCCGGCTCGGGAACGTTCGTGGTGGTAGTCGCCGTCGCGATGAAAAGCTGCTCGTACCCGTTGCTCAGCGAACGACCGTCGCATACCGGGTCCTTCGGCGAGAGCGAAGGATCGCAGCCAAGGCGTATGTCGATGCTCAGGTAATCGTAACCGCCGAAATCCGCCAGTTCGAGGATCCTGTTCAGTTCCGGGAACACCAGCGCGTACACTGCCTCGTTCGCACCGAGGTTGTGATTGATCGGGCCGCCGAACGCATCGGGGCTGCTGCAGGACACGACATCAAGCGAAGGCGGCGCCTTGTAGCAGAGGCCGCCACCGGACAGCACGTAGTCGGTGCTGTCGCCGGTACCGGCCACCGGCCCAACTGCCACACCCGACGTACCGTTGCCGACGGTGCCGTTCAGCACGCCACCGCCACCTTCGGAGACGAGCGCGTATTTACCGGGGGTGTCGCTGCCGTCGGTCCGGTTCCTGAAGTAGAGGGTTCTTGTCGCCGTGGCGTCCTGTTCGTCATGGAGCGTGATTGCCATCCAGGCTGCGAGACTCTGGTCGGTCGAGCCGCCGGAATTGACCTGATTGTTGTTGAACAGGAAGATCGGCGCCTCGGTGCCGAGAAAATCGGCGAACGAGGAAAGGCGCATGTCCCAGGTGTCTGCAGAGTCGCCGGCAAACGGCGCGACCTCACCGGGATCGGTAACAGTGCCCGTACTGAAGAACGGATCCTTGAACGGCTGCCCCGCAGGACTATTGGGCGTGGCATAGGCATTGTCCATGCCGGCAAAGTTCTCATTGACCGGGCCACCCGAAGCGCCGGTCGCAACGACGATCAGATCTTTGATCGCACCGGGCGTCGAATTCACGTAATAGGGGTTGCCCGGCTGGATGCTGTCCTGAAGCACGCCGTTCGTGATGTATTCGTGGAGAAAACCAAGTACCGGCAGCGAATAGGACTTGGCATCGTCATACGCCACATAGGGCGCAGGTATTGCCGTTCCCTCGATGAATTCAAGATTCAACGCCGCGTGCGCCGAAGTCATCGCACCGACACCTGCGAATAAGGCTGCAATCCGGGTGAGTTTTCCGATCATGTCTTTCTCCTTTGCTGGCACGTTGAGTTGGCTGTCGAGCGCCAAGCTTCACAACTGACTAGCAAAGGGCGGGCCACCCGAAAACCACCCGCGCCAGGAATAAATTACTTGATCAAATACAATAAGTTGAATTTGAACTCGGCAAAGAAATTCGGGAAAAACTCCCGGAATTGTAAAATTATTTGAAATCGATATGCAGCAAGACGATCGAAAGGCTGCCATGCAACCCGTCTGCACATCGGGCCTGCGCAACTCTCGAAAACGGATATTGAGATTCGTCAAACAAGACGCGCGACAGTCGCGTGATCCAGCGCGGCGACTGCGAGAAATTGTCGTTTTCTTGCTGCTCAGCCTTGCTCGGACTGTAAGAAAATCCGACAGCGCAGGCTGCCGCTTCGCTCAGCGGCGCGATTCCAGATCTTCCCAGCGCGCCATGGCCTGATCGATCGAAGCGCCCAACTCGCCCAGACGGACTGCAAGCTTCGCCGCGTCGGCGCCCCCCCCCGACAGCTTTTCCGTCAGCAACGACTGTTCCGCTTCCAGCGTGGCGATCTGTGCGGGCAGGCCGTCCAGTTCCTTCTGTTCCTTGAAACTGAGCTTCGACTTCTGGGCGACCGGCGGTTTTTCGGTTTTCGCCGCAGCCGCCGGCCCGGGCTTTGCGGCCTGCGCCGCCTGAGCAGCCGCCACCGTCTGGCGCTGCGCGACCCAGTCGGTGTAGCCGCCGATGTATTCGCGCCAGCGACCGTCACCCTCGTACGCGATGGTCTGCGTCACCACGGCATCGAGGAAGGCACGATCGTGCGACACCAGCAGCACTGTGCCGTCGTAGTCCTGCAGCAACTGTTCGAGCAGGTCCAGGGTTTCCATGTCGAGGTCGTTGGTCGGCTCGTCCAGCACCAGCACGTTGGCCGGGCGCGCGAACAGGCGCGCCAGCAACAACCGGTTGCGTTCACCACCCGACAGCGATTCGACCTTGGCGCGCGCGCGCTGCGGCGGGAACAGGAAGTCGCCCAGATAGCCGATCACATGCGTGCGCTTGCCGGCGATCTCGACGAAATCCGAGCCCGGGCTGATCACTTCGGCCAATGTCGCCGAATCATCGAGCTGACTGCGGAACTGGTCGAAATACGCCACCTCGATGCGGGTGCCGTTGCGCACCGTGCCGCTGTCGGCTTCGAGCTGACCGAGAATGAGCTTGAGCAGCGTGGTCTTGCCTGCGCCGTTCGGCCCGATCAGACCGACCTTGTCGCCGCGCACGATGCGCGCGGAGAAGTCGCGCACCACGGTCTTTTCGCCGAAGCGCTTGCTGACATTTTCCAGCTCCGCCACCAGCTGACCGGACGCTTCGCCGCGATCGACCTCGATGCGGGCACGTCCCATCTGGTCGCGCCGCGCCTCGCGCCGGGCGCGCAGCTCATCCAGCCGCTTGACGCGAAACTGCGCGCGCGTGCGGCGCGCTTCGACGCCCTTGCGTATCCACACCTCCTCCTGCGCCAGCAGCTTGTCGGCACGTGCCGACTCGAGCGCTTCGGCGGACAGCTCATCGGCCTTGCGTGCGACGTACTCGGCGTAGCGGCCCGGGTAGCTGCGCAGCTGCCCGCGGTCCAGTTCCAGGATGCGGCTGGCGAAGCTGTCGAGAAAGCGCCGGTCGTGCGTGATGACCAGACTTGCGCCGCGGAAGTCGTTCAACAGCGACTCCAGCCACGCGATGCCGTCGAGGTCGAGATGATTGGTCGGCTCGTCGAGCAGCAGCATGTCCGGCTCGGCGACCAGTGCACGTGCCAGCGCCACCCGCTTGAGCATGCCGCCGGACAGTGACTCGACTTTCGCTTCGCCCGGCAGCGCGAGCCGCTCCAGCGCCTGCTCGATGCGCTGTTCGAAACGCCAGGCCTGATGGTGTTCCAGCGCGTCCTGCAGTTCCGACATGCGGTCGAACACCGTTTCGTCGCCGTGCGCCATCGCCTCGGCCACGTCGTGATAGTCGATCAGCAGTTGCGCCAACTCCCCCAGCCCCTGTGCGATCGCGTCGAACACGCGTGCGCCGGGCTCGAACTTCGGCTCCTGCGCAACGTAGGCCAGTTTCATGCCGGGCTGACGCCAGAAGGTGCCGTCATCGAGCGCGGCGTCACCGGCAAGGATCTTCAGCAGGCTGGACTTGCCGGTGCCGTTGCGCCCGATCAGCGCCAGGCGCTCGCCGGGTTCGACCACCAGCGCGGTATGGTCGAGCAGCGGCACATCGCCGAAAGCCAGGCAGGCGTTGTCGAGAGTGATCAGCGGCATGTGGGCTGGGCAAAGAAGAGTGGGGGCGGCGCAGTATATCTCCCGCACCGCAACACGATGCAGCAAGCCGCATCGCAGGAAGCGGTCCGCCGCGGGTACAATCGCGGCCGCCGGCTCCGTAGTTGAATGGATACAACAACCCCCTCCTAAGGGGTAGGTACAGGTTCGATTCCTGTCGGGGCCACCAGTCTTGTCGATCAGGGTGGCGTCCAACCCCCCGCAGGTTCCCTTTTTCTCCGCCTCCCTGCAGTCACCTCCCTGCAGTCACCTCCCTGCAGTCACCTCGCTGCGCGTGAAACCACGTCCGCGGGTGGCTTTTTCATTGCCGTCGACTCAAGTGACCTGACGCGAAGCCGATTAAGCGTGCATCCGATTAAAAACAACCAGAGAGGATGCACGGACCATGGGAACACAGGCAGTGCGCGGTGACGACGTCGCCGCATGGATCGGACTGTCGGCATGCACGGGCGGGGCGGGGCTCGGCATGTTGCAGGTCGCAGGGTGGTGGACGCACGGTCTCCTCGGTCTTGCCATCGTCAGCCTAATCGTGTCGCAAATTCTCAGCCGCCGGGCGCGCGCCTTCCATGCGGCGCGCCAGGCGGCGCGCATGGGTGAAATCGACGTGAACGTACGCAAGTACGACGACTTGTGCGCGGCGCTCGCCGACGGCAGTCAGCAGCAGTTCAAACGCCTGCAGGGCTCGCTGGAACAGACCCAGAGCATCGTTTCGAGCGCTGCGGCGAACATGCGGGAAACCACCGGTCAGACAAAGTTGCGCACCATGGCCGAACAACTGGTGATGCTGGCCACCGATGAGGAACAGGCGCGCCGGCGCAGCGAAATGCAGAACTTCGCGCAGAGCGCCCACGTTGCGCTGGGCGACTTCGTCGCAACGGCAGAAGCCCTGAGCACGGGCAGCCGTCAGATCGCCGAACGCTTCGATGGTGTCTGCGCGAAGCTCGACGAGGTGCGCGGGCTGATCGGGCAGGTCAACGACATCAACCGGCAGACCGAACTGCTCGCACTCAATGCCGCCATCGAAGCAGCCCGCGCCGGCGAGGCGGGGCGCGGCTTCGCAGTGGTTGCCGACGAAGTGCGCAAACTGGCGCAACGGACAGAAAGATTCAGCACCGAAATCGGCACCCTGCTCGGCGACGTGAACGGTGCGATTCTCGAGGCCGGCCACGTCGTGCAGAAATCAGCCGGCACGGACATCGGCTCGGCCCGGCAATCGGAAGCGCAGGCCGCCCAGCTCTGGCGCCGGATATCCGACTTCAATCGTCAGGCTGGCGAACAGGCCGGGCATGTGTCCCAGTTGTCGTCTGCCATTCACGAGGCGGTGATGGAGAGCATCGTATCGATGCAGTTCGAGGACATGGTCAGCCAGTTGCTGTCGAAGGTACGCGAACAGACCGAGCTGATGGCGCACTACGTGAATGGCGTGTTCGACGCCCATCGGGACCGCGACCAGCAGGACGGCCTGTCGCGGGTGGCGCAACGCAACGCGACACTGGCGCAGTTGCTGCAGCACGCGGAACACGCCACACAGGCACTGAATCTGAGCACCGTCACGCAGACTGCCATGACGACCGGAGACGTCGAGCTGTTCTGATCCGGCGCTGCAGCTGCGGTAGCTCAGCCGCGCCGCGCATCCACCACGCCATCGACGTCGCGTATCAGCCCGAGCATCTTCTGTATCTGGCCGACACCCGCGATTTCGACGGTGAAACTCATGCGCGCCATGTCGGCCTTCGACAGCGTGGTCACGGCAGTGACGTTCACCCGTTCGCGCGACAGCACTTCGGAAATGTCGCGCAGCAAACCCTGCCGGTCGTGCGCTTCGACCAGCAGATCGGCAGCGAAGCGCGCTTCCGGATCCTGACTGGCGATCGCGCCCCACTGGGCATCGACCACCCGCTCGGGATTGCGCGCCACCATATTGATGTAGTTCGGGCAGTCACTGCGGTGAACAGCCACGCCGCGACCACGCGTCACGAAACCGGAAATCGCATCGGGCGGTGCCGGCTTGCAGCATCGGCCGAGCTGGGTCATCAGCTTGCCCACACCTTCGACCAGCACACCGCGCTCACCCATCGCCTTCGGCGCGCGCGGTTTGATGCGGGGCTCTTCCGGCGGCGGCTCTTCACCCTTGAGCGCGACGTGGATGGCGCGCGGGCCCACCTCGCCGTGCGCGCACGCGATGTGCATCGCATCGACGCTGTTGTAGCCGAGCTTGTGTGCCAGGTCTTCCAGGCTGGTCTGGGTCGCGCCTTCGCGCGCAAGTTCGCGCGCCAGCCAGGTACGGCCCTGCGCCAGCGTCTCGCCTTCTTCGATCTGGGCGAACCAGCGACGCACCTTCACGCGCGCCTGGTGGGTCGCGATGTAACCCTGCTGCGGGTTCAGCCAGTCACGCGATGGCCCGCCCTGCTTGGCGGCGATGATTTCCACGCGCTGACCGTTGTCCAGCGGGGTGTTCAGCGGCACCAGCTGACCATTGATGCGCGCACCGCGGCAGCGGTGTCCGAGGTCGGTGTGCAGACGATAGGCGAAATCGACCGGCGTGGCACCCTGAGGCAGGTCGATCACCTTGCCCTGCGGCGTAAGCACATAGAGCGTGTCGTCTAGCGCTGCGCGCTTGAACTGTTCGACCCACTCCGAGTGATCGGCGATTTCGTCGCGCCAGGACAGCAACTGTCGAAGCCATGCGATCTTGTCGTCGTAGTCCTTGTCCTGACCGGACCCTTCCTTGTAGCGCCAGTGCGCAGCCACGCCCATTTCGGCATGACGGTGCATGTCCCGCGTGCGTATCTGCACTTCGAGCGAACGGCCGTCCGGTGCGAGCACCGCCGTATGCAGCGATCGGTAATTGTTGCCCTTCGGATGCGCGATGTAATCGTCGAACTCGCGCGGCAGCGGCTGCCACAGATGGTGCACCACGCCGAGTGCGGCATAGCAGTCGCGCACCTCGTCGACCAGTACGCGCAGGGCCCGCACGTCGTACACCTCGGCGAACTCGATGCGCTTGGCGCGCATCTTGTTCCAGATGCTGTAGATGTGCTTGGGCCGTCCCTGGATCTCGGCCTGGATGCCTGCAGCCTCGAGTTCGGCCTTGAGCCGCACCATTGCGTCGCTGATGAAGGCTTCGCGCTCGACCCGCTTTTCGTCGAGCTGGCTTGCGATGCGCTTGTAGGTTTCCGGCTCGAGAAAGCGGAACGACAGGTCCTCGAGCTCCCACTTCAGCTGCCAGACACCCAGCCGGTTGGCCAGCGGCGCATAGATGTCGAGCGATTCGCGCGCCATTTCGATGCGTTCGTCGTTCGGATGCAGGGTCAGCCAGCGCAGGCTCTGCACGCGCGACGCGAGGCGCAGCATCACGACACGCACGTCCGCCACCATGGCCAGCACCATCTTGCGCAGCACCTCGGCCTGATTGCCGATCTCGGCGGCACCGGCTGCGCTCTGCGTGGCGTGCGCGCGGGTGATCAGGCGCAGGTGGTCGAGCCGGCGCAGGCCGGCCACCAGTTCGCACACCGACTGGCCGTGCTTTGCGGCGATCGCCGCCTCGGCGTCTTCCTGCACTTCATGCAGAGGAAACAGCAGCGCTGCCAGACGCGTTTCCACGTCGAGCCGCAGCGAGGCGCAGATCAGCGCCTGACCGACCACGTGCTCGTGCATCGGCTCGCCAGTGCCGAGGCAGCGCCCGGCATACAGCGGCTCGATCCAGTCGTGCGCCCCGCGCAGGGTGGCCGCCTCGACGTCACCCAGACCGTCGACCAGCAGTTCCAGCGTGGTGCGCGCCGTGTCGGCGCTGGTGAGGGAATGAACAACCGAAACCATGGACGGATTATCCCCGATCACCCGCGCCGACGCTTGCCGCGCAGCAGCATCGGTGATCTTCGATGACGCGAGGAAAAAGGAAGGCGGACAGCACATGCGGCGGAAAAAAAAGGGGCGGTCGATTGCTCGACCGCCCCGCAGGCATCTGTCTCACGACAGTTGCCCGGAATCAGGTCTTCGGCTTGTCCGGCTGGGAGCTCTGGGGTTTGGCATCACCGTGCTTTTCGCCCGGGCATGCAATGACGACACTGGACGACGCAAACATCGCCAGCCCCAACAGGATCGCGAGACGTTTCATCACGGATCACCTCCTTTCATGGTTGCGGAGCCAGTACGATAGGCGCGCCACCGTGGTTACGCAAGCAGGGGACTGTTCACAAAATGTTTCGCTGGCTTCAACGCGCGCTCGTGCCCGCAGCCGCCGATCTGCCGGAGATATCACCGGGGACGTGGGCACGCGTCGAGGCGCGCCTGCCGTTTCTCGATTATGTCGATCCCGACGACCGCGAACCGTTGCGTGCGCTCGCGCAGCAGTTCATCGCCACCAAGCAGTTTCACGGTGCGCACGACATGGCGCTGCATGATGATCTGCTGCTCGAAATCGCGTTGCAGGCCTGTCTGCCGGTGTTGAAACTCGGGCTGGACTGGTACGACGACTGGGTCGGCGTGGTCATCTACCCGGGCGACTTTCTGGTGCCTCGCCAGACCACGGACGACGCCGGCGTGGTGCATGAATACAGCGAACCCCTGATGGGCGAAGCCTGGTCCGGCGGCCCGGTACTGCTGTCCTGGCAGCCGGACGACCGCGCGGCCGACGGCGTGAATGTGGTGATCCACGAATTCGCGCACAAGCTCGACATGCGCAACGGCGACCCCGACGGCCTGCCGCCGCTGCACGACGGCATGAGCACGCGGCGCTGGGCTGCGGTGTGGTCCGGGGCCTATGCGCGGTTCTGCGCCGACATCGACGCCGGCGTGGAAACCGGGATCGACGACTACGCTGCGGAAAGCCCGGCCGAATTCTTCGCCGTGATGTCGGAGTGCTTCTTCGAAATTCCGGACCTGATCCAGGACGTGTGGCCGGACATGTACGCGCAGATGGCCCTGTTCTACCGCCAGGACCCGGCGCCCCGCGCGCGCGCGCTGCACGCGCCAGCCGGCGCCGACGCGCGGTGATCGCCGAACTGTGGGCGTGGTGGCGACTCGACTGCCTGCCGGTGGCGCAGCGCATGGGCTACCGGCGCGAGGCCGCTGCGCTGTCGGTGCGCCACCGCCGGCTGCGCACGCACTGGGCCGATCACGTCGCACACACGCGCAACGCGCTGATCGAGTCGGCCCGCGCCTGCCGTGCCGTGCCCGCTGCACCGAAGCGTGCGTGGATCATGGGCGCCGGGTTGCTGCACGACGTGCCGGTCATCGAACTGCTCGATCTGTTCCAGCACATCGATCTGGTCGACGTGACCTTCTCGCCGGCCGCACGTGCTGCAGCGCAGCGGCACGACGGCCGCGTTCGCTGCGTCATGCAGGACGTGAGCGGCATGCTGGCCGCGCCTGCACGGCAGCCGCTGCAGGCGGCACCCGACATGCCGCAGGATGCCTGGTGCGCGTCGGTCAACCTGCTCAGCCAGTTGCCGCTGCTGCCCTGCAGCACCCTGCTGCGGCAGGGCCTGCCGGAAGACGAGGTCGAGCGCCGGGGGCGGGCGATGCAGCAGGCGCATGTCGCCGCACTGGGCCGCGCCGCGCACGCCTGCCTCATCATCGAGCAGGCACAGACGAGTGTGCCGGAACATCGGCAACGTCTCCTGCCGGACCAACCTCTTCTGCCCGGTGTGCCGGAACAGCTTGCCGCAAGCGGCTGGACGCGCACCGCCTGCTGGCACTGGACGCTGAATCCGGAGGGCGAAACCGAACTTCCGGAGGGACGGGCGATGCAGGCCTGGTCACGTTGAACACGTCGCAAGTCGCCCGGACGTCGCGAACAGCCCGGGCGCAGCGCTTCAATCGCCGAGGACCCGCCCGAACAGGCGACGCAGCGACGGGGTTGCCGCGTCGGCGTCTTCCATGAACGCGCGCACGATGCTTCCTTCGATGAGCAGCAGCAGGTCGGCTGCGACTTCGTCCGGCCGTGGGAGGCCGGCCTCTGCGCACACCTGTTCGATGCGCGCAGCCAGCTCACGCTTGTGCAATACGGTCATCGGCGGCGCGTCACGGCCCGCTTCGACATGTCCGTTGATGAAGGCGCAGCCGCAGAAGCCCGGTGAACGAAACCATTCGTCCAGCGCATCGGGAAGTCGGGCGAGCCAGTCGCGCGCGCT
>JAGNYW010000014.1:0-12973 GCA_017984755.1 Methyloversatilis sp.
CGTGCATAGACCGATCCGACGACGACCGGATTGACGATCTCCAGATGCGAAGGGTTGAAGGCCAGCGTCAGATGAACCGGACCTGAGGGCGTCGCCACGTCTGACGAGAAGCCCATGTGGTACTTGACGTCACCCGCCGACAGATCGGAAGCCGCCTTGCCCTCGAATTCCGAGAACAGCATCGACGGCGCCTTGCACAGCGTATTGACGAGTACGTTGAGGCGGCCGCGGTGGGCCATGCCGATGACGATTTCCTGCGCGCCCTGACCTGCGGCGACCCGCACCAGTTCGTCCATCGCGACGATGGTCGATTCGCCGCCTTCGAGCGAGAAGCGCTTCTGGCCGACATACTTGGTGTGCAGGTAGCGCTCCAGCGTCTCGGCAGCGGTGGTACGTTCGAGGAAGCGCCTGCGGTCCTCCGGCGAATAGCCGTAGTTGCCGCGCATCGGCTCCAGCCGCGACTGAATCCATCGCTTCTGGGCGATGTCCGTCATGTACATGTATTCGGCGCCGACGCTGCTGCAATACACCTGGCGCACCGCTTCGAGAATTTCTCGCAGACTGGCACGGTCATCGGGCGGGAAACGGAAGGAACCGGTGCTGAACATGTCGCCCAGATCCGCTTCGGTGAAGCCGTAGTGCGAGGGCTCGAGTTCCGAGATGTCAGGCCGGTCGGCACGCTTGAGCGGATCCAGCTGCGCCCAGCGGTTACCCAGGAAGCGGTAGGCATTGATCATCTGCAGCACGCCCACCTGACGCTTGTCTTCGACGGCCGGGGTGGTCGCGCGGGACGGGCCGCGCTTGGCCAGTTCCGCGAATGACGCGACCACCGGTGCATGCGCCACGTCAGCTGCGGCGCCTGGCAGATGCTGCAGGGATTCGAAATAGGTTCGCCAGGAATCGGGGACCGAGCCCGGATTGGCAAGATAGGATTCGTACAGCTCCTCGACGAAGGGCGCGTTGCCTCCGAAGAGATAGGAATGACTCAACATTTGCATCATGACTCGCTCCCCCACCCGGGACTGACCGGGTTTGTTATGGCGATACTCACACAGTCGGACGTAGCTGCATCGGTAATGCCGCCCGCCCGGCCGGCTCGTGAAACTCCGGGATGACCTGCTGTTCGCGACCTGTTGATGACCCCCTGCGACCTGCTGCCTGACCACAGGGGTGTTCCTGCATGACTGCTTCGATCAGGCCTTGATGTCGCGACGGGCCGGGCCGACGTACAGCTGACGCGGACGGCCGATCTTGTATTCCGGATCGGTGATCATTTCGTTCCACTGCGTGATCCAGCCGACCGTGCGGGCCAGCGCGAAAATGCAGGTGAACATGCTGGTCGGAATGCCGAGTGCCTTCTGCACGATGCCCGAGTAGAAGTCGACGTTCGGATAGAGCTTCTTCTCGATGAAGTACTCGTCTTCCAGCGCGATACGCTCCAGTTCCATCGCAAGCTTGAACAGACGATCGTTCTGCAGGCCGAGTTCGTTCAGCACTTCGTGGCAGGTCTGGCGCATCAGCTTGGCACGCGGATCGAAGTTCTTGTACACGCGGTGGCCGAAGCCCATCAGCTTGAAGCTGTCGTTCTTGTCCTTGGCGCGCGCGATGAATTCGGGAACACGCGACACGTCGCCGATTTCTTCAAGCATCTGCAGGCAGGCTTCGTTTGCACCACCGTGCGCCGGGCCCCACAGGCAGGCGATGCCGGCCGCGATGACTGCGTAAGGGTTGGCGCCCGACGAACCGGCCAGCCGCACGGTCGACGTGGAAGCGTTCTGCTCGTGATCTGCGTGCAGCGTGAAGATGCGGTCGAGCGCCTTGACCAGCACCGGATTCGGCTTGTACTCCTCGCACGGCGTACCGAACATCATGTACATGAAGTTGCCGGCGTAGCAGAGGTCGTTGCGCGGGTACATGAAGGGCTGGCCGACCGAGTACTTGTAGGCCATTGCAGCGATCGTCGGCATCTTGGCGATCAGGCGGTTGATCGAAATGTCGCGATGTGCCTGATCGGAAATGTCCATGCCGTCGTGGTAGAAGGCGGACAGCGCACCCACCACGCCTGCCATGATGGCCATCGGATGTGCGTCGCGACGGAAGCCGGCGTAAAAACGGGCCAGCTGCTCGTGCACCAGCGTGTGACGCTGAATCTGGGTGACGTATTCCTTCTTCTGCGTGGTGTCCGGCAACTCGCTGTTCTTCAGCAAGTAGCACACATCGAGGAAGTCGCAATGCTCGGCCAGTTGCTCGATCGGATAGCCGCGATACCAGAGTTCCCCCTTGTCACCATCGATGTAGGTGATGGTTGACTTGCAGCTCGCAGTCGAGAGGTAGCCGGTGTCGTATGTGAACATGCCGGTCTTGGCATACATCGTACGGATGTCCACCACATCAGCGCCAGCGACGCCGCTCATGATCGGGAACTCGGTGGTCTGACCTTCGATGGTCAGCGTGGCAGTGCGTTGATTTGTCATGTCTAACCTCTTTGCTTCCTCAAAATGGCCCGGGTCGAAACGGCTGTGCGCTCACGCTGCACGCAGCAGATCGACCATCCCCTTCAGGCGCGTCTCCTCACACTGCTCGCGCCCGCTGACAATCGCCAACAAGGTGATGTCGTCGTAATGAAGCAGTTCGAACAACTCTGCTTTCTGGTTTTCATCCAACTGATCAAGCTGATGCTCCACGAAGCGCTGAAGTATCAGGTCGAGTTCGAGCAATCCCCGCCGGCAGTGCCAGAGAAGACGCCCGGGGCTGACCTTCTGATCGTTTGCGCTGTGCATGTCTAGACCGCCCGGCGGACCATCATGTCCTTGATCTTGCCGATGGCCCGTGTCGGGTTCAGTCCCTTCGGACATACGTCGACGCAGTTCATGATGGTATGACAGCGGAACAGGCGATACGGATCTTCAAGGTTGTCGAGCCGTTCGCTGGTTGCTTCGTCACGCGTATCTGCAATGAAGCGATAGGCGGCGAGCAGGCCGGCGGGACCGACGAACTTGTCCGGATTCCACCAGAACGACGGGCAGGATGTCGAGCAGCAGGCGCAAAAAATGCACTCGTAGAGGCCATTCAGTTCTTCACGGTCTTCCGGCGACTGCAGGCGCTCGCGCTCCGGCGGATGTTCGGGGTTGATCAGATAGGGCTTGATCGAGTGGTACTGCTTGAAGAACTGGGTCATGTCGACGATGAGATCGCGCACGACCGGCAGTCCGGGCAGCGGACGCAGCACGATCGGCGTGGCGATCGAATCCATGTCGGTCAGACAGGCCAGACCGTTCTTGCCGTTGATGTTCATGGCGTCCGAGCCGCACACACCTTCGCGGCAGGAACGACGGAAGGACAGCGTGTCATCCTTGTCCTTGAGCTTGACCAGTGCGTCGAGCAGCTTGCGCTCGGTGCCATCGAGCTCGAGCGAGATCGACTGCATGTAGGGCTTTTCGTCGCGGTCCGGGTCGAAGCGGTAGATACTGAATTCGACAGTACGGGCAGTCATGCTGTGATCCTCAGTAGGCGCGCTTCTTGAGCGCGATGGTGTCAACAGTGAGCGGTGTCATGTTCACCGGCTTGTATTCGAGCTTGTCGCCGTCCTTGTACCAGAGCGTGTGCTTGAGCCAGTTCGCATCGTCGCGTCCGTCCGGGAATTCCGGTGAATCGATCGCGTCGTCGCGCACGTGCGCTCCACGTGACTCGGTCCGTGCATTGGCCGAAACGATGGTGGCCCTGGCGACTTCGATGAGGTTGTCGAGTTCGAGCGCTTCGAGACGCGCCGTGTTGAATACCTGCGACTTGTCCTTGATTTCGGTGGCAGCGACCATCTGCTGGATTTCAGCGATCTTGCTGACACCTTCTTCCAGCATGTTCTTGAAGCGGAACACGCCGCAATGCGCCTGCATGGCACGCTGCATCGCGAGCCGCGTGGCACCGACGGCGGTACCGCCGGTCTGCGTGTTCAGCCGGTTCAGTCGCGACAGCGAATAGTCGGCGGCGTTGGCCGGCAGCGGCTTGTGGGCAGCCGGTTGTGCCTTGATGTACTCGACCATCGACTCACCGGACGACTTGCCGAACACCAGCAGATCGAGCAGCGAGTTGGTGCCGAGGCGGTTGGCACCATGCACCGAAGCACAGGCGCATTCGCCGGCAGCATAGAAGCCTCGCACCGGTTCGCTCATGTTGCCGTTCTTCGGCATCACGACTTCGCCGTGATAATTGGTGGGAATGCCGCCCATCTGATAGTGGCAGGTAGGCACCACCGGCAACGGTTCCTTGATCGCGTCGACACCGGCGAACTGAATGCCGATCTCGCGGATGCCCGGCAGGCGCTTCATGATGGTGGCCGGATCCAGGTGGGTGATGTCCAGCATCACATGGTCCTTGTTCGGACCGCAGCCGCGACCTTCGTTGATTTCGGTCACCATGGCGCGCGACACGACGTCGCGCGACGCAAGATCCTTGGCGTTCGGTGCGTAACGTTCCATGAACCGCTCGCCGTCGGAATTGCGCAGGATGCCACCTTCGCCGCGCACTCCTTCGGTGATCAGCACACCCGCGCCGGCCACGCCGGTCGGATGGAACTGCCAGAACTCCATGTCTTCGAGCGGAATGCCGGCACGTGCCGCCATGCCCACACCGTCACCGGTGTTGATGAAGGCATTGGTCGAGCTGTAATAGATGCGGCCGGCACCGCCGGTGGCGAAAAGCACGGCCTTGGCGTGGAATATGTATACCTCGCCCGATTCCATCTCCATCGCCGTCACGCCGACCACGTCGCCGGCTTCGTCGCGGATCAGGTCGAGCGCCATCCATTCGATGAAGAACTGGGTATTGGCCTTGACGTTGCGCTGGTACATCGCGTGCAGCATCGCGTGACCGGTACGGTCGGCAGCAGCACAGGAACGACGCACCGGCTTTTCGCCGAAGTTCGACATGTGGCCGCCGAACGGACGCTGATAGATCTTGCCGCTGTCGAGGCGGTCGAACGGCATGCCGTAGTGTTCGAGCTCGATGACGACCTCATTGGCCTTGCGACACATGAATTCGATCGCATCCTGATCGCCGAGCCAGTCGGAGCCCTTGACCGTGTCATACATGTGCCAGTGCCAGTGGTCCTCTTCCGAATTGCCCAGCGAGGCGGCGACGCCACCCTGAGCTGCGACGGTGTGCGAGCGCGTCGGAAACACCTTCGAAAGCACGGCCGTACGAAGACCGGCCTCGGACAACTGGATTGCAGCACGCAAACCGGCGCCACCGGCACCGACTATGACTGCATCAAACTTGCGAATGGGTACGCTCACTTACAGTCTCCACAGAACTTGTGCTGCCCAGGCCAGATAGCCGATCAGCAACAGGAGGGTCACCGCGTGCAGAACGAGGCGCACGCTGGTGGGCTTGATGTAGTCCATGTAGATGTCCCGCACGCCAACCCAGGCGTGGTACATCAGCGCGGCGAAGAACAGGAAGGTCGCGAAACTCATGAACCCACCCGCGAACAGACCGCGCCAGTTTTCATAGTTCAATTCGCCCATCGACAGGACGCCGACCGCGAATATCAACGTGTATACAGCCATCACCACGGCGGTGATGCGCTGGCCGAGCCAGTCCTTCAGCCCGTAATGGGCGCCGACAACGATACGAGTCACCACAGTTTCACCCCCAGTATCACGGTGAGCGTCATGCTCACGACAAGCACTGCAACAGAACTCTTGCGGGCCGTCGCAAGTTCAAGCCCCTTATGCATGTCGAGCATCAGAAAACGGATGCCTGCGCAGAAGTGGTGCAGGTAGGCCCACATCAGACCGAGCAGCAGCAGCTTGGCAAGTGGATGGCCCACCACTTCGCTGAACTTATCGAAACTTTCGGGCGAGCCCAGACTGGTGGCGAACAGCCACAGCAGAAGGGGCAGGCACAGGAACAGACCTGCACCACTGACCCGGTGAAGAATCGACACGATGCCCGGAAGCGGCAGTCGTATCGCGGTCAGTTGCAGATGTTTCGGTCGGGTCTTGCTGGCTGTATTGGCCATCTCGCTCGCTCTCCAGAAAAAAACGTTCAAGGCACCGGACTGCGCCGGCTTCGTCAGTTGAGGGTGTTCAGGTAATAGTGATCGGCGGTCGAACACAGTCCGCGCCGCCATTCGACCGGCTCGTCATCGTAGGTATATGCAACCCGCTCGACCGACAGCAGCGGCGTGTTTTCGGGCACTTCGAGGTATTCGGCGCTCTGGCGGTCAGCCGCCACTGCGCGCAGGCGCTCCTCTGCGCGGACCATGCGCACACCGAAGCGCGTTTCGAAAAATGAATAGAGGGAACCCTGGTGCTCCTTGAGCACATCGAGATTGAGACCGGGAAAAAGATCTCCCCGCAGATAGATTTCATCTATGACGACAGGCTTGCCGGCGAACTTGAGCAGCCGGCGCACGATGATGATCTGCGATCCGACTTCGACATCGAGCACACGGGCGACTTCCTGGCCGGCGCGTGCTCGCCAGCATTCAAGCGGAACGCTCTGCGAAGTCTCGATCGCACCGTCGATTGGCGCAAGCCGGAGAAAATGGAAAAAAGCGCGTGGATCATGATGCGTTGCAACAAAGGTTCCCTTGCCCTGTTTGCGCACCAGCAGGTTGTCCGAAGCCATCTCGTCGATGGCCTTGCGCACGGTCCCCTGACTCACGCTGAAGCGCTGGGCGAGTTCGGTCTCGCTGGGTATCGCTTCGCCAGGGCGCCACTCGCCACTCTGCAATGCCTGCGTCAACAACACGCGTATCTGGCGGTACAAGGGGCTGAATGTTGGGGATTCCTGTGCCATGCAACAATTTCAGCACAGAATTCCAATCACGTCTACAACGTGTCTCATGTCTTATATATGATATAACTCGACCTCGCACTGACAGACGACCGGGCAATACGTCACGCGCTACCCGGATGCTGTTTTGTGCTGTGTGTCAAAATACGCCCCGGTCGACCATAATTCGCACCGCGCAAAAGACACGTTAAACGCATTCGTCCCATCCTCATCCAGGAGACCATCATGTCAAAGACGCCCCTCCGCGTCGCGGTGACCGGCGCTGCCGGTCAAATCGGTTACGCCCTGCTGTTCCGTATCGCCAGTGGCGAAATGCTCGGCAAGGATCAGCCGGTCATTCTTCAACTGCTCGACCTGCCGCAGGCCCAGAAGGCGCTGACCGGCGTGATGATGGAACTGGACGACTGCGCGTTCCCGCTGCTCGCCGGCATGATCGCGACCGATGACCCGAACGTTGCATTCAAGGACGCCGATTTCGCACTGCTGGTCGGTGCCCGTCCGCGCGGCCCGGGCATGGAACGCAAGGACCTGCTGACCGAAAACGCGAAGATCTTCACGGTACAGGGTGCTGCCATCGGCGCGCATGCTGCCCCGACCTGCAAGATCCTCGTCGTCGGCAACCCGTGCAACACCAACGCCTACATCGCGCTGAAGACCGCTGCCAAGGCCGGTAACCGCGTGCCGTCGAAGAACTTCACGGCCATGCTGCGCCTGGACCACAACCGCGCTCTGTCGCAACTGGCCGCGAAGATCAACCGCCCGGTCTCGTCCTTCAAGCAGATGGCCGTGTGGGGCAACCACAGCCCCACGATGTACGCCGACTATCGCTTCGCCACGTCGAACGGCGACAGCGTTGCCAAGCTGGTGAACGATCAGGAATGGAACGCCAAGACCTTCCTGCCGACCGTCGGCAAGCGCGGCGCAGCGATCATCGAAGCACGCGGCCTGTCCTCCGCCGCATCGGCTGCCAACGCTGCCATCGACCACATGCGCAACTGGCATCTGGGTTCGGATGGTGACTGGGTGACGATGGGCGTTCCGTCCGACGGCTCCTACGGTATTCCGGAAGGTCTCGTGTTCGGCTTCCCGTGCATCTGCGCAAACGGCGAATACAGCATCGTCAAGGGTCTCGAGATCGACGAGTTCTCGAAGCCCTACGTTGCCAAGACACTGGCCGAACTGGAAGAGGAGCGTGCCGGCGTCGCCGACCTGCTCTGATCCGGAGGGGTTTGCACCCTGACTTGTAACAAAGGAAGCGGCCCGGTAACGTGGCCGCTTTTTTATCGACCGGAATTCCTGCATGAACGCAGCCCCCGTCCATCCGCGCGATGTCCTTTATCTGGGCGAAAAGGCCTTCCCCATCCTGCCGGTGGTCGATCACTACGCCGGTTCGGAAAAGCTGATGCGCAAGGCGCTGGGCCTTCAGGGCGAGCATGGGCCGATATTCGACATCACCTGCGATTGCGAGGACGGCGCGACTGCGGGCAACGAAGCTGCGCATCGCCAGCTCTGCGCGGCCATCGTCAACGACCGTGACAACCTCTACGGCCGAATCGGTGTGCGCATCCATGATGTCACGCACGCGCACTGGCGCGCCGACATGGACTATCTGGTTGCCGAAGCCGGCGCCCGGCTCGCTTTCATCACCTTGCCGAAGGCGCGCTCATGCGACGACCTGCGGGTGCAGATCGACCTGCTGACCGAATGCGAAGCCCGCGCCGGGCTGAAGCGCCGCATTCCCGTGCATGCGCTGATAGAAACCCACGGTGCGCTGCGGCAAGTGTGGGACATTGCGGCACTCGACCGGATCGAATCGATCGATCTCGGGCTGATGGATTTCGTCAGCGCCCACCATGGAGCGGTGCCAGGCGACGCGATGAAGAGCCCGCTGCAGTTCGAACACCCCCTGATCGTGCGCGCCAAATGCGAAATCGCCGCCGCGGCACACAGTTGCGGCGTCGTGCCCACACATAGTGTGACGACCGAAATACGCGACATCGACTTCGTCCGGAACGATGCCCGGCGTGCCAGGCGGGAATTCGGCTTCATGCGCATGTGGAGCATCCACCCGAATCAGATCATGCCCATCGTGGAGGCCATGCGCCCCGACTTCGCCGAGGTGGAGGAAGCGATCGCCATCGTGTGCGGTGCACAGGATGCCGATTGGGGTCCGACGCGTCACGGCGATAAGCTGCACGACCGCGCCTCCTACCGTTATTACTGGGAACTCCTGGCGCGTGCGCAAGCCACAGGCCTTGATATCCCGGACGACGTACGTGATCGTTTTTTCTGAATCGACATGATCCAGACCCCGCCCCGCTCCAGGGAACGTGCCGTGCTGTTCGCCGATCTGGTGGGCAGCACGCAACTCTATGAGCGCATGGGCGACACCGCCGCGTTCGCGCTGATCGACCGCTGTCTGAACATCATGAGCGACGCCGTCATCGGCAGTTCGGGCACTGTGATCAAGATGACCGGAGACGGACTGCTCGCCACCTTCCGCGCCTGCGATCACGCAGCGGAAACGGCGCTGTCGATTCACCACGAGATCGACGGCCTGCCGCTTGCGTCACATTTTGCGCTCGGCGTCCGCACCGGCTTCCACTACGGTCCGGTACTCGAGGCGGGTAACGACATCTTCGGCGAATCGGTCAACATTGCGGCGCGCCTGTCCGAACTTGCCAGTCATGGAAGGGCCATCATTTCGACCGAAGCCGCCGTGCGCCTGAGCGAGCACTGGCAACCCAAGGTGCGTCCGATGCCGCCGCGCGTGGTCAAGGGCGTTGCTCGTTCGGTCGAACTGTGCGAGCTGATGTGCAAGGATTCAGACAACGTTACGCAGATCGGCGGTCTGACGCTGAACACCGGCCGCGTCGAGATGCGCGTCTATCACGGCGGCAGGGTCTGGCTGCTCGGCGCAGAACATCCACGCCTGCGCATGGGACGCGATGCAGAGGTAGACATCGCGATCAAGGATGCGCGCGCATCCCGTCAGCACTGTGACCTCGAATTCAGGCGCGACCGGTTCGTGCTGACAGACCGGTCCAGCAATGGCACCTTCGTCACCATCGAAGGCCGTCAGGAATTTGCCCTGACGCGCGAGGAAGTCATCGTCGACGGCCATGGCTGGCTGGCATTCGGCTCCCCGCGCAGTGCAGCCAGCGACGTGGTCGAATTCTTCTGCCTCGGCTGAACGCATACCGCGAGGGTATGCTGGATCCGTCAGCACACACGGAGCCCTCGGAATGAAGGACAGGAACGGCCGCGGCCTCGCCACCCGCGCGATACACGGCTACAGCGGGAGTGATGCCTTCGGCAGCCCGAGCACCCCGATCTACAACACCACAACCTTCCGCTTCGATTCGACGGCAGACCTGTTGAACGTGATCGACGGGCGCACGCATGGTGGCCTGTATACGCGCTATGGCCTGAATCCGACCCTGTTCGCGCTGGAAGAAACGCTGGCCGGTCTCGAAAGCGCCGAGGCAGCATGGGCCTTCAGCTCGGGCATGGCGGCACTGAGCGCCCTCTTCCTGACGCACGGTCGCGACGGCGTGGTGTGCATCGGCGACGCCTACGGCGGCACACTCGAACTGCTGGGGCAGCAACTGCCGCAACTGGGTCTGCGCACGCATCTGATTCTGGGCAGCGAAATCCAGCGGCTCGACGCATTGCTGGCCGATGGCAACAAGCTCGTCTTCTTCGAAACGCCGACCAATCCGACACTCGACATATTCGACATTCGCGCGCTTGCCGATCGCACACACGCACACGGCGCGCTCCTTGCCGTCGACAACACCTTCGCCTCGCCCGTCAATCAGCGTCCGCTCGAACTGGGCGCCGACATCGTCATGCACAGCGCCACCAAGTATCTGGGCGGCCACAGCGACCTGACGGCGGGCGCCCTGATGGGCGCACGATCACTGCTGGAGCCGGTCTGGAGCTGGCGCAAGAACCTCGGCACGGTACCTGCGCCGGAGACTGCGGCGCTGCTGTCGCGCAGCCTGCGAACACTGGTGGTGCGCGTGCGGCAACATAACACCGGCGCGCAGGCAGTGGCGGAGGCGATGGCGCGTCACCCTGAAATCAGGCGCGTGTTCTACCCGGGTTTGCCCGACAGCCCGGGGCACGCGCTGGCAAAGACCCAGATGCATGGCTTCGGCGGCATGCTGAGCATTGAGGTGGTGGGCGACGGCGATGCCGCCACCCGCGTCGCCGATCGGCTGCGATTGATCAGCCTCGCACCCAGTCTGGGCGGTGTCGAAAGCCTGGTCACCCAGCCCTGCACCACGACACACCATGGCCTGACGCCGCAGGAACGCGCACGGCGGGGCATTTCCGATGCAATGCTGCGTCTCTCCATCGGCCTCGAAGATCCGGCAGACCTGATCGCCGACCTGCATCAGGCACTGGCGGACTGATCAGAAGTCGAAGCCCATCTGGGGCGTGTCGGCCGGTGCGGCGTTCTTTTTCGACCCGCGCCTGCGCGGGCCCCCCTCGCGCTGAGGATTTCGGCTGCCGTGCTGGATGAACACCCGACGCGCCTCGGCGCCGGCCTCGGGCATCTTTCGAACTGCCCAGACAGCATCGCGTGCCGCGCGAGCTGCCGCCAGATGATCCACCACCGGCAACGGATAATCCCGGCCGATCAGGCATCCCGCCTCGCGCTGTTCGATCGCCGTCATGCGCCACGGTTCGGCAAGAAGCGCCCGCGGCACGCGCGACAGTTCCGGCAGCCAGCGACGCACGAAAATGCCTTTCGGATCATGGTCGGCCTGCTGCTTGACCGGGTTGTAGATGCGCAGGGTGTTGATGCCGGTGACGCCCGACTGCATCTGTACCTGAGGATAGTGGATGCCCGGTTCGTAGTCAGTGAACATCCGTGCCAGATGAAGTGCCGGCTCGCGCCAGTGGTTCCACAACTGGTACGACGAAAACGAAACCAGCATCGCGCGCATGCGGAAGTTGATCCAGCCGGTGGCGTTCAGCGAGCGCATGCATGCATCGATCAGCGGATAACCGGTTTCGCCGCTACACCAGGCAACATGCCTCAGTGCTGAAAAATCGGCCTCGCGCAAACCTTCGTACAGCCGGTTCACCGGCTGAAACTCGATCTCCGGTTGCGATTCGAGCTTCTGGATGAAGTGACAGTGCCAGTGCAGACGGCTTTCGAAGGATTTCAGCCCGGCGAGCACCGCCGAAGTCTGCGGCCCCGGAACCTGCGCCATCCAGTGCGCACGTGCCCTCCAGACGGCATGCACCACCTCGCGCAGCGATACGAGACCGAACGCCAGATAAGGCGACAGACGCGAACAGTCGTCACCGGCCGACAACGGACTCGACATGCCAAGACGATAGCGGATGACGCGTTGATCGAGGAAGTCATCCAGCTCGCGCAGCGCAGCGGCACGACTTGCGCGCTGGCGCAACGGAATGTCGCGTGAGGCGAGGCCGACTTCGGCTGCGGTCGGCGGCTGTGCGATGGAGCGTACTGAGATGTTCGCGGGTGTGACCCGCGACGGCGCGTGCAGCGGCGACGGGCGCATCGTATCCATCCAGCGTGCAGACCACTCATCGCGGTCGCGAAGACGCCGCACCACGGCGCCACTGGGGCGCTCGTGCCAGGCCACTCCGTTCGCCCTGCACCACGCAGCGACCGCCCTGTCGCGTTGAAAACTCGCGAAATTTCCTGTTTCCTCGTGGCTCCACAAGGCATCGATGCGCCGTTCCCGGCGCAGCGCGTCGAATACGTCGGGTAGCGTTCCGCGCAGTCGCAGCAGCCTGAGGCCGAGCGTCTTCAGCGAAACGTCGAGATCGTCGAGCGCTTCGTTAAGGAAGCCGAGATGGCGCGCGTCGGCATCCGGGCCTGAAAGCAGCACGTCCTCATGGACATGGATCGCCAGCACCGGACCGCGTCGTGCCGCTTCCGTCAGCGGCGCGTGATCGGTGATGCGCAGATCGCGCTTGAACCAGACGACCTGCATGACCCCGAATCAGTGCAACGCGAGGGCCGACGCGCCTAGGCACACCGTGACCACGGCGCTGAGCAGCGTGCGCAACTGCAGGTACCAGCGCTCGAGCGCCAGCGCACCCGACAGCCGCGCGTCCATCCACCAGCAGGCAGGTACGGTGGCACACAGCATCCACAATCCGGTTTCGAGCGGCGCCAGCAGCG
>JAGNYW010000014.1:13073-63099 GCA_017984755.1 Methyloversatilis sp.
GCCAGCAGCGACGGCATCACGCCCCACCCGAGCGCCCGCCACAACGCACTGCTGTTCAGGCTCGGATCGCGCATCGCAAGCCCCCAGTGCAGCGCACCGATGAAGCTGACGATGGTCGCGCCATAGGCCAGCTGCGCCAGCGCGACCAGACCTTGCGGCCAGTGGCCGGCATGCATGGCGACCGTCAGTCCGACAAAGGGGATGAGCCCGGCAAGGCCGAGCGCGCGCGCCGGGCTGCGCGCATGGGGGTTCAGAACGTAGGCCATTGATCCGAATGGATTCCGGGGTTCATCGGTGCCACGGGCGCGACGCTTCTGCCTTCGGTGCGACCGCCTGCCAGAAGCGCGTGAATGAAGGCATCGCGCGCTGCGGGTCTTCGAACTGGCGCGCGATCGGCTCGGCCAGCATGCCGGCTGCCGCGATCGTCTGCATATAGCCCGGATTGAAGGTCTGCATGGTCAGCAGGCGCACATCGCCGAGCTGCTGTCGCAGCGTTCTGGCGTCGCCCACGACGATGCCCTCGCAGGCTTCGCGCATGCGCGCAAGCACGAACTGCCAGCGCTTCTCGCTCCATGCGAAGCGCTCGTGGAACGATGGCTCTATCCATCCGATCACCCGGCCCTGCGGCGGACAACCAAGCGCCCATGGATGCATCAGCCAGCACTCTTCGCCGCCCGATCGCATAGACCACCCGTCCGGATCGACCACCGTCGCCATGCCCGGCCGTGCAACCGGCTCGGCCCGCAACGAATGGGGTCCGCAGTCCGGACCGTGCCGCGCGATGCTGTCGAGCGCCTCGTAGGAGGTGTCGAGCGCCGTGCCCGGGCTGGCCCATTCGGGCGCGTAGCGTTCGACATTGTCCGCGTTGTATAGGTAGGGTTTGCCCGTCAGCGTGCCGGCCACCCACTGCCAGGAAAGCGTGTTGGACGCCAGGTCACCGTCGAGCAGATGGCTGTACATCCAGTCCGCACCGGCCCTCCAGCTGGTCTTGCGCAGATGCACGATGTAACTCGCCAGCCACATGCGCGCATGGTTGTGCAGATAACCCGTGGCGTAGAGCGCACGCACGGCCTGATCGATCACCGGTACGCCGGTGCGGCCTTCTATTACATCGGCAGGCATGGCTGTCGAATAGTGTGCAGCCGGTGGCGGACGGCGGTCAGTGAAGATGTCGTCACCCCAGTGACGCCACAGATGATGAAAATATTCACGCCACGCAAGCTCGAATACGATCTTGTCCTCGGGTTCGAGCCGGCAGCGCTGCGACAGCCGTTCGATCACCTGCGGCACATCGACGAAGCCATGCGTCAGGTACGGCGACAGCCGCGTCACTGCGCCGCCGACATGATTGCGGGTGCGCGCGTATTCGCGCGGCTGGATGGCATCGATGCGGGCCAGCGCCGCTGCGACTGTCGCCGGGAAAACCGGTGCCAGCCCGGAATCGCTGCCGTCGGCGAAATGGGGATCTGCGAAAAGGTCTGTCATGTCTGTGTCCTCTGCCGTCACAGACCGGATGCGCGCGGGAAAAATCCCGCCCCGGCGTGACTATCTGCTGACCAGTGCCAGCATCAGCGGCGTGGTCAGGGCCGCCAGCGCCGTCGACATCAGCAGGCTGCTGGCGACTGGCCCCTGCATTGCGTGGAACTGGCGCGACATCAGATACACATTGGCGCCGACCGACAGCGACGCCAGCAGGACGACCGCCTGTGTTTCGGTCTCCGGCAGATCGAGCAGGCGCGCCAGCGCCCACACCACCAGAGGATGCAGCAGCAGCTTGAGTGAGCAGATGGCCGCACTCTGCTGCCAGCCGTCGCGCACCCCGAATTCCGCCAGCCCCATGCCGAGCGCGACGAGCGACAACGGCAGTGCTGCATCGCCCAGCAGTTTGAGTGGCTCATCGATCAGCGTCGGCAGGCTGAAACCAGCGAGGCCGAACACGGTGCCCGAAAGAATGGCGGCAACCAGCGGATTGGTCAGCACACCCCTGGCTGTCTTGCCGAAACCCGACAGCGTGGGGGCACCGTGGCGCGCCCACTCGACCGACAGCGTGACCAGTGTCCACAGGATCAGTGCATTGAACACCACCACCAGTGCCGCCGACGGCATGGCCTGTTCGCCCAGCAAGGTGTGCGTGAGCGGCAGACCGAGCAGCACGTTGTTGGAAAAGACACCGCCCAGCGCGAACACCGACTGCGATACGCCATCGAGCCCGAACAGCCGGGCCGAAAGCAGTCGTCCGATCACGAAGACGATGAGGCATCCGCCGAAAAAGGCCGCCAGCAAGCGCACGTCCACCGGGGGCAGTTCCGCGAATCCGCTCATCAGGCGGAACAGCATGGCCGGCAATGCAACGGTGAACACGAACTTTGCGAGTGCCTCCGAACCGTTCCGGGTCCAGCCGGCCCATTTCATGATGACGTAGCCGACGAACACCAGCAGGAAGAGCGGCGCGGCCAGAAGTATCTGCTGCAGTACGCCGTCCATCAGCGATGTCCGGCGTTCGCCGGCACAGGCCGGCCGGGGTGGAGCACGATGGATCCGCGGTCAGAAGGACATCTGCGCAGCACGACGGGATGGCAGGCGCGGTAACGCCTGCTGTCAGGAAAGGGACGGCGCGGAGAATAACAGCGGACGAGGCAAACAGCGCACACCGGCTGTCGGTCACCCGCGCTCAAGTGTTGCGTGCGCCACGCCGTTGATTCGCTCATTGTTTCCACCCGTACGTGTCCATGGCCTACGCAGCGATTTCAGCCCCGGCGGACGACGACGCCGTGCTCGGCGCCGACATCATCCATGACGCAGACGGCGTGTCTGCCCGTTATCACGGGCTCACGCTCACCAGTCACTTCCAGCCCATCTTCAGCCTGTCGCATGGCCGCGCGATCGGACACGAAGGCCTGCTGAGGGCCCGCGACGACGAAATGCATCCGGTGCCCCCGGGTCGGGTCATCGCCAGCGCCACGCGCTATGAAGATCTCCGCCATCTGGATCAGTTGTGCCGCTATCTGCACGTAAACAATCATTCCGCCCACGACACCCACGATGGCTGGCTGTTTCTGAACATTCATCCTGAAGTGTTCTGCCGTGGCCCGGAAAATGATCTGAGCGACTTTCTGCCCGAATTGTGCGACCACCCGAACATCGACCCTCGCCGCATCGTGATCGAAGTGATGGAACAGGTCGTGTCGGAAAACGCCGGATTCGCAAGAACCGTCGAATATCTCCGTGACCTCGGCTGCATGATCGCGCTCGACGATTTCGGTGCGGGCCATTCGAACTTCGACCGCATCTGGTCACTGCAGCCGGAAATAGTGAAGCTGGACCGCTCGTTCGCCATCAAGTCGGTCGAAGATCCGTCAGCCCGTCGCCTGCTGCCGCAGATCGTCAGCCTGATACACGAGGCGGGCTCACTCGTGCTGCTGGAAGGCGTCGAGACGGAAGCCCAGGCGCTGGCGGCACTCGACTCCGATATCGATTTCGTGCAGGGCTTCTACTTCGCAATGCCTGAGGCCACACCGATCGATACGCGCGCCATGAGCACCACACTGAATGCGCTATGGGAAAAGTTCAATGCAACACGTGGCGCCGGTGCCGCTCGCGCCAGAGAATTGATCGGCCCCTATCTCCACGCAATCGGCGGCTGCGCCCTGCTGCTGGAAGACGGCTCGTCGCTTGACGATGCATGTCGCGAGTTCCTGCAGCTGGAACGCACCGACAGCTGCTTCCTGCTGGACGGCCAGGGTCGGCAGGTGGGCAACAACGCAAGGCGAAGGCAGTCGAACATGCCGTCCGACAGTCCCTATCGTGCGCTGGCCGCCAACCGCAATGCCCACTGGTCACGCCGCCCGTACTTCGGTCACGCAGTCGAAAATCCGGGCAAGGCGCACGTCACGCGACCTTACCTGTCGATCTCGACGGGTCTGCTGTGCGTCACCGTGTCGATCGCCTTCCGCAACTGGGATGATGAGCTGCAGGTGCTGTGCGGCGACGTTCACTGGCCGCAAGTCGTATAGCGGAATTCTTCTCGCCCGCGGCGGCGCGCGGACTCAGCCCGCACGCAGACTGGAGAGAGCCGGTTCGCGCAGCGCCGTACGCAATCCGAGCATGCCGGCGCCCACCACCGCGATCACGCTGAACAGCAGCCCACCCAGCGGCTGGACGACCGACGGCACATACGGCAACTGGAAGGCCTCGCGCGCCAGCGCCATGGTCATTGCCACGGCACCGGCCGCAGCGAGGGTACCGGCGAGCGCGCCCAGCACTGCAAATTCGGCCAGCAGCGAGGCACGCAACTGGCGATTGCGCGCCCCGAGCGTGCGCAGCACCGCCAGTTCGAAACGGCGTTCATCGTGCGTGGCCTCGATTGCCGCGAACAGCACCACGACACCGGCCAGCAGCGCAAAACCGAACACCACGCTGACCGCCGCCGAAAGCTGGTCCATCAGCGCGCGGAACTGGCGCACCACGGCATCGACGTCGATCGCCGTCAGGTTGGGAAAGCGCGCGACCAGTTCGTTGGTGAAGCCCGATGCCGACGCCGGAAGATGGAAGGATGTGATGTAACTGGCCGGGAAGTTCTCCAGCACACCGGGGGATGCCACGACGAAGAAGTTCACGTTCATCGAATCCCAGGCCAGTTCCCGCAGGCTGTGGATTTCAGCGGCCACCCTCTGACCGGCGATTTCGAATTCGAGCCGGTCGCCGACACCGATCCCGAGCGCGCCCGCCAGCCCCGCTTCGACCGAAAAACCCGGCCGATCGGCGCTCCAGCTGCCATCGACGATGCGGTTGCCGACCTGGAAATGGTCCGACCACGACAGATTGAATTCGCGCTCGACCAGGCGCTGGGCGCGCATCGATTCGTAGCGGTCGGGCGAAGCCGCCTGACCGTTGATGCTGACCAGCCGCGCCCGCGACATCGGCAGCAGCTCAGGTGCCGGAAGGCCGGCATCCGAGAATTGCCGGCGAACAGCGTCGGCCTGATCCGGCTGGATGTTCAGGATGAAGCGGTTGGGCGCATCGGCCGGCAAGCGGTTGTGCCATGCATCGAGCAGGTCGCCGCGTGCGATCACCAGCAAGAGCACTGCGGTCAGTCCCAGCCCCAGTGCGGCGATCTGCATGACCGACGCAGCGCGTCGACGCGTCAGGCTGGCCAGACCGTAGCGCCAGCCGCCCGCAGAGCCACCGCGCAGGCGCGACACGCCGGCAAGGGCCGCCCAGGCAAGGGCAGCATAGACGCCGCAGGCCAGCACGAAGCCTCCGACCACGATGGCGCCGAGCGTCAGGTCGCCGGCCATCAGTACGATCAGGGCGGACAGGCAGACCAGCCCGAATCCATATGCGCCCCACGAAATACGATCCGCATCGTCCCACTCGCGCCGCAGCACGCGCAGCGTCGACACGCGGCGCAGGCGCAGCAGTTGCGGCCACACGAAGCCCAGCATCAGCGTCATGCCTACGGCGACGCCATAGAACACCGGCAGCATCCCCGGCTGCGGCAATCTGGTGGCAAACAGGCCCGCAAGGAGCGCCTCGACGCCGAACTGAGTGACATAGCCGGCGGCACAGCCCACACCGCATGCCAGCAGACCGACCAGCGTGAATTCGATGAGGAACAGGCGCGTGAGTCGTGACTGGGTCGCCCCGAGGCAGCGCATCACCGCGCAGCCATCGAGATGGCGCTGCATGTAGCGCCGTGACGACAGTCCAACCGCCACAGCGGCGAAAACCACCGCCAGCATGGCCGCAAGCCGAAGAAATTTCTGTGCCCGGTCCAGCGCACCGCGTACTTCGGGCTGCGCTTCCTCGACGCTTTCGATCTTCTGTCCGCGCGCCAGCTGCGGCTTGAGCCAGGCGGCGAAGCCTCGTACGGCAGCGTCCTCGCCCGACAGATGGAGCCGGTAGCCGATGCGGCTGCCCTGCTGGATGAGTCCGCTGGCCGGCAGATCCGCCGCATTGAGCATCAGCCGCGGAACGATGGAGAAGAAACTCGCGCCGCGGTCCGATTCGAAGGTCAGTACCGCTGCAACCTTCAGTTTGAGTTGCCCCAGACCGATCACGTCGCCGGTGCGAATGCCCAGCGCGCTGGTTGCGCGCTCGTCCAGCCAGACCGTTCCCGCCTCTGGAATGGCGCGTGTCTCCGCGTCGGGCGCATTCAGCGCGGGAGCGGTACGCAGCTTGCCGCGCAACGGGTAGCCGTCGGACACCGCCTTGACGCCCACCAACCGGGCGGCGTCATCGGCCGACGCCATGCTGGTGAAGCTCCACGTGTTGACCGTGCGCAGGCCGCGTGACCTCGCCTCATCGACGAAGGCATCGGGAATCGGGTCGCTCGACGCCACCAGCAGATCGCCGCCGAGAAGCTGGTTCGCCTCGCTCACCACCGAGCGCGACACGCGGTCGGTGAAGAAGGATACCGATGTGAGCGCCGCCACGGCCAGGAGCAGTGCAATCAGCAGAATGCGCAATTCCCCCGCACGGTAGTCACGCAGCGCCATGCGTGCGGCAAGCAGGACATCAGCCTTCATCGTTTTTTTCCGGTTCATGTGTCGGCTCCGTTGTCGGCTGCCGGGGTCTCACGTTTTTGTCCGGCGTCATGCACAATGCGCGCCTTTCGCGTCCGGCCGGGTAGACCACTGATGTCCGCAAACGATCTCGACAGTTTCGTGCGCACAGTCGCAGCTGGCGCGCTCATTCCCGACCACGGCACGATGTTCAATCCGTGGGGCGACCACGATCCCGTTCACGACCTGTCGCCGGATGCCCCCGCCGTGCGCGCGGACCATCTGCAGCGCTATCTGGCTGCCCGCATGGGGCGAGCCAAAGTGCTGCTCATTGCCGAAGCTCCCAGTTACAGCGGTGCCAAATTCTCCGGCATGGCCATGACAAGCGAGCGCGATGTGCTCGCCGCGCACGCCGCCGGTCGCGGCGGGGACTATTTCGACGGCAGCTTTCAACGTACCAGCCGGATCCTGCCCCAATTGAAGAATGTCGACGGCGTGGTTGAGCGCACTGCAAGCATCGTGTGGGGTGCGATGACCGGCAAGGGTTGGTCGGCCAGCGATTTCGTGCTGTGGAATGCCGTCGCCTACCATCCGCACCAGCGTGGTCAGCCGCTGACCAATCGCGCCCCGACAACAATCGAAAGACGCGCACTGCGGCCGCTGCTGGAACAGTTTATTGCGCTCTACCCGGGTGTGCCGCGCCTGGCGATCGGGCGTGTCTGCCAGCAGAGCCTGGCCGACATGCACATCGAGGCGCTGCCGGCACGTCACCCCAGTTACGGCGGAGCGCCCGAGTTCCGCACTGCGGTCGACGCCCTGCGTACGCAGCTCACTGCCGCGCAAGCTTGATGAAGCGGTCGCCCGGCGCCTCGAAATTGCTGCGCCAGGGATTGATATCGAGCCCGCCGCGACGCGTGTAACAGGCACACACCGTCAAAAGTTCGGGCTGGCAGCATCGCATCAGATCCGTATAGATGCGTTCCACGCAATGCTCGTGAAAATCGGCGTGGTTGCGGAAGGACACGATGTAGCGCAGCAGCCCTTCCCGATCGATCCTCGCACCGCGGTAGCGCACCATCAGCGACGCCCAGTCGGGCTGCAGCGTGACCGGACAATTGGTTTTCAGGAGGTCGGAACGCAGGCATTCGTCAACGGCAACGCCGTCGGCAGACAGCGTCGACGGATCGGGCCGGTACTGGTCGAACGCCAGTTCCTGAGCATCGATCGATTCGCCGTCGGACGTACCGATGAAGGGCGGCAGCGCATCCGGCGCGTACAGTTCGACCGTCACACCCGACTGGCAGGCCGCCGACAGATCGGTTTCGATCAGCGCACGAACGGCTTCCTGAGAAACCAGTCGTTCATTGTTGTAGCTGTTCAGATAGAGCTTGAGCGACTTCGACTCGACCATGTACGGGCTGTCGGCAGGAATGTCGAAGCGCCCGATGGCGACCACCGGCTTGCCATGCGAATCGAGCCACGAGAGCTCCCACGCATGCCAGCGATCGATGCCGGTGAACGGAAGCCCGTGCGCGATGCCGAGCGATGCACGGGATGCTTCGCGCAACATCGGGAACAGCAGTGCGGCGTCGTAGCGATCCGGATAGTCAGTGGCGCGGCCGAGCGGCGAACGGGTTTCGGCGTCGCTCATCACTGCCCCATCGCCGCACGAATCAGTGCCGCGGCATCGGTATTGCCCGCTTTCACGGCCCAGTCGACTGCGGTTTCGCCATCGCGGCCGCGCAGGCGGGCATCAGCCCGGGCACGCAACAACACACGCACCGCTTCGATGCTGCTGCTGCGCGCCGCCAGCATCAGCGCCGTCGCACCGTTGGGTGCCAGCGCATCCACCGGTGCCCCGCGCGCGATCAGCGATTGCAGCACCTTGCCATGTCCCTGCATTGCGGCGTAATGCAGCGCCGACCAGCCCTGGTGATTCACCGGATCGGCACCTTTCGCCAGCAGCAGGTCGAGGACGTCCGAATGTCCATTGTAGGCAGCCACGGCAAGCGCAGTCTCGCCGGCCACGTTCACTGCCTCGAGCTTCGCCTTGCGCCCAAGCAGCGCCTTGACCAGTTCGGCATGGCCACCGCGCGATGCGATGATGAGCAGCGTTTCACCGCGCGGATCCACCGAATTGACGTCGAGGCCGCGATCGACCAGCGCCGCCACCGTGGATGCATCGCCGGTGACGGCGGCCTGCATCAGATCGTCGTAGGCATTGGCAGACACCGCGCCGTTCGCAGCCATGCAGACGGCGAAAACGAGCGCGCGGAGTGTGCTCATGCCGCCTCCTGCAGGCGTCCGGCCAGCCGGGCGGCGTCGCCGAACAGCCGGAAGAAGTTGTCGGTCGTCGTCTGGGCGATCTGTTCCACCGACATGTCGCGAATGCGCGCCAGTTCGGCTGCCACGTGAGGCACGAAGGCCGGTTCGTTCATCTTGCCGCGGTACGGCACGGGTGCCAGATACGGCGAATCGGTTTCGATGAGCATCGAGCGTGCCGGAATGGCTCTTGCAACGTCACGCAACGCCTGCGCGTTCTTGAACGTGACGATGCCGGAAAAGGAGATGCAGAAACCCATGTCGATCGACGCCTCGGCGACTTCGAGCGATTCGGTGAAGCAGTGCATGACGCCGCCGACCTCGTGCGCCTGCTCTTCGCGCATGATCGCCAGCGTGTCGTCGGCAGCTGACCGGGTATGGATGATCAAAGGTTTGCCGCACTCGCGCGCCGCGCGGATGTGCGTGCGGAAACGCTCGCGCTGCCACTCGAGATCACCGGTCAGCCGGAAGTAGTCAAGACCTGTTTCGCCGATCGCAACGACGCGCGGATGGGCGGACAACTCGACCAGCCGGGCGACATCGGGTTCGGTCACGTCCTCGTAGTCAGGGTGCACCCCCACCGATGCGAAGATGTTGTCGTGGCGCGTCGCCATTCCGATCACGCGCGGCCACTGTTCGATGTTGACCGACACACACAGCGCGTGGCTGACCTTCTGTTGGCGCATGTTCGCCAGCAATTCGCCCTCGCGCAGCGCGAGGTCGGGGAAATCCATATGGCAATGCGAATCGATGAACATTTGAAAACCTGGAGAAACGTCTGTTACAGCGTGTGGGTCTGGCGTGTCGAGGCGAGATGGCTGCCGATCACGGATTCGATCTTGACGCGCGCCGAGCGGCTGCTTTCATCGTCACCGAAGCGCAGACCGATGCCCTGCTGTTTCCCGCCCTGCGCTTCCGCCGGCGTCACCCACGCCACCGTTCCCTGAATCGGGAGTTTGGTCGGATCATCCATCAGCTGCAGCAGGAGGAAAACCTCGTCCCCGATCTTGTAGACCCGATTGGTAGGCAGGAAAATCCCGCCGCCCTTGAGAAACGGCATGTAGGCGGCGTACAGGACGGATTTGGAACTGACCGCGAGCGACAGTACGCTGCGCCGGTTGCCGGGTGCTATCTGCGGTTCGCTCACTTCGGTATTCCTTCCACTCGCGCTCAGCGCGCGGCCCGAAACAACCGGGCGTAGCGCAGAAGCATGTCTTCGAGAAACAGGCGCGCATTCAGCGGGTGATGCGCCAAGGCCCGCATCCGCAGCATTTCATTGTACCCACGCAGCACGGTGACGACATCGCTGCGTTGCGCCAGCGCCTCCAGCGCAGGACGACGCCCGACGAAGACGCGCGGCGCACCCGCCATCGACTGCAGCACGACATCGGCCATCCAGCGCTGCAACCAGATAACCAGGGTCGGCAGATCGGTCAGACCTGGCTCGCCCTTCTTCCTGCCCTGCAGCCAGCCCGCCCAACGCGCTGCGACCTCGAGCGGCGAATCGATCGCCGACCTCGATACATCATCGACAAATTGCACCTGTATCTGAGCGTCTTTCGAACCGGCGAGGTCACGCGCATGCAACGGCGCCCCGGCGCACAGCGCAAGCGCGTCACCGGCGCTGGCCACTCCCTGCGCCGCCAGCCAGCGCATCGATTGGTCGACCGGGGGAAAATGGAAGGGCAGCAGCCTCGTCCGGCTCCGTATCGTGGGCAACAGATTCTTCGGGTTATCAGAAACCAGCAGAAACAATGTACTTGACGGTGGTTCCTCAAGTACTTTAAGAAGAGAATTGGCTGATTCGGCGTGCATGGCTTCGGCTGGATACACGAGCACCACGCGATGCCCGCCCTGATGAGCGCCAACACCCAGGCGCTCGATCACCGCGCGTATCTGCGCGATCCGGATCAGTTTCGATTTCGCCTTGCCACCCTCTGCATCGTCGCTTTCCTCTGCTTCGCTGCCGTCGTCATCGAGCGCCTCCGGCCGCACCACCAGCAGATCGGGATGTCCATCCGTCGCAATCAGCCTGCACGATGCGCATGCACCACATGCCTGCTCGACCGATCGGGCCCGCTCGCACAGCATGCGGGCCGCCAGAGACTGCGCGAATTCACGTTTGCCGACGCCGGATGGCCCCGCCAGCAACAAGGCATGCGGCATCCTGTCAGCGGCAGACAGGAGTTGATCCCACTGCGGATTAAGCCAGTCGTAAATCATTTATTTACAGTAGTTTGAAATTATTTCTTCAAGTGAAACGGAAACTTCATCCGGTGCGACTGACGCATCGAGCACCTTGATCCGTTCCGGTGCATTCGCCGCGCGCGCCAGATACGCCGCTCGCACACGGTTGAAGAAATCGGCCTGTTCGCGCTCGAAGCGGTCCGGGTCCCCCCCGCTCGACGCCAGTCTTTGCGCCGCCACCTCGCAGGGCAGATCGAACAGCAGCGTCAGACCCGGCTGCAGACCGCGCTGCACCCAGTTCTCAAGCACTTCGAGACGCGACGGATCGATGCCGCGGCCACCGCCCTGGTAGGCGAAGGTAGCGTCGGTGAAACGGTCGCACAGCACCCACTCGCCACGGGCCAGGGCGGGCGCGATGACCTGTTTCAGATGCTCGCAGCGCGCCGCGAACATCAGCAGCACCTCGGTGTCCGGATGCATCGCTTCATGCAGCACCAGACCTCGCAGCGCCTCGCCGAGGTGAGTGCCGCCGGGCTCGCGCGTCAGCAGGACGACATGCCCGCGGTCACGCAGCCAGTGCGCGGCACGCGCGATCTGCGTGCTCTTGCCCGCCCCGTCCATGCCTTCGAAACTGATGAAACGACTGTTTTGCATGTGGGTATTCATTTGCGTTCCGCCTTCGCGGGACGACGCTGGTATCGGTCGACCGCGCGGTTGTGGTCCCCCAGTGATCGGGAGAACTCGCTGCTGCCGTCGCCGCGCGCCACGAAGTAATAGTAAGGGCTGGCAGCCGGATTCAGCGCCGCATCGATCGACGCGCGCCCCGGGGCGGCGATCGGCGACGGCGGAAGACCGCGCCGCGTGTAGGTGTTGTAGGGCGTGTCTGTCTGAAGGTGGGCGCGTGTCAGATTGCCGTCGAAGCGCTCACCCAGCCCGTAGATGACCGTCGGATCGGTCTGCAGCGGCATGCCGGCGCGCAGGCGATTCACGAAGACCGACGCAACCAGGGTCCGGTCACGTTCGGCGCCCGTTTCCTTTTCGATGATGGACGCCATGATCAGCGCGTCCTGCTGCGAACGGTAGGGCAAATCGGCCGCGCGCGCTGCCCAGGCCTGGTCGAGCTGAACACGCATCGCGTGATGCGCGCGCCGCAGCACGGCAAGGTCGCTTTCACCAACAGCGAACAGATAGGTATCAGGAAAGAACCAGCCTTCGGCAACAGCCACATCGGCGCCGATGCGCTCAAGCAGCTGCGCATCGCTGAAACCGGCCATGTCATGCGTGAGGTCGGGGTGCGCCGCCACCGCCGCACGTATCTGCCGCCAGGTCCAGCCTTCGATCAGGCGCAACTCGCGCATGCTCACGTCGCCGCGAGTCATCATGCCAAGCAGCTCCAGTGGCGTCAGGCCACTGCGGAAGGCATAGCTGCCCGCCTGAAGGCGCGTGCTGTCGACCGCCAACCGCCCGATCAACGCCAGCAGCCGCGGGGCGACCGGCACACCCGCCCCGCCGATCTGGTGCGCCGCCAATCCGAGCGACGTCCCGGGCTTCAGCGTGTATTCGATCGCGTCACCTGACCAGAGCATCGGACGGTTGGCGTACCACGCGAGGGCCGCAGCACCGGTCGCGGCGGCGAGCAGGCCGATCAGGACGAGAAAGAGGACAAGACGACGCATCGGAACGTTTGATGTCAGGCGTGCAGCACGCAAGGTCAGCTATGTTAACCTCTTCCATCAACGCCCCCGATTTCACCCTCCGTCACATCATGACCCTCACCGATCTCGTTCCGCCAGGCTCATCGTCCGATGACGGCCAGTTTTCAGCCATGAGCGATGGCGCGACCGAAATGCGTGCGGCACGCGAAGCAACGGTACTCGTACCCCTGACGCATCTGTCCCGCCTGCAGGCACGGGGAGACGATGCAGCAACCTTCCTGCACAACCTTCTGACACAGGACGTGACCGGGCTGCCCGCAGATGGCATTCGCCATGCCGGCTTCTGCAGCCCCAAGGGACGCCTGCTCGCCGCCTTCACGGTATGGCGCGAGGGCGCATCCGTCGTGCTGCAGTTGCCACGCGCGCTGGCTGAGCCGATGCGGAAAAAGCTGTCGATGTACGTGCTGCGCTCAAAGGTGACCCTGACCGACGCCACCGAAGCACGACCGGCGCTCGGCCTCTCCGGACAAAACGCGGTTACAGCGCTTCAGGCAGCCGGCCTTGCCGTGCCAGCCAGCAATCTGACGACGGCAACGACCGGTGAGGTGTGCGTGCTGAGACTGGCCGACAACCGCTTTGAAGTCGTCTGTCCGGCGGATGAGCTCGCGCGGCTCTGGCCGATCCTCGTCACACAAGCAACGCCGGCCGGCACGCCCGCCTGGCGCTGGTACGACATCCGCGACGGACTGGTCAGCATCTGGCCGGCCACGCAGGAAGAGTTCGTGCCGCAGATGGTCAATTTCGAGCTGACCGGCGGCGTCAATTTCAAGAAAGGATGTTATCCGGGGCAGGAAATCGTCGCCCGCACTCAGTACCTCGGCAAGCTGAAACGCCGCATGTACCGCGCCCGCGCCGACGGCGCTCCGCCCGCGCCCGGTACCCCGATCTACGGCACCGACACGAACGATCAGGCCTGCGGAGCAGTGGTCGACGCCGTGATGCATCCCGACGGCGGATGCGAACTTCTTGCTGTGGTACAGATGTCCAGCGTCGCTGCCGGCGACGTCCGGATCAGCAGCCCAGGGGGTTTGGTGCTGTCCGTGCTGCCGCTCCCATACTCCCTCGGGGAATGACCCCGCCGTGCGCATCGACTATTTCATCTACTACCGCATCGACGACGGACGCGAAGCGGAACTGCTCGCCGCGCTCGCCGGCATGCAGGCCTCTCTGCATGCTGCCACCGGCATTGCCGGTCGCGTAAAGCGGCGACTCGACGATCCACTGACCTGGATGGAAATCTACGAAGGCGTGACCCAGCAGTACGCGTTCGAGATCGAGCTGGGCAGCCACGTGATGCGCCATGGTCTGCTCGATCTGATCACGGCCGAAGGATTTCGTCACATGGAGCGCTTTCGCGCCCCCTGAATGCGGCCCGGGCCGGCTTAGAAAAGAACATGTGTCTCATCGCACTGGGCTGGAAAACGCGGCCGGACTGCCCCCTGCTGGTGATCGCCAACCGGGACGAGTTTCATCGACGAGCGACGGAGCCGCTCGCTTTCTGGGCTGATGCACCGGACGTGCTGGCGGGTCGTGACCTCGAGTCAGGCGGCACCTGGATGGGCGTTACACGAAGCGGACGCTTCGCCGCCCTGACCAACTACCGCGACCCTTCGACGCAGCGCAGCGATGCACGATCACGTGGTCTGCTGGTATCCGGATTTCTGACGAGCGACGCATGCGCTGCCGATTACGGCGAGGCGGTGCGCGCACAAGCGCATCACTGCAACGGCTTCAATCTGTTGCTGTGTGACGGCAATACCCTGTTCTGGGTGGGTTACCGGGGACGTGGAGACGCACAGACCCGCGAACTGGAGCCGGGTGTCCATGCGCTGTCAAATCATCTGCCGGGAACGCCCTGGCCGAAACTCGTGCGTGCCAGAAGAGGATTCGAGAACGCATTGGGTGCATTGCCGAACTGGCCGCAGACCTTCAGTACCGGGTTTGCCGTACTGGCCGACGAGCGGCGCGCCGACGATGCCGATTTGCCTGATACAGGGGTGGGCATCGAATGGGAGCGACAATTGTCGTCCGTGTTCATCGGCGGTGAGGAGTACGGCACCCGTTCCGGATCGATCCTGCAGATCACCGGCGAACGCATCCGTTTCGAAGAGCGCCGCCACGGCCCCGGGGGGCGGTACGCCGGCCTGACACGCTTTGACCTGAGGCGCTGAATCACTGGAACAGCGGTGTCAAGACACCTTTTTTCATGAAGGTTCCGACTCGTTTTGTCGTTACGATACCGTCACATTCGTATGTAATGACTAATCGTTCTGCCAACCATGACGCCCGCCCCCCTGCCCCCGGGAGAACCGCAACGCCTTGCCGCCCTGCAGGACTGCGCGCTGCTCGACACGCCACCGGAAAAGTGTTTCGACGACCTCGCGCAACTTGCGTCCTGCATTTGCGGCGTACCCATTGCACTGATCAGCCTGGTCGATTCCGAGCGGCAGTGGTTCAAGTCAAAGATCGGTATAGAGGCGACCGAAACACCGCGCGATATCGCCTTCTGTGGCCACGTCATCCTTCATCCGGAGGTGATGGTCGTCAACGACGCGCTTCGCGACGAACGATTTCACGACAATCCCCTGGTTACCGGCTCGCCCGGCGTCCGTTTCTATGCCGGCGCACCACTCGAGGTCGATGGTGGGCTGCGCCTGGGAACCCTGTGCGTCATCGACACGGTGCCGCGCGAATTGAGCGACGTCCAGCGCGATGCACTTGCAGCGCTGGCTCGTCAGGTCGTTGCTCAGATCGAACTGCGGCGGAAGGTGATCGCGCTTCAGGAGGCAGGCCTCAGGCAGTCGCTGTTCGAGAAGCAGCTGCAGCGCTTCAACGACGAGATGATGGCGCTGGTGACGCTGCGTACGCGCGAACTGCAGCGTGAGCGCGACCGCGCCGAGCTGTATTTCGATATCGCCGGCAACATGATGGTCGTCGCCGATCTGGAAGGCCGCATCGAACGTGCCAACCGGAAGGCCGGCGAAGTGCTGTGTCGCCCCGATACCTCGCTGCAGGGCAAGGACTGGTTCGAACTGTGTTTTCCGGAAGATGAGCGCGTCGAGGCCCGTCATTTCTTCCATAAGCTGATTGTGGAGGACAACAAGAGCGAGCAGCGTTTCCGCGGGCGCCTCGTGACGGCGGATGGTCGCTTTCGAACCATCGCATGGCACACCACCAGACTGGTAGACGAACAGGGCAGGATAAAAGGCCTGCTCGGCGTCGGCGAAGACATCACCGGGCGTCTCGAAGCCGAAGATCATCTGCGGCGGACGCTCGACGAACTGGAGCGCAGCAACATGGGCTTGCAGCAGTTCGTGCATGTCGCATCGCATGATCTCCGCGAACCGATCAACTCGATCCTCAATTTCGCGCGACTGCTCGTACGGGACAGGGACAGCGCCAATGCCGCCGTGACGGATCGCTACATCAACTACATCCTGCGCGGCGGCGAACGCCTGCGCATGCTGGTGGACGACCTGCTCGCGTTCGTGCGCATCGAAAATTCGGAACCTCGCATGGAGCGCGTCGAGCTCGACGAAGCCGTCGAGGAAACGCGCCAGGCGCTGGCAGATGCGATCGAGCGTTCAGGCGCCCGCATTTCGGTGGGCAGCCTGCCGGCAATTCGTGGCGACCGCACATTGATCGGGTTGCTGCTGCAGAACCTCATCAGCAACGCGATCAAATTCCGCCGGCCGGGAGAGAGCCCGGAAATCACAGTCAGCGCAAATCAGGATGGAGAAGCGGTCAGGATATGCGTGACCGATAACGGAATCGGCGTCGCCGAGAGCTATCACGAAAAGATTTTCGGTGTTTTCCAGCGACTGCATTCAAGGTCCGAATACGAAGGAACGGGGCTGGGACTGGCATTGAGCCGGCGCGTCGCCGACATCCACAGTGCGCATCTGTCCGTCGTATCGCGCGAGAATGAGGGCAGTTGCTTCGTGCTCGCGCTGCCACTGTCCTCGCTGTTGCCCGCAACCCCAACACGGGTGGATCAGGCGATCACTGCATGACGGCGCCCCCTTTTCGCACCGTCTTACTGATCGACGATTGCGATGCCGACAACTTCTTCCATGGCATTGTCATCGAACGATCCGGAATCGCGCTTGCGGTCAGGGCTTTCGAATGGGCCGAAAAAGCGCTCGAGTGGTTTCAGGCAAATCCGCACCATGATGTGGATCTGGTTCTGCTCGACATCAACATGCCACGCATGGATGGCTTCGAGTTTCTGGATGCCTTTCACCGCCTGCCGCAGGAGAATCAGGGCGGTGCAAGGATCTGCATGCTCAGTTCGTCACCGCTCGATGCAGATCGGGAACGCGCGATGGTCTATCCGAGGGTGTCCGACTTCGTCGTGAAACCGCTCGAGGACGCGTCGCTTCATCAGATCGCAAGCTTGCGCAACATCCGTATGTGAGGGATGCCTGCTTCGTCGAATTCCGGTCCTTCGGGAACGAATCCGGCTTTCAGATAGAAACCCGCTGCATGTGATTGGGCGTGGAGCTGAAGCAGCGTCAGATTGCGCGCCCTGGCGGCATCGATCATGCGGGCCAGCAGTTCGCTGCCCACACCCTGATCACGAAAACCCGGCAGCACGGCCATGCGTCCGATGTGCCCGTCGGGCAGAAGTCTCGCGCATCCGGCCACTTCACCGTCGATCAGCGCGACGGAATGCAGGCTCGCCGCATCGTGCTCATCCCACTCAAGCGCTTCCGGCACACCCTGCTCGACGATGAACACGGCCGTTCTGACGTGTCTCAGCATCGGCTCGAGTACATGCCAGTCGCCCAGCCTGACGAGCAGCCGCGTCAATCGAAAATCTCGACCGGAGTTCCGGCAGTGACGAGATCGAACAGCTCGACGATGTCGCGGTTTCGCATGCGCACGCAGCCGATGGAGCCGGGCGTGCCCATTCCTGCCGTATCGGGGCTGCCGTGAAGGTAGATGAAGCGGCGCATGGTGTCGACCTCGCCGAGTCGGTTGAATCCGGGTTCGCATCCGGAAAGCCAGAGAATCCGGGTGAGTATCCAGTCGCGCCCGACGCTCTGCCGCGCCAGCTCGGGCGACCACAGTTCACCGGTCGGACGCCGGCGAACGAAGACTGTATCGAGCGGCGCCCCTGCACCGATGCGCGCGCGAATAACGTGACGACCGCGTGGCGTGCAGAAGCTGCCACGCTTCTCGCCACTGCCGTTGAGTGCAGTGGATACGCTGTAGCGGCGGATCGGGACGCCAGCGGCATCGAAAAGCCACAGAGACTGCGTCGGAATGTCTATGCGAATGCGCATCAGGCGGTTTCGATGCGTCGTCTCCGGGCGGCGAAGAAATCGCTCAGCAGGCGACCGCATTCATCGCCCAGGACGCCCGATTCAACGCTGGCGTGGTGATTCAGCTGGGCGTGCGAAAACAGATCGAGCACGCTGCCGCAGGCACCTGTCTTGGGATCCCGTGCACCGAACACGACACGCGCGATTCGGGCGTGCTGTATCGCGCCGCTGCACATAGCACAGGGTTCGAGCGTCACGTAGAGGGAACACCCGGGAAGTCGATAGTTGCCGAGGGTGCGTCCCGCATCGCGCAGCGCCATGACCTCCGCATGCGCGGTCGGATCATGCGCCATGATCGGACGATTGAACCCCCGGCCGACGATTTCATCTTCGCATACCACCACGGCACCCACCGGCACCTCGCCCAGCGAACCGGCCTCACGCGCCAGTGCGAGCGCCTCATTCATGAACGCGACATCGACATCCGCAGGAGCCATCACGACCGGACCCGCATTCAGGTGGGACGGACATCGGCGGCACGCACGCCGAAGCGGAGCATCGAGTCGACGCCGATGATCAGGATGAGCGCGCTGATGAAAAGCACCATGCCGGCGAACCCGTGCAGAAAGCCCTGCCCGGCCTCGTCTCCGAAGTGAAAGGTGATGAGCGTCAGGACGATTACCCGTATCACGTTGGCGCAGAAGGAGATCGGAACGATGAGTATGGCCAGCGTCAGATTACGAGCAAACGAATCGTGGCGGACCAGATTGAGGTACAGCAGACCCAGCGCTTCGAGGGTGAACAGCGAATGCAGGCCGGCACAGGCATCGGCCACCAGCAACTGATACTGACCGATGACCAGAATGACGCCGGTCCTCGCGATCGGATAACCGAGCGCGTAGAGAATGTGCTCCGCCGCCCAGGACACGCCCATCTTCATCGGCTGCGTGACCGTATCGACCAGTACGCCGGGCAGCGGAATCATGAACAGCATGAAGAACAGCGGAAACCAGAGCTTCCCGAGCGTCGATCGGCCGAAGAATACGAGCAGAAGGCCCATCAGCAGCGGAATCAGCGACCCCACCTCGAAGATCAGGATGTCCTGCGACCGCCCGAGCACATAGAGCAGCAGGGCAAGGGCCAGCAGCGGCCATCCTAGCAAGGGAGCCGGTGCGTGATCGATACCGTCGGCAATCTCATTCCACTTCGTGTAGAGCAGCCAGAGCGCGACGGCGAGGACGATCGGCCCGTGCGCGTTTTCATCGGTGGCCCAGATACCGTTGAACAGGTCGTGAAAACTCGGCCCGTACATGGCAGCCATGCCGGCGATCACGATCCAGAACGGTGCCCATCCTGGCGACATTGCGTGCAGACCGAGTCGCATGGATTGCGTGGGGGACATCGAAGATTCCTGTTTGGTGAGTACGTGTTCGACCAGTCAGATCAGGGCTCGTTCATGACCGAGCCGACAAGCGTCGCACTGGCCGTGACAAGCTCGTCGGCGAGCCGCTGCAGCCGCGAAGCGCGGCTGACGTTCTTGCGGGCCACCATGAGGGCACCGCTGGCACGCACGGCAATCGTCTGCGCATCTGCGTACTCGGCGCCCGCCGGAGTGTCGATCAGAATGACGTCGAAGTCCTTGGCGAGCTGGGAGAGCAGCTGACTGAAGAGCGGACGCGACAGCAGTTCCTGTGGGTTGGGCGGCACGGCACCTGCGGGCATCACGCACAAGTCGAGCAAGGCCGGCACACGCTGCACGGTTTCCGGTCCGCCCCGACCCACCAGCGTTTCGGACAGCCCGACCTTGTTGCTCACCGAAAAGAGCTGATGCTGCCGCGGATTGCGCATGTCTGCATCGATCAGCAGCGTGCGTTCGCCCAATTGCGAGAAAACGACCGCAAGGTTGGCCGCGATGAAGCTGCGTCCCTCGCCCCGTTCCGGGCTGACGATAGCGAGCGTCTTGCGCTCGGCCTGCACGTCGAACCAGCGCAGCATCAGCTGACTGCGCAGCGCGCGGAGTTCTTCTACCTGATGCGTGAAGGGACGATAGGCCGCGATGACCTCATCGCTGACCGAGCTTTCGCCCGGCTGCAGGAACGGGTAGTCGAACTGGCGCGACAGCGCAAACTGGATGTCGGATTCCTTCAGGAGTCCCAGGGAGATCGCGGCATCGCCGAAGCGCAGTCCGCCATCGCGCTGTGCGCGCAGGATACGTTCGGCGCCATCCGGACTCAACCGGCCGGCGTCGATCAGAATTGCGCCGATTGCGCGGCCCGAGCCGGTGTCGGTGGGAGTGGATGCATTCATGGCAGTGTCCTTCAGGCGGCGGCGCGGACGCGCTTGACGCCCTTGCCGAATTTGACGGTCGAGATGAGCCCGAGGACAGGCACGCCGAGCAGTTGCTGCAGATCGTCGTCGCCACGCACACGCTGGTCGAGCAGTTCGAGCAGCAGTACGGTTCCGACGGCGAGCAGCGCTCCGAGGAAGATGGCAACCAGCGTATTGAGCAGCAGATTCGGGCTGGAATGCTCCAGCGGCTCGATCGCCGGTGTAAGCACGACGATATTCGTCTGCGTCGTCTGGCTTTCAAGCGTGGTTTGCGTGAAGCGCTGCGCCACTGCATCGTAGGCACGCTGCGCACTTTCCACTTCGCGCTGCAGTACGGCGAGATCGTCGCGCTCCTTCTTCAGTTCCAGAACCTTGTCCTTCTGCGCCGCCAGCGATGCCTTGACCTCGGACTCGCGCTGCACGTTTACACGATTGCTCGTGCCCAGTGTGCTCGCCACCTTCTTCATTTCCGACTCGAGCTTGCCGCGCAGCGACTCCACTTCGCCCTGCGCACGCTGGTACTCCGGATGGTTGCGTCCGAAGCGCTGACTTGCGTCGGTCATGCGCGCTTCGCCACGCGCCAGTTCCGACTTCAGGCCGATGATGAGCGAGTTCTGCTGAACCTCCGGCAGTGTTTCGATCTGCGAAAGGCCGACCTGTGCCTGACGCGACGAACTGTCGCTCCGCTGCGCCTGAATGGCGGTCAGCTGGCTCGACAACTCAGCCAGCCGCGCACTTTCGATGTCAAGCCGTTCGTCGGTGTTGACGATACCGGTGTCTTTCTGAAATTCCGACAGCCGGCTCTGCGCCTTTTCGAGCTCTTCCCGCAGGGCTTTCGATTGCCCGGCGAACCAGCTTGCATATTGCTTGGCCGGTTCGATCTTAAGTTCGAGGTTGGTATCGATGTAGGCCTGGGCAAAGGCGTTCGCCACGGCGGCCGAGAACGCGGGATCCTGCCCGCTGAACGAAATCGAAAGAACATTCGATTCGCGCGACGGCCGGACATCGAGCTTCTTCTTCAGCAGTTCGGCGAAATACGCATCGATGGAACCCTTGCCTTCCGTTGCCTGACGCCACTGCTCTACGGCCTGAGCACTCTTCTCGAACCCGAGCATGCGCACGACCCGCTGTGCCACACGGTCGGACGAGACGATGTCCACCTGGGTCGCCATATATCCGGGCGTTGCCAGCCCGGGCAGCGTGACACCGAGGATGGGATCGGGCGACTTGACGTCAAGGAGCACCGACACGGCAGACGTATATTGCTTGGGCAGCACCATGCTGACCGCAATGGTCGTGGCGATGACGACAAAAAGCACCGCCACGCCTACAAGCCAGCGCGCGCGAAGGATCAGCAGAAATTGCTGGAAGGTCATGAATTCATCCGATCAGAAAAGGCTTTCGCGCACATAGACGACATCGTCGCTCTGCAGGGGCAGGGACATGTCCGGTTCGACCATCTCGACGTTTCCGGACGCGTTCCTGCGATGCAGCTTGATGCGCTTGTCAGTACCCCGCAGCGTGATGCCACCGCCCTGGGCAATCGCCTGCATGACCGAGAGGCCACGTTCGAGGCGATACGATCCCGGGCGGTTCACTTCGCCGTAGATATAGAACACCGGTGCGCGATGCACGTAGAGGATGTCGCCGCCCTGCACCGTGATGTCGGCCTTGATACCCTCCGGCTGGAACAGGGAGGGGACGTCGATCTCCGTGCGGTACGGCTGACCGTTGCGGGTGCCGACCAGTGTGACCACGTCAGCACCATTGACCGATGCACCTCCGGCAGTCGCCAGGATGTCCGTGACGGTCGTACCCGCGATCTCGATCGGATAGCGCCCCGGTCGATTGACCTGCCCGAGTACCGATACCTGGTTGCCACGTATCTGCAACAGCAGGACATTGACCTGGGGCTTGAGCACGAATCCCCCCTCACGCAGACGATCGGCGATCAGCTTTTCTGTCGCCGGAAGCGTCAGCCCGCCAACATTGACGGCGCCGACGAGCGGGTAAGTGATGCTGCCGTTTTCCGTCACCCGCGTTTCCACTGTCAGGTCGGGGTTCTGAAACACGGTGACCCGGATCACATCACCGGACCCGAGCGCGTACTCACGCGCATCCACGGCATTTGCCGCAGGAAGCAGAAGCGCACCGAAGCAGAACGCACATAGCAGACGCAGGACCTTCGTCATGTTTTTTTATCCAGGTGATCGGTCGATACGATTCCCCGCTCCGGCGCTGCCGAACGGGGCGTGCAGGTGGGTGCTTATTTGAGCCCGGAAAGACCTTTGTCTACCGCCGCATCGCCTGCAGGCGCTGCCGCAGGCGCGGCAGATTCAGCCACAGCCCCGCTTGATTCGGGCGCGGTGAACTCGCCCAGATACTCGATCTTGCCGGTGGTACGCAGATTCTTGAGCTCGGCTTTCGCAAGTTCCGTCTTGCGCTGGTTGAGCAGGAACTGCTCGATCACCGGCTGAGCAGCCTTCTCGTCTACCGGCGCGCTGCGCGAAGCGGCGACTTCCAGGACCAGGATGCTGTTTCCCGAACGCACGATGCCGATCTGACCATCCTTCAACTGGTGAATATTCTTCACCATCTCAAGCGGAAGCTGCTCTGCAGGCTTGGTCACCGCATTGGCGTTGAACTTCACGTTCTCGCCGCGCAACCAGTCCGCGAGCTGCTGCATGTTGCGCGGCTCCGCCATGTATTGCTGGAGCTTGGGAAGAAAATCCGCGCCGGCCTGGATGGCGATCTCGCGCAGGCTGAAAATCCGGCGTTCGGCGAACAGTTCGGGATGCTGCGCGTAATACTCCTTGACCTCGGTATCGCCCGGCTTCGGCGCTGCGGACGAAACCTGCTCGAGGTAAGCACGGGACAACACTTCGCGACGTGCGGCTTCGATCGCCTGCAAGGTCTTCGGGTCACGGTCGAGCTTCTTTTCAAGCGCCTGCTGAACGAGCAGTTCCTGATCGATGAGGCGTTCCAGAACCTGCCGGGTCGCGATCCTGGCCTGTTCCGGGTCGCTCACGCTGGAGCGCTGCATCACCTGATTGATCTGATGCACCGAAACTTCGCCGCTGTTCACCTTTGCTGCAACCTGGGTTGCAGGCTTCTTCTCATCGCTTCCGCCACCGCAGGCGGCGAGCATCGCTGCAACGATTATTGAAAGGGCGAATGTCCGGCCTGCTTGGTGTGCCATAGTCTTCCCGAGAAATTTAGTGCCAATGATTGGCATGAAGGTCGTCTGCCAAGATAGCCCAAGTCGATGGGCAATAACAGTACCCGGCAAGTGTTACGTCGCCATTGCGTGAAATGTTTCCGTAACGTGGCTGTCCACTGACGTTGCATTGCACAACGCTTCAATTTTTCCAGCCGGGTCGCGCGACCGCTGTGGCAGCCACGCCGTCCAGGCTGCACGAGCTAGAATTCGCCGTTCGTCCGACTCGCCTACAACATGACATTTCCGCCCGACGCCTTTACCGGCCCGCTACAGGTCGTAACCCTGCATGAGCGCATGGATCCGCTCATGCTTCTGTGCAAGCTCACAGAGGAATGCGGAGAACTGGCCGAGGCCGTTCTCGTCGAGCGGGGATTCAAGCCACACAAGACGCTCGAACCCGATGCGGCGATCGCCGAAGCCGCTGATGTGCTGATGTGCCTGCTGCTGCTGCTCGGCCGACTGTACCCGACCCGTTCACCGGAAGAACTGGCTGCCCTGCTGACCGGTCAGGCCAACGACAAACTCGCCCGCTACGTCGCCCGCCAGATGGCGCGAAAGGAAGCCTGATCGTGCCGCTGTTCGAACTGACCGCCCTGCTGATCATCGGCGGACTGATCTGGCTGTGGCTGGACAGCCTCAGCGCCCGCGAAGTCGGCATGGAAGCGAGCCGGGCGGCCTGTGCCGCAGACGGTGTTCAGCTGCTCGACGAAAGTGTGGCCATCCGTTCGGCGTGGTTCGCGCGCGACGACAACGGACAGATGCGCATCAAGCGGACCTACGGTTTCGAGTACAGCAACGACGGCACCAACCGCCGGCATGGCTCGGTGACGCTCATCGGCAAGCGAGTCATCGCATTGTACATTGCACCTTACATTAACTAAATAGATCAATCCATTGATTATATGAAAGAAAAATAAGAATAAATCATGAAGTTCGTACTCGATTTCTCGTCCGCGGAGCGACTGCCGCACCGCCTCGTGTTCGGCGAGGCGGTGGAAATCGTCCGTGCGGATGTGCTCGACGACGTCCGTCCCGCGCTGGGGCGAGTCGCACAGGCGACGCGAGATGGCCTGCATGCAGTCGGTTTCGTGGCCTACGAAGCCGCGCCGGCGTTCGAACGCGCTGCACACGTACGGCCCGGCTGCCGTCTTCCGCTGGTGTGGTTCGGACTGCACGCCGCACCGCTCGATTGCGCGCCCGAAACTCCGCAGCCGTTCGCGGTATCCGAATGGCTGCTCGATACATCACCGGACGATTACCGGGCGTCGATCGATGCCATCCACGCCGCGATCCGGCGTGGCGATGCCTACCAGATGAATTACACGCTCCGCGCCAGGGCGCGCTTCAGCGGCGACGCACTATCGTTCTACGAGCGTCTGCGGGTAGCTCAACAGGCCGATTTCTGCGCCTATGCGGACATCGGCAGCCATTCCATCCTGTCAGCCTCGCCGGAGCTCTTCTTTTCCTGGCAGGACGGCGTGCTGACGACACGCCCGATGAAGGGGACCGCCCGTCGCGGCCAGCTCCCCCGGGAAGACGCCGAACTGGCGCGCTGGTTGCGTGACTCGGAGAAGAATCGCGCCGAAAATCTCATGATCGTCGACCTGCTGCGCAACGACCTGTCGCGTCTGTCGATGCCGGGCGGCGTACAGGTCCCGCATCTGTTCTCGATCGAGAACTACCCCACCGTACTGCAGATGACCTCGACCATCACCGCCCGCACGCGACCGGAGATCACGATCGAGGACGTCTTCGCTGCGCTGTTTCCCTGCGGTTCGATCACCGGTGCCCCGAAACTCAAGGCAATGGACATCATTTCCGAACTCGAACAATCGCCACGCGGCGTCTACTGCGGCGCCATCGGTCACATCGCGCCAGGCGGCGCCGCGCGTTTCAACGTCGCGATCCGCACCGTCACCCTCGATGCTGCAACAGGTGACATGGAATGCGGTCTGGGCGGCGGCATCACGTGGGATTCCGTCGCGGAGGACGAGTACGCCGAGGTGCAGACGAAAAGCCGATTTCTGGCGCGTGCGGCGGGCGATTTCGAATTGCTGGAGACCCTGTTGCTGGAGGACGGACACTACGTCCTGCTCGAGCGTCATCTGTCCAGAGTGGCCGCGTCGGCAAGGCATTTCGGATTCACCCCGCCGGAGGCCGCCCGCGCGGCACTTCAAGCGCACGCGCGGGCACACCCGCACGGCCGGCTGCGCGTTCGACTGCTCTGTTCCGGCAACGGCAGCGTGCGCATCGACAGCGCCCCCGCCGACCCGCCCGAACAAGGCGTTCGCCGGGTCCGCATTGCCGCCGGGCCGGTGTCGCGAGCCGAACCCTTCCTCTATCACAAGACGACGCGCAGGTCGGTCTACGACGCCCACATGTCGCGCTGCGCAGGCACGGCATTCGACGTTCTGCTGTGGAATGACGCTGGCGAACTGACCGAATTCACCCGCGGCAACCTCGTGCTGGACATCGACGGCGAACGCCTCACGCCACCTATATCCAGCGGCCTGCTCGACGGCACGCTGCGCCGTGATCTCGTCGACAGCGGCGCGCTGACGGAGAGGGTGCTCACCCGGGACGACCTGGCGCGGGCCAGTGCCATCTGGTTCATCAACAGCTTGCGCGGATGGGTGGCGGTCATCATCGACGAATCGCCGCTCGACACCGGAGCCTCGCCCGTCCCGGCCTATGCAGATCCTTATGCCGGCGACCGCCGCAAGGACTGAGCGGCCGATGCGTGCAGTCGTGCTCCTCTGTGCGGCGCTGCTGCTCGGCGGCTGCAACGGCAGTTTCTCTCCGCGCTACTACTGGCAGGCAGCCAGCGGTCAGCTGGAACTGCTGCGTCTTGCACGGCCGGTGACCGACATCCATGCGGAGCCCGCAACGCCGCAGCAATTGCGCGAACGGCTGGCGCTGGCGACCGAAATCCGCAACTGGGCAAGCGCCGAAATGGCACTTCCCGACAACGGCAGCTACCGGATCTACGCCGATCTGCGCCGTCCTTTCGTGGTCTGGAACGTGTTTTCCGCCGATCCGCTGTCCGTGAGGCCGAAACAGTCCTGCTTTCCGATTGCGGGCTGCGTCAGCTACCGGGGATTTTTCGGCGAGGCGGATGCGCGTGCCCACGCAGACGAATTGTCGAAAACCGGACTCGATGTTCACGTGAGCGGTGTGGCGGCCTATTCGACCCTTGGCTGGTTCGACGATCCGCTGCTCAACACCTTCATGCACTACCCGGAAACGGAACTGGTCAGGCTGATCGTGCACGAACTGAGTCACCAGATCGTCTACGTGCGCGACGACACCGAATTCAATGAGTCTTTCGCCAGCGCCGTCGAAGAAGAAGGCGTACGTCGCTGGCTGGCACGCCCCGGCAAGGAGGGCTTGCGGGCCGGCTTCGAGCGTGCCCAGAAAATGCGTATCGACTTCGCAGCGCTCGTGCTGAAGTACCGCGATGCCCTGGATTCGGTCTTTCGCTCCGGACTGCCCGACGCCGCAAAGCTCGCACGGAAGTCAGCATTGATTTCGGAGCTCGGAAACGAATACCGAACCTTGCGCGATGATGAATGGAGAGGTTTCCGCGGCTACGACCGGTGGTTCGCGCAGGACATCAACAACGCAACACTGGCCTCCATCGGTTTGTACGCCGGCGCCAAGCCTGCATTTGCCCGTCTGATCGAGCGCTCGGCCGACATGCCCGCTGTCTGGAGGGAAATGCACGAACTGGCGAAACTGCCGCGCGACGAACGCCGCGCCCGGCTCGACCTGCCACCGATGAAGAGCCAACCCGAGGACAGCCCCGGATGACATCCTGCCCGCTGGATCTGCTCCGTTCGCTGATCCGTACCCTGCCCGACTTTCCCGAACCCGGCATCCAGTTCCGGGACATCACACCGTTGCTGGCAGACGCGCGCGGCCTCGCGCAGGCCGTGGCCGCAATGGAACATGACATCGCTCCGGGCAGCGTGGACGTCATCGCGGCGATCGAAGCGCGCGGCTTCCTGCTCGCCGGCGGGCTCGCGCGCGGCCTGGGCTGCGGCCTGATCCCGGTCCGCAAGCCTGGAAAACTTCCGGGGCCCCGTGTGGGTGTGGACTATTCGCTCGAATACGGCACCGACCGGCTGGAGATGCACGTCGGCGCATTCGCACCCGGCGCACGCGTGCTCGTGGTCGATGATCTGATCGCCACCGGTGGGACGGCCGCAGCCTGCGGCGAACTGGTGGAACAAGCAGGCGGGCGGCTGGTTGGCTTCCGCTTCCTGATCGACCTCCCCGAACTCGGCGGTGCGGCAGAACTCGCCCGCCGCGGCTGGCAGGCGCGTGCCGTACTGACCTACTGAAGCGCCGGCCCCTTCGGGTTCAGAACACGTACTGCAGCGACATCGACAGACTGCGCACGCGGTACTCATAGAACTGATTGTTCGATTCACGATCGTCACGCCGGATTTCCGCGTTGGCCGAAAGATTGCGTTCGATCAACCAGGTTGCACCCACGCTGTAGGTCGTCAGATCCTCTTCGCGCGGAGTGCCGACAAAACCGAGCTGTGTGAAGAAGGTGTCGCCCTCGCCGACGCGCCCGACCCACTGCATGCGCCCATCAACCCGCAGCTTGCCGGTCGGCTGCCAGACCGGGGCGATGGTGTAGGTGGTGGTCCGGAAGTAGCTGGACGCATTGTCGTCCAGCGCAGAAATCTGACGCTGGGCTTCGAAGGTGACGCCGGTGTGACCGGTCGGCTGCCATTCCCAGCTGACACGGCCATAGACATCGTCGTAATCCCGCTGCGGCACGTTGTCGTGCTCGCGACGCGACTGACCGATGGCGCCTGCAATGCGCGAATGCCCCACCGGCTGCCAGCGCACCCGCGCTTCGATGTCCTTCTGCGAATACGAGTTGCTCACATTCAGACCCGGGAGCCGCCGCGGATAGTCACCTTCGGTAATGCGACCGAGCAGCTCGAATGACGTGCCGCCACGCGTCGTATAGCGGAAGCCCGCTTCCAGGCGATCGATGTCCGAATCGTTCGAACGCCGGACCAAGGCGCCGTTGCGCGTGGTATCCCGACCGACCGACCCGAACACCGTCCACACTGCGTCGAGCTTGTAGGCAGCATCGAAACGCAGCGTTTCGGCATCGAGCAGATTCTTGACCAGCGTTGATTCGCGAAAATCACCGAAACCCGACAGGTAGCGACGGTTCGAGTAGCGCAGGTTTCCCGACAGGTCGCTGCCCACCAGCCACTGCCATCCCGCAGCGATGTTGTAACCGTCGTAGTCCAGAATATCGAGGTCGTTGTAGCGCACCCGGTTTTCGCTCACGTTGGCGGTGAGCCGCTGGCGGCCGATCAGCTTGTCTGCCGTCACGCCGACCGAAATCGTGTTGCTGTGGTCGCCACGGGGCGTGTTCGGGCCGAAAACCGTCGGCTCGCTGTTGTCCGGCAGATAGAAGACGTTGTCCAGGTACTGCCACGATGCGGACGTCACCAGGCTGAAAACATCGCCCTCGCCGGCGTTCGCAACCGCTGGCGACATCAGCACCAGCAATGTCGCCAGCATGCACCGTATATTCGGGATGTTATTGTTCATGGGCGCGAAGTATGAACGCATGTCGTGACGCTTTTCTTGCCCGCGTTCAAATCGTGAATTTTCGTGAGACGGCGTTCGAGTAACATCGAACGCCGTCTGTATATTGCTTCATTTCCGTCTGAATCCATCGGTCACAACTTCAATGCTCGCCAAGTTTGAGCGTAACACTTCCGTATTGCGGGCACCGCTAAGTCTTCCCGGAACGGTCGAGATGTTTCTCGACCCGTTCTCACTCATCCTTTCGCTGATCGGCTGCGCCGTCTATTTCGGAGGCACCGTCGATGCACGTTACATCGTGCTGTCTCTCGTGGTCTTCTCGCTGTCATTTCCCGGTTCGTCGCTGCTAAGCATGCGGCCGCGCCGTGTCGTGCGCCAGTCGGTCATCAACTGGCTGCTGATCGCATTCATCCTGATGTTCTTCGGCTACGCAAGCCAGTACATCGAAAACTTTCCGCGCGAAGTCGTGCTCGCGTGGCTGTTCGCCGCACCCGCGACACAGCTGACCGCTCACTTCGCCGCACGGGCCTACCTGCGCCGCAACGCAGCGCAGGAAGAAAACCAGACACGAGTGATCATTGTGGGTTGCAATGATATCGGCGTTCAGCTGGCCAACCAGTTCGATCAGAATCCCTTCCTCGGCATGCGCTGCGTCGGTTACTTCGACGACCGGGGCACCGATCGCATCACCCAGCTCAATGGCCATCCGCTGCTCGGACGGCTCAAGGATCTGGCCGTTTACGTGAAGGCCAACCGCATCGACCAGATCTATCTGGCACTGCCGATGGCCAGCCAGCCACGCATCCTGTCCCTGCTCGACGACCTGAAGGACACCACGGCAAGCGTTTTTTTCGCGCCGGACATCTTCCTGACCGATCTGATACAGGGGCGCATGGACTATGTCGCGGGCGTACCGGTCGTGGCCGTCTGCGATACGCCCTTCACCGGCATCAACGGGCTGGTCAAACGCATCAGCGACATCGTCCTGGCGTGCTTCATCCTGCTGCTGATTTCGCCCGTACTGGCGGCCATCGCGATCGGCGTGAAGATGACCTCCCCCGGTCCGATCCTCTTCAGGCAGCGACGCTACGGCCTCGATGGCAAGGAAATCGTCGTATACAAGTTCCGGTCGATGACGGTTCAGGACGATGGTGCCGTCGTGATGCAGGCGACGCGCAACGATCAGCGCGTGACGCCGTTCGGCGGTTTCCTGCGCCGCACATCCCTCGACGAGCTGCCGCAGTTCATCAACGTGCTCCAGGGGCGCATGAGCATCGTCGGTCCCCGGCCGCACGCCGTTGCGCACAACGAGACCTATCGCAAGCTGATCAAGGGCTACATGGTCCGCCACAAGGTCAAGCCCGGCATCACCGGCTGGGCTCAGGTGAACGGCTATCGCGGCGAAACGGAAACCGTCGAGAAAATGCAGAAGCGCATTGAATTCGACCTCGAATACCTGCGCAACTGGTCGATCGGACTGGATCTCTGGATCATCGTGAAAACGGTTGCTGTGGTCTTGAAGGACCGCAATGCATACTGAAACGATGCGTCTGCCATCCTTCGTACAGTGGCTCGCCGCGCTCGTTGCGGTCGCCATGATCACCAGCCTCATCCGGCTCGGCGAAACTTCCCTCGCGGTCGGACTGATCCCGAGCCCGTGGGACAAGCTGGCCCATGCGGCCACTTTCGGCACCATTGCCGCCTCTCTCTGGCTGTCGCTCGGACAGCGCTGGCTGGCTGGCTGTGCCGGCCTGACCGTGGCAATCGCGCTGTACGACGAATGGCGTCAGCTGATGCTGCCCGGCCGCGAAGCCGACCTGCTGGATCTGCTGGCGAACTGCGTCGGCGTCGCGCTGGCAGTCATGCTGGCCCGGCATCTCCGGAGTCAGCGCTAGTCATGCGGCTGTCCGCCGCCATTCTCCTGCTGCTGGCCTGGTCTGCGCTGGCTCACGGCAACGATGCCGACTATCGCCTGCAGCTGCCCGATGCGGCGCCCTATCGGCTGCACCAGCCGGAACTGCTCAAACTGTCCGAAGTCGAGCAGCGTGCCGCACGGCAGCAGGCCCTCGGCGGCCTGCCGTTCGCCGAACAGATTCAGCACGCCGCCGACGCCGGAGGCATCGAAGCAGAACTGCTGCACGCTGTGGTGCAGGCGGAATCCGCCTACAACCCGCGCGCAGTTTCACCCAGAGGTGCGCTCGGGCTGGCGCAGATGATGCCTGCGACCGCGCGTGCCTACGGTGTCTCCGACGCGCTCAAGCCGACCGATAACCTTCGCGCCAGCGCACGACATCTCAGGGATCTGCTCGACCACTTCGGCGAAATCGATCTGGTGCTGTCCGCCTACAACGCCGGCGCGGGCGCAGTGAAGAAATATGGCGGCATTCCACCTTATTCGGAAACCCGAGCCTACGTTCCCAAGGTGTCGGAACGTTATGAAGCGCTCAAGCGACTGGTCGCAGAGGCAAGACCGGCGCCGCCGAAAAGCCCTTACCGGCTGCTGACGGACGATGCCGGGTTGCGACTCGTCCAGCCGCGCCATTGATGCCGGCACAAGATACCCGCATCGAGACCCGCGCACCCGAACATGTTCGTGCAGCGATCATCGGCGGCGGACCTGCCGGACTGATGGCGGCCGAAACGCTGTCGCGTGCGGGCATCGAAGTCGATCTCTATGACGGCAAGGCATCGGTCGGACGAAAATTCCTGCTTGCCGGCAAGGGCGGACTGAATCTGACGCACAGCGAGTCGCGCCCGCAATTCGATCGCCGCTATCGCGAAAGCAGTGCTCAGGTCGGTCGCTGGCTCGACAGTTTCGACGCCGAAGCGCTGCAGGCCTGGGCACACGGCCTCGGCGTGGACACCTTCACCGGTTCGTCCGGCCGCATCTTCCCGGTCGACATGAAGGCGGCTCCCCTGCTCCGCAGCTGGATAGCACGGCTGCGCTCGTGCGGCGTCCGTTTTCACATGCACCACCGCTGGTCCGGATGGGATGATCAGGGCCGGCTGGTTTTTCTGACGTCGAGCGGACCGACGACCGTCGCCGCGCAAGCCACCTTGCTTGCCCTGGGCGGCGCAAGCTGGCCACAACTCGGATCGGACGGCGCCTGGACGCCCTTGCTGGAAGCGCGAGGCGTCGGTGTATCGCCGCTGCGCGCGGCCAACTGCGGCTTCGACGTGGGCTGGAGCGAGCATTTCGCGCAGCGCCACGCCGGTGCACCGATCAAGAACGTGCGTCTGAGTTTTCGGGACCGCAACGGCACGACAATCGAGCGCATCGGCGAATGCATCGTCAGCGTCCATGGACTCGAAGGCAGCCTCATCTACGCGATGTCGGCTGCCCTGCGCGAAAGTCTGGAGGCAGACGGGCGCGTCGACATCGTGCTCGACCTGCTGCCGGCACACAGTGCCGCCCAGGTGCTGGCGGAGGTGTCGCACCCACGTGGCGCGCGTTCACTGTCGTCGCATCTGGCGGGCCGGCTGGGCATCGGCGGAGCCAGGGCGGGTCTGCTGCGCGAGGCACTGGACAAGACAGCGATGAACGACCCGGCCCTGATCGCCACAACACTCAAGGCACTGCCGCTGCGCCTGAAAGCGACGCGTCCGGTAGCCGAGGCGATCAGCACCGCCGGCGGCGTGCTGCTCGACGCGCTCGACGAGCACCTCATGATCAAGGCGCACCCCGGCGTGTTCTGCGCCGGCGAAATGCTGGACTGGGAAGCGCCGACCGGCGGCTATCTGCTCACCGCCGCGATGGCCAGCGGCCGGGTGGCCGGCAGCGGGATGCTGCAGCGACTTCAGAACGGGCGTCCCGCCTGAGGTCCGGCCCGTTGTCAGGTCGAGTGATAAGCGAGCACGCGTTCAACCTCGGCTTTTGATCCGAGAATGACCGGTACGCGCTGGTGCAGCTTTTCCGGCTGCACGTCGAGAATGCGCTGATAACCCGTGGTGGCTGCGCCACCCGCCTGCTCGATCAGCATGGCCATCGGATTCGCTTCGTACATCAGACGCAGCTTGCCCGGCTTGGTCGGATCCTTCGTGTCTTTCGGGTACAGGAAGATGCCGCCACGGGTCAGGATGCGATGCACGTCGGCCACCATCGAACCGACCCAGCGCATATTGAAGTCCTTGCCGCGCGGGCCGGTCCTGCCGGCGATCAGTTCGTCGATGTAGCGCTTCACCGGCGCTTCCCATGACCGTGCGTTCGACGCGTTGATCGCGTATTCCTTCGTTTCTTCCGGAATGCGCATGTTGGCGGTGGTCATCACGAAACTGCCGGTTTCGCGGTCCAGTGTGAAGGCGTGCACGCCCTCGCCCAGGGTCAGCACCAGCTGCGTGGCCGATCCATAGACCGCATAGCCGGCTACAAGCTGGCGCGTACCCGACTGCAGGAAGGCACGCTCGTCGACTTCCGCCGCACCGCCGTTGGCGAATTCCGGGCAGCGCAGAACCGAGAAGATCGTACCGGTCGAGATATTCACATCAATGTTCGACGAGCCATCGAGCGGATCGAACAGCAGCAGGTATTCGCCCTTCGGGTAGCGGTTGGGAATCTGGTGCGGTGCGTCCATCTCCTCCGACGCCATCGCCGCAAGATGGCCGCCCCACTCGTTGGCTTCGAGCAGGATTTCATTGGCGATCACATCCAGCTTCTTCTGCACCTCGCCCTGCACGTTCTCGCCGCCGGCCTCACCCAGCGAATTGGTCAGGCCGCCCTTGCCCACTGCGTTCCCGATGGCCTTCACCGCGCGCGCGACGACCTCCACCAGAAAACGCAAATCCGCGCCGATGCGTTCGCCGCTGCGCTGCTGCTGGATGAGGAACTGGCTGAGGGTGATGCGGGACATTGGGCACGACTCCGTGATGGCAGAATATGGATTATCGTGCACAGCACCATCGCGCACACCGCACGATTTCACGCCGCGCCGGATTTCACCGGCCGTGGCGGGCGATTTACAACGGAACCCCGGAGCGCGCGCGCAGTCCCTGCCCGCGTACTCCCCATAGAAGACCGCATGCACATACTTGTTCTGGGTGCCGGCGTCATCGGCATCACCACCGCCTGGTACCTGCGCCAGGCCGGATACACCGTATCGGTTGTCGATCGCCAGAGCCAGCCGGCCATGGAAACCAGCTTCGCCAACGGCGGACAGATTTCGGTCAGCCACGCCGGCCCCTGGGCCACGCCGCAGGCACCGATGATCGGCATTCGCGGCATGGGCAAATCCCTGGCGCCGGTGCGCTTTTCGCCGACGGTCAATCACCGGCAGTGGCGCTGGATGGCCGCCTTCCTGCTTGAGTGCCTGCCCGGCCGCGTACGTGCGAACACCGACACGCTGGCCCGGCTGGCGGTGCGCAGCCGGGCCGAACTGCAGACACTCAGACACGCGCTCCACCTCGACTACGCACAGGCGGAAAGCGGCATCCTGCATGTCTTCTTCGATCCTGCCGAACTCGCCCGCGCACGTTCGCGGGCGTCCCGGCTGATCGATCACGGCATCCGGATCGAAGCGTGTGACGTTGCACGTTGCCTGGACATCGAGCCGGCGCTCGCCACGACCTCCCGCAAGCTGGCGGGGGGACTGCATGCGCCGCACGATGAGGTCGGCGACGCCCACGTGTTCACGTCCGAACTGGCAAGAGCCTGCCGGGACGCAGGCGTCACCTTCCACTTCGACACGACGATCGACAACCTCGACATCCAGAACGGCCACGTCCGCGGTGTCGCCGTACGCGATGCACGCGGCGTTCGCGGCCTGCTCGTCGCCGATCAGATCGTCTGCGCGCTCGGCGTTCATACGCGGGCGCTGGTCGAACAGCACGGTCCGCGTCCCGCGCTCTATCCGATCAAGGGCTACTCGATCACCTTCCCTGCCGGTGACGGTGCGCCGCACATCAGCATCACCGACGAAGAGCACCGCATCGTCCTGTCGCGCCTCGGCAACGACATCCGTGTCGCCGGCATGGCTGAACTGGGTGGACACGACGTCACCATGGAGCCGGAGCGCGTCGGTCTGCTGACGGATCTTGCGCGCGCGCTATTCCCGCAGGCCGGAGATTTTGCGGCGGCGCAGCCGTGGGCCGGACTGCGTCCCTGCACGCCCGGCAACGTCCCCCTCATCGGTCGCAGCCGCATCCCCGGCCTCTGGTACAACACCGGGCACGGATCGCTCGGCTGGACGCTCGCCTGCGGCTCGGCACGGCTGATCACCGATCTGCTGGCGCGTGGTGATTCCGACATCACGTTTCCCTTCCTCAAGGGCAAACGACACTGAAGCTGCGTTCTGCGGCCCCTTTCGGCAGGGTCGAAGTCCCGGTCCGATGCATGTGCGGCGCTGACGCCCCGCACCGGGGATTCACTCGACGCGATTCCTGAGTCACCATGCGCGACCTGCTGCGCAAGCACTCCCCCGAACCTCACTCAGGAGCACTCCACATGCGTGCCGCCTTCTACGAACAGACCGGCCCCGCCCGAACCGTCCTTCAGCTTGCCGACCTGCCCGATCCGGCCCCCGGTCCGGGCGAAGTACGCGTCAGACTGCTGTGGTCGGGCGTGAATCCGTCCGACGTCAAGGCACGGGCCGGTCTGCGTGCCGGCCCGATGCCCTTTCCCCGCATCATTCCGCACAGCGACGGCATGGGCGTGGTGGACGCGGTCGGTGAAGGTGTCAGCCCCGCACGCATCGGCGAGCGCGTGTGGCTGTGGAACGCCGCCTGGGGCCGGGCATCCGGCACCGCCGCGGAATGCATCGCGCTGCCCTCCGGTCAGGCGGTCAGACTGCCCGACGGAGTCAGCGACGAGATCGGTGCCTGCCTGGGCATCCCGGCCACGACGGCCCTGCAGGCGGTGCTGACCCGTGGCGGCGTCGCAGGCAAGTCGGTACTGATCGCCGGGGGCGCGGGCGCGGTGGGGCACTATGCAGTGCAGTGCGCAAGGCTTCTGGGGGCTTCACAGGTGATCTCGACCGTGAGCAGCGAAGCCAAGGCGGCGCTCGTGCGCGAAGCCGGGGCCGACGTGGTGATCGACTACCGCAGCGAAAACGTGGCCGAGCGGGTGGCCCGGGCAACCGGTGGCCGCGGTGTCGACCGCATCATCGAAGTCGATGTCGCCGCCAACGGCCTCATGAACATCGAACTGGTGCGACCCGACGGCGAATGGATCGTCTATGGCAGCGGCACACCGCAATTCACGCTGCCCTTCTTCTCGCTGGCCAGCCGCAACGTAGCCGTGTGCTTCATCCTCATCTACACGCTGAATGCGGCCGACCGCCAGCGTGTCATCGAAACCCTCACCCGACTGCTGGCCGAGGGCGCGCTGCGCCACAACATCGCCGCGCGCCTGCCGCTCGAACGCATCGCCGACGCGCACGAACAGGTGGAACAGGGGCGAACCGCAGGCAACATCGTGCTGGCGACAGGCTGATCGCACGGGTTCCACGCTCACCGGACACGCGGCAGGATTTCGGCGGCGAGGACGCCCCGGCATCGAAACAGGACAGCAAGCGCATGATTTCACTCAAATACGCGGGCGCGCTGATCGCCCTGCTGATGAGCCATCACGCCCTCGCGGACGACGGCCTGCCGCCGCCCTGCGATCTTGTCGACACGGCGGACCTGGCTGAAACGGGATTCCGCATTTTCCGCTTGCCCGCACATGAGGCGATGTATCTCGAAAAAGGCGAAGCTCACGCGCCGACTGCCACGCACACCGAAATCTGCACCTTCCTCGCCGGACGACGGGGCGACCGCCTCGGGCTGCAGCTGACCGTGGACACCTTCGCCGAGAAGGTGACCGAAGCGCAGCTGAAGGCATGGACACAGCTGATCATGAAGGACGACAAGGCGACCTTCGAGACATCGAAGACAGGCAATGCAAGCTGTGAAACGGGGGAGTTCGCGCTGGTCGATGCTCGCACGCGTGCGCAACGCGGCACCCAGCATTTCGTGTCGTGCGACACCCTGGAGCCGGGCGGCTTCCGTCGGGTCAATCTGTACTTCCAGGCACCCGAGGACAAGGCGCTGCTGCCGTCCCCCGAGCAGGTGAAAGCCCTGCTGGACAAAATCACCCTCAAGGCAAGGCTCAAGGGCGCAATCACGCTGTAGCGTCATGTCGACGCAGCAGACGCGAAACGGCCGGAACACCAGTCGCAGCAGGGTGTGTTCCGGCCGTCGATGCGCGCTTGCTTCAGACGCATGTCGTTCTTCACCGATTTGACACCACCGACAGCACGCACCACTGCAATCGCCTTGTCGATGTCCGCCTGTGTACCGACAAAGCCGCCATGACCGCCACGACAACGATTCGGAACAACGTACCGTCTTTTTGCAGAAGCGGGCATCGATCGCGATCAAGGGGCAGCACGGAGGTTTCGGCGAGCACTGTTCACCCTGCCTCCGCAATGACCATCCTCGGGGAGCCACGCGTTGCCGAAACCGCAACACCCGCTTTGACAGAGCAACATCGTGCGGACGGCAAGGGATCCATCAATCGGGCAGCTATCCTTCAGCACCGTTGCGACCCGCTGACCTGGCGCGAAAGTTGGCTTCCCGGACGCAGTGCAGCGGTAGCGTTTGACTGCGATATCCGATGCTGCCGCAGCACTGCCGCGATGCGCTGTCGACCGACGGCGGCAACCTGCTGGTGCAGGCCCCCTGATCCCCGCGATGCGGACACGCGTCGGCCTCACACCATGCGTTCGGGTCTGACCCAGTCGTCGAACTGTTCGGCGCTCACCGCGCCGAGCGCCAGTGCGGCGTCGCGCAGGCTCAGCCCGGACACATGGGCATGGTGGGCCACCGCGGCGGCGCAGTCGTAGCCGATGTGCGGACTCAGCGCAGTCACCAGCATAAGCGAGCGCGACAGCAGATCGGCGATGCGGGCGCGGTCCGGCTCGATGCCGCGTGCGCAGTGCGCATCGAAGCTGGCCATCACGTCTGCCAGCAGACGAACGCTCTGCATGAAGTCATTCGCAATCAGTGGCTTGAATACATTAAGCTCGAAGTTACCTGAAGCTGCGCCAAAGGCCAGCGCCACGTCGTTGCCCATGACCTGACAGCAGGCCATGGTCAGCGCCTCGCACTGCGTCGGGTTCACCTTGCCCGGCATGATCGAGCTGCCCGGCTCGTTCTCCGGCAGCACCAGCTCACCCAGCCCGCAACGCGGCCCCGACGCCAGCCAGCGCACGTCGTTGGCGATCTTCATCAGCGCGACAGCCAGCGTTTTCAGCGCACCGTGCGCACTGACCAGCGCCTCATGGCCGGCCAGCGCGGCGTAGCGATTGGGCGCGCGGCGAAACGGCAGGCCGGTGTCGCGCGCGAGCAGCGCGGCAACCCGCTGGCCGAATTCCGGATGCGTGTTCAGCCCGGTGCCGACCGCAGTGCCGCCCACCGCGAGCGCATGCAGCCCCTCCAGACTGGCCTGCACGCACTGCTCCGCCAGTGCGAGCTGCGCCACCCAGCCAGACATTTCCTGCCCGAGCGTGAGCGGCGTGGCGTCCTGCAGATGGGTGCGGCCGATCTTCACGATGTCGGCGAACGCCGCGGACTTCGCTTCCAGCGTGCTGCGCAGCCCGCGCAACGCAGGCAGGAGATCATGCACGACGGCCAGACTGGCGGCGACATGCATCGCAGTCGGGAAGATGTCGTTCGACGACTGGCCCAGATTCACGTGATCGTTCGGGTGCACGACCCGACTGTCACCACGGCCACCGCCCATCAGCTCCGACGCCCGATTGGCCAGCACCTCGTTCATGTTCATGTTGGTCTGCGTGCCCGAGCCGGTCTGCCAGACCGACAGCGGAAAGGCATCGGCGTGCGCCCCGGCCAGCACCTCGTCGGCGGCTGCGGCAATCGACACCGTGCGCCCGGCGTCGAGCAGGCCCAGTTCGCCATTGACCAGGGCCGCGCAGCGCTTCACCCGGGCCAGCGCATGCAGCAGCGCGTCCGGCATGCGTTCGGTCGAAATGCTGAAGTGGGCGAGCGAGCGCTGCGTCTGCGCGCCCCACAGGGCGGCGGCGGGTACCTCGATGTCGCCGAACGCATCGCGCTCGGTCCGTGTGGCGGGTGTCATGGCATTGCCTCCGGTGCGCTGCCCGGTCCGTGAAGCCGTCGGGCTGCGGTTTCAGCCTAGCCGTTCGCGCCGCCATCTGCTTGCCCGGCGCAGGAACACGCAATGCGAACCGTTGTCATCTATGCTGGAAATGCGCGGTTCCGGACGGGGGGCAACGCAGCCCGCAACACGCCGTGTCATCGATGCGTGTTCTGCTGCTCCACCAGGCGCCGCGCCCGACACTGACAACGGTGGATCAGAAGAGGAGAAGGATCATGCTTATCGTTCATCACCTGAACAACTCGCGTTCGCACCGCATCGTGTGGCTGTGCGAGGAGCTGGACCTCGACTACGAACTCGTCGGGCACACGCGCGACCCCGACAGCCAGCGCTCGCCGGACTCGCTGAAGAAGGTGCATCCGCTGGGCAAGGCGCCGCTGATCCAGCACAACGGGCAGGCCATCGTCGAGTCCGAAGCCATCATCGAATACATCTGCAATGTCTGCGCCGACGGGCGGCTCAGCGTGAAGCCCTCGTCGCCCGAATACGGGCAGTACCAGCAGTGGCTGGCGTTTGCCGAAGGCACGCTGTTTCCCGGCCTGCTGGTCGATCTGGTCGATGCCTGGACCGGCCGCGGCAACCCGGACCTGATGGGTTTCTTCGATGTGGAAACCGCGAAGAACCACCAGTTCCTCGAAGACGCGCTGAAGCAGCAGGACTACCTGCTGAAGTCGGGCTTTTCGGCCGCCGACATCAACCTGGGCTGGGCGCTGGAATTCAGCGAATGCCGCGGCTGGCTGCGCGACTATCCGACGCTGCAGGCCTACGTCGAGCGCCTGCGCGCACGCGAGGGTTACAGGAAGGCGATTTCACGCGGCGGCCCGCAGGACCTGTCGGTATTCTCCGCCGGCGCCCGCTGATCGCCGGCCCGACCCGCCGGAAAATCGGCAGTGCGATCTGCAGCGCGTCCGGTACGAGGTGCCCAAGAAAGACATCCACGCGACCGCCGCATTGCCGAACCCGCAGCACTCGTGGAATCACGCTCGAATGCAGGAGCGATCCATTGATCGCGAACACGGACGTCGAATCCGCGACACGACATGATCAACGCACCGGTTCGCGATCAATGGATCGCTCCTGCAAGAACCGCCTCGACGCCCGCAGACCCGTCAGCCCAGCGCAGCGCGGGCGAAGCAGAGGTCTTCCCAGACTTTTGCCTTGTCGTGCGGGTTGCGCAGCAGGTAGGCCGGGTGATACGTCACCACGACGGGGATGCCGGCTTGCTCGAACAAGCGCCCGCGGGCGGCGTTGATCTTGAGTTCCTGGCCAAGCAGGGACTGAGCGGCCGGACGGCCGAGGGCGACGATGATCCGGGGCTGGATCAGCGCGATCTGTCGTTCGAGGTAGGGCTGGCAGGCCGCGATCTCTGCCGCTTCAGGCGTGCGGTTGCCCGGGGGGCGGCATTTCACCGCATTGGCGATGTAGACGTTGTTGCCGCGCGACAGGCCGATCGAGGCCAGCATGGCGTCAAGCAGCTTGCCGGCCTGACCGACGAAAGGCTCGCCGCGCTGATCTTCTTCGGCGCCGGGCCCCTCGCCCACGAACAGCCAGTCCGCCTGCCGATCGCCCACGCCGGGTACCGCCTGTGTCCGGCGTGCATGCAGCGGACAGCCCGTGCATGATCGGATAGCCTGCTCCAGCGCTTCCCAGTCCAGGTGATCGGTGACGATGCGCGGCAGCGGCACGACCGGCGCCTGTACGGGCGCCTGTGCCGCAATTCCCCGTGCCGACGGCGCCGCGACAGGTTTCGTCGGCGGCGCGACGACGGGTCTTGCCGGTGCGGGCGGTACCTCGGCATGCGGCGGCCCGGTTGACGCCCACGATTCAGCATCGACGGAAGCCCGCTCCGCGTCCTCTCCCGCCATCGCCATCTCCACCGACGGCGCCGCAGCCGCGACGGCGACGCCGTCCGCTGCCGACTTCAGCCGCCAGATCGGCCCGAGGCCCATTTCGCGCAATATCGATGTGCGGCGGTTCATGCGAGCCACCGCTGGTCGAGTTCGGCGCTCATCACGATCGCGTCCTCGCGACCTTCAAGCGCCGGGTAGTAGCGCGGGCGGCGGCCGATCGGCTGAAACGCGGCTGCGTCATACATGGCGCGCGCCGCAGCATTCGACGGCCTGACTTCGAGAAACATGCGTTCTGCACCGTAGGTGAGCGCCTCGCGCGCAAGATGGGCGAGCATCGCACGACCGAATCCGCGCCGCTGCATGTCGCGCACCACGGTGATGTTCAGCAGATGCGCTTCGTCGAGCACACACATCATCACGGCGTACGCCACCAGCGCGCCATCGATGCGCATGACGCGGCAGCAATAGCCTGCGCTGAGCGAATCGGCGAAGTTCAGGCGCGTCCATGGAAAGTCGTACAGCGTGCTCTCGACCTGCGCAACCTCGTCCAGATCGCTCTCCCGCATCGGTGCAAACACCTGCCCGGCGTGGCTTTCGTCGGAGACCGGCAGAGTCTGCATCTGCATCACGCACGGCCTCCCGCAGCCAGACGTTCGGCCGTGGTCTGTGCAACCTTGTCGCGCACATAAAGCGGTGAGGCAAGTGCTGCGTCGATGCCCTCGCCGGCTGCCAGCCGCAGGCGCCCGAGCCGGCCGATTTCGCGCGCGTGCGCAGTCACCGCAGCATCGACCGCGCGCAGTCCGGCCACCCACGAAAGTTCCCGTACCGCAGGCAGCGCAAAGCCGCTGCCACAGCCGCACCAGTCGGCCGGATCACCCGGTGGCGACGACAGGCTCGAAGGCAGGCACACGCGCAGCGGCGACAGCATGGTCACCTGTTCGCCCGACACCCGGTAGGCACCGCTGTACACCTCGCTCATGCGCGCATCGACGCACACCATCCGCAGACCGTCGCCGGCCGCCAGCGCCAGCGCTTCCGGCGCGGGCACGGCCACCAGCGTGAGATCGGCGCCGAGCGCCAGTCCCTGCGCCACCGATACGGCCAGCCGGAGGCCCGTGAAGCTGCCCGGGCCTGCGCTGAACGCGATGCAGTCGAGCTGACCGAGCGTCAGGCCGCTTTCCGCCAGCACTTCATCGACCCACGGCAGAACGAAGCGCGCGTGCGTGCCCGGCGTACCGCCTTCGCGCACCCGCACGTCGTCACCGGTCAGCAGCGCGACCGATGCCGCTTCGGCCGAAGTTTCAAGGGCGAGCACATTCATGCGGGTACCGGACGCTTTCAAAAGCCATGATTGTAGGATGTTCCAGCGCGAGCGGACCGCCGCCTCCTTCAAGTAACGGCCCCCGAACGCCGTGAACAGGGGCGATATCGTTGATCCCGAAAAGGGTGCAAGACCGAATGTTCCTGCCGACCGAAGGACTGGACAAGATGCGGGTAGTCATTGCGGACGCCAATCAGGTGGTCCGCACCTGGCTGCGCACGCAATTGTCGCAGGCGGGCGTCAAGTATGTCGCGATGGCCGGTACGGCCTCCGATCTGCTGCGCCAGTGCTCCGCCACCACACCCGATGTCGTGCTTTGCGACCACAATTTCGGCGAGAAGCACGATGGCCTGCGCACGCTCGAAGAGCTGCGCCTGAACAACATCCTGCCGCTGTCGTCCGTATTCATCATCGTGACCGGCGAGCGCATGCGCAGGCGCGTCGTGGCGGCGGCCGAATTCGCACCCGACGACTATCTGCTCAAGCCCTTCACCTCCGGCCAGCTGGCCGAACGCCTCGAGCGCGCGGTCGAGAAGAAGCTGGCGCTGAAGGCCGTCTATGCCGCGATGGCCCGGCGCGAGCTCCAGGCCGTGATCGACGAATGCGACAAGGTCATCGCGCGCACGCCGCGCTATTCGATGGATGCGCTGCGCATCCGGGCCGAGGCGCTGATCGCGCTCGGCAAGCTCGACGAGGCGTGCGAAATCTACAAGGCCATCATCGCCAACAACACCGTGCCCTGGGCGCGCATCGGCTACGCCATGGTGCTGCGCGAACGCGGCGAATTGAGCGAAGCGGCCGAAATGGCCGCCCGGATCAGCGAAGAGTTTCCCGAATTCATGGGTGTCTATGACTTTCTGGGTGAACTGCACGAGCGCAACGGCGAACTGACCGAAGCGCGCACCTATTACGAACGCGCCGACTCGATTGCCCCCGACAACCTGCGGCGCCTGCGCAGCATCGGCAACATCTGCCTCGAAACCGGCGACGTGGAGAGCGCCGCCAGCGTGATGCGGCGCGTGGTCGAACGTACCGAAGGCACATCGCTGGCCAGCGCCGAAGACCACCTGACGCTGATCAAAAGTCTCGTCGGCCAGGCCGAAGCGGAGCACGAACTGGCCCAGCGCATGAACGAAATGCGCGACATGCTCGGCGACAGCGAACGCGCCGCCGTGCTGTCAGACGTGATCGAAGCGAAGCGTCTGGCCAGCCGGGGCGATGAAGAAGGCGCGCGCCGGGCGATCGACCACGCGCTCGAGGCGCACAGCAAGCTGCGCACGCCCGACCCCCTCGCCACGACCGAACTGGCCGAAGCATGTTTCGATGTCGACAACGTCGACGCGGCAGAGAAACTCATCGAACAGTTGCCCGACACCCCGGGTGGCGTACCCAACAAGCTCAGGCGCCAGCAGAAGATGTCCGCACGCGAGCGCGCCCAGGCCGCAGCGGCGAACCTTGCCGAAGAAGTCGCGCAGGGCCCCGATCTGGAACACGTCGAAGCGGAACTGGCTCGCCTCGCCACGCTCATCAAGCAACTCGACCCGAAGTGGAACGACGTTCTGGCGAACGACGCGCGCAACATCCTGATCGACATGTTCACGCTTGCCCCGCGCGAACGGCGCGTCATCGATGCGCACATCCATTACAACCGCGTGGCGCAGAAGCACGGCTACGAACGCCACAAACCGACCGCGCGCGCGGCCGCGTAAAGGGCGTCATTCGGCCGATGTCACGAGCGTCGATGGCGCCGCCGGTCCGAGCCCGCCCGGAAAAAGTGTCGTGATTTCTGTGCGCGAACGATCCATTGATCGCCAACCGGCGCACCGATCGGTGGGTTGACGCGCTGCAACGGCGGCGTTTCGCCTTCACCCGGCCCGCAGCGAAATACGCCACGAGCGGGTGAAAGCGCAGTCAGGTGCCGCTCAGACGACGCCCTGAGCCAGCATGGCGTCGGCAACCTTCACGAAGCCAGCCACGTTGGCGCCATCGATGTAGCTGACGGAGCCGTCGGCGCGCTTGCCGTAGCACACGCAGGCGGTGTGGATGCCGCGCATGATTTCGAACAGGCGTGCATCGACTTCGTCGCGCGTCCAGCTGAGGCGCATGGCGTTCTGGCTCATTTCGAGGCCGGAGGTCGCGACACCGCCGGCGTTGCTGGCCTTGCCCGGCGCATACAGCACACCCTTGCGCTCGAACAGCCTGGCCGCTTCGATGGTGGACGGCATGTTCGCACCCTCGGCAACGCATTGCACGCCATTGGCGACGAGCCTTGCCGCGTCGTCGGCGTCGAGTTCGTTCTGGGTCGCGCACGGCAGGGCAACGTCGACCGGCACATGCCACGGACGCACGTTCGCCTCGAAATGCACGCCGACGCGCTGCGCGTAGTCGCTGACGCGGCCGTAGAGGTGGTTCTTCACTTCCATCAGCTCGGCCAGCTTTTCGGTCGTGAAGCCTGCTTCGTCGATCACGGTGCCGCTCGAGTCGGACACGGTGATCACCCTGGCGCCAAGCGCCATGGCCTTTTCGACGGCGTACTGCGCCACGTTGCCCGAGCCCGACACGGACACGCGCAGGCCATCGAAGGAACGGCCCCTGGCCTTCAGCATTTCTTCGGCGAAGTACACCGTGCCGTAGCCGGTCGCTTCCGGACGGATGAGCGAGCCGCCGTAGCTCAGACCCTTGCCGGTGAATACGCAATCGGCGCGATTGCCGAGCTTCTTCATCATGCCGGCCATGAAGCCGACTTCACGACCGCCGACGCCGATGTCGCCTGCCGGCACGTCGGTATCCGAACCGATGTGGCGGAACAGTTCCGACACGAAGGCCTGGCAGAAGCGCATGACTTCACCCGGGCTGCGGCCCTTGGGGTCGAAATCCGAACCGCCCTTGCCGCCGCCCATGGGCAGCGTGGTCAAGGCATTCTTGAAGGTCTGTTCGAAAGCCAGGAATTTCAGGATCGACAGATTCACCGACGGGTGGAAGCGCAGGCCGCCCTTGTACGGGCCGATGGCCGAACTGTGCTGGATGCGGTAGCCGCGATTGACCTGAACCTCGCCGCGGTCATCGACCCACGACACGCGGAACATCACCACGCGCTCCGGTTCGACCAGACGGTCGAGCAGCGCATGTTCGGCATAGCGCGGATGTGCTTCGATGTACGGCCACAGGCTTTCCATCACCTCGGTCACGGCCTGCATGAACTCCGGCTGCCCCGGATTGCGCGCCTCTACATGGCCGAGGAATTCCCCGAAATTGCTGTACTTCATTCTTTCGTCTCCCAGAACAATCTGAACACTGCAATGCACCAAAACCGAGCATTCTGATGGAAATCAGCTTTTTTCGCACAGATTCGGTGCGGTGAAAATGTGTTTTGGTGCATGGAAAATACCGGGAGAGTGGCTTCCGAACATTGTCGTTGTGTTGAGCGGTGCTTCAAGATCCTTTACGGAGGCGGAATGGCATTTCCACGCACCACCGAAGAGCGTTTTCGGCCGCATTTCCTGATCCGCTGGTGCGCTCTTTGCTTTTTGCACCGCCACGGTGAATAGCGGAGTGATCATGGACAGTTTCAAGACATCGACCGACGTGTTGTTCGTGCTGCTGGGCGCCATCATGGTGCTTGCGATGCACGCCGGTTTCGCCTTCCTCGAAGTGGGCACGGTCCGGCGCAAGAACCAGGTCAATGCACTGGTGAAGATCCTCGTCGATTTCTGCGTATCGACGCTGATGTACTTCTTCGTCGGCTACGGCATCGCGTACGGCGTGCACTTCTTCGCCAGCGCCGCGACGCTGACCCAGGCCAGCGGCTACGACCTCGTCAAGTTCTTCTTCCTGCTGACCTTTGCCGCGGCGATACCCGCCATCGTGTCCGGCGGCATCGCCGAGCGCGCGCGCTTCTGGCCGCAGGTGACGGCCACCGCACTGATCGTCGGCCTGCTCTATCCGTTCTTCGAAGGCATCGTCTGGAACGGCAACTTCGGCTTCCAGGCCTGGCTGCAGGCACAGTACGGTGCGCCCTTCCACGACTTCGCCGGGTCCATCGTGGTGCATGCCGTGGGCGGCTGGGTCGCGCTGGCCGCGGTACTTCTGCTGGGCGCGCGTCGTGGTCGCTATGCGCGCGACGGCGGCATTTCAGCCCACCCGCCGTCGAGCATCCCCTTCCTCGCGCTGGGCGCCTGGATACTTACCGTCGGCTGGTTCGGCTTCAACGTGATGAGCGCACAGAAACTCGAAGGCGTGAACGGACTGGTGGCGGTGAATTCGCTGATGGCCATGGTCGGTGGCACGCTCGCGGCACTCGTCGCCGGCCGCAACGACCCGGGCTTCGTGCACAACGGCCCGCTGGCCGGTCTGGTCGCCGTCTGCGCCGGATCAGACCTCATGCACCCACTGGGTGCCTTGGTGACCGGCCTCGTCGCCGGCGGCATGTTCGTGCTGATGTTCACCCTCACCCAGAACCGCTGGAAGATCGACGACGTACTGGGCGTGTGGCCGCTGCACGGCCTGTGCGGCACCTGGGGCGGCATCGCCGCCGGCATCTTCGGGCTTGAGGCACTCGGCGGTCTGGGCAATGTGAGCTTCATGTCGCAGCTCATTGGCAGTGCCGCCGGTGTGGCCATAGCCCTCGTGGGCGGCTTCGTCATCTACGGCGCAATCAAGCGCACCGCAGGCATCCGCCTCGACCCCGAACAGGAACACGAGGGCGCCGACCTCGCCATCCACCGCATCAGCGCCTCCCCCGAGCGCGAAACCCTGTGGTGACCGTGACCGCCCCGGTGCTGCATCGATGGCGTCGACCATGCGCGGTTGCCGGATCGATCCGCTTGTTCGCAAGTTCCCGCAACCCGAGCGCCGTTCCGGCGATGTCACGAGCCTCGACAGCCCGGTCTCAGGCCCTGAACAAGCCACCCGGAGACGCGAGCCCGGCGCCCGCCGATTCACCCAGCCAGTACCGGGCAGCACCTGCATTCAGCGTCCGCGCATCGACGGTCGGGCGCAGACCGCCGCGCTCATCCAGCGCATCGAGACGCGGCGCCGCACCGTGCAGTCCGCCGGCCACCCGGCCACCTGCCAGGAACTGAACGCCGGCGCAGCCATGATCGGTGCCTGCCGTGAGGTTTTCGGCCGCGCGCCGTCCGAACTCCGAGCGCGTCATCACCAGCGTGTCGTCCCAGCGCCCCAGCGCGCGCAGCACATCGCGCAGCGCCGCCAGCGAACCGGCGAGCTCTGCCAGCAACGCGCCGTGAATGGCGGGCTGATTCTCGTGGGTATCGAAACCGTCCAGCGTGACCTGCACGACTGACACCACGCTCCCGTCGGCCAGGGCCGCACACGCGCCGGCCAGCGCCGAGCCCAGTTCACCTTCCGGAAATCCGAAACGTCGGCACATGGCATCGCGTTCGATTGCGTCGGGCGCCGGCAACGGCAGTCCGTCGCCCACACCGGACAGCGGCCGGCTTGCCTGATCGTCGGATACCCCGCCTCCCGTCACCTCGCGCGCCCGCGCATGCGACAAGCCGGCATCCACGCTGCCCACGCCCTGCACCACCGCCAGTTCGCCCGCCTGCCAGAGCGGCAGCACCGCGCGCAGCGACGGATGCAGCGCCGTGGCCTCGTCCAGCGGCAATGCAGTACGACGGTCCGGCGCAATGGTCGGCCGAAGGCGGTAATACAGCGGATCCGCCCAGGGCATGACTGCGCCCAGACCGTCATTGCCGCCCAGCAGATCGATCACCACCAGCAATCGCCCCGCATCCGCCTGTGCCCTGCCCGCCCGCACGAACGGCACTGCCCCCGCGCACGCAAGAAATGTTCGTCTGTCCATGAGCCCCCCGTCAGCCTCGAGCATAGCCGTCGCGGTCGTCCGGGATCAATCGGCGGAGCGGCGGTTCCAGCGAGTATCGCCCGGCGTCCGCGACGCCGGCTGATCATGCAGAGCCAGCCGTGGGGGTCGCTCTGACAAGAACGCCACATCGGTCTCGCGAACGACGTGGCGTCGGATGATGCAGCCACGCTCGCGCGCAGCGGTCGTGACCCGGATCAGAACGGCAGTTTCAGTTCCGGTCTCGCGCGCAGCAGCACGTCGCGGAAGTCGTTCTGGATGCGGGCGAGCGCGGCGTCGGTGTCGGCTTCGAAGCGCAGCACGACCACCGGCGTGGTGTTCGAGGCGCGCATCAGGCCGAAGCCGTCGGCGTATTCCACGCGCAGGCCATCGATCTTGATGATTTCGCGCGCGCCGTCGAACACTGCCGACTGCTGCATGTCGGCAATCAGCGCATGCGGCTCACCCTCGTTCATCTTGAGATTGAGTTCCGGCGTCGAAATCGCGGTCGGAAGCGCCTTCAGCACGGCGTTGCCGTCCGGCGCGGCGGACAGGATTTCCAGCAGGCGGGCGGCGGCGTAGAGGCCGTCGTCGAAGCCGAACCAGCGCTCCTTGAAGAACATGTGGCCGCTCATCTCGCCGGCCAGTGCGGCGCCGCTCTGCTTGAGCTTGGCCTTGATCAGCGCATGGCCGGTATTCCACATGACCGGCTCGCCGCCGTGTTCGCGCACCCAGGGTGCGAGCAGGCGCGTGCATTTCACGTCGTAGACGATCTGTGCGCCGGGCTGGCGCGACAGCACGTCGGCGGCGAACAGCATGAGCTGACGGTCCGGATAGATGATTTCGCCGTCGCGCGTCACCACGCCCAGACGGTCGCCGTCGCCGTCGAAGGCGAGGCCGATTTCGGCATCACCCGCGGCCAGCACGCGGATCAGGTCTTCCAGGTTTTCCGGCTTCGACGGGTCCGGATGGTGGTTCGGGAAGTGACCGTCCACCTCGCAGAACAGCGGTGTCACCTGGCAGCCCATGGCTTCGAACAGCTTCGGCCCGATGTCGCCGGCCACGCCGTTGCCGCAGTCGATGACGATCTTCATCGGTCGCTTGAGCTTCACGTCGGACGTGACGCGGGTGATGTAGGCGTCGCGCACATCGGCGTGGCGCGTCGTGCCCTGGCCGTGCACCAGATCGTTCTCGATGATGCGGCGGCGCAGGTCCTGGATCATGTCGCCGTACAGCGTCTGCCCGCCGAGCACCATCTTCAGGCCGTTGTAGTCGGGCGGATTGTGGCTGCCGGTCACGCTGACCGCGCTGTCGGTACCGAGATCGAAGGCCGCGAAGTAGGACAGCGGCGTCGGTACGCAGCCGATGTCGACCACGTCGACACCCGCCGCATTGATGCCCTGCGCCAGCGCACCGGCCAGTTCAGGGCCCGACAGGCGTCCGTCGCGGCCGACCGCGATGGTGCGCTGGCCGCGCTTGACGGCTTCCGAGCCGAGCGCGTGGCCGATGGCGCGAACCGCCTCGGCGGTCAGCGTCTTGTCGACGATGCCGCGAATGTCGTAGGCCTTGAATATTTCGGGTGCCGGGAAGGACATCGGTTTTTTCCTCTCTCGTGATTCACATACCCATCGGACCGCGTGGCGTCGCGTCGTCGGGGCGTCATTGGCGTAATCGGGGGTGTCGCCGGAGCGTTGCCGGGGTGTCATCCCGCAGCGCGGCAATTATCCGCTGCAAGCCATGACAGTGACGCGAATCAGTACGCACTTGGGTGCGCAAACGCTCATTTGCGCATTCGTTCGCC
>JAGNYW010000014.1:63199-67983 GCA_017984755.1 Methyloversatilis sp.
TCGTTCGCTCACCCACCCGTGATCAGGCTCGAAATGTAGGCGCGCGACGCGGCCGGACGCGGCGCTTCGCGGTCGCCGTCCATCATGCCCAGGCCGAACACATAGGCGTACAGCAGCAGACTGCGGCTGGCGGCTTCATCCGGGGTGCGGCCGGCGGCCAGAAACAGGGCCGAGGCGCATTCGAGACGCAGCGTGTCGACCGCATCGATCACCGCCCGCGCCGCCGCGTCGTGGCGCGCCCAGTCGCGGATCGCCAGTTCGATGCGCATGCCGCGCCGGTTGCGCGCAAGGCTGTAGGTGTCGATCACGTGATGCAGTTGCGCGATCTCGTCGCCGGGCGCACATTGCGTGCGCTGCACGATGTCGTCGACGCGGCCCTGCCGCCAGTGCTCGAGCACTGCATCGAGCAGTGCGCGCCGGTCCTTGAAGTGCCAGTAGAAACTGCCCTTGGTCACCCCGAGCTGGCGCGCCAGCGTTTCCACCTTCACGCCATCGACGCCGCTGTCGGCTATCGTCTGCGTCGCGGCGCGCAGCCAGGTTTCGCGGTCGGTCTGCGGGCGCGCGGGCGTGGCGGCACCCGAAACATCGCCGGAAAGCGGGTCAGGCGAAGGGTCGTCGGCGGTGTCTTGCATATATATATGTATTCCGTTTCGGGTATTGACCACCCGCAAGCGCATACGGTACCGTACGGCAATGAACATACGCATCCGTATGGATCACGCAGCAGTGGATGTATTACACGCCGCGACAGCGGCTCGGCGCAGGAGGCGCGAACGATGAAAGTACTGGTTCCGGTCAAGCGGGTGATCGATTACAACGTGAAGATCCGCGTGGCGGCCGACGGCAGCGGCGTCGAAACGGCCAACGTGAAGATGTCGATGAACCCGTTCGACGAAATCGCGGTGGAAGAAGCCGTGCGCCTGCGCGAAGCCGGTGTGGCGACCGAAGTCATCGCGGTGTCGTGCGGCGGCGCGTCGTGTCAGGACACCCTGCGCGCGGCGATGGCCATCGGCGCCGACCGTGCCGTGCTGGTCAGCACCGAGGTCGAACTGCAGCCGCTGGCCGTGGCCAGGCTGCTGGCCGCCGTGGCGAAGCGCGAGCAGCCGCAGCTCGTCATCTGCGGCAAGCAGGCCATCGACGACGACGCGAACCAGACCGGCCAGATGCTGGCCGCGCTGCTCGGCTGGGGTCAGGCCACGTTTGCATCGAAGGTGCAGGTGACCGACGGGCGCGCAGTCGTCACGCGCGAAATCGACGGCGGCCTCGAAACGATCAGCGTCGCACTGCCGGCGCTCATCAGCACCGACCTGCGCCTGAACGAGCCGCGCTACGCCAGCCTGCCCAACATCATGAAAGCGAAGAAGAAACCGCTCGACACGCTGACGCCGGCCGAGCTCGACGTCGACGTGACGCCGCGCCTGACCACGCTGCGCGTGAGCGAGCCGGCTAAGCGGCAATCCGGGGTGAAGGTGGCCGATGTGGCCGAACTCGTGGCGAAGCTTCGCAACGAAGCCAAAGTCCTGCGCTGAGGAATCGAACATGAACATTCTGGTCATTGCCGAGCACGACAACGCGTCGCTGCGCCCGGCCACGCTGAACACGATCACCGCCGCAGCCCGGGTCGGCGGCGCCATCACCGTGCTGGTCGCCGGTCACGCCTGCGCCGCGGCCGTCGCCGCAGCGGCGCAGGTCAGCGGTGTCACGAAGGTGCTGAGCGCCGACGCGCCGCAGTTCGAACATGCGCTGGCCGAAGACGTCGCCGCGCTGGTGCTGTCGCTCGCCGCCGGTTACACGCACCTGATGGCGCCTGCCAGCAGCTTCGGCAAGAACTTCATGCCGCGCGTTGCGGCACTGCTCGATGTGGCGCAGGTGTCCGACATCGTCGCTGTCGAATCGGCCGACACCTTCGTGCGCCCGATCTACGCCGGCAACGCGCTGGCCACCGTGCAGAGCCGCGACGCGGTCAAGGTGATCACCGTGCGCGCAACCGCCTTCGACCCGGCGGGCGCGACCGGCGGCAGTGCCGCGGTCGACAGCGTCCAGCCGCCTGCCCCGTGCGGCCTGTCGGGCTTCGTGTCGCAGGAACTGTCGCAGTCGGCGCGCCCCGAACTGGGCGCTGCCCGGGTCGTGGTGTCCGGCGGTCGCGGCCTCGGCAGCGCCGAGCACTACCACGCCGTGCTCGAACCGCTGGCCGACAAGCTCGGCGCCGCGCTCGGCGCCAGCCGCGCCGCGGTCGATTCGGGCTACGCGCCGAACGACTATCAGGTCGGCCAGACCGGCAAGATCGTCGCGCCCGACCTGTACATCGCGATCGGTCTGTCGGGCGCCATCCAGCACCTGGCCGGCATGAAGGAATCGAAAGTGATCGTCGCCATCAACAAGGATGCCGACGCGCCCATCTTCCAGGTCGCCGACTACGGCCTGGTCGGCGACCTGTTCGAAGTCGTGCCGAAGCTGATCGCCGAGCTGGGCTGAGCAGCGCAGGCACCGCCACCACGCATCCAGAAGAACGACAGCCCGGCCACCCGCGCCGGCGGAGGAGACCGCCATGAGTGACTACATCGCCCCCCTGCGCGACATGCGCTTCGCACTCGAGCTCGCCGGGCTCGACGCCGTGAGCGCGCTGCCCGGGCTGGAAGAAGCCAGCGCCGACGTCGTCGACGCCGTACTCGAAGAAGCCGCGCGCTTCACCGGCGAGGTGCTGGCGCCGCTGAACTGGCCGGGCGACCGCATGGGCTCGAGGCTCACCGAAGACGGCCGCGTGACGACGCCGGACGGTTTCCGCGACGCCTACCGGCAGTACGCCGACAACGGCTGGAACGGCATGGGCTGCGACCCGGCCCACGGTGGCGCCGGCATGCCGCATCTGGTCGTGGCGATGATCCAGGAGATGGTGATGAGCGCCAACATGGCGTTTTCGCTGTGTCCGCTGCTCACCTCGGGCGCCATCGAAGCACTTTCGCTGTGCGGCTCAGACGCCCAGAAGACCCTCTACCTCGACCGCATGGTGAGCGGCGAATGGACGGGCACCATGAATCTGACCGAGCCGCAGGCCGGCTCCGACCTCGCCGCCGTGCGCAGCCGCGCCGAACCGCAGCCCGACGGCAGCTACCGCGTGTTCGGCCAGAAGATCTACATCACCTTCGGCGACCACGACCTGGCCGACAACATCGTGCACCTGGTGCTCGCCCGCACGCCCGGCGCGCCCGAAGGCGTGAAGGGCATTTCGCTGTTCATCGTGCCCAAGTTCATCCCGGAGGCCGACGGCACTCCGGGCGCGCGCAACGACCTGCGCTGCGTGTCGCTCGAACACAAGCTCGGCATCCACGCCAGCCCGACCTGCGTCATGGCCTACGGCGACGCCGGCGGCGCCATCGGCTGGCTGTGCGGCGAAGAGAACCGCGGCATCGAGTACATGTTCATCATGATGAATGCCGCGCGCTACGCGGTCGGCCTGCAGGGCATCGCCGTCGCCGAACGCGCGCTGCAGCAGGCCATGGGCTACGCACGCGAACGCGTGCAGGGCACCGAAGCCGGTGTGAAGGGCGGCGAACGCGTGGCCATCATCCGCCACCCCGACGTGCGCCGCATGCTCATGCTGATGAAGTCGCAGGTCGAAGCGATGCGCGCATTGGCGGCCGTCACCGCCGCCGCGGTCGATCACGCCGAACACCACCCCGACCCCGACGAACGCAGCCGCGCCGAGGCCTTCGTCGAACTGATGATTCCGCTGGTCAAGGGCTGGAGCACCGAAACCGCCATCGACATCGCCTCGCTCGGCGTGCAGGTGCACGGCGGCATGGGCTACGTTGAGGAAACCGGCGCCGCCCAGTACCTGCGCGACGCACGCATCACCACCATCTACGAAGGCACCACCGGCATCCAGGCCAACGACCTGGTCGGCCGCAAGATCGCGCGCGACGGCGGCGCCACTGCACGCGCCGTGATCGCCGACATGCGCGCCCAGGCCGACGCGCTCGACGCCACCGGCGACGCTACACTGCAGGTCATCGCCACCGCGCTGCGCCAGTCCGTCGGCGCGCTCGAGCGCGGCGTCGGATTCGTCGTCGCACACTGGCGCAGCGACCCGCGCGCCGTGCTGGCCGGCGCCGTACCGCTGCTCGGCCTGTTCGGCCGCGTCGCCGGCGGCTGGCAGATGGCCCGCGCCGCCCTCCTCGCCCACCAGCGCCTCGCCGCCGGCAGCGACGAACCCGACTTCTACCGCGCCAAGCTCGCCAGCACCCGCTTCTACGCCGACCACGTGCTCAGCCAGTGCGAAGGCCTCGCCCATGCCGCGTGCGCAGGCGCCGCAGGCACGCTGGACGAATCGCTGGAGGCAGGGCTGGGGTGAGACGGGGCGCCCCGGCGCCCTGTTGCCGGTATCGAGTGGGTACAAACTCCGCTCTTGCGCACGTGCTCGAAGTCCGTGTTCGTGATCAATGGATCGCTCCTGCATTCGAGCGTCATTGAAGCGGTGTCGCGGGTTCGACGGCGCCGTTTGATGCCATGACGGTTTCGCGAACGATGCGCCGTTTTTATAGGAGGCGCTGCGGGAACGCTGGACGAATCGCTGGAGGCGGGGCTGGGGTGAGACGGGGGCGCTCCGGCACCCTGCTCCCGTCATCGAGTGGGTGCAAACGCGGCTCTTGTGCACGTGTTCGGAGTCCGTGTTCGAGATCAATGGATCGCTCCTGCAGGTCGAGCGATGTTCAGACGGTGTCGCGGGGTTCGGCAACGCGATCTGGCACGAAGCCACCCCCGAAAATCACATGATGTTTTTGTAG
>JAGNYW010000046.1 GCA_017984755.1 Methyloversatilis sp.
CCAGCGTGTAGAAGGGCGCCTCGTCGCACCAGTCCAGCTGCAGGTCCATGTTCTCCTTGATGAGCTGCATCGGCACGTGGCCCGGGCCTTCGATCATCACCTGCACGTCGTGCTGCCAGGCGACCTGCGTGAGCTCGCCCAGCGTCTTCAGTTCAGCCAGCTGGGCCTCGTCGTTGGCGTCAAAGATGCTGCCCGGACGCAGCCCGTCACCGAGGCTGAAGGACACGTCGTAGGCCTTCATGATTTCGCAGATCTCTTCGAAGTGCGTGTAGAGGAAGCTCTCCTTGTGGTGCGCCAGACACCACTTGGCCATGATCGAGCCGCCGCGGCTGACGATGCCGGTCATGCGGCTGGCGGTCATCGGGATGTAGGGCAGGCGCACGCCGGCGTGGATGGTGAAGTAGTCCACCCCCTGTTCGGCCTGCTCGATCAGCGTGTCGCGGAACATTTCCCAGGTGAGCTCTTCGGCCTTGCCGTCGACCTTCTCCAGCGCCTGGTAGATGGGCACGGTGCCGATCGGCACCGGGGAATTGCGGATGATCCACTCGCGGGTTTCGTGGATGTGCTTGCCGGTCGAGAGGTCCATCACCGTGTCGCCGCCCCAGCGGATGGCCCAGGTCATCTTGTCGACCTCCTCGCCGATGGACGAACCCAGTGCCGAGTTGCCGATGTTGGCGTTGATCTTCACGAGGAAGTTGCGGCCGATGATCATCGGCTCGCTCTCCGGGTGATTGATGTTGGCCGGGATGATGGCGCGCCCGCGGGCGACTTCATCGCGCACGAACTCGGGCGTGATTTCGGCAGGGATCGCGGCGCCGAAGCTCTGGCCCGGATGCTGGCGGCCGAGGAGTGCGGCCATCTTCGCACCGGTCGGGCCGGAGGCTTTGAGTGACTCGATGTACTGGCGCCGCTGCAGGTTCTCGCGGATGGCGATGTATTCCATCTCGGGCGTGATGATTCCACGCCGGGCGTAGTGCATCTGCGAAACATTGGCACCGGCGATGGCACGGCGCGGCGCACGGTGCAGTCCGGGGAAGCGCAGGTGGGCGGTGGCGGCATCAAGGGCGCGTTCGGTGCCGAAGGCGGACGAGAGGCCGGAGAGCTGTTCGGTGTCGCCGCGCTCGGCAATCCAGCCCGAGCGCACGCCGGGCAGGCCGGAGCGGATGTCGATGGAGGCGGCAGGGTCGGAGTAGGGACCGGAGCAGTCATAGACATAGACCGGCGGATTCTTCTCGGCGCCGAAGGAGGCGGGGGTGTCGGACTGGGAAATCTCGCGCATGGGCACGCGGATGTCCGGGCGCGAGCCTTCGATGTAGACCTTGCGCGAATTGGGCAGCGGTGCGATGGCCGCCGAATCGACGTGCGCCTGCGAGGCGAGGAAGGATTCCCGGGCAAGCGGGTCTTTGGCGTTCATTGGAGCTCCTGTTCTTGCTGATGACTGTTCGGCGAATGGCTTAAAGGCTGACTTGCTGAAATGTCGTTCGGGGCCTTCGGGCGCCGTGCGTCCGCAGGAAGACGCAAGTTCCAGGCCACGAAAGGCCTGTCTTCGTGCTGTCCTGCCTTGCGCACTCCCGCTCCCGTGCTCAGGGCGCTCGCTCCGCATCGGGTGTCGCGTGTCGGTAGCCGCCTGACCCGCGATCGAACAGGTGGGACGGCTGTGCATTCCCCTTCGCCAGCAGCTGGCGGGTCGCATCCCTGCCCGTGTGTATCACACCGCGGAGTCGTGTCCGCTGTCGCGAGACAGCTGTCGCAACAACGCTTCGTCTCAGTAGGACACCTGTCGCATATCTCTCTCGAAAAATCTCATCTCCACGGATTCTCGCGGTGTTCGGGGGGATTTCCCTGCTGGCATGAATGGTGCGTATTCAGTTTTCGACGGAGGTGCGTGGACGACATGCATCGCGTTGAACCTTGGAATTCATATCCACAATCGGAGGGGAGTATGACAAACGAAATTCGTGGCTCGCTCGGCAGGAAAGCCGCGCACGGTACCTGCAAGCTCACCGCTGGCGCGCTCGCCGTGCTGATGCTTTCGGTTGCGCCTGGCACTGCAGTGGCCGACATCGTGATCGGCGAAATGGGTGGCACCAAGCTGTCCATGTTCGGCATCATCGACGTTGGCATGCTTTACAACAGCAAGGCCAACGCGGATGACAGCAGCACTTCGATGGAAACCAGTGGTCTGCGTCAGACGGTGATCGGCTTCAAGGGCGAGCGCGAACTCGAACCCAACCTGACTGCCTTCTTCAATCTCGAGTCGCACTTCGATACCGATGACGGCTTCCTTCACGGTACGGGTGACGCTGCAAACACCCGCCCGGCTGGCACGCCTCTCTTCCGTCGTCAGGCCAATCTGGGTGTGCGCGGTGACTGGGGCAGCCTGACCTTCGGCCGCCAGTACGGTCCGGCGCTGCTGGCGCATATCGGCACCGAGCCGCGTGCGTTCAAGGAACAGTTCTCGAATCTGTACGGCTGGGCGTATGGTCAGCTGTTCACGACCGCCGGTGCTCCCGGTGCGGACCGCAATACCAACAACGACGTCGGCATTTTCTTCAGCAATGCCGTGCAGTACCGCCACACCCTGGGGCCGGTCAACTTCGGTGTGCTTTACGCGTTTGGTGAACAGCCGGGATCGATGAAGAAGAACAACGCCTATGCGATTGGCGCGACCTACAACGGTCCGGTCGTGCTGTCGGCGTCGTATCAGGCCATGCGCGATCAGGTGACGGGCAAGGACAACATCGAGCACGTGAGCTTCGGCTTTGCCGTACCTTTCGGTGATTTTGCCTTCAAGACCAACTGGATGAACGCAAAGAACGATACGCGTACCGGTGCTGAACAGGCCGACATCGATGGCCTCGGCCTCGGCATGGACTGGAAGTGGCACGCCAAGAATTCGGCTACCGTCGCCTACTACATCAACAAGGATGACGCGAACAAGACCGACGAAACGAAGACGCTCGTGATCAGCAATGATTACCAGTGGCGCCCGGATACGACGCTGTACGTGCAGCTCGCCTACGCTGATGCGGATGCCGGTGCAACCCTCAGAACCAGCGTCGTCGCCGCGGGCGTGACTGCCGGCGAGAAGAGCACGCTGCTCAACGTCGGTCTGAATTTCAACTTCTGACCCGGTTCGATCTGCGATCTGACCTGAACTGCACGGGGGCCTGAAAAGGCGCCCGTGCAGCAACGCGAAACTCGAGTGGCGAGCTGACATTGCCGCTCAACCCAAACGTGCATCTGGAGAGTTGATGATGAAAAAGTCGAGCAACACGCATTTCGGAACAGGGCCGGTACAGTCGCTGGTCGCCGGTGCCGTCCTTTCGGTCTTCCTGGCTGCCCCGGCAATGGCGGATTCGGCCAAGGCAGGTTTTGAAGATCCGAACAACTGGCCGGAATATCACCGCACCAGCAATGCCTGGCGCTTCAGTCCGCTGAACCAGATCACGCGCGAGAACGTGAAGAAGCTCAAGGTTGCGTGGATCCACCAGCCGGGCAACATCACGCACGGCCTGCAGGCAACGCCGATCGCCATCAATGGCGTGCTGTATTACGTGTCGGCCAACAACAATGTGTGGGCCGTCGACGCGGCGACCGGCAAGACGATGTGGAACTACGCACCGAAGCTCGACAAGATCGTCGAGCAGGTGTTCTACGGTGCGGCCAGCCGCGGCGTGACGGTGGGTCGGGGCAAGGTCTATCTGGGCACGCTGGATGGACGTTTCATCGCGCTCGACCAGAAGACCGGCAAGGAACTGTGGTCCACGCAGCTGACCAACCCCAAGACCCAGTACGGCGCGCTGTTCTCCGCACCGCCGCAGCTCGCCGGCAACATCCTGTTCGGCGGCACCACGGGCGGCGATCAGCCCATCTCGGGCAAGATCTACTCGGTCAACGCCGACACCGGCAAGCCTGCCTGGACCTTCGACGTGATCAAGAATGACCCGAAGAGCTGGCCGGGCGAAAGCGGCAAGGTCGGTGGCGGCAGCGCGTGGATGCCGGGTACCTATGACGCGAAGAGCGACACCATCTTCATCGGTACGTCGAACGCCGCGCCGGACTATTACAACTACGACCGCAAGGGCGACAACCTCTACACGGCCACGCTGCTCGCACTCGATCCGAAGACCGGCAAGCTGAAGTGGCATCGCCAGGAGGTCCCGAACGATTCGTGGGACTACGATGCGGCATACGAAGCGTTGATCGTGCAGAAGGACGGCAAGGACGTCATCGTGCACCTGAACAAGGGCGGCTTCGTGTTCGTCATGGACAAGAAGGACGGCAAGCTCGAAAACGTGTGGCAGTTCGCCGAGAACGTGAACTGGGTCAAGGGTATCGATCCGAAGACCGGCGCGCTGATCGATCCGGTCTATCCGGAAGTCGACAAGGTGAAGACCTTCTGCCCGAACCTGCTCGGCGCGCGCAGCTGGAACCACGGTGCCTACAATCCGGGCACCGGCCTGTGGTACTCGCACGCGATGGAAGTGTGCAACGAAGTCGTGGCCGGCAAGGATGACCCCGACAACCTGAAGGCCGTCTCGGCGCTGTCGCTGGGCATCGAGTCGATCAAGCTGGTGTCGCCGCCCAACAGCAAGCCGCATGGTCGTCTGGATGCGCGCGATCCGCTGACCGGCAAGCGCAAGTGGACCATCCGCTACGACATGCCGCCACTGTCCAGCGTGCTCACCACGGCCGGTGGCCTGGTGTTCACCGGCGACATGGAAGGCAATGTGTTCGCCTATGACGCCGAGGACGGCAAGGAGCTGTGGAAGTTCAGTTCCGGCTCCGGCCTGCGTGGCGGCCCGATCAGCTATTCGGTCAAGGGCAAGCAGTACATCGTGGTGCCGACCGGCCTGGGTTCCCACTCACCGGGCTTCCTGTCCGGTGCCTTCCCGCAGATGAAGGATCTGCCGGGTGGCGCAGCACTGATCGGCTTCACGCTGGAGTAAGCAAGTCGTACCCCCTCCGCCGCGCGGCTCCCGCGGTGGAGGGTCATGTCTCCTCATTGACAGGCGGTCGCTGATGCTGACCCCTGTCTTTTTTCGTTCAAACTTGCACTGTGACGAACTATCCCGAACTTCGTAGAGGACGCACCGCCATGACAGAAAAGATGATGAAAAGCGCAGCCCCTGTGCGGCTGTGGAGGACGATGGTGATTGCCGCGATCGGCCTGTCGGCTGCTGCGCTGTCTCCCATGTCGGCAGCCAGCCCTCCGGACGCCCGGGTGATCGCCGCGCCGCCTTCGTTCGACCTGACCGATCCGGCACGCATTGCAGCCGGCAAGAAGCGCTTCAACAAGACCTGTGCCGGGTACTGCCATGGCTCCGAAGGCGTCGGCGGCCGCACCCCGGACTTCAAGGGCCGTACCGACCTGCCCGACGAAGAGGCATACAAGACCATCTTTTACGGCAGGCGGACGTCCGACATCATGCCGCCCTGGGGAGAGGCCTTCTCGTCGGATCAGATATGGGAACTGGTGGCCTACCTCAAATTCCTCGGCACCCAGTAAGAACGCCTGACAGCAGGGTACGGGCACGCCCGCACCGGCGCGCGGGCATCAATCCGCTGCCGTGCGCCGATGTTGCAGGCACGGGGCAGGACTGAACCCGCCCGACGACATCAGCCCTGCTGTCGTCCCTGCTGTTGCATTTCGTCGCCACCGTCGAGGTAGTTCGGCGCCACGATGCGCAGGCGGGACATCTTGCGATAGAAGGTGGCGCGCGACATGCCGAGCTGGCGTGCCGTTTCGGTCACCTTCCAGTGGTTGCGGCGCAGCGCCTCCAGCATTTTCTGGCGCAGCTGCAGGCAGACTTCGCTCAGGGGTTCGCCATCGTCCGCTTCGCACGGGTCCGGTACGGCCACCCGTCGTGTTGCCGCAGCGGGAAGCGGCTGGATCTGGGCCACCGGCGGAAGGCTCGCGCGTACCGGCTTGTTGCCGCCGCGCAGTTCATGCGGAAAGTGTTCGATGCACACCTGCGGCCCTTCCGCGATGGCGCAGGCGTATCGGATCGCATGGCGCAGCTGGCGGATGTTTCCCGGCCAGTTGTACGCAAGCAGGATGTCCATCGTGTCGGATTCGATGACCAGACCTTCGCGCTCCATGGCCGTGCATTCCTCGAGCAGCACCTGCTCGAGCAGCTCGCGCCTGTCTTCGCGCTCGCGCAGGGGCGGCAACGTGAATGAAGCGCCATTGAGGCGGTAGAACAGGTCTTCGCGGAAACGGCCTTCGCGCACCAGCTCCGGCAGGTCCTGGTGGGTGGCGCAGATCACGTGAAGCTTCACCGGTGTGGGCTGTTCCGCACCCAGCGGAACCACTTCGCCTTCGGCGAGCACGCGCAGCAACCGGCTCTGCAGCGACAGCGGCATGTCGCCGATTTCATCGAGGAAGAGCGTGCCGCCATCCGACTGCAGGATCTTGCCTTTCGAGCCCTTGTTGCGTGCGCCCGTGAAGGCGCCGTCGCGATAGCCGAACAGTTCGCTTTCGATCAGGCTCTCGGGAATGGCTGCGCAGTTGAGTGCAACGAAAGGCTGCTTCGCACGATCACTGTAGTCGTGTATGCCGCGTGCGAAGGCTTCCTTGCCGGTGCCGGTTTCGCCGAGCAGCATGACGGGGATGTCGCGGTTGGCCACCCTGACGGCGCACGCGACATTCGATTTGACACGCGTGTCGCCCAGCGCGAGATGACGGAAGCCGCGCGGCGCGCTCAGGTCTTCGGCCTGTGCGACGGGCTTGCTGGCGATCTGCGGAAGGGTGCGTGCGTGCGGGGCGCGCAGCACGGCGAACAGACGCCGGCCGGTGGCGAACATGCGCAGCGGGAAGGGCGCGCCGGGGCTGGCATGCGCAGCGGCCATGATGCCGTTGGCCGTGCATTCGAACAGTTCGTGCAGGAACTCGGCGCGTCGCCCGTTGTGGGAGATCAGTTCGTTGCGGGCACGGCGGTTGCCGCCGACGATGCGGCCGCTGTCGTCGAAGGCGATCAGGTAGTCGGTTTCGACCGGCAGAAATTCGGCGATCGGGCCGAGTTGCAGTATCCAGTGATTGCGCAGGCTGTAGTGCGCGTAGGCGTCCTCGATCATGCGCGCCTTGTCCAGCACCATGCGATAGACCAGAAGCTGGCTTTCGCGCCGTTCCGGTGAATACAGGGCGGAGGCGTCGAGCACGGCGATCGGCTCATCTTCGAGGCCGAGAATCGGTACCGAGCTGCAGGTGAAGCTGATGTTGTGCGCGCGGAAGTGCTCCGACCGATGCACCAGCGTCGGCTGAAGATCGATCAGGCTGGTACCGACGCCGCAGGTTCCTTCGTGTTCTTCCGCCCAGCAGGTGCCGTTGCGGAAGCCTTCATCCTTCAGTTCCTGTTCGAGATGCGGCACGGTGCGGAAATCGACCGTCACGCCCTGGGCGTCGGTCAGCAGCACGCAGTAGTCGGCTGGCAGCACCTCGTGATGAAGACGCTCGACACCTTCCCGGGCGATACGCATGAAGGTCTCGAGGCGGTCCCTGTGTTCGCGCAATTCGTAGGCGGTCACCACCTTCGGGCTGCTGGCGCGACCCGGGTCTATCGAATGCTTGTTGAGCGATCGCTGCCACGACTGCTTGAGCCGCTCGTGCTCTGGATGGAATGCTCTCGGCTGCGAACGCCCTTCGATGACGTTGAGCACCCGCCCGACATGATCCGTGAATTCCCGTGCCTGTCCCATTGTTCTCTCCTCCAACGACTTTATCGACTTCTCTTTATGGTGAACACCGCTCCGAGGCCTGATGTGGCGCCGGGACGGACTCCCTTTGTGCAGTGAGGGTATGCCTAGACATGCCTTAAATCAACGCGACGAATGTCTCCGAAAAATGAGACAGATGTCTCATCGGGCCGGCGTCGCAGCGTCTCATCCACGAAGTCATGCGAAATGCGGATCCGTCGTCTTTCGGCGCTGCATCGGAAGAGCACCTTAATAATCATCCGCTTGCCGCTGGTCTGACCACCGGCTCAGGCCTGCTGGCACGACAGATGCAATGACAGTGTTCATTCACCATTGCGGAGTCGCATCGTCGTGTCGTCCAGTTCATCCCTGCCAGGCACCGTTGGAATCATTGCCAATCCGGCATCGGGCAGGGACATCCGCCGGCTGACGTCACGTGCATCGGTGTTTCCGAACGCCGAGAAGGCCAGCATGATCGTCCGTGCCGTTGCCGGGCTGGATGCAGCGGGTGTGCGCGACGTGCTGATCATGCCGGACTCGGGCGGCATCAGCGGCCAGGTCTTCAGGGCACTCGGTGAGTCGAGCGCCGTGCGGACGGGCTTGCATCCGCGCTTCATCGACATGCCGGTCAGCAGTTCGGCGGCCGACACGATGCGCGCCACCGAACTCATGGTTCAGGCGGGTGCCGGCGCGATCATCGTGCTCGGCGGCGACGGTACGCATCGCGCGGTGGCGGCCCGGAGCGGCCGGGTTCCCCTGATCGCCTTGTCGACCGGCACCAACAATGCATTCCCGGAGATGCGCGAAGCAACCGTCGCCGGCCTGGCGGCCGGTCTGGTGGCCTGTGGCGCCGTGCCGCTGCACGCGGTCAGCCGCAGCAACAAGGTGCTCCGCGTCCGCTGCGACGGCCATGAGGACATGGCGCTGGTCGATGTGTGCGTCACCGGCCACAACTACGTCGGATCGCGTGCCGTGTGGGACAGCTCGCTGGTCGAAGATCTATTCGTGACTTTCGCCGGTGCCGACGCGATCGGCCTGTCCGCCATCGCCGGCCTGCTCGAACCGGTGGCACGCGATGCGCCGCACGGACTGCACGTGCAGTGCTGCGGTCTGGTCGATACGCCGCAGCGCGTGCTGGTTCCGATCGCGCCGGGTCTGGTGAGCGATGTCGGCATCCGCGAGTACGCCCGACTGCCGCTGGGGCAGTGCGTCACGCTCGAATCACGCAGTGGAACGATCGCGCTCGACGGCGAGCGCGAGATCGAATTCGACCGCGGACAACGCGTCGACATCGAGCTCGATCCGCATGGCCCGCTGACCATCGACGTCGCCGCCGTCATGCAGCACGCGGCGCAGCACAGGCTGCTGCGCCACTACATCGGAGCCGGCGCATGAAGTACTTCCGCCAGGCTTCCAAGATCTCCGCGGAGACGGCGCCGACGTGTGCCGCCGGTTCCGCCTCCCGTCCAGGGTCGTTCAGCCACCCGCCCGCAGCTGCTGGAGAACAGCGGGCATTTCCGTCCATATACAACGAGGAGCACCCATGAGCAGTCCTTTGACCAGGGAAAGCCTTCTGCAGGCTTACCGGACCATGCGCACCATCCGCGAGTTCGAGGAGCGCGTCCACGTCGATTTCGCCACCGGCGAAATCCCCGGCTTCGTTCATCTGTACGCAGGTGAAGAGGCGTCGGCGACCGGTATCTGCATGCATCTGAACCGCGACGATTACATCGCCAGTACGCACCGCGGCCACGGCCACTGCATCGCCAAGGGTGTCGATCCCGTCGGCATGATGGCGGAGATCTGGGGCAAGCGCACCGGTACCTGCAAGGGCAAGGGCGGCTCCATGCACATCGCCGACCTCGAGGTCGGAATGCTCGGCGCCAACGGCATCGTCGGCGGCGGCGGCCCGCTGATCTGCGGCACCGCTCTGGCGTCCAAGCTGCGCGGCAGCAACAACGTCGGTGTCTGCTTCTTCGGTGACGGCGCGTCCAATCAGGGCACGATCTTCGAGGCGATGAACCTCGCGGCGGTGTGGAAGCTCCCGGTGATCTTCGTCGGCGAGAACAACGGTTACGCGGAAGCGACCTCGAGCAATTTCTCGGTGGCCTGCGAAAACATCGCAGACCGTGCATCCGCCTTCGGCATGCCGGGCGTCATCACCGATGGTTTCGATTTCTTCGCGGTGCATGAAGCGGCCGGCGAGGCGATCAAGCGTGCCCGCGAAGGCGGCGGTCCGACGCTGCTCGAAGTCAAGCTGTCGCGCTACTACGGCCACTTCGAAGGCGATCAGCAAACCTACCGTGCGCCGGGCGAAGTGCAGAAGCTGCGCGAAACCAAGGATTGCCTCATGCAGTTTGCACGCCGCGTCACGTCGCGCGGAGAGCTGTCGATGGCCGAACTCGAAGCCATCGACGTCGAAGTGAAGACCATGATCGACGCCTCCGTCGTGAAGGCAAAGGCAGATCCGCTGCCGCTGCCGGAAGACCTGATGGCCGACGTCTACGTCTCTTACTGAACCCACGCCAAAACGCTGACAGGAGAAATATCAGATGGCACGAAAGATCACTTACCAGCAAGCCATCAACGAGGCGCTGGATCAGGAAATGGCGCGCGACCCGAGCGTCATCGTCATGGGCGAAGACGTGGCCGGCGGTGCCGGCGCACCCGGTGACGACGACGCCTGGGGCGGCGTGCTCGGCGTCACCAAGGGCTTGTATGCGAAGCACCCGGGACGCGTGCTCGATACGCCGATTTCGGAATCGGGTTACATCGGTGCAGCCGTCGGCGCTGCCTGCAACGGTCTGCGTCCGGTCGCCGAACTCATGTTCATCGACTTCATGGGCGTGTGTTTCGACCAGATATTCAACCAGGCTGCCAAGTTCCGCTACATGTTCGGCGGCAAGGCGAAGACGCCGGTGGTCATCCGCGCCATGTACGGCGCCGGCTTCCGCGCAGCGGCCCAGCACTCGCAGTGCCTGTACAACATCTTCACGCACATCCCCGGCCTGAAGGTGGTGATTCCGTCGAATCCGTACGACGCGAAAGGCCTGCTGATCCAGTCCATCCGCGACAACGATCCGGTCATCTTCCTGGAGCACAAGGCCCTCTACACGATGGAAGGCGATGTGCCCGAAGAGAGCTACATCGTTCCGTTCGGCGAAGCCGCCGTGGTGCAGGAAGGCGACGATGTGACCATTGTGGCGTTCGGCCGCATGGTGAACTATGCGAAGGATGTGGGTACCAGCCTGCGCAAGAAGGGCGTGCAGTGCGAAATCATCGACCCGCGCACCACGTCGCCGATGGACTTCGACACCATTCTCGAAAGCGTCGAGCGTACCGGCCGTCTGGTCATCGTCGATGAATCGCATCCGCGTTGCAGCATGGCGTCGGACGTGTCCGGCTTCATCGCGCAGGAAGCGTTCGGCGCTCTCAAGGCGCCGATCCAGATGGTGACGGCACCGCATGTGCCGGTACCGTTCGCCGCGTCGCTCGAAGATCTCTACATCCCCAGTCCGGCACGCATCGAAGAAGCCGTGATGCGCGTCAAGGAGTATCGCTGATGTCGTCCATCCTTACCGTCACCATGCCCAAGTGGGGCCTTTCCATGCAGGAAGGAAAGGTCAACCTGTGGCTCAAGAATGTCGGTGACAAGATCGTTCCGGGCGAGGAAATCGTCGAAGTCGAGAGCGAGAAGATTTCCGGCGCGGTCGAGTCGGCCGTGAGCGGCGTGCTGCGCCGGCAGGTTGCCCAGCCGGACGAGGTGCTGCCGGTCGGCGCGCTGCTCGGCGTCATCGCCGACGCCGACGTGCCGGAAGAACTCATCGATGATCTGGTGACGCGCTTTCAGGCGGAATTCGTGCCGCCGTCCGACGACGAAGCCGATGCCGGTCCGCAGACGCAGACCGTGCAGGTCGGCGGCAAGCAGCTGCGCTATCTCAAGCGTGGCGAAGGTGGTGACGCGCTGTTGCTGATTCATGGCTTCGGCGGTGACTTCAACAACTGGCTGTTCAACCACGAAGCGCTGGCCTCGTCCCGTGCGGTCTACGCACTCGACCTGCCGGGCCACGGCGCATCGACCAAGGATACGGGCGCTGCGTCGCTCGACGATCTGGCCGGTGCCGTGATCGGCTTCATGGATGCGGTCGGCATCGACTCCGCGCATCTCGCGGGACACTCCATGGGTGGCGGTGTGGCGCTTGCGGTGACCCGTCGTGCGCCGGAGAAGGTGAAGTCGCTGACACTGATCGCCAGTGCCGGCCTGGGCAGCGAAATCAATGGCGCCTACATCGATGGCTTCATCGCCGGCAGCACGCGCAATGCGCTCAAGCCGCTGCTGGCCCAGCTGTTCTCCGATGCGGGGCTGGTCACGCGTCAGCTGATCGACGACATGCTCAAGTACAAGCGTCTCGAAGGTGTGGACGCTGCGCTGGCGAAACTGGGCGCCGGCCTGTTCGGTGGTGGCCGTCAGGCTGAAGTGCTGGCCGGCGTGGCTGCTGCCAGCGGCAAGCCGGTGCTGGTGATCTGGGGCGAAAACGACCAGATCATTCCGGCTGCGCATGCATCGGCAGTGCCGTCGGCCAAGGTCAAGGTGCTGCCGGGTCAGGGGCACATGGTGCAGATGGAGTCGGCCAGCGAGGTCAACAAGCTGATCGCCGAGTTCATTGGCTGAGCAGGAGTCGAACGCCGGGCTGAACACCGCCCGGTGAAGTACCGGACCGCTGCTGCGCAGGCAGCAGCGGTCTCTTTCAGGGTCAAGCAATGAGTGCTGCAGTGAGTGGAGAAGGTGTGCGCGGACGCGACAAGCTCGCCCGCATTCCCGTCAAGGTGCGCGAGGATGTGGCCTCGGCGGCCAAACCCGCATGGTTGCGCGGGCGCGATCAGGACACGCCGGCTGTCCGCGCGCTGCAGGGCGTGCTGCGCGAACATTCGCTGCATACCGTGTGCGAAGAGGCTGCCTGTCCGAACATCGGTGAGTGCTTCGGTCGCGGCACCGCCACCTTCATGATTCTCGGCGCCATCTGCACGCGTCGCTGTCCGTTCTGCGATGTGTCGCATGGCCGCCCGCTGGCCCCCGATGCGGGCGAACCGGAGCGGCTTGCCCGCACTGTTGCGGCGATGAAGCTGCGCTATGTCGTCATCACCTCGGTCGACCGCGATGACCTGCGCGACGGGGGCGCCGGGCATTTCGCGCAGTGCATGGCGGATATCCGCGCGCTGTCGCCGCAGATCACGATCGAAGTGCTCACGCCCGATTTCCGGGGCCGCGAAGCCGTGGCGCTCGATGCGCTGGCGGTCGCACCGCCCGACGTGTTCAACCACAACATGGAAACCGTGCCGCGCCTGTACCGCGAGGTCAGACCCGGCGCGAACTACGAAGGGTCGCTCAGGCTGATCCGCGACTTCGGCCAGCGATTTCCGGGCGTGCCGACCAAGACCGGCCTGATGCTCGGACTGGGCGAAACCGAAGAGGAAGTGGTTGCAGTGATGCGCGACCTGCGCGCACACGGCTGTGACCTGCTTACGCTGGGCCAGTACCTGCGGCCGTCGCCGGCGCATCTGCCGGTGATCGAGTACATCACGCCCGAGCGTTTCGACGCGCTGCGCGAACGCGCGCTCGAGCTGGGTTTCAGCGAGGTGGCGGCTGGTCCGCTGGTGCGCTCGTCCTACCGTGCGGACCTGCTGCATGCCGCCCATGAAAATCACGACTGAAGCCGGCATGCCCACGCTCACACTGAACGGACAGGACGAACCGCTCGACGGCGCCGTGTCGGTGGGCGATCTGCTCGACCGCAAGTCGCTGCGCGAGCGCCGCATCGCGATCGAACGCAACGGCGAAATCGTGCCACGCAGCGCAGTCGATCGCACATTGCTGAAGGACGGTGACCGCATCGAGATCGTCGTTGCCGTCGGAGGAGGTTGATATGAATGCACCGCTCGATCCCCGGATGGCCGATCCGCTCGATATCGGTGGCCTGCGCTTCGCCTCCCGCCTTCTGGTGGGGACCGGGAAGTATCGCGACCTGTCGGAAACGGCGCGCGCGCTTGATGCCAGCGCAGCCGACATCGTCACCGTGGCGATCCGCCGTACGCCGCTCGTCGCCAGCAATGGCGAGCCTGGCCTGCTCGACGTGCTGCCGTCCGGTCGATATACCCTGCTGCCGAATTCAGCGGGCTGCTACACGGCCGAAGAGGCCGTGCGCACGCTGCGTCTGGCGCGCGAACTGCTCGATGGTCACGATCTGGTCAAGCTCGAAGTGCTGGGCGATCAGAAGACGCTGTTCCCCAACATGCCGGAAACCCTGCGTGCTGCCGAGACGCTGATCAGCGAGGGCTTCCGCGTCATGGTCTATTGTTCGGACGATCCGATACAGGCGCGCGTGCTCGAGCGCATGGGATGTGTCGCCATCATGCCGCTGGCCAGCCTGATCGGTTCGGGCATGGGCATCCTGAATCCGTGGAATCTGAAGATCATCATCGCCGAAGCCGGAGTGCCGGTCATCGTCGATGCCGGCATCGGTACCGCATCGGATGCTGCCGTGGCCATGGAACTCGGCTGCGACGGCGTGCTCATGAATACCGCAATTGCCCATGCGCGCGATCCGGTGCTGATGGCAACGGCCATGCGCCATGCTGTCGTCGCCGGACGTCAGGCCTTCCTGGCCGGGCGCATGGACGCTGTCCCCTACCGGGCCGTGGCGTCTTCGCCGCAGACCGGACTCATCGAATGAGAAGCACCCACACAAAACAGGGAGGAGATCAGATGTCTTCAGCAGCAACAGGCAAGGTCGCACTCGTCACCGGTGCCTCGCGCGGCATCGGTGCCGCCATCGCGACGCGCCTCGCACGCGACGGTTTCCATGTCGTCGTGCATTACGGCAACGGCGAAGCCGAGGCCCGCGCAGTGTGCGATCTCATCAAGCGGAGCGGAGGCAGTGCGTCGCTCGTGCAGGCTGACCTGTCGGCGCGCGATGGTGCCGAACGCCTGATCGCCGGTGTGTCCGAGCCGCATATCGACGTGCTGGTCAACAACGCCGGCATTGCACCGTTCGCGTCGATCGACGACATGGATGTCGACAGCTTCGACCAGTTGTCCGCCGTGAACATGCGCTCCGTGTTCTTCGTGACGCAGAAGGTGCTGCCGCGCATGCGTGCCGGCGGCCGCATCGTCAATCTGTCATCCGTCGTCGCACGGACCGCTTTTCCCGGCATGCCTGCGTACTCGGCAACCAAGGGTTTCGTCGATGTGCTGACCCTGCATCTGGCAGCCGAGCTCGGTTCGCGCCAGATCACGGTGAATGCCGTCGCCCCCGGCGTCATCGAAACCCGTCTCACGACTGGCCTGCTGGAAAACGGCGGCGCCGAAGCGGTGCAGTCCATTCAGGCGCTGGCCGGCATCGCCGGACCGGAGCGCGTGTCGGGCGTGGTGTCCTTCCTGGCCGGTCCCGATGCGGCGTGGACGACCGGGCAGGTGATCGACGTCAGCGGCGGCACCAAGCTCTGACGCCTTCCGGCGCCAGTCAAAACCACCCTCACTCCCCGCGACTCAACGCCAGCGCGGCCCAGCCCAGCCATTCATGCAGTGCGTAGCCCGATTGCTGCAGAGCGCGCATGTTCGGAATGAAGTCCGTTGCATCGACATCCGGTGCGCGTCTGACGATCGTCGGCACGGCGATCGGCGTCAGGCCGGCGCGGCGGAACTGCTCCATCGAACGGCGCATGTGGAACGCGTGCGTGACGACCGCGACGCGGTTGATGCCTTCCTCGCCCAGACGCCGCGCAGATTCACGCGCGTTGTCGCCGGTGTCGCGCGAACGGGCTTCGACCCAGCTTACGGTGACGCCGTATTCGGCCAGCGCGTCCTTCATCATTTCGGCTTCCGGGCGTCCTTCCCACACGATGCCACCGCTCACCAGCACCGGCAATCCGCGCTCGCGCGCAAGCCTGGCGCCGGCGCGCAGTCGTTCCAGCGCCAGCGCGCTGACCGTTTCGCCGCCGTAGTCCGTCAGGTTGGAGTGGGTGCCGCCGCCGAGAATGACGATTGCCTGGGCGCCCGAGAGGTCGCTGTCGGCGTCGCTGCCGACATAGGTCGACCGTTCGAGCCAGCCGGAAATCAGCGGCGTGCTCAGCGCCACGATCAGCAGCAGACCAGCCCAGGCCACAGCGTAACCAAGGCGCGCATGACGTCGCACGAGCAGCAGACCGGCTGCACTCAGCAGCAGCGGACCGTTCGGCGGCAGCAGCAACAAGGAGACGAGCTTCTTCAGCGCGAACAGCAGCGAAGCCAGCATGGGCGCTTACCTGTGCAAAAAGCCTTATTATCCGGGCCAATGCGCCCAACGGTGGCGACAATGACGCCAGCGCGACGCCACCTCGACGCGACTGCCGCGTCGGCGGTTTTCACGGAGCATGCCTTTGATCGATCTGTCGGCAATCGGCTGGAAGGAAGCGGCGCTGGTCGCTCTCGTCATACTCGCTGTCTATATGGGCTATGCATTGTTCCGCCTGTCGATGGTGAGCGCACGCAGCACGACGGCCGTCGCCCCCCCGGAAGAAGGTCCCGCTTCCACTCCTGCACCGACTGCCGAAGAGATCGAGTCGATGCTCGACGCGCTGCTTGACCGACGCCTCGCGCCGCTCATGCAGCAGATGGAAACCCGGATGGACCTGATCGAAGACCGCGTGGACGGAGTGGGGCGCCGCATCGAAACCGTCAATCAACTGCCGCCCGTGGCGCCGCAGTACAGCGAAGCGCTGTCGCTGGCGGCGCGCGGACTGAGTGCCGAAGACATCGCCGATCAGTGTGAAATGTCGGTGGGCGAGGCGGAACTGGTGCGTACGTTGGCAAGAAGTCGTGGCATGGGCGAGGGAGACGAGGCATGAGTGCGCAAGTGGCGCGGATGCGGCTGGGCGGGAAGATCGAAGCGGACGATCAGGATGTGCAGCGGACAGCCCTGTTGAGGCGGGTGGCCGTCGCCGGTGCAATGATCGCCATGCTGATCGGCGGTCTTGCTCTGTTCGATGCCAGCCGAAAGCCGGTCGAGCCACCACCTGTCGTTTCCGTCAGCTCTCCGCCTGCGCCCGTTGCCGAGCCCGAGCCGCCGGCCGAGGAAACTGCATTGCCGCCCGCTGACGAAGCCGCGGTCGAAGCTGCACCCGTGAGCCTCGAAGACACGCCGCCGTCGTTGCCGGAGAGCACGGCCCGTCCCGAGGCGCCACCGGCGCAGTCTGCACCCGTGCAGGTATCGGCAGTGCCACCGGTACGCGCGCCTGCCGCTGCCCGGGCCCCCGCGACGATTGCCCAGACGCCGGCGCGGGCAACTGCCGCGACACCGCTTGCACGCACTCCGGCGCCGGAACAGGGCGTCATTGAGGGTTACCGTGTTCAGGTCGGCGTATTCAGCAATGCGACGAACGCCGAGGACGTGCGCGCCAGACTCGCTGCGAGCGGCATTCCGTCGCAACTCGAGGTACGCGTGCATGTCGGTCCGTTCAGGACGCGGGCTGAAGCCGATCAGGCGCGCGTGCAGCTGCGCAAGCTGGGGCTGGACAGCGCGCCGCCCGCCGCGGTCAGGGCCGCGGCCACTCGCCCCTGAGAAAGTTCGAAACGCCGGACCCAGCGAAATGCTCTCGCGTTTCGTTCTGTGCAGCGTTCTAAAGCAGCCCCCGTCAGCGCCGATACATGAGTCGGTCAATAACAAGAAAGATGGGTGCTGAATGACTTTCATGGGGTGGGTGAAAAAGAGCGAATTCGATGCCGTGAGTGCAGAGTGCACCCGGCTCCGGCAGGAACTGGCGGCTGCGAATGCGGAACTGAAGCGCGTTGCCGAAGAAGGGGCCGTGCAGCAGCAGGCGAACGAAGCGGGCCGCCAGCGCGCGGATTTCAATGCGGGTCTGCTGTCCAGCATGACGGCCTATGCGACCTCATTCCAGCGTTTCCGCACGACGCTGGCCGCCTTTTCCGGCATCGTGACGACTGAGGCCGGCCGCGCTGCCCAAACTGCCGCGCAATGCACGGAAACCGCACACAACAGCAGGGCGATCTCGACCAGCCTGCTCGATTACTCTGCCCGCCTTCGTGACACGGCGAGCAGCGTCGATACCCTGCGCGAACGCTCCGAACGCATCGGCGGCATCGTCCGTCTGATCCGCGAAATTGCCGATCAGACCAATCTTCTGGCGCTCAATGCGGCGATCGAGGCGGCCCGGGCCGGAGAACAGGGTCGCGGTTTTGCAGTGGTCGCCGATGAGGTGCGAAAGCTGGCCGAGCGAACCAGTGCCGCCACCGCCGAAATTTCCGGGCTGGTCAGCGGTATCCAGGCCGATACCGTGCATGCGACCGATCGCATGCACGCCAATGCCCTCGATGCGGAAAAGTATTCCGGCGACGGGCTGGCCGCCAGCACGCAGATGGACGATCTCAGTTCGGCGGCCTGCGCCAATGGCGAACACATGGCGGCCACTTCGCTGCGTGCGTTCGCCGAACTGGCCAAGGTCGATCACCTTGCCTACAAGATGGACATCTATCAGGCTGCCTCCGGCGAATCGGGGCGCACGCCCGACAGTTTTGCCGGCCACTGCGATTGTCGGCTCGGCAAGTGGTACTACGAGGGTGAAGGCCGGCGCTGCCACAGTCATCTGCCCGGCTTCCGGGAACTCGAAGCACCGCACCAGGCCTTTCACCGGGTCGGTACCGACGCGCTCAAGCAGGCATTGGCCGGCAATTTCGACGAGGCGCTGCGCGGCATCTCGCAGATGGAAGCGTTGAGCCTCGATGTGATCAGCCAGCTCGACTGCATGAGCGACGCTGCCGAACACGGGCACGCCGCCCGCGCCTGAGCGACGAAAGTGCCGCATCCATGCGGGCGCGGCCATAAATCCGCGATAATCCGGCGCTGTTCCATTCATGCCACCGTCGGAGACCCACATGTCGCGCACCATCATTTCGACGCCGGATGCACCGGCTGCCATCGGCAC
>JAGNYW010000081.1 GCA_017984755.1 Methyloversatilis sp.
TCGTAACCAGGCTGGAAGCTGCGCACGCGCCACCCATGCGCAAGCGCATAGAGATGTCCCCGCGGGTTCAGCAGCCCGACCAGCACGGCGCCGAAGAGCGCGCCGCTGGTGTTGAGGATGAAGTCCGACAACGACGGCACGCGCTGCGGCAGATGGGCCTGGAAAGTTTCGATGCACAGGCTCAGTGCCCCGCCGATCAGCGTCGCAAGCAGGACGGAAACGATGAGCGGCCAGCGCACGGTTGCGAGCCTGATGCCCGCGCCCAGCGGAAGGTAGATCAGCGAATTGACGACCAGGTCGGGGAGTGAAAGCGCGCCGATGTTCCACGTGGACAGGAAGGCAAACGTGTCTTCGCTGGCCGTCCAGCCGGAAAAGGGATACAGGCTCCCGTACGCGATCAGGGCGACGTAGGTCAGCAAGCCGATGAGAATCTGAGCGCGCTTCGGGGTGTCTGACATGGGCGAGCGGTGAAGTCGTTCTTTGCGATTGCGCAGTTTCCAGCCGAGCCGTGCAGAAAGGACGGGCAGTGGATCGGCTGCGAGGGGGATTCCGAATGCTTCAACCCGAAGCTTAGGGCGACGAGCGTACTCCGGGTAGTGCCCTGAATCACGAACACGCCCGCTCGGCGCATTCCGCACGTGCGATCTGTGAGAAAGTCTGCGCCCGGAGGGTTGCGCATCATGTACTGGTTGCTGGTTGCAGTTTTCTTGTGGGCGGTGGCGATCCACTTCTTGCGTCGCGAAATCGCCGCAGCCTGGGCCGAGCCCTGCCTGCGCCATCCGGTCATGGTGTTCGAAGGCGACGACTGGGGCTACGGGCCGCTCGAGCAGGCGGACGCGCTGCGCGACATCGCGGCGGAGCTGGCGCGGCATCGCGATGTGACCGGACGTCATCCGGTGATGACGCTCGGCGTGATTCTGGCCGGCCCGGGGGCGGCCGGGACGCCCGATGAGGCACTTGGCGCGGCGCGGGTCACGCTGGACGATGCACGACTGAAGCCCGTCTGCGACGCAATGGCGCAGGGCGTGTGTGCCGGAGTGTTCGATCTGCAGCTGCACGGCATGGAGCACTACCACCCGGCGGTGCTGATGCGCGCGGCACAGGTGGATCCGCAGGTGCGTGCCTGGGTGGCCGAGGCGCCCTTCGTGGCAACGGAACAACTGCCGTCACCCCTGCAGAGTCGCTGGACCGACGCGTCAACGCTGCCTTCGAAGGCGCTGGACGCGGACGACATCCGCCTCCGCGTTGCGGGTGAGGTGGCGATGTTCAGACGGTGTTTCGGCGCCCTGCCCGAAGTCGTGGTGCCGCCTACCTTCGTCTGGAACGAATGCGTCGAGCGCGCGTGGGCGGAACAGGGGCTGGCCGTGCTGGTGACGCCGGGCGAGCGCTACGAAATGCGCGGCGCGGACGGCCTGCCGGTGGATACGGGTATCTACTATCGCAACGGGCAGCGTTGCGCGTCCGGCCTGCTCGCCATCGTGCGCAACGATTATTTCGAGCCGGTGCGCGGGCATCGTGCCGATCGCGGGCTGGCGGGCCTGGCCGCGAAGTGGGCGCAGCGCCGGCCACTGCTGCTGGAAACGCATCGCTCGAATTTTGTCGGCGCGACGGCGCAGCACACGGAAAGCGTTCGCGCGATCGGCGATCTGGTGTCGGCGGCGCTGCGGGCGCAGCCTGGCGTGCGGTTTATGACGGTGGCCGAGCTGGCACGACAGTACGTGCAGGGGGGGGACCTTATCGATCCGCACCTGCGGACACGTGTGGCTGCGCTGCTTCACCGACTCGATCGTCCGGGACGCCGGCGCAAGATTTTCGGGGTGCTGGCGGTGCTGACTGTGGCCGCCGTGATGGCCGCCCTGGTGTCGGCGGCGTTGTGATCGGAACGGACGGCGGCTTCAGGCCGCGAGATGCTCGGTGATGAACTGGTGCAGTGAACCGAAGGTCGCAAAGGTGCTGCCGTCGATGTCGGCGTCGTCCAGCGTCAGGCCGAACTGCTCTTCGAGCGCCGTGATCACTGCGATGACGGCCATCGAATCGAGTTCGGGAACGGCGCCCAGCAACGGCGTGTCGTCAGCCAGTGCGTCGGCGCGCACACCGAGGTCCAGCTCTTGCCGCAGCAGTTCGCGCAAGGTATGCCGCGTATCCACTCTGCTCTCCCTGTATTCCGCCGTCTCGAGGGCGTGTGGTTTGAATTTGTCACTTCCGGGTGGCACTCCGGGGGCACGATAGTATAGGTTTTGCCCTCTTCGCGTCCTGCCGATTGCCTTTCATGCCCGTTCCAACCTTGCTGAACCATCTGGTCGAACACGCTGCAGCGCGCGATGGCGATGCCTGCGCTCTGCGAGCAAACGGCGTCGACCTGTCCTACGCGATGCTGGCACAGCAGGTGCAGGCCTTTGCTCACGGCCTGCTGGCGCTGGGCGTGCGTCGGGGTAACCGCGTCGGCATCTTCCTCGAAAAGCGGTTCGAAGCCGTGGTGGCCAGTTTCGGAGCGGCCGCCTGCGGCGCCGTGTTCGTGCCTATCAATCCGCTGCTCAAGGCGGCGCAGGTCGGTCACATCATGCGCGACAGCGGCGCACGCGTGCTCATCACGTCGGCGCCGCGCCTTGCCGCGCTCGAAACGCTGCAGCAGGCGTGCCCGGACTTGATGCGCACCGTGCTCGTCGAGGGCGATGCGCCGGGCACCCTGCCGTGGGCGTCCTTCATGGATGCGCCGGTGCATGCGCTGCACCGCGTGATCGACAGCGACATGGCCGCCATCCTGTATACATCCGGCAGTACCGGGCAGCCGAAAGGCGTGGTGCTGTCGCACCGGAACATGGTGTCGGGCGCGTGCAGCGTGGCCGACTATCTCGGCAACCATGCGGGAGATACATTGCTCGCTGCGCTTCCGCTGTCCTTCGATGCCGGGTTTTCGCAGCTGACCACCGGATTCCTGAGCGGCGCCAGGGTGGTGCTGATCAACTACCTGATGGCCCGCGACGTGGTGAAGGCGCTGGCCGCCGAGCGGGTGACCGGACTCACCGCCGTGCCGCCTTTATATATGCAGATCGTGCAGCTGCCGTGGCCGGAATCCATCGACTCGCACCTGCGTTACTTCGCGAGCACTGGCGGGCGCATGCCGCGAGTCACGCTGGACGCGCTGCGCGCGCGCGCGCCGTCGGCCCGGCCTTTCCTCATGTACGGTCTGACCGAAGCCTTCCGCGCGACCTATCTGCCGCCCGAACAGGTGGATATGCGGCCGGATTCCATCGGGCGCGCGATTCCGAATGCCGAAGTGCTCGTGCTGCGGGAAGACGGCAGTCCGTGCGCGCCGGGGGAGGCGGGGGAGCTCGTGCAGCGTGGCGCGCTGGTGGCGCAGGGCTACTGGAACGACGTCGCGCGCACGGCGGAACGCTTCCGTCCGCTGCCGGCGGCCGCGGGTGTGCGACCGACCGGTCTGATGCGGGAGGAAATCGCCGTGTTTTCCGGTGATACGGTGCGCATGGACGAGGACGGCTTCCTGTACTTCGTGGGCCGCCGCGACGACATGATCAAGACGTCCGGCTATCGCGTGAGTCCGACCGAGGTCGAAGAGTCGCTGCTGATGACCGGCCGCGTGGCCGAATGCGTCGCGTTCGGCATCGAAGACGCCGAGCTTGGCCAGATCATCGCCGTTGCGCTGCATTTTGCCGGTGCGCCGGACGTGGACGCGCTGCGCGCGCTGTGCCGCACGCAGCTGCCCGCCTACCAGGTGCCGGCCCATTTCATCGTGTTCGACGACGCCTTGCCCCGCAATCCGAACGGCAAGCTGGACCGGACCGCCATCGAAGGCGACGCGCGTCGCCGCTTGAATCTTCCAGCCGGACAGACATCGTGAGCGATATCCACATACAGGCGGCGCCGTACTTTTCGGCGGATCAATTTTCCAGCGAAGACGGCGAATTGCTGATCAATGGCCTGAAAGTATCCCGGCTCGCCGCGATGGCTGGGCGCACCCCGTTTTACGCCTACGATCGCAGCCTGATCGACGCGCGCGTCGGTGTGTTGCGCCGGCTGCTGCCGGCAGGCGTTCAGCTGCATTACGCCATGAAGGCCAATCCGATGCCGGCGCTGGTGGGGTTCATGGCGCAGCGGGTCGACGGGCTCGATGTGGCGTCGGGCGGCGAGTTGAGGGTTGCGCTGGACGCCGGCATGGTGCCTTCGCGCATCAGTTTCGCCGGCCCCGGAAAGAGTGCGGACGAATTGCGTCAGGCGCTGGCGGCGGGGGTGCTGCTGAATGTGGAGTCGGCACGCGAGGTCGAGTTGCTGGCCGACTTGTCGGAGGCGTGCGGCTGGCCGGCGCGTGTGGCCGTACGCATCAATCCGGACTTCGAAATGCGCGCGTCCGGCATGCGCATGGGTGGCGGCGCCAAGCCCTTCGGTGTCGATGCCGAAGCGGTGCCCGCGCTGCTCGGGCGCATCGGCGAGCTCGGTCTGGCGTTCGAAGGCTTCCATCTTTATGCCGGATCGCAGAATCTGAACGCCGATTCGCTGATCGACATGCAGCGGCGCAGCTTCGACCTGATGCTGCGCCTGTCCGCCGGGGCCCCGGTGAGGCCGAAAACACTGAATCTGGGCGGCGGATTCGGCATCCCCTACTTCCGCAACGAGCAGCCGCTGGCCCTCGAACCCGTTTGCGATGCGTTGGCCGGCATCGTCGGGGAAGCACGGTCGAAGCTTCCCGGTGCCGAGCTTGTGGTCGAACTCGGGCGCTATCTGGTCGGCGAGGCCGGCGTATATATATGCAGGGTGGTCGATTGCAAGGTATCCCGTGGTCAGACCTTCGTCGTGGTCGATGGCGGCATGCACCACCATCTCGCTGCCTCGGGAAACTTCGGCCAGGTCATCCGTCGCAATTACCCGGTGCTCGTCGCAAACCGGATG
>JAGNYW010000082.1 GCA_017984755.1 Methyloversatilis sp.
GCTGCGAAGCGCAGATTCCGTTCCAGCACGCCCAGCAGCTCGTTTCGGTCGGCACCCGCGGGCGCGATGCCGGCCAGGCAGTTGATGCGGACGCAGCCGAGCGCCCGCGCGTACCGAATGGCCAGCGACACGCCGGCCTCGAATTCGCCGACGCGGTCGGGCAGGCAGGCAATGCCGCGTTCGCCGCCCGCCCAGTCACCGGGCGGCAGGTTGAACAGCACCTGTTCCAGGTTGTGCCCGTGCACCGCTTCGGCCAGGTCGGCAACCGGGGTCGAATACGGGAAGTGGCACTCAACCCCCGTGAAGCCGGCGCGAGAGGCTGCTGCGCAGCGTTCCACGAATGGGTGTTCTGTGAACAGCAGTGACAGGTTGGCGCAGAAGCGGGGCATGTGACATCACCGTAAGCGGGGCAACCATTCTAATTGTCCCGGCAGAGTGCGTTGCGGCGGAGCGCGGAGTATCGTCTGCGGTTCTGCGCCCTCAATGTATCGCCCCGCCCATGCCTGCACACCTCACCCATGGCGATGACGCACCCGCTCTCGCCGAATGTGTCGCCACCCATGATTTCTGCTTCCTGCCTTCGCACCAGACACAGGCCGCACTGGTCAGCCTTCGCGCCGACTGGAATACCGACTGGGACGTGTTCGCTGCGAGCTGGGGCGAACTGGAAACGGATACCTACATGGCCGATGGCGGACGCTATCGGCGTCGCCGCTACGCGGTACTCAGCGCGCCGGCCGGCAGCCTGCGCATACAGTTCGAGCCGCATCAGCCGCACTATCAGAGCCTTGACTACAACACGCTCAACGGTGGCATCGCACGTCATTTCGCACCCATCGTGCCGCAGGTGCTGGGCGGTTCGACGATGCAGACGGCGGCCCGACTGGGGTTGGCGGTGTTTCAGCGCCTGCATCCCGACGAGGCAGCGCATATCGAAGTGCATCAGTTTCGCATCGAGGCGCGCGCCGGCGACGCCGGCAAGCCGACGCCTGAAGGCATGCATCGCGATGGTGTCGATTTCGTGCTGGTGATGATGGTGCGTCGCGAAAACGTGGAAAGCGGCACCACCGAAATCTTCGCGCCGGACGGCACGCCGCTCGACAGCTTCACGCTGACGGCGCCGTGCGATGCAGCACTGGTGAACGACCAGCGTGCGCTGCATGGCGTCACGCCGATCCATCCTCTCGATCCGTCGCGTCCGGCCTGGCGCGACGTGCTGGTGGTCACTTACCGACGCATCCAGCGCTGACGCCTGGCCAGCGCGGCAGGCATCAGGCGCTGCGCAGGTGCAGCGCCCGTGCGATCAGGATGGCACTGACCGGCATCAGTACCGCGATCGCGACCACCGTGAGCAGCAGTGAAGTCAGGTCGTTGTAATTGGCTGCGGTCACGACGGCACCGGTGGCCGGATCCTTCACTTCGCGCGCCAGCGTGTAGATCTGGTTCAGGTATTTGGTACCGAGCTGGCTGGCCGAGAGCGCGAGATTGGTGAACGACGCCATGACTGCGAAGAAGGTGGCCTTCAGGTGGGCAGGTGCCGAATTGGCGATCCAGGCCAGCATCGGAATCATCGAAATCTGCCCGAGCGGTGATTCGAGCGCAGTGTCGATGACAGCGATGAAGCGCGCATCCACCACACCGCCGGTCACGCTGGCCGTCCATTCATGCAGCCCCATGCTCATGCCCAGCGTCGGCATCGACAGCACGAAACTGACGGCGGTCAGAAAACCCACCACGTAGATGATCGAGCGTTCGGCCATGAAGCGCCGGAACATGAACATGCCGATCAGCGTCAGTGCGCTGGCGATCAGCGACAGCACGGAAAAGAAGGCCTGGTCGAAACCCAGCACGTCGATCGACCACCAGGACACGCCCGGCCCCGCGGTCGGTGTGGCGCGGAACATGAAGATGACGAGGGCCGTACCGATCAGCGTATTGCGGGCGGTGGTGTCGAGTTCGCGTGTCAGTTTCGCCATCAGGAAGGCGATGATGGAGAACGAGCCGACGAAGATGATTTCCTGATTCCACTTCAGATCCGACAGGCCCATGGTCAGCGTGAACGCGACGAAGGCGGCGCTGCCGCCGATGATCCACCAGTTGGGCGGCGTGTTGCCGTCGGCGTCACGCAGCAGCAGGGCGGCTTCGGTGCGCGACAGGCCGCGCGCCATGTGCGCGCGGATGTGCGTCCGCTTCAGCCAGGCGGCGAAGGCGACGCCGGCCACCGAAACAGCCGGAATGGCAAGCGCCATCAGGTAGATGTCGCGGTACAGAAGCACCTTTTCCGCTTCGGGCAGGGCTTCGCTGCCCGAGAACAGGTAGAGGTTGACCAGCGCCACCAGCACGCTGCCACCGATGATTGCGACCCGTCCCAGCGTCTGCATCGTTGTATGCATGAGCTTCAGCCGGTCGGCCGGTACCGGCGTGCCGTCGGACTCGACGCGCGGTACGGCTTCGACCGTCATCGCGTCGGCCACGGCGTCCTGCAGCACGTAGCCGATCGGGCTGAGCAGTGCGCTGAGCACGAACCAGGTGTTGATGGGCAGCACGGCAGCCATTGCATCGCGCTCGGCGATCAGCCCCGCCATGATCAGCAGGCTGGCGGCGATCACGCTGGCGCCCAGATAGATCAGCAGGCTCTTGTAGCGCCAGAGCAGATCGACCAGATGCCCCATCGGAATCTTGAGCGCCCACGGAATACCCACCCAGAAACCGAGCGCGGCGAGGAATTCGGCCGACAGGCCGAGGTAGTCCTTGACGAAGAAAGTGCCGACGATGCCGGTCAGCCCCTGAATGCCGGCCGCCATGTAGACCATCAGCGGCGGCAGGTAGGAAAGGCGCATTTCGCGCCCGAGAGACAGGATGTTGAGGTCGATCCAGTGCAGCAGTCGCGATGTCATGGTCTGTCGTTATGGTTTTGTTGGTGCGTGTGACCGGCAAGGATAGGGCGAATTCCGCCGGGGGCCGACTTTTGCGCACCCAAAAATCGGTATGCTGCGATGGTGGCCCTCAAGGTCTGTTGATGTTCCATGATCGCCCGCGCGCCGAATCAGCCCCAGGCGCCGTTGCGTTCGGATCAGGGCGGACCGGAGCCGGCTGACTGGCTGTCAGACCGGGAGGTCTCGGTGCTCACTGCGACGGCGCCGGGGGCAACAGGATTCGCGCCCTCCTGAATTAAACGTTACAGACCCCAACCCTGGCGAACGGAGCCCCAAGTGCGTTTGTTTGGCCGCAAAGCCGCCCCCGAAATTGCGCACCCGCTGCGCCAGATCAAGCTTTTTTCGTCCCTTAACCGCCGCGAGCTGATCGTGGTGCAGGCGCTGAAACATGAACGCCGGTATCTTGCCGGCGAAATCGTGTTCGACGAGGGCGATGACGGAGAAGCGATCTACGCCATCGTGTCCGGCGAGGTCGAAATCCTTCGCTTCGAGGGAGAACGACCGCAGCGGCTGGCCTTGCTGGGTGCCGGGGAGGTCTTCGGCGAACTGGCGCTGCTGGACCAGGCGCCGCGCGCCGCGCAGGCGCGGACGCGCGAGGACTGCGCGCTGGTTGTGTTCTTTCGTGCCGATTTCATGAATCTGCTGGAAACTCATCCGAAGGTTGCATCGAAGATCGCGCTGTCACTGGCGCGCCATCTGGGCGGACGGTTGCGCCAGGCAAATGCCGGCACGCGGCTGGATGGACATCTGTGAGGGCGACCGGGTGAAACGCCTCCCTCCGTCGGGTGCCGGTCCGCTGGCCTGGTGCGGCATCCTGCTGGCGACCACGCTCACGCTCTACATCTTTCAGCAGGTGCTGTGGCTGGTGCTGCCTTTCCTGTTCGGGCTGATCGCCTACTATTTCCTGCATCACCCGGTGCAGCGGCTGATGTTTGCCGGCTTCACGCAGGAAGCGGCGGCCAATATCACGGTCGGCGTCTTCGCAGTGCTGCTGGTGGCCGGCCTCGCGCTGGTGCTGCCATGGTTCGCTGCGCATGCGGTGAGTGCGCAGGAAATCGGCATGCGCTACCTTCAGGGTGGGCTGGCGCTGCTCGACCAGACCTTGCGTGCGCTCGAGGCGCAGTCGCGATTCATGCGCGACGCACATGTTGCCGACGCCGTGTCGTCCCATATTGCCGCAGCGGGCGAGGGCTTCGCGCAGAACCGGTTGCCGTCGCTGATGATGTCGGTTGCAGCCTGGCTGCCGTCGATGCTGCTGGTCCCCTTCCTCGCATACTTCTTCCTGCGCGACGGACGGCGCTTCCAGCGCTTTCTCGCGCGTGCGGTGCCGAACGCCTATTTCGAGCGCACGCTGCATCTGCTGTACGAAGTGGACCGGACCACCCGCGCCTACTTCCAGGGCCTCATCAAGCTGACCGTGCTGGACACGGTCTGTCTGGCGGCCGGTCTGTGGTTCATCGGGCTGTCGTCGCCGCTGCTGCTCGGACTGATCACCGCCGTACTGGCGTGGATTCCGTTCGTCGGGTCGATCATCGGCTGCGTGCTCGTCGTAATGGTCGCTGCGACCGACTTCCCCGCTTCGCCCTCGATCGCCTACGCGTCGATAGGGTTGTTCGTGCTGGTGCGCCTGCTGGACGATTTCGTATTCATGCCGCTGACCATCGGGCGCAGCCTGAGGATGCACCCTCTGGTCACCGTGCTGATGATCTTCGTCGGTGGCGCGGTTGCCGGCGTTGCCGGTCTGCTGCTGGTGCTGCCCGTGCTCGGCGTTGTGATGGTGATCGGCGAGACGCTCGGCACCGTGGCTTCGGATCCGCGCCTGCGTGCGCGCCACGCCCATGCGCATCGCCTGCGCCTGCAGTCCGTCACGCGCGATCTGGATTGAAGCGACCCCTCCGTCGCTTCACCCCATCATGTTGCGCATGTGGTCGGCGAGATCTTCCAGCGCCTTGTAGAGCTGG
>JAGNYW010000047.1 GCA_017984755.1 Methyloversatilis sp.
GCCGCATCCATGCGGGCGCGGCCATAAATCCGCGATAATCCGGCGCTGTTCCATTCATGCCACCGTCGGAGACCCACATGTCGCGCACCATCATTTCGACGCCGGATGCACCGGCTGCCATCGGCACCTATTCGCAGGCGGTGAAGACCGGCAACACGGTCTACATGTCAGGCCAGATCGGTCTGGACCCCGCCACGATGGAGATGGTCGATGGCATCGACGCGCAGATCACGCGCGTGTTCGAGAACCTGAAGGCCGTAGCGGCTGCGGCCGGCGGCTCGCTCGATCATGCGGTGAAGCTGAACGTCTACCTCATTGATCTGGGCAATTTCGCCAAGGTCAATGAAGCCATGTCGCGCTACCTGATACAGCCGTACCCGGCGCGCGCCGCGGTTGGCGTGGCCGCGCTGCCGCGCGGTGCGCTGGTCGAGGTCGACGCCGTGCTGGTGATTGACTGACGGTTCGCGGCCGGTCCCACGGACCGGCCCCATGCCCGATCCGCAGTGAGTATCCGGAGCGAAGCGCTCGCAACGGCGCTGGACAAGCTCGGCCTCGGTTCGGATGCCGCGCTGGTGCTGCACTTTCCGCTGCGCTACGAGGACGAGACGCGACTGACGCCGGTGGCACAGGCGCGCGCTGGCTCGCCGGTGCAGATCGAGGTCGAAGTGACGCAGGCGGAAGTCAAGTTCCGCCCGCGCCGCCAGCTGGTCGTTACCGCGGCCGACGACAGCGGCACCGTGACGCTGCGCTTCTTCAATTTCTACCCGTCACAGCAGAAACAGCTTGCCGTCGGCCGTAGGGTGCGGCTGTTCGGAGACATCAACCCCGGTTTCTTCGGCGCCGAAATGCTGCACCCGCGGGTGCGCAGTGTCGGCGACGATGCGCCGCTGCCCGACCGGCTGACGCCGGTCTATCCGACCACGGCCGGTCTGTCGCAGCCCAGCCTGCGCCGTGCCATCGACGACGCGCTGGCGCGGGTCAGTCTCGACGACAGCCTGCCCGACGCGCTGCGCCGCCATTACGCATTGATACCGTTCGCCGAAGCTGTGGACGCGCTGCACCGTCCGCGCGCCGGCGAGTCGCTGCGCGACATGGACGAGCGGCTGGCGCCGGCCTGGCGGCGCATCAAGTTCGACGAACTGCTGGCGCAGCAGATCAGCCTGAAGCGCGCACACGACGCCCGGCGCAGCCGGGACGCGCCTGTACTGGCTGCCGCGGGCGATCTGATTTCGCGCTTCATGGCTGCGTTGCCGTTCGCGCTGACCGGTGCGCAGGCACGCGCCTGGGCGGAGATTTCCGCCGATCTCGCGCAGCCGTGGCCGATGCAGCGCCTGCTGCAGGGCGACGTCGGCTCCGGCAAGACCGTGGTGGCGGCACTGGCCTGCCTGCGCGCGGTCGAGGCCGGGTATCAGGCGGCGTTCATGGCGCCGACCGAAATTCTCGCCGAACAGCATTACCGCAAGCTGGCCGGCTGGCTTGAACCGCTGGGCATCCGCGTGGCCTGGCTGTCGGGCAGTCTGAAGGTGCGCGACAAGCGCGCCATGAAGGCGGCCATTGCCAGCGGCGAGGCGCCGATCGCGGTCGGCACGCATGCGCTGATCGAGGACGCGGTCGATTTTGCCCGCCTCGGTGCTGCCGTGGTGGACGAGCAGCACCGCTTCGGCGTGCGCCAGCGGTTGGCGCTGCGCGCCAAGGCGGGCGCCTTCAGCCCGCACCAGCTGATGATGAGCGCCACGCCCATCCCGCGCACGCTGGCCATGAGCTACTACGCCGATCTCGATGTGTCGGTCATCGACGAACTGCCGCCCGGCCGCACGCCGGTGCTGACCAAGCTCATTTCCGCGGCGCGCCGCGAACAGGTGATCGCCCGCGTGCAGGAAGCCTGCGCCGGCGGCGCGCAGGCCTACTGGGTGTGTCCGCTGATCGAGGAATCGGAAACGCTGCAGCTGCAGACGGCGATCGACACGCACGCGCAGCTGGTTGCCGCCTGCACCGGCCTTGAGGTCGGACTGGTGCACGGCCGCATGAAGCCGGACGAAAAGGCAGCGGTCATGGCGGCTTTCGTAGCCGGCGACATCGATCTGCTGGTCGCCACCACCGTGATCGAGGTCGGCGTCGATGTGCCGAATGCGAGCCTGATGGTGATCGAGCACGCCGAGCGCTTCGGTTTGTCGCAGTTGCACCAGCTGCGCGGCCGCGTCGGGCGCGGCAGCCGGGAATCAGCCTGCGTGCTGCTGTACGAGGGACCGCTTTCGCAGACCGCGCGCGAGCGGCTGCGCGTCATCCACGCCTACACCGATGGTTTCATGATCGCCGCCGAAGACCTGAAGCTGCGCGGCCCGGGCGAATTCATCGGCAGCCGGCAGTCAGGCCAGCCGCTGCTGCGTTTCGCCGATCTGCTGCTCGACGAGGCGCTGGTCGAACTCGCGCGCGAAGCGGCGGAAACGCTGCTGCGCGCGCACCCGGACGCGGCCGTACGTCACCTCGAGCGCTGGCTGGCTGGCCGCGAGGAACTGCTCAAAGCCTGAACGTGGCGCGTCGTTGCCATTGATGAACATCAACGCACCCACCGGCCAGCGCGCGTAGCGTCTTCGGCTCACGTACCGGGGAATGCTCATGGACGCGCTGAAATCCATCCTGCTGCACGTCGATGCCTCGCCGCAGACGGTCCGGCGCATGCAGTTCGCCAGCGCGCTTGCGACGGCGCACGGTGCCGCAGTGACTGCGCTTTACGCCACGTGGCCGGCTTCGATCGAATACGCCAACGCGCTGGCACTGGGCGCCGAGGTGGCACCGATGCTGCTCGACTGCGAAGCCGAAAGACGGACCCAGGCCAGGGCGCAGTTCGATGCAGCGGCTGCCTTGCTGAGTCCGCGGCCGCCATGGACCGAATGTTCCGGCGAACCGGTCCGTTGCATGGCGCGCCAGGCCTGCTGCGCCGATCTCGTGGTGGTCGGCCAGCGCGACCCGCGGAGTCGTTTTGCCTCCGATCTGCCGCTCGATTTCGTCGAAGCGGTGACCATGGCAAGCGGTCGGCCGGTGCTGGTCGTTCCCTGCGATGCATCGGCCGGCGACGCATCAGCCCGCGTTGTCGTGGTCGCCTGGAAGGCAACACGCGAAGCGACGCGCGCGGTGACTGCAGCGCTGCCACTGCTTCGCCGGGCGACGAAGGTCCATGTCGTGACCTGGCAGCGTCACGACGAGGTCGGGGACGATATCGCGGACGCGCCGGACATCATCGGCTGGCTGCGCAGTCATGCGGTGAGCGCCGTCATGCATCGCTTCGCCGAGAAGCCAGAGGATGTCGGCGCCGGCCTGCTCGCACAGGCACAGGCATTCGATGCCGACCTGCTGGTCATGGGCTGCTACGGTCGCAGTCGCGCCCGCGAATGGATACTGGGCGGTGCAACCCGCACGGTGCTCGAATCCATGGCATTGCCGGTACTCATGGCCCACTGAGCCAGCAACGCATCCTGCGACACCGCGTGACGGAGACAAATATTCACTCAAGACAAGTGGGCGCAGGGTCGTTGATCCAGACAACAGGGTGGACCGCACCCGGAAAGCGGCCCCGCTGCATTCAACGTTCTGGAGCAACGCATGTTGATCTCGCTGGATCGCACGGGCACGGTCGAATCCCTCGCCGCATTGATGGCCGATACGACAGCTCACCCCGGTGTTGCCGGACTCATGGTGCTTGCCTGCGATGCGAACGGCTTCTCGCCCGAGAAGCTGGACTCACTGCTGCAGGGGTCGCCACTGCCCGTTTTCGGCGGCATCTTTCCGCAGATCATCCATGGCTGTGATCACCTGGAGCGCGGTACCCTGGTGATCGGCCTCCCCGTGGCGCCGCGGCTGTCGGTGATCACGGGGCTGAGCTATCCGGAAACCGACTTCGACGCCGGCATGTCGGTCATCGATGACTGCGGAAGCACGGTATTCGTCTTCGTCGACGGTCTGGCGCGGCGCATCGGGGCGCTGACCACGGCGTTGTTCGAGAACTTCGGCCTGTTGCCCAACTACGTCGGCGGCGGCGCGGGCTCGCTCTCCTTCGTGCAGAAGCCGTGCATCATCACGCCCGGAGGACTGCTGAAGGACGCCGCCGTGATCGTGAGTACCGACCTGCACAGCGGTGTCGGCGTCGCACACGGCTGGAAGGTGGTGTCCGACGCGCTCAAGGTCACCGCGTCGGACCGCAACACGATCCTCACACTGAACAATCGGCCGGCTTTCGATGTATATCGTGAAATCGTCGAGCCGCTGGCCGGCCACGCCTGTGATCCCGCCGACTTCTTCGCCACGGCCAAAGCATTCCCGTTCGGCATCCGGCGCCTCGACAGCGAAGTCGTCGTGCGCGACCCGCTCATGCTGGCCGACCGCGGTGCACTGGTGTGCGTTGGCGAAGTGCCTGAAGGCGCTTTCGTGCATGTGCTGCACGGTGAAGCGGAGTCGCTGCTCGCGGCTGCAGCAACCACGGTGGAGAAGGCCAAGGCATCGTTCGGCAGCGCACGTCCGGAACTGGCTGTGCGGATGTTCATCGACTGCATTTCGCGTGTGCTCTTCATAGGTGACGACTTCGTGCATGAACTCGAGGCAGTGGATCGCGGCGAGCCGCTTTTCGGCGCACTCACGCTCGGCGAAATCGCCAACAGCGGGCATGAATACCTCGAGTTCTTCAACAAGACATCGGTGATGGCCGTCATCGCGCGGTGATTCCGACCCGGACCCAGGCATGAAGCTGTCGCTCGAAACCGAAATCCTGTTCCGGATAGCGCTCGCCATCGGCGACAGCATGCAGCTGGTGCCCATGGTGCGGCGCGTGCTGTCCGAAACGCTGCGGCTGCTCAATGCCAGCGGCGGCGCGGTGTTCGTGCGCGACGAACATGGGCGTCTCGACACGCTCTGCATGCTGCCGCGCACCTTCGATCGCAGTGCCGAATTCAGATTGCTGCGCGAGCGCTGGCCGCGGCCGGATGTCGTGGTGGCGCAGGACATGTGCGTGGTCGATGCGGCGGACAATCTTGCGCACTATTTGTTCGATCTGCCTGGGTTCGGCATGCTTGTGCTGGAGCGCAGCGGCCCGCGTCTCGAAGCGGGCTTCCTGGAGAGCTTTCGTGTTCTGACGCGCAAGCTGTCCAATGCCTGTCGTGCCTGCGTCAGCGAAGAGGAACTCATACGCCAGAAGCACCGCCTCGAACTCGCCACCGCAGCCGCTTCGATCGGTATCTGGGAATTGAACCGGGAAACCGGCTTTCTCGGCTGGGACGCGATGATGTGCGCGTTGCATGGCGTAGGGCGGGACGCTGCGCCGGAGCATCTCGACGGGTGGATGGCACATCTCGATCCGCTGGATGCCGGCCGCATGCGTTCAGATTTTGAAAACGCCCATGAGGGACAGGGACGTTTCGATCTGGACATCCGGGTGACCACCAGCGGGGGCGAACTGCGTGTGCTGCGCGTGCTCGGGAGCATGGCAGGCAGTCCGGGATGCATTGCCGGGGTGGCGCTCGATGTGACGACGCAGCAGCAGTCCGAGCAGGCGATGATCGCGGCACGCGATGCTGCCGAAGCCGCCAACCGCGCGAAAAGCGAATTTCTCGCCAACATGAGTCACGAGATCCGCACGCCGATGAACGGTGTGCTCGGCATGCTCGATCTGGCGCACGACGCGCGCGACGACGCGGAGCGGCGCGAGTTCATCGGCATCGCGCGCAGTTCGGCGGACTCGTTGCTCGCCATCATCAATGACATCCTCGACTTCTCGAAGATCGAGGCGGGCAAGATCGAGATCGAGTCGGTGGCGTTCAACCTCGAAGAACTGCTGGCACATGCAGTCCGCACGATGTCGGCACAGGCGTCGGGGAAGTCTCTCGCGCTGCAGATCGAATTCGACCCGGAACTGCCGCGCAGGGTATTCGGCGATCCGATGCGCCTCAGGCAGGTGGTGCTCAACCTGCTCAGCAATGCGATCAAGTTCACCCACGCGGGTGGCGTCACGCTGCGGGCAGGCTGTCGTCCGGACGCGACCTCCGGTTCGGCGCGGCTGCACATCGCCGTGACCGATACCGGCATCGGAATACCCGCCGACAAGCAGGCGCGCGTGTTCGAGGCCTTTGCGCAGCAGGACAGTTCGACCACGCGCAGCTTCGGCGGCACGGGGCTCGGCCTGTCCATATCGAGTCGACTGGTGGACCTCATGGGCGGAACGATCAAGCTGGAAAGCAAAGTGGGCGAAGGCAGTACCTTTGCGGTCGACCTGCCGCTGCAGCGCGCCGACATCGCTGCGCCGAAACGCTCCGACGGCACGCCGGAGGTGCCGGACGACATTGGCCGCAGCCTGCACATCCTGCTGGTCGAGGACCATCCGGTGAACCAGAAGGTCGCCCAGACCGTACTGAGCCGGGCCGGTCATCGCGTGTCGCTGGCCGCGAACGGTCTCGAGGCGATCGAGCAGGTGGTCGATGTCTGTTTCGATCTGGTGCTGATGGACATGCAGATGCCGGTCATGGGGGGGCTCGAGGCGGCTCGCCTCATCCGTGACATGGAGCGCGAGATCCGGCGTCCGCCGGTCCCGATCTTTGCCATGACGGCCAATGCCCAGGACGAGGACAGGCAGGCCTGCCTCGAGGCCGGCATGAACGATTTCCTGACCAAACCGCTGCTGCCGCGGGTGCTGCGCAGCAGGATTGCCGCGCTGGCCGAAGGCATGCCGGAGTGATGTTGCAGTTCTAACCATCCGCCGTGCCGGCGAGCGTGTGACAGCAAAGGAAGAAGGGGGCCGAAGCCCCCTTCTTCCTTCACTGCCTGATCAGCTGCAGACGTCGATCAACGACGGTTGCGGCGACGCGCCACCATGCCCATCAGGCCAAGACCGGCGAGGAACATCGCGTAGGTCTCGGGTTCCGGCACGGCGGTGATCTGCAGCAGCGTGTCGTTGCCGCTCGTCGGGTGCTGAACGTTCAGGTACGCGACGTTGGCGTTGAACTTGTCGAAGTACAGACCCGTCGGCTCGGCGCCCACTGTTGACAAGGAGGCCCAGCGGCTGACTGACTCGGCCACGCCATCGCGATCGGCATCCTGCGCAAACCAGATGTCGGCGCTGCCGCCCGGCTGGTCTTCGATGATGTAGATGTTGCCGTTGGCATCGATCGCAAGGTTGTCCGGGTTGTTGAAGGCGCTGCCAACCGCCGCACCGGTGACCGAATTGAATGTGGCGCTGCTGGCAAACAGCTTCATTTCGTTGGTGGCGAGGTTCAGCGAGTACACTTCGTCGGTCGTCGTCGTGGCGATGTACAGCACTTCGTCACCATTCGCGAGAACCTGCAGCTCCAGATCTTCCGGGCGCTGGTAGTTCGTGCCGCCGACCATGTCTGCTGCTGCACGGCCGTCCAGCGACGACGTGGTGCCGATGGTCACCATGGCACTTGCGGTGCTCGGCAGCGCTGAACCGGTGGCCGTCGTGATGGCTTCCCAGACCGAAGCACCGACCGCATTCGAGTTGCTTCCGCCGTTGGCCTTCAGCACGAAGGTCTGGCCCGCGGCGAAGTAGCTGTCGCCGTTGCTGGCAGCCGGCGCGGCCGATACGTATTTGTAGATCGAGCCGCCGTTGAGTTCGTCGATGAAGTAGAAGCTGTTGTTCTTGTCGAACGCTCCGCCTTCATGCGACACACGCGGCACGATGTTGCGATGCACGAAATCAACAGCAACAGTCGCGGGGTTGGCCAGCGGGTTCGTCACTTCGAACAGGCGGCCCTTGGTACTGCCGGTGCCCCACGACTCTTCTGCCGTCATGTAGGTGCCCCACGGGGTCCAGCGCGAGAAGTCACCGGCCACGAAGCCCTGGGTGCCTGACTGGACGATGGTCTTGGTCACGCCGGTCCAGAGGTCCGTGCGCTGCACGCCGCCGGTGCTGGTTTCGAACGGTGCGTAGAGGTAGCGACCGGCATCGACGCCCGTTTCGTTGGCGGTGATCATGTCCCAGTTGCCGCTGTTCGATTCGCCGTTGGCGAGCTGGGTGACGCGGTCGGCCAGTACCTTCTGCGAGAAGAAGGGTGACGACAGTTGCAGCGGTGCGCTTTCCGGCAGCGAGCCGGCGGCGACGTTTCCGGCAAGGGCCGTGAAGTTGTCGAAATAGGTGTTGTCGGCGGCAAACGCCTGCTGGGCGGAAACGCCCATCAGGCCAATTGCGGCGGCTATGGCGAGTTTGCGGCTGTTCATGTGTAACGCTCCCTTGAGTAAAACCTCCAGAATCGCGGAGGTTCCTTCGAGCTTAGGGAGAGAGCGTTGCAGTAGCGTTGTCAGCAAGCGTGCGGATGATAGTCCGATCGGATCAGCGGTTCGAGTGCGTGGCAGTGAACACCGCGACGAATACTTCGCGCAGGAACAGGCTGAGCGACAGGATGAGCGACAGCATCGCGAGCACGAAGAAGCCGGCCAGCAGATCCGACAGCACGACGGTGAACAGCACGCCGAAGAAGGCACATGACACGACGAGGCACACCATCAGTGCCGAAATCACGGCGAACAGCACGGCCAGATAGACCAGTCGCGCGCGTTGCGACAGCAGTTCGAGTTCGGTGGCATTGCTCATCGTTTCGTCTTCGCACTGCTTGCCGCCGCGCGCCAGCACAACGCGCCGGCGATCGATGATGCGGCCGAGCCGGGTGTTCAGCGTGCCGATCAGCGTTGCGATGGCGGTGAGGAGGAAGACTGGTGCCACGGCGAGGCCGATGGCGTGGGTGATCGTGTCGATGGTGGTTTGCAGGACCATGATGTCGAATCTGTGCGGTCGTCAGGGAATCTTGAATTCGAGCTCGAACTTCGCGCCTTCGTCGAGCGCCAGCGTGCGGGTGAGCCAGGGCATGACGGTCTTGAGCGTGGCCGGCAGCGTCCACGGCGGATTGACGATGAACAGTCCGCTGCCGTGCATGCCGAAGCCATCGGGTGACGGCTTGCGTGTGGTCATGGATACATGCAGCCACGATTCCACCGGCAGCCGCTTCAGCTTGGCCGGCAGGTCGCGTGATTCCATGCGGTGCAGCTGCGGGTACCACAGGCAGTAGGTACCGCTGGCAAAACGCGTGTTTGCGTCGCGCAGGGTTTCGAAGGCGAGCCGGTAGTCCTCGCGGATTTCGTAGGGCGGGTCGATCAGCACCAGCGCGCGACGCGGCGGCGGCGGCAACTGGGTGCGCAGGCCGGAAAAACCGTCGGACTTCTCGATCTTCACGGTGCGGCCGGCTTCGGCGAACGCGGCGTTCAGCAGCTTGTTGTCGGCGGTGTGCAGTTCGAACAGCCGCATGCGGTCGTCTTCCCGCAGCAGCGCACGCGCGATCATCGGCGAACCGGGGTAGGCGCGCAGCTTTTCACTGCTGTTGAAGGCGCGCACAAGATCGACGTAGGTGGCCAGCTGCGGCGGCAGGTCCGGCACCGACCAGAGCTTCGCGATGCCCCCCGCGTACTCCGCATTCTTCTTCGCGTAGCCGCTGTCCAGCGCATAGCCGCCCGCACCGGCGTGCGTGTCGATGTACCAGTAGGGTTTGTCCTTCTGGTTCAGGTACTGGAGCAGTTCGACCAGTACGAAGTGCTTGAGGACATCGGCCGGGTTGCCGGCGTGAAAGGCGTGACGGTAGCTGAGCATGGCAGGGCAGGGGTTGTGGCCGCCGAGTATACGCCCCGCGGTGGCGCCATCGGACGGGCAACCTGCGCCCGGGGCGAGGTTCAGACCACGAAGCGTCCGACGTTGGTCTGCAACTCGCCGGCCAGGGTTTCCAGGCCGCGGGTCTGGCTGTCGGTGCGACGGGTCACATCAGCGTTGTGTTCCGCCATGCCGGCGATGCGCTCCACACCCTGCGCAACGCTCTGGCTGGCGCTGCTCTGCTCGCGCGTGGCGGCGGCGATTTCCTTCATCGTTTCGGCGGTGCGCCCGCTTTGGGCATTGATGACGCGCAGCACGGCGCCGGCTTCGCTGGCCAGATGCACGCCCTGATCGACCTGGCTGCTCACCTGATCGATGCGGCGCACCACCTGATCCGCCTCGGCCTGCACGCTGCTCACCATGGTGGCGATTTCCTTGGTCGATGCCGCCGTGCGTTCGGCAAGCTTGCGCACTTCGTCGGCGACCACGGCGAAGCCGCGACCGGTTTCACCGGCCCGTGCGGCTTCGATCGCGGCGTTGAGCGCCAGCAGATTGGTCTGTTCCGCGATCTCCTGGATGATGCGTCCGACGCTGGAAATGTCCCGCGTGCGGCCCGCAAGGCCGCTGACCGCCGTCGATGCCGCGCCGATTTCGGATGCGATGCGCTGCATGCCCTCCACCATGTCGTTCAGCGTGCGTTCGCCGTCCTGTGCGGCCGCGCAGGCTTCGCGCGTGGCAGCATCAGCCACGCCCGCACTGTCGGCGACATGCGTGATGCTCACCGAAAGCTGCTCGATGGCGGCCGCCAGTCCGGCTGCCGCGGTGCTCTGGTCGGCCGAGCCGTTGACGACTTCGGTGGATCCGGCGCGCAGCGAACGTGCTGATTCACCGACCGCGCGTGCCGCATCGGCGGTCGCACTGATCAGCGCAGCCGTCTTGCGCGTCGCTTCGTTCATCTGCACGCCGATGAGGTCGAGTTCGTTCTGTGTGTCGCCCGAGGCCACCGTCACGCGCTGACTGAAGTCGCCGTTGCCCATGCGGGCCATTGCGGACGACACGTTCTGCAGGCGGGCAAGGCGGCTGCCGGCGAGCCACCAGGTGAGGCCGGCGAGCAGCGCTGCGGCCACGGCGCACATGACGAGCAGGCGGTTGCGCAGCGCGATCGCTGCGCCGGTGAATTCGTCGATGAAGGCGCCGCTGCCGATGATCCAGCCCCATTTTTCCGAGGTTCTGAAGGTGAAGTACTTCGTGCCGTTCCGGCCCGCCCAGTCCTGCTGGAACTGACCGTTCTTCTGTTCGATCTGCTTCTGCACGACCGCAGTGACGGCGGCGTCGCCGATCGCTTCGACCGTCTTGCCACTGTGCTCGGGATGCAGCAGCAGCGTACTGCCCGCAGTCGTATCGGCAGGGTTGATCACCTGCAGATAGCCGGTGTCGCCGATGCGCACTTCGCGCAGCGACGCGAACAGCTGATCGATGCCCTGCTGCACGCTGACCCGCGCCGACAGCGCGCCCACCACGCGACCGGATGCATCCTTGATCGGCTCCAGCGACGAAACGTAGAACACGCCGTTGCGCACGACCACGCCGGAATAGGGCTTCCCTGCCAGCAGCGCTGCGGTATCGGGGCCCGATTTGATGGGCTTGCCGGCCATCGACTTGCCGTCCTTGTCCTTCAGCAGTGTGGCGACGCGCACGAATTCGTCGCCGACCCGCACCATGATCGCCGGATCGGCACCCACCAGGTCGCGCAAGCCGGCCATCCGGCCGGCGTCGCCGTTGATCACGCTGCCGCCGGCGCGTGCGACGCGCACCGCACCGTAGTCGCCCATCGGCGCGGTGTCCTCGCCGATCACGACGTCACTGCCGAGACCGCGTTTGAGCGCGCTCATGCCGCTGGCGGCATTGTCCATCGCGTGTTCGTAGCTGAGATCGAGCAGCTTGATGGCGGAGTCGATCTGCTGGTCGAGCGACTTTTCGGCCTCGGCGGTCGCCGAGCCGGTCGTGTTCGCGCCAACCAGGACGATGAGCACAGCGAATACGAGCGCGCAGGCGCCGCCGATGGCGATCACCAGCTGATGCACCACCGACAGGCGGTTGAAACTGTTCATGGGATCTCTCCTGTACGTTGCCGGAATGACCCGGTTGCCGCATCGACGCGGCTGCAACGTGATTTACGGCACGGGCAGGAGGAAGGTGAGCTCAGCCACCTTCCTTTACGATGCAGCCGGCGGCCTGCAGGCCGGCGAGCACGCCTTGCGGCCCGACCAGATGTGACGCACCGAAGGCGGCAAACAGGCCGCCCTCGCGGATTTCCGGCAGCAGGCGCTGCACGAAGCGTTCGTTGCGCCGGGTCAGCAATGACCGCATGAAAATCCGGCTGTGCCGGCGCATCGACGGGTCTGCTTCCATCAGGCCGGCGTTGATGTCCGCCAGCGCGGCCGTGTCGCCAGCCAGCCATGCTTCGATCATCGGCGTGATGCCGGCCTGGATCGCGTCGTGACGGCGCGCGCTGTCGATCAGCAGCGCGATCTGCGTGGCGGCCGGCAGCGTGGCGATGGCGTCGATCTGTTCCTGCACGGTTTCGATCGCCCTGATCGGCCTCTCCGAAGCCCGCGCAGCGCCGATCAGCACTTCGTCGAGCGTCGGCTGTGCCGCGCCCACCGGTTGCAGCAGCGTGACCAGCGCCGCCCATGGCCTCAGTCTGGGCTGCACCCGTTCGTCGACGCCGTGCTCGCCCAGCATCTGCGACACGCGGGGCCAGTGCTTCCTGCCGACCAGTCTCGGCAGGTCTCCGCCGTCGGACGTGCTGGCTGCGATGAAAGTGTTCACCGCGTCGGCGTCGGCGACCAGTTCCGGCATGAACAGGCGAGCACCGGCGATCAGTTCGCGCAGTGCACCGGCCCGTTCCAGCACGCGCGGATCGCCGCTGTGCAGCGTGCCGAACAGGTGGCTGACCGGGCCATCGCCCGTGTCGCGATGGGTGATCTGCCACAGCAGGCCCTTTCCGAAGGGGTCGGGCGCCCGCGCCAGCAGTCGCGACGGTGCGGCGAGCAGCGCACCCGACGCGGCCATTCGTTGCAGAAAGAGACGGCGACTGATCATGAGGTCAGTCGGTCCAGGCACTGCGGATGGCGGCGATGCCATGTGCGCCGCACGCGTGCGCCTGCCTGCGGTGCGAATCATCGAGCCCGCCGACGGCCAGTACCGGAATGCCGCAGCCGGAGATCAGTGCGGCCAGTGCATCCCAGCCCAGCGTGCCGGCGCCCGGGTGGGTTGCAGTCGGCAGTACCGGACCGAGCACGGCGTAGTCCAGACCGAGTTGCTGCGCCTTCGTCAGATCGTCGGCGGTGTGGCACGACGCACCGACCCATTCGAAGTCGGGGCGTGCGCTCAGCGTGGCGAGCCGCACCGATTTCAGATGCACGCCATCGGCCCGCAGCGCCCGTGCGCTGTCGATGTCGCCATTGATGACCACCGGCGAGCCGGCCGCCTGCGCGATGCCGATGGCTTCGGCAGCGAAGCCGCGCGTGGAGGCGTCGAACACCGGTTCGCGGATCTGCAGCATGACGCGCGAACGCGCGCAGGTCCGGCGGATCGCATCGAGCTGCGCCGCGTGGCCGATCTGCCAGGCGTGCGTGATGGCCATGCGGCCGGGCAGGCGCAGCGATTTGAGTACCGGGCCGTTGGCCGGCAGCATCGGTCCGACCGTCAATACTTCCGGCTGCTGCCACGACAGTGCGCTGTGCACGTGATCCTGCAGCGCGCCGCTCCATGCTTCCACGCGGAAGAAATGCAGCCGCACGTGGGCATGTTCGTATTCGTGCGACAGCGTGAGCCAGGGCGAACACTCGAGCACGCGGATTCCCAGCTCCTCGTCCAGCTCGCGTTTCAGCGCGTCGACCGGCTGTTCGCCCGGCTCCACCTTGCCGCCGGGGAATTCCCAGTAGCCGGGGTAGAAGGTGCCCGGCGCACGCTGGCCGAGCAGGAATTCACGCCCGCGCGGTCCGTCCCTGAAAATGACGGCCGCCGCGACGGCGACCTGTTTGCGTTCGGTCATGGGTCTGAAAGTCCGGAAAGCCCTTTCACCGCATCGATCTGCGGCGAAAAGTCATTTTTCGGCGTGCTGCCCCGCCCAGTCCCGCGCGAACTGCCAGGCCACGCGGCCGCTGCGCGAACCGCGTTCCAGCGTCCAGCGCAGCGCGTCGCCGCGGCAGGCTTCGATCTGCTCCGGCGGCACACCGAGCTTCTTCAGCCAGTGGCGCACGATGTCCAGATACGCTTCCTGATCGAAGGGGTAGAAGGACAGCCACAGACCGAAACGCTCGGACAGCGAAATCTTCTCTTCCGTCGCTTCGCCCGGATGCACTTCGCCATCGACGTGCTTCGCCTCGCTGTTTTCCGAAAAATATTCCGGCATCAGGTGGCGGCGGTTCGAAGTCGCGTAGATGAGCACGTTGTCGAGCACGGCCGATACCGAACCATCGAGAATGCTTTTCAGCGCCTTGTAGCCCGGTTCCCCGGATTCGAACGACAGATCGTCGCAGTAGATGATGAAACGCTCGGGCCGGTCGGCGATCAGGTCGGTGATGTCGGGCAGGTCGACCAGATCGTCGCGGTCGACTTCGATCAGGCGCAGCCCCTTCTTCGCGTAATCATTCAGCAGCGCCTTCACCAGCGAGCTCTTGCCGGTGCCGCGCGCACCGGTCAGCAGCACGTTGTTGGCCGGCTTGCCCTCTACGAACTGCTTCGTGTTGGCGGTGATGCGCGCCTTCTGCACGTCGATGTCCTGCAGGTCGCTCAGGCGCAGCTTGTGCGGATGAGCGACGGGTTCGAGCCGGCCGCGGCCGTTGCTGCGGCGCCAGCGCCAGGCGTGCGCCTTCCAGTCAGGCGGTGCCGGCGGTGCCGGCAGGATGTGCTCCAGGCGATCGAACAGCGCATGTGCGCGGGCGATGAGGCTTTCGAAACCCTCATTGTTTGTCATGGTCGTCCTTGTCATCGGTGAGTGCCTTCGGCGGCTCGGCGTCCGCGGGGTCCTTTTCCTTGCGGGGCAGGGTCCACCACAGGATGAACAGCAAAAGCGCCAGCGCGGTGCCGGCTTCCAGCAGGAAAATCCACATGGGGCGAAACTTCCGTCGTCAGCGCGCCGGCCGGGTTCGGCCGCCGCTCGTTATCATTGCACCCTCAGCGTCTGCGGGCGCGCCAATCTAAAGCACATCACGATGTTCCAGCAAATCCGCCTGCCGGCCGGGCGCAGCGTCACCCTGTCGGTCCTCGTGCCGGCCTTTGCGCTGCTCGCCGGCTGTGCGTCGGCGCCAGCACCCGAACCGAAGCCCGAGCCGAAGCCGGTCGTGTCGTCGTGCCCGCCGATGCCTTCGCCCGAGCCGGCCAGGGCGGAAGCCGCCGTGGTGTGCCCGGTCTGCCCGGTGTGTCCGCCCCCTGCGCCGGTGCCCGAGGCGAAGCTGCCGCCGCGGCTGGTGCCGGCCGAGTGGTCGGCGCTCGCCGGCTGGAGCGACGACGATGTGCGCGCCGCACTGCCTGCGCTGCGTGCCAGTTGCAGCGCGCTGATCAACCGGCCCGACTGGCAGGCACCCTGCACCCGCGTCATCGGGCTCGCGGAAGAAGACAACGGTGCTGTGAGGGCGTTCTTCGAAACGGCGTTCCGTCCGTGGCAACTGATCAATGGCGACGGCAGCGACCAGGGGCTGGTCACCGGTTACTACGAGCCGCTGCTGCGCGGCAGCCGCACGCGCAGGGGTGAATATCGGTACCCGATCCACGCCGTGCCGGACGATCTGCTGGTGATCGATCTGGCCAGCGTGCACCCCGACCTGAAGCATCTGCGGCTGCGCGGCCGCGTCGAGGGGCGCAAGGTCGTGCCCTACTGGTCACGCGGCGAACTGGAGGCTCGGGCGGGCGAACTGGAACCGAAGGTGCTGTTCTGGGCGGCCGATGCGCTCGACGTGTTCTTCCTGCAGGTGCAGGGGTCCGGTCAGGTCGAACTGCCCGACGGCAGCCGCGTGCGCGTGGGCTACGCCGACCAGAACGGTCATAGCTACCAGTCGATCGGCCGCTGGCTGGTCGACCAGGGGGAGTTGAAGCTCGATCAGGCGTCGATGCAGGGCATCCGCCAGTGGGCGCGCGCCAATCCGGCACGTGTGGCCACCATGATGGCGGCCAATCCGAGCTATGTGTTCTTCCGCGAACTACCGATCGGCAAACAGGCGCCCAGCCTGCCTGAAGGGCCGCTCGGTGCGCTGGGCGTACCGCTCGCCGGCGAACGCGCGATTGCCGTCGACCCGCGCAGCGTGCCGCTGGGTGCCCCGGTGTGGCTCGACACCACGCGACCCAACAGCAGCGAACCGCTGCGCCGCCTGATGCTGGCGCAGGACACCGGCGGTGCCATCAAGGGCGGTGTGCGCGCCGACTTCTTCTGGGGCTTCGGCCCCGAGGCCGGCGCTCAGGCCGGGCGCATGCGCCAGCAGGGCCGCATGTGGGTGCTGCTTCCGGTCGGCGTGAAGCCCTGACGCTGCTGGCTCAGAGGAAAGATGCAAGATTCAAGTGGCAAGGGTTGAACCCGCAGACTTTTCACTTTCATCTTGAATCTTGAATCTGCCTCACTTGATGCCGGCGATGCGCTTTTCGAGTTGCGCCACGGGCACGTAGCCGGGGATGCGTTCGCCGTTGCTCAGGAAGATGGTCGGCGTGCCGCGCACGCGATATTTTTCACCGAGCGCGGTCACCTTCTGCAGGCCGGCCATGTCGCACGCAGCACTCGCGGCCGGCGGCGCCACGTTGGCCGTCATCCAGTCGTTCCATGCCTTCAGGCGGTCGCCGGCGCACCAGATCTGCTCCGATTTCTTCTGCGAATCCGGGCCGAGCACCGGCGTGAGGAAGGTGTAGACGGTCACATCGTTCATGCCAGCCAGTTCCTTCGCCAGCTTCTTGCAGTAGCCGCAGTTCGGATCTTCGAAGGTCGCGATGACGCGCTTGCCGGTACCGCGAACCTGCTTGATCGCGAGTTCGAGCGGCAGTTCTGCGAAGTTGATGCCCGACAGCTGGTTCACCCTCTGCTGCGTGATGTTCTGGCGCGTCTTGGCGTCGAGGATCTCACCCAGGATCAGGTAATTCGCCTTCTCGTCGGTGTACAGGATTTCCCCACCGATGCGGACTTCGTAAAGGCCGAGGTAGGGCGTCTTCGTGACGCCTTCGACCTTGGAGCCGTTGCCGATGGCTGTTTCGACGGCTGCCTTGATCGATTCTTCCGGCCCGGCGTGCGCGACCGATGCTGCGAGCGCGCAAACGAACGCCGCGGTGTACTTGATGGACATGAAATCTCCTGTGGGTGATGCGCGTCATGCACGCACCGATTAACCGAGCGCGTAGCGTACCAGCGCGTTGCGTATGACCGGCATGCCCTGCGTCAGGTTCAGCCCGGTGTTGCGCAGCCATGAAAGTGCTGGCCAGGCAGGGCGGAACAGCTCGTGCAGGGCGTGCGTCGTGAGTTGCAGGGCATTCACTTCTTCCGCGCGTTTGCGTTCGTAGCGGCGCAGCAGGCGCAGATCGCCCAGCGCCGAACGATCGGCGCCGCCGATCACGTCGGCCAGCACGCGCACGTCCGCAAAGCCCAGATTGACACCGTGACCCGACAGCGGATGAATTGCATGCGCTGCGTCGCCCACCAGCGCCACGCCGGGTGCGATCACCTTCGGGACGCGCATCAGCCGCAGCGGAAAGCCGGCTGCCGGGGTCACCACCTCCAGCGCGCCGAGCATGTGATCGCCGGCGGCGGCGACATGCGACGCAAGTGTCGCCGCGTCATGCTGCAGCAGTTCGCGTGCGAACGGCTCGGGCGCCGACCACACCATCGACATGTGCCGGTCAGGCAGCGGCAGGAAAGCCAGCACGCCATCGGGGCGGAACCACTGGTACGCGCAGCCGAGATGCGGCTTTTCGCAGCGGAAGTTGGCGATCACGCCGAGTTCGTTGTAATCGGTGAAGGTCGCGTCCAGCCCGGCCTGCGTGCGCACCCACGAATTGACGCCATCGGCGCCGACAACCAGCGCCGCGTCGAGCGTGCGGCCGTCTTCCAGCGTCAGCCGCGAACGCCCGCCTTCGTGTAGCAGACGGGCCGGGCGCGCCGGGCTGATCAGCGTGGCATTGGCCTGACGCTTCACGCCTTCCCACAATTCGCGCGCGATCAGGCTCGACTCGGTGATCCAGGCCAGTTCGCCGACACCCACCTCGAAGGCCGAAAAGTCCAGTCGCGCGCCGCGGTCGCCGAACACGGCGATGCTCGCCAGTGCCTGCATGCGCGAATGATCGAGATGCGCCCAGGCGCCGACGCCTTCGAGAAAGCGTGCGCTCGAGGGGCTGACCGCATACACGCGAGCGTCCCAGCCGCCGACCGGCCATTCCGGCAGCCGCCCCTCGACCAGCGCAACCGACAGCTGCGCCCGGCGCAGCGCCGCACACAGCGCCAGCCCCGGCAACCCGGCGCCCACGATGACGACGTCGAAATCCAGATCCTGCTGCATCGAGGCGCAATCCCTGTGCGTGAAAGACCGGCGATTGTCCGGCCAGCATGCCATTCTTGACAAGACCCGCCCGCTCCACGACAATCCACGGCCTCCAAATGGTGATGTAGCTCAGCTGGTTAGAGCGACGGATTCATAATCCGTAGGTCGAGGGTTCAAGTCCCCCCATCACCACCAGCATTCAAGCGGCTCCCAGCGATGGGGGCCGTTTTCGTTT
>JAGNYW010000048.1 GCA_017984755.1 Methyloversatilis sp.
GCAACGTGACGCTGGACGTTGCGCATTGCCCCGGCCACACGCCCGGTCACGTGGTGTTCGTCGACCGTGTCGGCCGGCTGGCCCACGTCGGCGACGTATTGTTCGCCGGCTCGATCGGGCGCACCGATTTTCCGCGCGGCAACCATGCCGACCTGATCCGCTCGATCCGCGAAAAGCTCTTCCCTTTCGGTGACGACATCCGCTTCATTCCGGGGCACGGCCCGATGTCGACCTTCGGCGAAGAACGCAAGTACAACCCCTACGTTGGACAACACTGACATGCAGCTCGAACGCATCCTGCAGAGCCAGGGTTTTGGAACACGACGCGAATGTCGCGCCCTCGTTCGACTTGAAAGAGTGACCGTGCGCGGCGAAACGATCGACGACCCGTTTGTCGAGGTCGACACCACCGAGCTGGATTTTTCCGTCGACGGCGAAACCTGGCGCTATCACGAAAAATCCTTCGTCATGCTGCACAAGCCCGCGGGCTATGAATGCTCGCAGAAACCCAAGCACCACCCGGCCGTGTTCTCGCTGCTGCCCTCACCGCTGGTCGTGCGCGACATCCAGTGCGTCGGCCGGCTCGACGAAGACACCACCGGCCTGCTGCTGCTGACCGATGACGGTCAGCTGATCCATCGTCTGACTTCGCCCAAGCATGGCGTGCTCAAGCGCTATGTCGCCACGGTGAAGCACGCGATCGATGACGCGCTGATCAGGGACCTGCGGGGCGGGGTCGCCCTGAACGATGCCCCGGACGTGTCGGTCGCCGCGCATGCGGTGGAACAACTCGACACACACCGGCTCGCCATCACCATCGGCGAAGGAAAATACCATCAGGTGAAGCGCATGGTCGCGGCAGCGGGCAACCGGGTCGAGGCACTGCATCGCGTCGCGGTGGGTCGGCTCGAATTGCCGGCTGATCTGGCGCCCGGCGAATGGCGCTGGTTCGACCCCTCCGAGGTCTGATCGACATGCTCCATACCGATCCGCTGCAGGCAGGTTCCGAGCGACTGATCTCCGCCGCGCCGGCCGGCGTGCAGGAAGACGCGCTGGAGCGCGCGCTGCGCCCGAAGCGGCTCGATGAATACATCGGCCAGACCAAGATCCGCGAACAGCTCGACATCTTCGTGGCCGCGGCGCGGGCGCGGCACGAATCGCTCGACCACGTGCTGCTGTTCGGTCCGCCGGGGCTCGGCAAGACCACCCTGGCGCACATCGTCGCGGCCGAAATGGGGGTCAATCTGCGTCAGACCTCCGGTCCTGTGCTGGAGCGCGCAGGCGACCTTGCCGCGATCCTCAGCAACCTTGAACCGAACGACGTGCTTTTCATCGATGAAATCCATCGCCTGAGTCCGGTGGTGGAGGAAATTCTCTACCCGGCGCTGGAAGACTTCCAGATCGACATCATGATCGGCGAAGGCCCGGCTGCGCGTTCGATCAAGCTCGACCTGCCGCCGTTCACGCTGGTCGGTGCAACGACGCGCGCCGGCATGCTGACCAATCCGCTGCGCGACCGCTTCGGCATCGTCGCCCGGCTCGAGTTCTACACCGCCGACGAACTGGCGCTCATCGTGCGACGTTCGGCGCGGCTGCTCGACTGTCCGATGGACGACGCCGGCAGCGTCGAAATCGCGCGCCGCTCGCGTGGTACGCCGCGTATCGCGAATCGCCTGCTGCGCCGCTGCCGCGACTACGCACAGGTGAAGGCAGACGGCGCCATCACCTGCGCGGTCGCCGATGCCGCACTGACCATGCTGGACGTCGATGGCCTCGGACTGGACCTGATGGACCGCAAGCTGCTCGGCGCCATCATCGACAAGTTCGATGGCGGCCCGGTCGGCGTGGACAATCTGGCAGCGGCGGTCGGCGAATCGCGCGACACGATCGAGGATGTGATCGAGCCCTACCTGATACAGCAGGGCTACCTGCAGCGCACGCCGCGCGGTCGCATCGTCACGGCGGCGATATATCGGCACATGGGTCTGGCAGCACCTGGGCCGGCGATCGCATCGTTGTGGGACGACGGCACGCCAGAGGGCTGATCGTCGTCTTCGCGGGACCTCTCGGCACGACCGCCGACGATTCAACCGACGGCGTTCAGCCGCGCTCCTGCGCAGCCGACTCGTACACCACCTGCCCCGACACCAGCGTCGCGCAGACGCGGCCGAGCAGTTCCCGACCGAGGAAGGGCGTGTTCTTGCCCTGGCTGCGCAGCATGTCCCGGCTGATCCTCACCGGGGCCTCGGGATCGAAGATGCATACGTCGGCGGCTCCGCCCACGCGCAGGTGGCCGGCATCGAGACCGAGCACACGCGCGGCGTCCGACGTGATGCGGGCGAGCGCCAGATTCAGCGGCAACTGCATTTCCCGCGCCCACGACAGGGTGAGCGGCAGCAACAATTCGAGGCCGGTATTGCCCGGCTCGGCTTCGGCGAACGGCAGCTGCTTTGCGTCGTCATCCACCGGCGTATGGTCGGAACACAGCGCATCGATACGGCCGTCGGCCAGTGCCGCACGCAGTGCCTCGCGGTCGAACTGGGCACGCAGCGGCGGCACGGTGCGGCACTGCGGATCGAAGTAGCCGATGTCCACGTCGCACAGGTGCAGCGCATGGATGGACACATCGCAGCTGACCTGCAGACCGTCCAGGCGCGCCTGGTCGATCAGCATCAGCCCGGCACGACTCGAGATGCGCGCCAGATGCACGCGACAGCCGGTGGCGCGTGCCAGTTGCAGCATGAGGCCGATGGCCAGCGTCTCGGCGAGTATCGGAATGCCGGTCAGCCCCAGACGCGCAGCCACTTCGCCTTCGTGCGCCACGCCTTCGGACGACAGGTGAAGATCGGTCGGCTGCAGCCATACCGTGTAGCCGAAGGTGGCCGCGTACTGCATGGCGCGGAACAGCACCTGGGTATCGGCCACCGGCACGTTGGCCTGGCTGAAGGCGATGCAGCCGGCGTCGAACAATTCGCCCATTTCGGTCAGGCGCTCGCCCCTGAGTCCGACCGTCAGCGCTCCGTGCGGATAGACGTGTGCAAGATTGAGCATGCGCGCGCGATGCTTGAGCATTTCGACCAGACCGGGCTCGTCCAGCACCGGGTCCGTGTCGGGCGGGCAGGCGAGACTGGTGATGCCACCCGCGACCGCCGCCGCCATTTCGGATTCCAGCGTGGCGCGATATTCGAGCCCCGGCTCGCGCAGTCTGGCGCACAGATCGATCAGGCCCGGCGCGACGATGAGACCGGTTGCATCGATCACGCGATTGGCATGAAAACCCTCGGGAGCCGCACCCAGCGCGACCACCTTGCCGGCGGCGACGAAAACGTCGGTCGGCGTATCGATGTCCTGCCGCGGATCGATCAGCCGGCCGCCCTTGATGTGGATCTTCATGCGTTGCCCCCCGCAAGCATGGCCATCACCGCCATGCGCACTGCAATGCCGAAAGTGACCTGCAGCAGGATGACGGCCTGCCGTCCGTCGGCCACAGCCGAATCGATTTCGACGCCACGATTCATCGGTCCCGGGTGCAGCACGATGGCGTCCGGCTTGGCCAGCGCCAGCTTTTCCTGGGTCAGGCCAAAGAATTTGAAGTACTCCTGCGGACTGGGCAGCAGGGAACCCTGCATGCGCTCGTTCTGCAGACGCAGCATCATCACCACATCGACGCCGCGCAGACCTTCCTTCATGTCGTGGAACACGCGGCAACCCAGGCGGTTGATGTCGGCCGGCAGCAGTGTCTTGGGCGCGATGGCGCGCAGGTCGGGCACGCCCAGCGTGGTCAGTGCGTGAATCTGGCTGCGCGCCACGCGCGAATGCAGGATGTCGCCGATGATGGCCACCGACAGCTGCGTGAAGTCGCGCTTGTAGTGGCGGATGGTGTACATGTCGAGCAGACCCTGCGTCGGGTGCGCATGCCGGCCGTCACCGGCGTTGATCACGTGGATGTGATCGCGACCGGTCGCCTCGAGGTGCTGCGCGATCAGATACGGCGCGCCGCTTGACGCATGACGCACGACGAACATGTCGGCCTGCATGGCAGCGAGGTTGTCCACCGTGTCGAGCAGCGTTTCGCCCTTGTTGGTCGAACTGGTTGCGATGTTCAGATTGATCACGTCGGCCGACAGGCGCTTGGCCGCGATCTCGAAGGTCGTTCGGGTGCGCGTGCTGTTTTCGAAGAACAGGTTGAACACGCTCTTGCCGCGCAACAGCGGGATCTTCTTCACTTCGCGCTCGGCCACCACGGTGAAGGGCTCGGCCGTATCGAGGATGCGCGTGATGACGTCGCGCGGCAGCCCTTCGGTGGTCAGCAGATGCTGCAGTTCGCCGTGTCTGTTCAGCTGGGGGTTTCGGGCCATGATCACTCCTGCACGAGACGCAGCGAAAGGGTGTCGCCATCCTGCGCCAGTTTCACGCGCCGGTCGGCCGACAGCTCGAGCACGGCGGCGCAGTAGGTCGGTGCGACCGGCAGCTCGCGGCCACCGCGATCGACCAGCACAGCGAGTTCCACCTTCGCCGGCCGGCCGTAATCGAACAGTTCGTTCAGGGCCGCGCGTATTGTGCGGCCCGTGTGCAGCACGTCGTCTACCAGAATGAGGTGGCGCCCTTCGACATCGAAGGGCAGCGCAGACGAGCGGGCATCGCGATTCAGGCCGCGCTTGGCGTAGTCGTCGCGGTAGAAGCTGACGTCCAGCGAACCGGCCGGCTGAGTGAGGCCAAGCAGATCGTTCACACGCCGCGCGAGCCAGACACCGCCGGTGTGCAGGCCGACAAGCGCTGTGTCCTTCGTCAGATGCGGTCGGATCTGTGCCGCCAGATCGAGCAGCAGCTTTTCTGCATCAGGCAGTGACATCGAAAAAATCCTTGAGTATGAGCTGGGCCGCGCATGCGTCCAGTTTCTGCTTGCGGCTGCGCCAGTTTCGGACACCACTGTAGTCACGCAACTGGCTGTCCGCCTCGTGCGAGGTGAAGCGTTCGTCCTGCAGCGCGACCGGCAGACGGTAACGCCCTTCAAGCTGGCGAGCAAAGCGCCGCGCGCGCGCAGTCATGTCGTGATCGGCACCGTCCGGAGAAAGCGGAAGGCCGACGACCAGCAGCACCGGATGCCATTCTTCGAGCAGACCGGCGACCGCCGACCAGCGCGCGTCATTGGTTTCCGCATCGAAGGTGAGCAGCGGGCTGGCCGAGCGCAGTTCGCATTCACCGACGGCGACGCCGATGCGCTTCTCTCCGAAGTCGAAAGCAAGCACGGTACCGCGGGCAGGGAGTGGATCGGACTCAGGCATGCCCCGCCACGTCGGACAGCGACGCGAAGTCGACGCCGAGCAGCTGCATCGCAGCCACCAGACGCTCTTCGGGCGGCAGCCCGAAAATGATGCCGGAGTCGGCACGCACCGTGAGCCAGGCGTTCTGCGCCATTTCCCATTCGATCTGTCCGGCCTGCCAGCCGGCGTAGCCCAGCGTGACCAGCACCTCGCCCGGCTCGGTTTCGGTGCCCAGCGATTGCAGCACGTCGCGGGACGAGGTGAGGCCGAGTCCGTTGCCGATATCGATGGTCGACTGCCAGTTGCCCACCGGCCGGTGCAGCACGAAACCGCGGTCGGTCTGCACCGGTCCGCCGAAATAGACCGGCTGTCCCTGGAAGCGCGGTGATTCGAGCGTGAGGTCGATGCGCTCGAACAGATCTTCCAGCGACATGTCGATCGGGCGATTCACGATGACACCCAGAGCGCCCTGATCGTTGTGCTCGCACACCAGCGTGAGCGTGCGCGAGAAATTCTTGTCCGCCATGGCGGGCATGGCGATCAGGAAGTGACCGGTCAGATTGACGGTCGGGGTCAGGTCGTATGCAGGCATGAAATGATTTTATCCGTGTTGAGCCATCGCCGCAGAACCTGTGTAACGCTCGCGCCTCCAAATCGATGATTTTTTCGGGAGCCGCGCAATGCAGGACCTTCAGACAAGACTGGTGTGGTTTCGCCGCGATCTTCGGGTGGACGACCATGCTGCGCTGCATCACGCGCTGCGCGCGGGCGGCCTGGTCTGGTGCGTCTTCGTGTTCGACACCGAAATACTCGACGACCTGCTCAGAGAAGGCTGGACCGCAGACAGGCGCGTCGAGTTCATCCATGCATCGGTCGTCGAGCTGGACGCCGCCCTGCGGGCACTCGGCGGCGGACTCATCGTGCGGCACGGCCGGGCACGCGATCTGGTGCCGGCGCTGGCACGCGAACTGGGCGTCGGCGCCGTGGCGAGCAACCGCGACTACGAACCGGCGGCACGGCAGCGCGACGGCGAGGTCGGCGCCGAACTGGCGCGCCACGGCATCGCTTTCGAGCAGTACAAGGATCAGGTCATATTCGAATGCGACGAGGTGCTGACGCTCGCCCAAAAGCCCTTTTCGGTGTTCACGCCCTACAAGAACGCGTGGCTGAAGAAGCTCACGCCCTTTCAGCTTCAGGCCTACGCAGTGCGCCGGCACGCCGCTGCACTGGCCGCACCCGCTGCCGTGCAGATTCCATCACTGGCCGACATGGGCTTCGAAGCGACGAATCTTGCCACGCTGAAACTGCCTGCCGGCATGTCCGGAGCGGATGTGCTGTTCGACGAGTTCCTCGACCGCATCGACCGCTACAAGGCAACGCGCGACTTTCCGGCGACCAAGGGCCCGAGCTATCTGTCGGTGCATCTGCGTTTCGGAACGATATCGATCCGCCGCCTGGCGCGTGAAGCCCATGCGCGCGGCGGAGCCGGCGCCGAGGCGTGGCTGAACGAACTGATCTGGCGGGACTTCTACTTCCAGATCCTCTGGCACAACCCGCGCGTGCTCAACGGCAGCTTCCGGCCGGAATTCGATGCCGTGCGCTGGGTGGACGACGAGGAGAAGTTCCGCGCGTGGTGCGAAGGCCGCACCGGATATCCGCTGGTCGATGCCGCACAGCGCCAGCTGGCGCAGACCGGGTACATGCACAACCGGCTGCGCATGGTCAGCGCCTCCTTCCTGACCAAGGATCTGGGCATTTCATGGCGGCGCGGCGAGCACTGGTTCGCGCGCTCGCTGAACGACTTCGATCTGGCCGCCAACAACGGCGGCTGGCAGTGGGCTGCATCGACCGGCTGCGACGCGCAGCCGTGGTTCCGCATCTTCAACCCGGTCACGCAGTCGGAGAAATTCGATGCCGACGGTCAGTTCATCCGCCGCTACTGCCCGGAGCTGGCGAAATTCGACCGGAAGCGCATCCACGCGCCGTGGCTGGCAACGCCGCTGGAACAGCAGATGGCGGGCTGCGTGATCGGCCGGGATTATCCGGCGCCCGTGGTTGACCACGCCCTGGCGCGCGAGGCGACCCTGGAACGGTTCAAGGCGGTGAAGGGTGCCGACGACAGACCGGAGGACTGATCAATCCTGCAGGAACACATCCCGATAGCTTGCGTACATGGCGCCGAAGGTGACGGGCAGCAGCGCCAGCCAGCCGAGCATCGCCGGGATGGAGGCGAGCACCACCAGCACGATGTAGATCAGCGCAAACACGACGAATGCCGGCGCGTTGCCCAGGCTGGCGAAGAAGCTGGCGCGCATCGCGTCGAGCGCCGTCATGCGGTGGAACATCACCAGCGCCGGCGCGAACCACATGGCCATGAGCACCGGCGCCATCAGCAGCACCGCGAAGACGAGGAGCAGCGACGTCATTGCGGATACGACCACAAGTGCCGCGAGCGCCGCCAGCCCTGCCACGCCGGCAACGAGCGCCGACAGCAGCAGCACCAGCAGCGACACGGCGAACATCGCCGCGAGGTACCAGCCACCGAGTGCCAGCAGGGGATTCACCCTGTCGCCGAAGCCGGCCCAAAGGTGATCGATCGCAAGACCTTCGCCGCGCGACAGCGATCGGCAGCCCTGCATCAACCCGCCCACCGTGACCGACGCAAGCAGCGTGGCGGCGATCATGCCGAACAGCGGCACCAGGTTGAGCACCACCATCACCACCACCCACAACGCAGTGATGCAGATCCAGAGCCCGGGGGAGGCAAGGAAGCACTGCCAGCCCTGGCGCAGCCACTCGAGGCCGCGCCCGGCCTCCACCCTGCGGAATTCGGGATCTGCAGGGTCCTGCTTCGGTACCTGCGGCCGCGCAGGTTCGAACGGGTTGTGGCCTGATGTGTTCATGAACCGAATGATTCCACAACTGCGCGGCGTATCCGCGGTCTTTATATGCATCGCCCCATGCCGAACGACAGGTGCGCGTCATGTACGGCGATTCGAATAGACTTCCGAGATGGCGTCAGATCCGCCGATCCGTCTGCCCGGGCGTCCCGCATCGTGCCGGCCCGACTGCAGGCCTGTCCACATAACTGCGAGCACACTCCATGACCGATCTGCCCAAGCACCAGCTGACCATGACCGTGCTCATGACACCCGACATGGCCAATTTCTCGGGCAACGTACATGGTGGCGCACTGCTGAAGCTGCTCGATCAGGTCGCCTACGCGTGCGCTTCCCGCTTCGCGCAGACGTATGTCGTGACCCTGTCGGTCGATCAGGTGATCTTCCGCAGCCCGATCCATGTCGGCGAACTCGTCACCTTCCTCGCGTCGGTCAATTACACCGGCACCACGTCAATGGAAGTCGGTGTCAAGGTAATGACCGAGAACATCCGCGAACACACGACACGCCACACCAACACCTGTTATCTGACGATGGTTGCGATGGACGAAAACCGGCGGCCCTGTGCCGTGCCCTCACTTGCCGCGGCGACGCCGGATGAAATCCGGAGACGCACCGCCGCCCTGGTGCGCCGACAGCTGCGACGTGAATTCGACCAGCGCTTCCACGAACTGATGCAGGCAGAACAGACCAAACTTGGAGCAACGACCGAATGATTGACTACGAACATGAAGTTTCCGCCATCGACGCGGACCTGATCCGCCACGGCATGGCAGCCATCCACCTCCTGCGCTCAGGCGATCAGGCTGCACTGGTCGACTGCGGCACCGGCCACTCGCTGCGCAACGTACAGGCCGCACTGGCGCAGAAGGGCATCCCCGCCGAGGCACTGCGCTACATCATTCTGACCCACGTCCATCTGGACCACGCCAGCGGAGCCGGTGCGGCCATGCGCGCATTCCCGAATGCACAGCTGGTGGTGCATCCGCGCGGCGCGCGGCACATGATCGATCCATCGAAGCTGATCGCCGGCGCGACGGAGGTGTATGGCTCGCAAGCCATGGCCGACATGTACGGCGACATCCTGCCGGTCGACGCTGCACGCGTCATCGAAACACATGACGGTTACTCGCTGGACTTCAACGGCCGCGTGCTCGAATTCATGGATACGCCAGGACACGCCAGACATCATCACTGCATCTGGGACGCCCGCTCGCAAGGCTGGTTCACCGGCGACACCTTCGGTCTGGCCTATCCGGAATGCACGATCGACGGTCGAGCCTTTGTGTTTCCGACCACGTCACCGGTACAGTTCGATCCTGTTGCGCTGCGCACATCGGTCGAGCATCTTCTGGCGCGCGATCCGCAGGCCATGTACCTGACGCACTACGGCCGGGTTGGCGGCGTTGCAGTGCTTGGCCGCGCACTGCTGTCGCGCATCGATGCGCATGTATCGATCGCACGCGCTGCCGCAGGCAAAGGCGAACAACGCAAGCAGGCGCTGCTCGACGGTCTCGGCCGCTTGCTGATGGACGAACTGCACGCCCATGGAAGTGAGCTGACCCGTGATCAGGCAATGGTCGTATGGGGGCTGGACATCGAACTCAATGCCCAGGGGCTTGAGGTCTGGCTGGACAGCCAGGGTCACTGACGAACCGGCGGGCAATGCGGTGAATTGCCCGCCAGAACGTTCAGGCAGATTTCTTGCGGGCGGTCGCCTTCGCAGGAGCCTTGGTCACCGCAACCTTCGCAGCGGCTTTCTTCACCGGAGTCTTCTTCGCCGGCGCTTTTTTCGCAGCCGCCTTGACCACCGGGGCTTCACCTTCCGCCTCCGGCGTCGCAGCCCCGGCCTTTGCCGGCTTCGCGCCCGCCTTCGGCTTCACCGGTCGCGGCTCGAACTCGAAACCGACCTTGCCGTCGGGCTGCCGCACCAGGAAAGCCGAGAACTTGCGCTTGGTGCGCGAAGACACGAATCCCTTCAGCAGATCGGTACGGCCCGCTTCCAGCAGCTTCTGCATCTGTTCCGGCTCGATCGGCTGCTGCAGGATGATCTTGCCCGAGCGGAAATCGCAACTCTTTTCCGGCCCGACCGCCTTTTCGCAGATGTAGGACATGGGCTGCTCGAACACCCGGGCCGCACACTTCGGGCAGGCGCCGAGCGGCGTCAGCGCGGAGAAGTCGATCGGCTCTGCGTTCTCGTCATCACGCGGCTGACCGAAATCGAACTCCGGTTCCAGCTTGTCGTTGAGCTTGATGAGCGCATTGAACGGCCGGCCCATCTTGTTGCGGAAACCGGTCAGCGGACCGACCTGCCGATCGTGCAGCAGCGTATCGATCTCGTGCGTCTCGAACTGGCGGCCGGCAACGATCTTCCACAACGCGAAGTCACAAGACTGGCACTGGAATTTCTTGTAGTTCTCCTTCACGACACCACCGCAGCGCGGGCACTTTTCTTCCAGCGTCGCGAAGTCACCCGGAATGGTGTCGCTCTCGTAGCTCTTTGCCTGATGCACGATGCGCTGCGTCATGTCGGCGATCTCGCCCATGAAGGCCTGGCGCGACAGCTCGCCGCGTTCGATCTGCGACAACTTGTATTCCCACTCGCCGGTCAGTTCGGGTGAACTCAATTCGTCGATCTTCAGACCGCGCAGAGCAATCATCAGCTGGAAACCCTTGGCCGTCGGAATCAACTCGCGACCCTCGCGCAGCATGTAGTTCTCGAGAATCAGGTTTTCGATGATCTGCGCACGCGTCGCCGGCGTACCGAGCCCGCGGCCTGCCATCGCGGCGCGCAGTTCCTCGTCGTCGATCGTCTTGCCGGCGCCTTCCATGGCGGACAGCAGCGTCGCTTCCGAGTAGCGCGCGGGCGGACGCGTCTGCTGCGCCTTGACCACCATGTCGTCGACACGGACGGTTTCGCCCGGTTTGACCGGCACGAGGCTGGCTGCCACGGTTTCGCCCTTGGCTTTCGCCTCGTCATCGACCAGCGCCGCTTCCTTGCCGTACACCGCCAGCCAGCCGGCGTTCACAAGTACCTTGCCCTCGGTCTTGAATGCCTCGCCCTCGACCCGTGTGATACGCGTCGTGATCTGGTATTCGGCCGCCGGGAAAAACACCGCCAGAAAGCGGCGCGTGACCATGTCGTAGATCTTCGTTTCCGCTTCCGACAGCGACTTCGGCTCGGTGCCGGTCGGGATGATTGCAAAGTGATCCGAAATCTTTGCGTTGTTGAAGATGCGCTTGTTCGGCTTCACCCAGCCATGCTTGACGATTTCGTTGGCATGCGGCGCATAGGTGTGCGGCAGGCGCGCCAGTACGTCATTCACCGTCGGCAGGTAGTCCTCCGGCAGCGCGCGCGCGTCGGTACGCGGGTAAGTCAGCACCTTGTGCTTTTCGTACAGCGCCTGCGCGATCTGCAGCGTGACACGGGCGGAAAAGCCGAAGCGGCCATTGGCCTCCCGCTGCAGCGACGTCAGATCGTAGAGCAGAGGTGACAGTTGGGTGGTCGGCTTCGCTTCCTCCTCGACCGATCCGGTCTTGCCGGCGCATTTGGCCTGAATCCCGCGCGCCCTGGCTTCGTCCCACACGCGCTCTGCGCGCGCGTGTTCGTCACCTTCCGGCTTCCTGAACTTCTCGTCGAACCAGCGACCGGAGTAGTCGCCCGCCATGGCGCCGAAGTGGCCTTCTATTTCCCAGTAGTCGCGCGATCTGAAGCGGCGGATTTCTTCCTCGCGCCGCACCACGATGGCCAGCGTCGGCGTCTGCACACGGCCGACCGTGGTCAGGTGGAAACCTCCGGTCTTGGAATTGAACGCGGTCATCGCCCGCGTGCCGTTGATGCCGATCAGCCAGTCGCTCTCGGCACGCGACATCGCTGCCTGACGCAGGCCTTCAACTTCCTGTGCGCTGCGCAGCTTGACGAAGCCATCGCGGATCGCCGACGTCGTCATCGACTGCAGCCACAGCCGTTCGATCGGCTTGGTGCTCTTGCTGTGCTCGACGATGTAATTGAAGATCAACTCGCCCTCGCGCCCGGCGTCACAGGCGTTCACCAGGCCGTCGACGTCCTTGCGCTTGATCAGGCGCGTGAGCAGCCGCAACCGCTCCGCCGTCTTGTCGATCGGATGGAGCGTGAAGTGCGGCGGGATGACAGGAAGATGCGCAAACGACCACTTGCCGCGCTTGACTTCATATTCTTCCGGCACCGCCAGTTCGAGCAGGTGACCGACCGCAGATGACAGAACATAGTCATCGCTTTCGAAATAGTCGCCTTCGCGCGTGAAGCCGCCGACCGATCGTGCGATGTCCTGCGCGACCGATGGCTTTTCCGCGATGATCAGTTTTTTGCCCATGACTGCCTGGTGACCCGACCGCCGGCTTCGGGGCGCCCTATGCGCACCGGTTCAAGCGGCGTCAAAGCGGCGCATGATAGGGACAAAAAATCCTATCAGGCAAGCAATTACGCGTGCCGGCGCCACATTGAAGGCGCCGCCCCCCATCAATGAGGTGCGCGCGGCTCGTCTTCGTCGGACAACAGCTCTTCCAGCACGAGGGTGTCGGTCGTCTCCTGCTGGTTCCACAGGACCATCAGGACGATGACCTTGAGCTGTCCGAGCGACACTTCGTCGTCTTCGAGCGCAAGCGCCCGCTCGACCACGATTTCGCGCGTCAGCGCGTTGATGGCACCGGCATCCTCGAGGAAGGACAGAAAGCCCCTGCACTCGGTATCCAGGCGCGACTGCTCCGACGCCGAGTAGAGACGGATGGAACGACTTTCAGTCGAAATACGCGGCTTGTCGTCACCACCCGCGCTTTCGAGACCCGATAGCCAGCCCATGGCGTCTTCGATTTCATCCTGCTCGAAACCGGCAGCCGAAAGCTTGCGTGCGAGCTGATTGGGCTCGGGATAACTGTCCAGATGCGCGTAAGTTTCGAAGAGATAGACCAGAACGTCGATCATGATTCGGCTCCGCGCGGGCCGGTCGGCAGGAAGCCCACCGGCGGTTTGTAACCCGGCCCGGCGTAAGGCCCGGACCGTATCAGCTGATGCGCTGGAACCGACCGTCGGGCAGCATCGCCACCCGGCTTTCAAGCTCCAGTGAAAGCAGCATGGCGGAGAGGGTGTCCGCCGTCAAGCCGGTATGTTGTGCCAGCAGATCGATACCGACCGGGTCGAAACCCATCGCATCGAGCAGTGCAGGTGTGCCGAACTCCTCAGGAGAGGCTTCCACGGCGACCGGCGCCGCCACCACTACCTGCAGTTCGGACAGGATGTCGCGTGCGTCGTCGACCAGCTTCGCGCCCTGGCGGATCAACTGGTGGCACCCCTTGGATAGCGGCGAGTGAATTGATCCTGGGATGGCAAATACTTCGCGGCCCTGTTCGCCGGCCAGACGCGCCGTGATGAGCGTGCCGCTGCGCGCAGCGGCTTCCACGACGAGCACGCCACGCGACAGACCGGAAATGATTCGGTTGCGGCGTGGAAAATTCTCGCGCAACGCGGGCGTACCGAGCGGAAATTCACTGACTATCGCGCCGTTTTCGGCAATGCGCCGGGCGAGTTCCTGGTTGCGAGACGGATAGATGCGGTCGGCGCCGGTACCGATTACGGCGATGGTCGAACCGGAGCCATCCAGCGCGCCGGTGTGTGCCGATGCATCGCAACCGAGCGCGAGACCGCTGACGATAGTCATGCCGCCACGAGACAGTTCGCGCGCGAACTGTTCTGCATTGACGGCACCCTGTGCCGTCGCATTGCGGGCACCGACGATGGCCAGAGCGCGGCCATTCAGAAGATCAACCCGCCCCTTCACGTAGAGCAGCGTGGGCGGATCGGCGATTTCGAGCAGGGTCTGGGGATAAGAAGCGTCGGCCAGGGTGACCAGATGGTTGCCCGGCAGGACCGACCATTCGAGCGTGCGTTCAATCGCGGCTTCGTCATCGAACGCTGCAATCGCGCGCGCCGCCCGCTCACCGACTGCGGAGGCAATCGCTGCACCTGATGCTGAAAAAATGCGCTCAGGGAGCCCGAATACCGATAGCAGCCGGCGTTGGGCCTCGAGTCCCAGACCACGCGTGAGCGTGAGCCGCAGCCAACCCGCAGCGGACGCGTCAGCCACGTTGTCCGCACACGATCAGGCGCGCGAGCGGGGACACAGCGTCAGGGCTTGCCGAAACGATCGCCGACAGTGATGGGACGCCTGGCATCCATCACCAGTGCGTAGGAAATGCGGTCGAAGACGCGGAACACGAACACCAGCCCCGAACGCTCATCCGGGAGTTGGTGGGATTCCACATTCTGGTCATTGCGGATGTCCACCTTCTGGCCGGCGAGGAAGGCAGCGAATACGTGCCCTACCTCGACACCGTCGGTCGAACCACGGTTCAGCATCACGACGTTGTGACGCCCGGAGGACGCAACACCGCCGACGATGCGCGCCACAGTGCCCTTGATGTCCTTTTCAGGCGCACGGGGCGCATAGGCCACCAGCTGCGGCGGCGGCGCCGGAACCAGCCGGTCGCCCTTGCCGAGCTCGAACTGCGCCGATTCGATTTCGAAAGTCGCAGGATCCCCTTCACGCTTGAGCCGTGCGTCTCCAAGATATTCGGCTTCGAAACCGAGGACTTCCTTCGATTCGGGATCGATGATCGGTGCCGCCGGCCGATAGACGTGCCACAGTGCCGTATTTTCGGTCACGCCTGAAACGTAGGCGATGTCGCCGGCACTCAGGTAAACGCGACCTTCCTGAGTACCCACGATGCGTGGAGCTGTCTGGTTGAAGCTCGCCTCGACCGCGATCGGCTTGGTCAGGAAAGGCTCGATCGCCTTGTGCGGAATCGATGCGATCGGTTCCCGCATCGGTTCTTCGTAGGTCCTGGGCGAAAGCTTCAACGGCTGACCGACGCGCAGGCGCGGCGAGCCGTTGAAATCTTCCAGATAGACGATCTGACCCGGATAGATGAGATGCGGATTGCGGATCTGTTCGCGGTTCATGCGCCAGACCTCGGGCCAGCGCCAGGGCTCTTTCAGGAAGAGCCCTGCAATGCCCCACAGGGTGTCACCCTGTTTGACGACATGCCGGTCGGGCGCGTCGCTCGCGAGCGCGGGAGCCCCGCTGGACTGGGCAAAGACCGTCGCGCTTGAAAGGGCGAACAGCAGGGAGCATATAATCTTGCGCATGGTGTGGCCTCGCACTGACGGGTGATGCGGGCGCGACTTCTCGATTCGAAGTCGCACGACAATCACCCGCCCCGGGGTTTGCCTTTCTGTATGGGTACTGGCGCTTGCTACGGCAATGCACGGCATGCTCTTGAATCGCATGCTGTGCCGTCGCGGTGTCGATGCTTCATCAAGCGACGATCCGAAAGGGTCACCCCATCGGCATGCATCAGTGTAGCAAGCTGATTCAGACAATGACAGTCTGCATCAAAATACATCGCTAATCCATTAAATCAGCACGACTTTTATGGCCTTACTTCCGATACTCAAGTTTCCTGACCCTCGTCTGCGAAAGAAGGCGACGCCGGTTGCCTCGGTGGATGAATCCATCCAGAAACTCGCCGCCGACATGGCTGAAACCATGTACGCAGCACCGGGCATCGGGCTCGCCGCAACACAGGTCGATGTCCACAAGCAGGTGATCGTGATCGACATCAGCGAGGATCGCAGCGGGCTGGTCACGCTGATCAACCCGCGCATCGTCGAGCGGGATGGCGAGCAGGTCTACGAAGAAGGCTGCCTGTCGGTGCCCGGCATCTACGAAAAGGTCACACGCGCCGAACACGTGAAGATCACCACCTTGTCGCTGGACGGCACCGAGCATGAAATCGAAGCCCACGGCCTGCTTGCGGTGTGCATCCAGCACGAAATGGATCATCTGCTGGGCAAGGTTTTCGTCGACCGCCTGTCCCAGCTCAAGCAGAGTCGCATCAAGAACCGTCTGGCCAAACAAGCACGCGAAAGCGCCTGATGCGGCCTCGCATCGCCTTCGCCGGCACCCCTGAATTCGCGGCCCGGGCGCTCGACGCCCTGATCGGATTCGACTGCGACATCCCGCTGGTGCTGACCCAGCCCGACCGCCCTGCGGGTCGCGGTATGAAACTGAGCGCCAGCCCGGTCAAGCAGCGCGCTGTGGCGCGAGGCCTGACCGTCACGCAGCCGGAAACGCTGCGCACGCCTGAATTGCGTGCGCCGCTGACCGAGGCTGCACCCGATCTGCTGGTGGTGGTGGCTTACGGTCTGCTGCTGCCGCAGGCTGTGCTCGATATTCCGAAGCTGGGCTGCATCAACATTCATGCTTCACTCCTGCCCCGCTGGCGCGGCGCGGCACCGATCCAGCGTTCGATCCAGGCTGGTGACGCACGAACAGGCATCACGCTGATGCAGATGGACGCCGGTCTCGACACCGGGCCCATGCTGGCCGAAACGATAATCGACATTCTCGGCACGGACAGTGCCGCCACACTGCACGACAAGCTGGCGATCGCAGGCGCGCGGCTGCTGGTCGACACGCTGCCCGATCTGCTAGCCGGCCGGATCAGGCCGACGCCGCAGACGGAAGCGGGCGCCTGTTACGCCAGCAAGATCAGCAAGGCGGAAGCGCATCTCGATTTCAGGTTGCCTGCAGAGGAGCTGAGCCGCAGCATCCGCGCGTTCGACCCCTTCCCGGGCGCCGTCATGATCGTGGGCGACACCCCGGTCAAGCTGTGGCGTGCTTCGGTGCTGCCGGACTCCGGTCCACCGGGACGCATCAGCCGCGTCGACGAACACGGCATCGTGATCGGATGCGGCGAAGGTTCGCTGCGCGTGACGGAACTGCAGAAATCCGGCGGGCGTCGCCTGCCCGTGGCCGAATTTCTGCGCGGCCACATGCTGATCGCGGGCCAGCAGGCGCAGCTGCCGATCTGAACCGGACCCGTTCGGCACGCTTGAATTTTCAGCCTCGCACGCGATCTACGTGTGCGTTACAACTCCGTTTCCGGGTGACTCGACAATGTTTGGCAACTGGCTCAAGACCTCGATACTCATGGCAGGCATCGTCGCGCTTTTCGGCGTCGTCGGCGCTGCCATCGGCGGTCAGCAGGGCATGCTGCTGGCGCTTCTTTTCGGCGGCGCGATGAATGTGTGGGCCTACTGGTTTTCCGACAAGATGGTCCTGCGCATGTACAAGGCACGCGAGGTCGATGCCGCGTCATCGCCCTACCTCTACAACATGGTTGCCGAGCTGGCGCAGCGCGCCGGGCTGCCGATGCCGCGCGTCTACCTCATCGACGAGGCCCAGCCGAACGCTTTCGCCACCGGCCGCAATCCTGACAACGCTGCGGTGGCGGCCACCACCGGCATCATCCGCATGCTGTCGGCGCGCGAACTGCGCGGCGTGATGGCACACGAGCTTGCGCACGTGAAGAATCGGGATATCCTGATCTCGACCATTTCCGCCACGGTGTCGGGTGCCATTTCTGCGCTCGCACAGTTCGGCATGCTGTTCGGCGGAAGCCGCGATCCGGAAGGGCGACCGGCGAACCCGATCGTGGGCATCGCCGTCGCCGTACTGGCACCGATTGCCGCAATGTTGATCCAGATGGCAATTTCGCGCACACGCGAGTTCGGCGCCGATCGCGGGGGTGCCGAAATTTCCCGTGATCCGCACGCACTGGCCGACGCACTCACTAAAATAGATGCTTTCGCGCGGGGTATCCCCATGGCAACAGCCGAAGCGCACCCGGAGACAGGCCAGATGATGATCATGAACCCGCTCTCGGGCGGAGGCCTCCGCGGCCTCTTCAGCACTCACCCCGCGACCGAAGAACGCGTCGCGCGCCTGCGCGCGCTGGTACGCTGATCATGGATCGCGGCTGGCGTCCCGATGGCGGTGCAAAGAACGTTCTGGGTGGGCCGCTTGAGCCCTGTTCATTCAAGCCGATGACCGGTTTCTTCCGCGACGGCTGCTGCAACACGGACGAAAACGACTTCGGTTCCCATACGGTCTGCGCAGTACTGACAGACGAATTCCTTACGTTCTCGCGCAGCCGCGGTAACGACCTGTCGACGCCACGACCTGAATTCGACTTTCCGGGCCTGCGAGCGGGAGACCGCTGGTGCCTGTGCGCCGCCCGCTGGCGCGAAGCGTACGAAGCGGGTCAGGCGCCCAGAGTCGTTCTGGTTTCGACGCATGAGG
>JAGNYW010000015.1 GCA_017984755.1 Methyloversatilis sp.
ATCGCACGCGATTCCGGACGTTCGTGCATTGCAGACGCCCGCACTGACCGGGAACAAGAAATCACAACATCACGAGGAGGAGCACCATGTCTGAACAGAACACGCCGCAAGCCGGACGCCGAAGCTTTCTGGCCAAGGCCGCCGGTACCGCCGCCGGTACCGCCGCCGTAGCATTCCCGAGCATTTCGGTCGCCCAGTCGCCGATCACGCTGCGCTTCCAGTCGACCTGGCCGTCGAAGGACATCTTCCACGAGTTCGCACAGGACTACGCGAAACTGGTCAACGAGATGTCCGGCGGACGCCTGAAGATCGAGGTGCTGCCGGCCGGATCGGTGGTCAAGGCCTTCGACCTGCTCGACGCGGTCAACAAGGGCACGCTCGACGGCGGCCATGGCGTGATCGCCTACTGGTATGGCAAGAATTCCGCACTGGCATTGTGGGGATCCGGTCCGGCTTTCGGCATGGACGCCAACATGGTGCTGGCCTGGCACGAATTCGGCGGTGGCAAGGCGCTGCTGAACGAAATCTACAAGAGCCTGAACATGGACGTCGTGTCCTACATGTACGGCCCGATGCCGACGCAGCCGCTGGGCTGGTTCAAGAAGCCGGTGTCCAAGGCGGAAGACATGAAGGGCCTCAAGTTCCGTACCGTCGGTCTGTCGATCGACGTGTTCACAGACATGGGTGTATCGGTCAATGCGCTGCCGGGCGGCGAAATCGTGCCGGCCATGGACCGCGGCCTGCTCGACGCGGCCGAATTCAACAACGCATCCAGCGACCAGGTGCTCGGCTTCCCCGACGTGGCCAAGGTATGCATGCTGCAGAGCTTCCACCAGGCATCTGAACAATTCGAGATCCTGTTCAACAAGAAGCGCCTCGATGCGCTGTCGCCCGACCTGCGCGCCATCATCGCGTCGGCCGTGCCGGCCGCCTCGGCCGAGATGTCGTGGAAGGCGATCGACCGCTATTCCACTGCCTACATGGAGATGCGCGACAAGCAGGGCGTGAAGTTCTACAAGACGCCGGACCCGATCCTGAAGGCTCAGCTGGCGGCGTGGGACAAGGTGACGGAGAAGAAGGCCGCCGAAAACCCGCTGTTCGCGAAGGTACTGGAATCGCAGCGCGCGTTCGCGAAGCGCGCCGCTGCATGGCAGAACGACACCACCGTCAATTTCCGCATGGCTTACGACCACTTCTTCTCGAAGAAGGGCTGAAGCAGCAACGGGCAGTGACGGAACCGGCGCCCGGGCAAGCGGGCGCCGGTTTTTTTTCCTGGCGGGTGACCTGTGGCCCCGCCTGCATCCGGGACACGTCATGCAAAATCTTCTGCTGCGCATAGACCGCTTCAATACGCTGGTCGGACACGGTTTCGCATGGACCGTGGTGCTGCTCACGCTGCTCATCACGTACGAGGTCTTTTCGCGCTACGTGCTGAATTCGCCCCACGCCTGGGTGTTCGACGCAACCTACATGCTGTACGGTACCCTGTTCATGATGGCGGGTGCCTACACGCTGGCCACCGGCGGACATGTCCGCGGCGACGTGCTGTACGGCTTCTTCAGGCCGCGCACTCAGGCCACGCTCGATCTCATCCTGTACTTCGTCTTCTTCATCCCGGGCGTGCTTGCGCTGTGCTGGGCCGGCTGGGATTTCGCCTCGGAATCCTGGGTGATCAACGAGCATTCGTCGGTGTCGGCCGACGGCCCGCCGATCTATCCGTTCAAGGCCATCATTCCGCTGGCCGGCGGCGTGCTGATGCTGCAGGGCGTGGTGGAAATCCTGCGCTGCATCGTCTGCATCCAGCAAGGCCAGTGGCCCTCGCGCACCCATGACGTGGAAGAGGTAGACGTCGAAAAGCTGCGCCACATGGTGCATGCCGACCTGCCGGAAGGCGACGCTGCGGGGAGCACAAAATGAGAAAGGAACTCCGCTTCGGCTTCGGCCTGATGGCGATCATCATCGTGGCCACTGCCATCCTGATGCCGGCACCGTCGGAATGGACCACAGGACATCTCGGCCTGCTGATGCTGGCGCTGGTCGTGGTGGCCATCATGCTCGGCTTTCCGACCGCCTTCACGCTGATGGGCATGGGCGTGCTGTTCGCCTGGCTGGCCTACCGTTCGCAGAACCCGGACATCGCCACGCAGCAGACGCTCGACCTCATGGTGCAGCGCGCGTTTTCGGTCATGACGAACGACGTGCTCATTTCGATTCCCCTGTTCGTGTTCATGGGCTATCTGGTCGAGCGTGCCAACCTGATCGAGCAGCTGTTCAAGAGCCTGCACCTGGCCATGGCACGGTTGCCGGGATCACTGGCCATCGCCACGCTGGTGACCTGCGCCATCTTCGCCACGGCAACGGGCATCGTCGGTGCGGTGGTCACGCTGATGGGCCTGCTGGCACTGCCGGCCATGCTGCGCGCCGGCTACGACGTACGTCTTTCGGCCGGGGTCATCACGGCGGGCGGCTGTCTGGGCATCCTGATCCCGCCGTCGGTCATGCTCATCGTCTATGGCGCGACCGCCGGCGTGTCGGTGGTGAAGCTCTACGCGGGCGCCTTCTTCCCCGGCCTGATGCTGGCCGGCCTGTACATGCTGTACGTCATCGTCGTGGCCAAGCTGCGCCCGGACTGGGCGCCGCCACTGCCCGATGCGGAACGCCAGGTGCCGCTGACGCCAGCCATCCGGGAAGTTGCGAAGCAGCACGGCACGCGCGCGCTGACGTCCCTTTTCAGCGCGCTCAAGGGGCCGCGCAATGCGGCCGTGCCGATGCGCACGCTGCTGACGCAACTGGGCATCACGCTGCTGCCGCTGATCGCCGTGACGATCGCCCTGTTCGCCGTGCATGGTTCGCTGACCGCGCAGGCGCCGATCGAGGATGAGGTGCCAGCCGGTCTCGAGTCATTCGGCGGCGGCAACTCGTCGTCCCTGAATGAACCGCCCGCCGAGGGGGGGCTGGCCGAGCCGCCGTCCGAAGGCGGGCTGAGCGAACCGCCGATGGAAGCCGGCGTGTCCGAACCACCGCAGGAGGCGGGACTGTCCGAGCCGCCCGGTGCAGCGCCGGTCACGGCGGCAGCGGCCACGACACCGTCGCTGGCCGAACCCGCGTCGGCAGTGGCGGCCGAAGAAGCTGCGCCGGCCGGGGCACGTACTGCACCGAACAGCTTCTGGATCGCCTGCGCGGTGTGCGCAGCACTGCTGATCGCGTTCTACGCCATCCTCAGTTTCGAGCGGCTGGAAATCTTCAAGATGCTCCTGTCGTCCTTCTTCCCGCTGGCCGTGCTCATCCTGTCCGTGCTGGGCACCATCGTGTTCGGTCTGGCCACGCCGACCGAAGCTGCGGCGATCGGCGCATTCGGCGGCGCCCTGCTGGCGGCCGCCTACGGCCGGCTCAATTTCGGCGTGATCAAGGAGTCGGTCTTCCTGACGGCCAAGACATCGGCCATGGTTTGCTGGCTGTTCGTGGGCAGCGCCATCTTTTCGGCGGCCTTCGCGCTGCTGGGCGGGCAGGAGCTGGTCGAGAAGTTCGTGCTGGACATGGATCTGACGCCCATCCAGTTCATGATCCTGGCTCAGTGCATCATCTTCATTCTGGGCTGGCCGCTGGAATGGACGGAAATCATCGTCATCTTCATGCCGATCTTCATTCCGCTGCTGGCGCACTTCAACATCGACCCGCTGTTCTTCGGTCTGCTCGTCGCAATCAATCTACAGACCGCCTTCCTGTCGCCACCGGTGGCAATGTCGGCCTTCTACCTCAAGGGCGTGGCGCCGTCGCATGTGACGCTGAACCAGATCTTCTCCGGCATGTTGCCTTTCATGGGCATCCAGATCGTCATGCTGATCCTGCTCTACATGTTCCCGGGCATCGGAATGTGGCTACCCAACTATCTCTACAACTGACCCGAACGCACCTCATGAATGCGGCGGTGCTTCGGCACCGCCGTTTTTTTGCGGTGCACAGTTATAGTGCCGCCCATGCTTTCCGATGATCAGGACCGTCTGCTGACCCGTCTGCGCTGGACCGCGTTCGCGCTGCTTGCCTGCGCCTACGTGCTGGTGTTCTTCCACCGGACGGCACCCGCCGCCATCGCCGGCGAGCTGACGCGCGACTTCGCGGTCGGCCCGGCGTCGCTCGGCATCCTGGCGGCCAGCTACTTCTGGATCTACACGCTGATGCAGATTCCGACCGGCGTGCTGGTCGACACGCTGGGGCCGCGACGCATCGTGGCGCTCGGTGGCGTCATCGCAGGCATCGGTTCCATCCTCTTCGCGCAGGCCGACACGCTCGGCATGGCGGTGGCCGGACGCACGCTGGTCGGGCTCGGCGTGTCCTTTCCGTTCATTGCGATACTCAAGATCAACGCCGCCTGGTTCCCGGAACACAAGTTCGCCACGATGAGCGGCCTCACCATGTTCATCGGCAATCTCGGCGCCGCCGTCGCGGCGACGCCGCTGGCCTGGGTGGTCGGCGTGGTGTCCTGGCGCAGCGTTTTCGTCTTTCTCGGCGTGCTTTCCATCGCACTGGCCGCGTTGAGCTGGCTGCGCGTGCGCGACCGGCCCGAAGACGCCGGTCTGCCGACACAGCGGGAAATGTCTGGCAAGCCGGCTCACGCGCCGCTGGCCGATGACTGGCGCGCCGGTCTGCGCCGCGTGGCGCGCAACCGCGCCACCTGGCCCGGACTGTTCGTGAATCTGGGCATCGCCGGCAGCTTCTTTTCCTTCGCCGGCCTGTGGGGCGTGCCCTACCTGATGCACGCCCACGGCATGGACCGCGCCCTGGCGGCCCAGCACGCAACCCTGATGCTGGTGGTGTTTGCCTTCAGCTGCCTGTTCATCGGCCGCCTGTCCGACGCGCTGCGGCAACGCAGGAAGGTGATGCTGGCGTTCGGCAGCGCCTATCTTCTGTGCTGGCTGCCGCTCGTGCTGGGCATCACGCTGACACCGGCCACGGGCTATCTGCTGTTCGCGCTGATCGGCCTGACGGCGTCGGCCTTCACGCTGAGCTGGGCCTGCGCCAAGGAAGTGAATCCGCCGGCGCTGTCCGGCATGGCCACGAGCGTGGTCAACACCGGCTGCTTCCTCGGTGCGGCGATCCAGCAGCCGCTGGTCGGGTGGGTCATCGAACACATCATGGGCGGCACGGCCCAGCCCTCCGCCGAGGCGATGAACACGGGCATGTGGGTGTTCGCCGGTGCTGCGGTGGTCGGCCTGATCGGCGCGGCATTCGTGGTCGAGACACACGGGCGCAATGTCAGCGACGAGGCGCACGCGTGAGCGCGGGCGGCACATTGGGCAGCGAACTGGCGGGGCTCATGGTGCAGGTCATGCTGCCGCTGTCGCTGCTGGTGGCGGCCGGCGGCTGGTGGGCGGCGCGCATGGGCGAAGGCCACGACGCAGACCTGCTGCGCGCGCAGCTCAACCGGCTCGTGATGTACCTGTTCTACCCGGCCATCCTGTTCGCGGTCGCAGCGAGCACGCCGATCAGCTTCGAACTGCTGACGGTGCCGCTGCTGGTCGGCATCGGCACGCTGGCCAACGGTGCGCTGCTCTATGTGCTGCTGTGGAAGACGCGACTGGGGGCCGGGCTGCACGACACCACGCGCGCCACGCTGATGCTCGGCGGCATGTTCGGCAACACCTTCAACGTCGGTGCGCCGGTGCTGGAGTTCTTCTTCGGCGACGGCGCCATGCGCTACGCCATCTTCAACGACATGTTCATGACCATGCCCATCGTATGGACGCTGGGTGTGTGGATCGCCACGCGGCTGGGCTCGCACGCCGAGGGCGAGCGGCCGGACGTGCTGCGAACCGTACTGATGATGCCGCCGATCTGGGCTTTCGCACTCGGCCTGGGCGCCCAGTACAGCGGCCTGGCCTACCCACCGCTGGTCGAAGCCGCGCGCTTCGTGGGTCAGGCCGCCATTCCGGTCATCGTGTTCGTGCTCGGCATGACCATCCCGTGGCGTCGTCTGGTACCGCGCACCGAAGTGCTGGCCGCCGCATCAGTCAAGCTGCTGATCGCCCCGCTGCTGATCTGGGGCATCGTTCTGCTGTGGTCGGACGCACCGAGCGAAGCCCAGCGCGCCTCGCTGGTCGAATGCGCCACCCCGACCTTCATGACCTCGCTGCTGCTGGCCGAACGCTTCAAGCTCGACGCGCCGATGTCCGCCCTGCTCATCGGCTGGAGCACCCTCTTGTTCTGGCTGTCCCTGCCTCTTTTGATGGCGCTCGGACTTTTTGGTTGACCGCAGACGCAAGATTCAAGCTGCAAGATGCAAGAAAAACGTCGATGCACCATGGCAACGTCTTGTCTTTGATCGTCCGCACAGCCGCTTTCCCCTTGGATCCTGCATCTTGAATCCTGCAACTGCCCTTCTCCGAAACACCAACCTGATCGACGGGCAATGGCTCGCGGCCGACGATGGCGCCACGCTTTCCGTGCGCAATCCGGCGACCGGCGAATGGCTGGCGGACGTGCCGCGCTGCGGCGCCGCTGAAACCGGGCGGGCGATCGACGCGGCCGCGCGTGCCCTGCCCGGCTGGCGCGACCTGACAGCGAAATCGCGCGCGCGCATCCTGCAGGAGTGGTTTGTGCTGATCGTCGCCCGCACCGAAGATCTGGCGGCGCTGATGACGGCCGAGGGCGGCAAGCCACTGAGCGAGGCGAAGGGCGAAGTGGCATACGGTGCATCTTTCGTCGAATGGTTCGCCGGCGAGGCGGTGCGCGCCGATGGGGAAACCATGCCGTCTCCGGTGGCTGGCAAGCGCCTGCTGACGATCCGGCAGCCGGTCGGCGTCTGCGCGGCGATCACGCCGTGGAATTTCCCGCTGGCCATGATCACGCGCAAGGTGGCCCCGGCGCTGGCCGCCGGCTGCACCATCGTGGTCAAGCCCTCGGAAGAAACCCCGCTGACCGCGCTGGCGCTCGGTGCCCTCGCCGAACAGGCAGGACTGCCCGCCGGCGTGCTGAATATCGTGACCGGCAATCCACGGGCCATCGGCGATGCGCTGTGCGCCAGTCCGGTCGTGCGCAAGCTGTCCTTCACCGGTTCGACCGCGGTTGGCCGACTGCTGATGGCGCAGTGCGCGCCAACGCTCAAGCGGCTGTCGCTGGAACTGGGTGGCAACGCCCCTTTCATCGTGTTCGACGACGCCGATCTCGACGCTGCGGTGGAAGGCGCCATCGCCGCCAAGTACCGCAACAGCGGCCAGACCTGCGTGTGCGCCAACCGCTTCATCGTGCAGTCCGGCATTCACGACGCCTTCACGGCCCGGCTGGCCGACGCGGCCGCAAGGCTGAAGATGGGCAACGGCCTCCAAACCGGCGTGGAACAAGGGCCGCTGATCAACGCAGCCGCCCTGACCCGGGTCGAGACGCTGGTCGCCGAAGCAGTGTCGAACGGCGCACGCGTGCTGTGCGGCGGCACCCGTCACGGACTCGGCGGCACCTTCTTCCAGCCGACCGTGCTGTCCGGCGTCACGCCATCGATGCGGGTGGCGCGGGAGGAAAGTTTCGGCCCGGTTGCACCCGTGCTGCGCTTCGACACCGAAGACGAAGCCATCCGCCTGGCCAACGACACGGAATCCGGTCTCGCCGCCTATATGTATACGCGCGATGTCGGGCGCTGCTGGCGCGTCACCGAAGCACTCGAATACGGCATGGTCGGCATCAACACCGGGCTGATTTCCAACGAGGTCGCCCCCTTCGGCGGCATCAAGCAATCAGGCTTCGGACGGGAAGGGTCGAAACACGGCATCGATGACTATCTGGACGTCAGATACCTGTGTTTCGACATCCATGCCTGACAGATGCGGTGCTAGGTCCCTCGACCGGAAGCAGGCCGAACCGGCGAGTCCGCTCGTGCGTCGAAACGCGGGCGCAGGTCGGCGCCATAGCTCAGCGCGATCAGCGCGCCGGCCAGCATGAGTTCATTGACGAACAGGTGCTCGAGCGCCGGATAGATGGTGGCGCCGTCCCAGGGCATCGCGCCGCACACCGCGACGACGGCGAAAAGCGGCCGGGCCCAAGACCTGAACAGCATCAGGCCTGCGGTGGCAATCGATGCGAGCACCAGATAGGCCATGCCGCCGGCACCGACCATCCAGCTGACCGCATCCTGTGCCTCGACATGGCCGCGCAGCGGCGGCGGCAGATCGGGCGCAGTGAGCACGTGCGACGTGACGGCGAGCACGACGCAAAGAAGGTAGAGCGCGATCAGCGCACGGAAAAGTCGCGGCGTCATGGCAAAGGGCCTGTTCGGGTTGGAACGATCAGCAGGACCGCTCGGCGTTGCACGGGGGTTCATTCGAAGCCCGCCTTGCGCCCGGCCTTGATGGTCGAGCGATGCGTCTTGCCGGCCAGCCGCCGCTCGACGGCGCCCCGCCCCGGCCGCGTGGGACGCCGCGTCTTCTGTACCGTGGCCGCACCGTCGATCAACTCTTCCAGCCGGCGCAGCGCTTCCATGCGGTTCTTTTCGAGGCTGCGGAAACCCTGCGCCTTGATGATCACGACACCGTCCTTGCTGATGCGCTGATCGCCGACCGCCAGCAGGCGTGCCTTGAGCTCCGCCGGCAGGGACGAAGAGGAAATATCGAAGCGCAGATGCACCGCGTTCGACACCTTGTTCACATTCTGTCCGCCTGCGCCCTGGGCACGGATCGCGGTGATGTCGACCTCTTCGGGACGCAGCGTGTAGTGCAGGTGCATGGTCTGGGGCGGATGATGTCCGGGACGCGTTCTTGTACCACCGGCTGCCGGCGCGTGCTCAACATTGCGCGCGACCGTCAGGCGCAGTCGTACCCTGCCGCCTCGACCTGCTCCATCAGGCTTTCGCGGGTCACGCCTGCATCGTGATCCACGGTCGCATCACCATGCTCGAACGAGACCTCGACCACGCCCGGCACCGATTCGAGCGAGGCCTGAAGGGCGGCGACACACTTGCGGCAGCTCATGCCGATGATGCGGAGTCGGGTCTGCATGCCAGGGCCTTCCGCCGCAATCACCTTGTCGCCGGTTCGCTCGCGCCGTATGCGTCCACGACTTCCTGTGCCGCACGGAGGGCCTCCGCCGCCGCCGGCACCCCGGCGTAGACCGCGACATGCAGCAGCGTCTCGCGGATTTCCTCGACCGTGCAACCGTTGTTCAGCGCGCCGCGCACGTGGCCCTTCAGTTCCTGCGGACACTTCAGCGCGGTCAGCGCAGACAGCGTGACCAGACTGCGCGTCCGGCGGTCCAGTCCGTCCCTGACCCACACGCCGCCCCACGCGTGCTCATTGATGAAGTCCTGCAGCGGCTGCGTGAAGGCTGTGGCGTTGCCCAGCGCGCGATCAACAAAGGCGTCGCCCATGACTTCGCGACGCACCCGCTCGCCCTGACGGTCTTCGTTCTGACTCCGATCATCGTTCATTGAATTCCCCGGGTTGCGTTGTGACTGAATGACCGCGGATTTTACGTATTACCGGTCTCAGGTACCAAGGCAGGCATCGTCGGTACGGTGAGCCCTCACGCTCCGGCAAGCCTTGAAGCCATTTCGGGACTCATCCGGGACGCGCGGAAATGGCCGCCAGGAAAAATTCATGGCGCGCCTTTCCGATCCCGGTACACGGCAGGACAACGCTGCGTCAAAGGTATGCCCGATGCGGATGTGCACTTGCTGCGGGGCCGCCACCGCTCTGCCGGCCGGATCATCCTTGTTCCCGACTCCTTGCTCCGGCCCCTTTCATTTCGCCGCACCGCCCCCATGTATCCTGGTGATCGAAAGTCAGCGGCCGCTGCGGCCGTGGTCAGCAAAAAGCGGCGCCGCACGTTGAATCGCTCAGGCCGACGCCCCGCGCATCCCGCACGTGCGGATGGACACCATTCCGGCAGTCCGGTCGGCACGGCAGCTCACAAGGAGAGAACACATGCACAAGACCCTCGCAATGCTCACCGTCGGCGTCTTCGCCATCACCGGCTGCGCCAACATGTCGGAAACACAGCAGCGCACCGCCATCGGTACCGGCGTGGGTGCCGTGGCCGGCGCCGCGCTGGGCAGCGCGCTCGGCAAGAGCGGAGGTGCAACGCGCACCGGCGCGCTGGTCGGCGCAGCCGCCGGCGGCATCGGCACCTACATCTGGTCGCAGCGCATGGAAGAACAGAAGCGCGCCATGGAACAGGCAACAGCCGGTACCGGCGTCGAGGTTGTGCAGACGGCCGACAACCAGCTCAAGCTCGAAATACCCAGCGACATTTCATTCGACGTCGGCCGCGCCGACATCAAGTCGAACTTCCGCGCAGTGCTCGACCGCTTCGCGCAGACACTGAACGCCAACCCGAATACCGAAGTGCGCATCATCGGCCACACGGACAGCACGGGCAGCGACGCCATCAACAACCCGCTGTCGGTCAACCGCGCCGCCAGCACACGCCAGTATCTGTCGGACCGCGGCGTCGCCATGAACCGCATCGCGATCGACGGTCGCGGATCGCGCGAACCCGTCGCCGACAACGGATCGGACGCTGGCCGCGCCAAGAACCGGCGCGTCGAAATCTTCGTCGCCGAACCGCGTAGCTGATCGCAGCGACCGGGCGGTTCTCATCGCCCGGCCGCTCCGGCGGGTGCCGTCTGCGCGCCCGCCTGCGATGTGTGACCGACCGGCCGGATCGCGGCGCACCTTTGCCGCAACACCGCAGAGGTATGCCTCATGACCCCTTTCAGCATTGCCAAACCGCCGCATTCACCCTGGCTGCGCACCGTGTTCGTCGTACTTGCTGCCCTGATTGCACTGGGCGGCTGCGCGGGCTTGGCCAGCCGCGATCCGGTACGCATCAATCTGGTCGGCCTCGAACCGCTGCAGGGTGAAGGTTTCGAACTGCGATTTGCAGTCAGGCTGCGCGTGCAGAACCCGAACGACAGTGCGATCGATTACGACGGCGTCGCACTCGAACTGGATGTGAACGACAAGTCATTCGCCACCGGCGTCAGTGACATGAAGGGCAGCGTGCCGCGCTTCGGCGAGTCGGTCATCAGCGTACCGGTAACCGTGTCGGCCATCGCCGCGCTGCGGCAGGCACTGGGCCTGGCCGAAGGCGCCAGTCTGAAAAACCTGCCCTTCGTCCTGCGCGGCAAACTCGCAGGCGGCCCGTTCGGCACCCTGCGCTTCAGCGAAGAAGGCCGGCTCAGCCTGCCGGGTACTGCCGCGGGCAGCGACTCCTCACGCTGAGTACGGCAGCGTGCGCCTGCGCGGACAGACCGCCGGCAGACCGTTCGCTTACTCATGCCGCAGCGCCTCGATCGGGTCGAGCCGCGCCGCGCGGCGCGCCGGAAAGTAGCCGAAGATGACGCCGATGGCGGCCGAGAAGAAGAATGACAGCAGATTGATGGCCGGGTCGAACAGGTAAGGAATCTGCATGAAGCCGGACAGACCGATCGATGCGGCCGTGGCGAGCGCGATGCCGATCAGCCCGCCGATGCTGGACAGCACCACCGCCTCGATCAGGAACTGCAGCAGCACTTCGTGCTCGAGCGCGCCGATGGCCAGACGGATGCCGATCTCGCGGGTACGCTCGGTGACCGACACCAGCATGATGTTCATGATGCCGATGCCGCCCACCAGCAGGCTGACGGCCGCGACGGCGCCGAGCAGCAAGGTGAGGATGCGCGTGGTGCCGGTCAGCGTTTCGGCGATCTGCCGCGTGTCCATCACGCGGAAATCGTCATCTTCGTTGTCGCTGATCTTGCGGCGTTCGCGCAGCAGCAGTGTGAGCTGGTCCTTCACGACGTCGATCGACGCCCCCTCGCGCACCGACACGGTGATCAGGTTAACGTCCTGACTGCCGGTGAGGCGGCGCTGCACGGTGCGCAGCGGCATGACCACGCGATCGTCCTGGTCGGAGCCCATGGCCGACTGGCCCTTGGCCGACAGCAATCCGATCACTTCGCAGGCGAACTGCTTGATGCGGATTTCGCTGCCGACCGGGTTCTGCCGGCCGAACAGCTTGCTGCGCACCGTTTCGCCGATGACGCACACTGCCTTGCCGGCACGCTCCTCGTTTTCGCTGAATATCCGGCCCGCCGCGAGCACCCAGTTGCCGGCACGGAAATAGTCGTTGCTGCTGCCGGTCACCACGGTGGACCAGTTTTCTGCACCGTTCACCGCGGTCACGCCCGAATTGATGGCCGGCGCCACCGCATCGACGGCCCCGATCTGCGACCGGATGACCTCGGTATCGGCCTGCCTGAAGTTCGGCGCCCCGGAGGAACCCGGGCCGAAGCGCTGGCCGGGCATGGCCATCAGCAGGTTGCTGCCCATGCTGGCGATCTGATCCGACACCGATCGCGTGGCACCGTTGCCCAGCGTGACCATGGTGATCACCGCGGCAACACCGATGACGATGCCCAGCGTGGTCAGAAAGGAGCGCATCAGGTTGCGCCGGATGGCGCGCAGCGCGAGCAGCAGCGTATTCCACAGCATCAGGCGTCCTCCCGGGTGGCTTCGTCGCTGTCCACCCTGCCATCGACGAAACGGACGATGCGCCGCGCACGGGCAGCCATGTCGGGTTCGTGCGTGACCATCAGCACGGTGATGCCGCGGTCGCGGTTCAGCGACGCCAGCAGGTCCATAATTTCGCGGCTGGTCGCGGTGTCGAGATTGCCGGTCGGTTCGTCGGCCAGCAGCACCGCCGGCCGCGTGACGATGGCGCGCGCGATGGCCACCCGCTGCTGCTGCCCGCCGGACAATTCACCCGGCGTGTGGGTTTCCCAGCCCTGCAGGCCGACCTGCGCCAGCGCTTCGCGCGCCATGGCGCGCCTTGTCGCCGCCGGCTCACGACGGTAGATCAGCGGCAGTTCGACATTTTCAAGTGCCGTGGTGCGCGCGAGCAGGTTGAAACCCTGGAACACGAAGCCCAGGTAATGTCGCCGCAGCAGTGCCCGCTGATCGCGCGACAGCCGCTCGACGGCCACACCCTGGAACAGATAGGCGCCACTGCTCGGCGTATCGAGACAACCGAGGATGTTCATCACCGTTGACTTGCCGGACCCGCTGGGCCCCATGATGGCGACGAACTCTCCGGCATCCACCGCCATGTCCACACCCTTCAGCGCCTGGAAGGCAGCCTGCCCCTGGCCGTAGGTGCGTGTGATGCAGGACAGCCGGATCAGGGCTGCGTCACCGGTCATGGCCGGGCCGCCGCCGCTTCGGTGATGACCACCATGCCGGGCTCGATATCGCCGCCGACGATTTCGGTCACGCGGCCGTTGGTGGCGCCGGTGCGCACGTCCAGCGGTACCGCCTCGCCGTCGCGCAGCAGCCACAGCCGCTGATCACCGGGTGCCAGCCTGGTCGGTGCGCGTGGCGTCGTCCGCGGCGGGCGCGGCATCAGCATGCTCATCACATTGCCGCCTGATTTTGCCTGTGCCACCGGCGTCGCTACCGGCGTGTAGCGCAGCGCGGCATTGGGCACCAGCAGGACATCCTCTCGCGTCAGCGTCGTGATTTCGGCATTGCCGGTCATGCCCGGACGCAGGCTGAGGTCGGTGTTGTCGACTTCGAGGATGGTCAGGTAGGACACCACGCCATCGCTGACCTGCGAACCGTAGCCGACGCGGGTGATGACTGCGGTGTAGGCACGGCCGGGCCAGGCGTCGACGCTGAACACCGCCTTCTGCCCCACCTTCACCTGGCCGACGTCCGCTTCGTCCACATTCACCTGCAGTTCCATCTTGGCCAGATCTTCGGCCAGCGTGAACAGCACCGGTGCCTGGAAGGACGCTGCAACCGTCTGCCCGACCTGTATCTTGCGCGCCAGCACCACGCCGTCGATCGGCGAACGGATATGCGCCTTGCCCAGATTGGTTTCGTCGGACTGCAGCGTCGCGCGTGCCTGCGCGACCGCCGCGCGGGCGCTGGTTTCGTTCGCCATGGCACGCTTGTGGTCGGCCTCTGCGCCGTCCATTTCGCTCCTGGACGGCACCTTGCCGCCGGACAGTTCTGCGACCCGCCTCATGCGGTCGAGCTTCGCCCGCGTCTCCGCCACGGTCGCTGCAGCCTGCAGCACCTGCGCATCGGCAGACGCGAGGTTGGCGCGTGATTTGGTGACGGCATCCTTCAGGCGCGCCAGATCGAGCCGCGCCAGTACCTGTCCCTTCTTCACGCTGTCGTTCTCGTCGACATGAAGCGTATCCACGATGCCCGACAGTTCGCTGCCCACATCGACCATATTGGTGGGCTGCAGATTGCCGGTGGCGGACACTTCGACCACCAGGGTGCCCCGCGTGACGGCTTCCGTCTTGTAGCGGGGCTGTGCCGCATCGTCGCCGGCGCGCAGGTTCAGGTAGATCGCGCCGGCGACGACGAGCAGCGCGATCGCGATGAATACGCCGCGCAGGCGGGCGAACCAGCCGTCCTTCGCGCCACGCGCGAGGATCTGCTGCAGCTTTGCCGCCGGCTCGACGGTGTCCTTCGTGTCGTTCATGACGGTTCCTTGCTGTCGCCAGCGGTATCGGCGGATGTCCAGCCGCCACCGAGTGCCTTGTAGAGACGGACGCGCGCGGTGGCGTGTTCGCCCGTGCCGCTGGCCAGTTGATCTTCGAGATTGAGCAGCGTGCGCTGGCTGTCGAGCACCACCTGGAAGTCGGCCAGACCGGCGGCGTAGCGATTGCGTGCGATGTCGAGCGCCAGCCGGGCCGAAGCCGCGGCACGCGTCAGCTCCTGCAGCCGCCGGCCGGTATTGGCCAGCGCAACCAGCGCGTTCTCGACATCTTCCAGCGCCGTGAGCACGGCAGCCCGGTAACCCTGCCGGCTTTGTTCGAGCAGGGCGTCCTGCACTGCGATGTTGCTGCGGATGCGCCCGGCGTCGAACACCGGCGCAGTGATGCCGCCGAGCAGTGACGCCGTGCCGGCCCGCCCGCTCGACAGCGCGCCCAGGGTCAGCGCTTCCAGACCGAGCGAGCCGGTGAGACGGAACGACGGGTAACGCGCCGCTTCCGCCTCGCCGAGGCGAGCGGTCTGGGCGGCAAGCCGGCGCTCCGCAGCGCGCACGTCGGGGCGCTGCCGCAGCGTGTCGGCCGGAATGCCCGCCGACACGGGCGCGGTTGCGACCGGCACGCCCGTGCCGGCGGACAGCCGGGCATCGAGTTCCCCCGGTGCGCGACCCAGCAGGATGGCCAGCCGGTGGCGTGCCTCCGCTGTCGCTGTCTGCAGGCCGGGCAGCGCGGCACGCGTGCGTTCCAGCTCGGTCAGCGCCAGCGCCTCGTCCAGCTCGGACACCAGACCTGCTTCCCTTCGCCAGCGTGTGAGATCGAATGTTTCGCTCTGCGCATCCAGACCGGCGATCGCGATGGCAAGGCGCTGCTCGCCGGCGCGCAGTTCGACATAGTTGCGCGCCACTTCGGCCAGCAGCGTGACCCGGGTATCGCGCAGGCTTTCCGCACTGGCCTGCAGATCGGCTTCCGCGGCTTCGACGCCACGGCGTCGGGCACCGAAAACGTCAGGCTCCCAACTGGCATCGAAGGCGGCGCTGAACAGGTCGCGGCTGGCGCCGCTGCCGGTTTCTCGACTGCCGTCGATGCGCCGGGCGTTGCCCGAGGCGGTGACGGACGGCGCCAGACCGGCACGCGCCAGATCCCGTCGTGCGCGCGCTTCCCGAAGCTTGCCGCGCGCGGACGCAAGATCGGTATTGGCGACCAGCGCGTCGACAATCAGCCCGTCGAGCACCGGATCGCCGAACTGCGTCCACCAGCCGGCAAGCTGCTTCGCATCGCGGTCGCCCCGGTCGTGCCCGCCGTTCCACCGTTCGGGAATGGGTGACGGCGGCGGTCCGCCGTAATCACGACCCACCGCTACGCAACCGGCCAGACACAGCGTGACCGCAAGACACACCGCATGACGCAGGCGGAGGCCGTACTTATGGACGCCCCCCGCGTTGACATGTGCGGCAGGGTGCTGCAAAGGGATGAAGTTCATGTCAGGACCGGATATTGCCCAAACCCCGAAAGGGTGCGGAGTACGCGAGCAGGAGCGGCGACATCGATCACCGCACCTGCACCCGCCTTCTACAGTATCGCAACCCCGGATGACGGCGACCTTGATCACAAACAGGTGAGCGCCGACTGGCGGCTCGATGGCACCGGACTTCGTCGCAGACGAAAAAAAACCGCGTGCCGCTGTCGCGGACACGCGGTTTCGATACTGCGCATGCGATCAGCTGAGCGCTTTCACATGGCCGATCATTTCGCCGACCACACCCTGCGCCGAGCCATAGCACAGACGGCAGTTATCCTCGAAAAACAGCGCGTTCTCGATGCCGGAGTAACCGGCACCCTTGCCGCGCTTGATCACGATGACGTTCTGCGCCTTGTCGGCGTTCAGTATGGGCATGCCGTAGATCGGGCTGGTCTTGTCGGTGCGGGCCACCGGATTCACCACGTCGTTGGCGCCGATGACCAGTGCGACGTCGGCCTGGGCGAACTCTTCGTTGATTTCCTCCAGGTCGAAGATCTGCTCGTAGGGCACACCCGCTTCCGCCAGCAGCACGTTCATGTGCCCCGGCATGCGCCCGGCCACCGGATGGATGGCGAACTTCACCTCGACCCCGGCTTCCTCCAGCAGCTTGGTCATTTCGTAGACCTTGTGCTGCGCACCGGCCACCGCCATGCCGTAGCCCGGCACGATGATGACCTTCTGCGCGTAGCGCATCATCGATGCGGCATCCATGGACGAGCATTCCTTCATCGTGCCGGTCGGCCCCGAACCCGCCTGCGCTTCACCGGTGATGGGAGAGAACAGGATGTTGGTGATCGGACGGTTCATCGCCTTGGCCATCAGCTGCGTGAGCAGCGTACCGGCTGCACCGACCACGATGCCGGCGATGATGAGCGCCGGAATGCCGAGCACGTAACCTTCGAAGCCCACGGCCAGCCCGGTGAAGGCGTTGAACAGCGAAATCACCACCGGCATGTCGGCGCCGCCGATCGGCAGCGTGATGATGACGCCCAGCACCAGCGACAGGACGAAGAAGGTGATGACCTGGGTCGGCGTCGGGTCACCACTGACGACGATGCCGATGCCCACCAGCACGGTGACCAGCCCCAGTACGACATTGACCGCGTTCTGGGCAGGCAGGCGCCAGGTCTTGGTCATGATGCCCTGCAGCTTGGCGAACGCCACGCACGAACCGGAGAAGGACACGGCACCGATCAGGGCACCAAGCGTGGCCAGCGACGTGAACACGACACCGTGCACCCCGCCGCGCGCGAACTCGAGCGCCGCGATTGCAGCAGCGGCACCGCCGCCCATGCCGTTGTAGATGGCGACCATCTGCGGCATGTCGGTCATCTTCACCACCTTGCCCGACCACCACGCCAATGCACCGCCAACCGCAATCGCGACGATCATGAGCCCGAAGTTCTGCATGCCCGGCGTGAAGAAGGTGACCAGCGTCGCCACCACCATGCCGATGCCGGCCCATACGATGCCCTTGCGCGCCGTCACCGGCGACGCCATGGCCTTCAGACCAAGAATGAAAAGCACTGCGACGACGAAATAGGAGGCGTCGACGAGAAGTTTTGCAGTCACGTTGTCGGCTCCCTCAGTTCTTCTTGGTGAACATGGCGAGCATGCGCTCGGTCACGACGTAGCCGCCGGCCGCGTTGGCGGCACCGAGCACGACTGCAATGAAGCCGATGACCAGCTGCAGCGGATCTTCCGGGTCGGCATGGCCGAGCACCACCATGGCACCGACCAGCACCACGCCGTGAACGAAGTTCGAACCCGACATCAGGGGTGTGTGCAGGATGACCGGAACACGGGCAATCACCTCGTAACCGGTGAAGGCGGCCAGCATGAATATGTATAGCGCTTCCATCATTCGATCCTTTGCTGTTATGGCGGGCTCAGAGGCCAAGCACTTTCTTCACAACGGTATGACGCACTTCGCCTCCATGGGTGAGCGCGGTACCGGCGATCACTTCGTCCTCCCAGTCGGGCACGAACTGGCCGTCCTTGACGAAAGGTGACAGCAGGTTGAAAAGATTCTTGGCGTACATGTCCGAGGCGTGAACCGGCATGTTCGACGTGATGTTTGCCGGACCGATCACCAGAGCATTGCCCACATGCACTGATTGACCCGCGATCGTGCCATCCACATTGCCCCCTGATTCGCAGGCCATGTCGACCACGATGGCACCGGCCTTCATGCCCTCGACCATGTCGAGCGAAATGATGCGCGGCGCGCGCTTGCCGGGAATGGCTGCGGTGGTGATGAGCACGTCGGCGTTGGCGACGGCCTTGCCCAGCTTCACCGCCTGCTGCGCCTTTTCCTCGGCGGTCAGTTCGCGTGCATAGCCACCTGCCCCCGCCGCCGAAACACCGGTGTCGACGAACTTGGCGCCCAGCGACTCGATCTGTTCCTTCGTTTCCGGCCGCACGTCGTAGGCTTCGACGATTGCGCCGAGTCTTTTCGCCGTCGCGATGGCCTGCAGGCCGGCCACGCCGGCGCCGATGACCAGCGCGCGCGCCGGCCGGATGGTGCCTGCCGCGTAGGTCAGCATCGGAAAGAACTTCGGACAGTGGCTCGCCGCGATCAGCACGCACTGGTAGCCGGCCACGGCAGCCTGCGACGACAGGGCATCCATGCTCTGCGCGCGCGAGATGCGCGGTACGAGCTCCACTGCAAAGCTGGTGATGTCGCGCTCGGCCAGACGTGCAGCACGTGCGCGATCCGAGTAGGGCTGCAGGAAACCGGCAAGCACGGCACCGGGCTTGAGCGACTCGATCTGCATGTTGGTCGGCACGCCCACCCGCAGGACGATGTCGGACCCCGAATGAATCGCTTCGCTGCTGTCGACGATGGCAGCGCCGGCCGCGACGTAATCGGCATCGCTGTAGTGACTGGAAGCGCCGGCACCTGCCTGCACCTGCATCACCGCACCGAGGGCTGCGAATTTCTTGACCACTTCCGGCGTGAGCGCAACGCGCAGTTCGCCCTCCGCCGACTCTTTCGGCACACCGATGGTGACTGCCATGTACCCTCCCCCCGTATGTTGGATTTTTCCGGCCGAACCCCTTGCCGACCGATCGCCATGGGCAACCGGATCGAGCAGACGTTTCTCGATGCCCGAAGGCTGCGTGTGACACCTCCGCGATGGCTTGCGCATACTATCGCGAGCCGACCCGGCTTGCATCGGGTCTTGAGGAATGAAGGCATATCGATGACCCATCGCGCAACGAACCCACGCGCCGGAAACGGCCCAAGACGCTCGACCAAACGCGGACTGGCACCCGGCTCCGTCGTTCATATCGGGAAGCGAAGGACGCCGGAAGCGGGCATTTCGCTGATTGAATACAGCCCGGATGACCTTCAGGAAACGATTTTCCGTTCGGTGGAACGGTCGCGTGCCCACCAGGCCCACCTGCCGGTGCGCTGGCTCAATGTGCATGGCCTGCACGACACGGCAGTATTGACCGAGATCGGTCAGCGTTTCCAGTTGCACCCGCTGGTGATGGAAGACATCGCCAACACGGAGCAACGTCCCAAGGTGGAAGACTACGGCGACCAGCTGTTCATCGTGGCACGCATGCTGACTTTGTCCGAGGACGGCCGGACGCTGTCATCCGAACAGTGCAGCCTGGTGCTCGGCAACGACTTTCTGCTCAGTTTCCAGGAACGCCCGAGCGGCAGCTTCGAACCGGTGCGCGAGCGGCTGCGCAAAGGTCACGCCGGGCTGCGCGGCGGCGGCGTCGACCTGCTCGGCTACAGCCTGATCGATGCGCTGGTCGACAACTATTTCAGCGTCGTCGAACGGATCGATGAGCGCCTGGACATCCTGGAGGAAGCAGTGTTCGAAAGCCCCGCAAGCGCGCAGGTCGCTGCGCTGCATCATGCACGTCGCGACACGCTGGCACTTCGCCGCGCGCTGTGGCCACTGCGCGAGGTGATCAGCAGCCTGCAGCGCGGTGACCACCCACTGATCAAGCCGGAAACGCGCGTCTATCTGCGCGATGTCCAGGACCACCTGACCTTTCTGCTCGAATCGGTGGATGCCATGCGTGAAACGCTGTCCGGCCTGCTCGACGTTTACCTGTCGGCAATGAGCCAGCGGGTCAATCAGGAGGTGCGCGTACTGGCCGTCATCACCACACTGTTCATGCCGGCCGCGCTGATCGCCGGCGTTTTCGGCATGAACTTCAAGTCCATGCCGTGGCTGGATTCACCCCACGGATTTGTTCTTGCGCTTGCGCTGATGGCGGGTGTGGCCGGCGTGCTCGGCGCCCTGTTCTGGCGCCGGCACTGGCTTGACTGACGCAAAAACTGATCAGATCCTGATGTCGCCCAGTTTGCGCCGGGTGGAGTCGAGTCTTTCCTTGTCTGCCTTCTGACGCGCTTCGACGTCCACCAGCTTGATGATGATGAGCGAAACGTTGTCGCCCGTCGGGCGGCCGCGTTCGCGTGCGCGCTTGATGAAGAGCTCGGCCGCTTCGCGCGCCGAATAGACGGACAGCAGCCCACCGATTTCCTCATCCGAAAAATAGGCCCAAAGCCCATCCGAACAGACCAGAAAGCTGTCGCCGTCGGTCAGTTCGGTGGTGCCGCCGTAGTCGATCACCGGCTCTTTCTGCGCCCCCAGGCAGTGCAGCAGCAGATTGCGCTGCGGGTGCGTCTTTGCGCCTTCGTCGTCCAGCCGCCCCTGACGGATGAGCTCGCCGACCAGCGAATGGTCCTGACTGCAGGCGACCCGCTTGTCGTTGCGGAAGTGATAGATGCGCGAATCGCCGCAATGCGCCCAGTCGGCGCGGCCCGACTGCATCAGCAGCACGCAGGCAGTCGAATGGGGATCCTGCTCGGTGGTGAAGCGGGTGAGCTTGATGACGACATGCGCTTCTTCGACAACGCTGCGCAGCAGTTCCTCCGGCGTCTCTACGCTCGGCGCATAGGATTCGAAATTCTCGCGCGCCTTCATCATGACCTGCTCGGCAGCCATCGCTCCGCCGCTGTGCCCGCCCATGCCATCGGCCAGCACGGCCATCAGCATGCCCTTGTGACGGGAGTGCGGAAACACTGCGGCGCGATCCTGTTGCTCGTGCCGGTCACCGATGTGCTGCGCGACGCAACTGTCTAGTTTGAGTGCCATGAAGGGATCCGGGTACCTCCGACGATTCTAGTCTCGCAAGCCACCATCACGTGGTTCTTATCTCGCCAGCACCGACCGGATTCGAAATTTTCACGATTGTTCACATCGCGAGACTGATGTGACGCTCGTTGATCTCGTCGATGTATTCCTCCAGCGCGCTGGCGTGTATGCCAAGTTCATCGAGCACCTCGGGCCCCCGCACCGCCCAGGACGGATCGCCAACCCCCTTGTTCCGCAGGTAGATGTGCGTTGCAAGTGCCACGATGCCGATCGTGCTGCGCAGGCCGAACGTATCGTCGTCAGGCATGTCGTGATGATGGCGGATGGCTTGCACGATGAGTTCGGGCAGGCCCCAGTTGCGGGCGACCCAGAAACCGACCGTGGCGTGATCGAGGCGATAGGCGCTGTTCTCGAGCGAAAGGTCGACCCAGCAGGACTCGTCGTCGAGGTTGAGCCTTTTCCAGTACTCAGGGTAGCGCGTGCACAGCAGCGGTACGCCGCAATCATGGAACATCGCTGCAAGATAGGCCTGATCCGGAAACACATTGCACACCGCCACGCGTTCGCTGGCAATCTGCGACGCAATAGCCGCGATCTCGTCGCAGCGCGACCAGAAGCGCTCCATCTGCGGGCCCGGGCCGCCGGCAATCTGACGGATTGAAATGCCGCGCACCAGATTGACCGTCTGGGCGAGCCCGACCAGCATCAGCACCTGTTCCGCGTTGGTCGGCGCACGTCCCCGGCTGTAGGCCGGCGAACGGCAGAGTTTGAACAACGCAGCGAGCACGCCCGGGTCGCGTGAAATGCCTTCCGCAAGAAAGCTCACTTCGAAATCGGGATTGCGCATCAGGTTGTCGATTTCCATCAACAGCCGTGGCTTCGAGGGCAACAACACTGCTGTCGCCTCAAGCAGTTCTTCGGCACTTTCCGGGTACTTTTTCTCGGCGTTTTGCATGGCGGCTGATTTCGGGTCCGGTTTCACTGAGGGTTACGGCCATCATCGGCAAGAACTGCCACAACTTTAGCCACCCCGAACCGGTTCCCGTGACTCAGGCCGTGCCTGAAATTGCCTCGTCCACCCACTCGATCCAGTGTCTGACCGGTGTAGCGGTTCCGGTCTGCAAGTGGGCAATGCAACCCACGTTGGCACTGGCGATGCCGGCGGCCGCGCCGGACTGAAGCGCGTGCAGCTTGCTGTCGCGCAGCGTGCGCGCGATCTGCGGCTGCAGCAGCGAATAGCTCCCCGCCGACCCACAGCACAGGTGACTGTCCGTGACCGGCGTGAGTGCGTAGCCGGCGGCCGTCAGGAGGTTTTCAGCCAGTCCTCGCACCTGCTGGCCATGCTGCAGCGAACATGGCGGATGGTAGGCCAGCGGCTTCCCCGCCGACGGCCGGGCTGCGAAAAGGCCTTCGATCTGTACGCGTTCCGCGGCGAGTATTTCCGACAGATCGCGCGTCATTGCGCTGACTCGCGCAGCACGTTCTGCGTACTGCGGATCATCGGCCAGCAGGTGACCGTACTCGCGCACCGTGGAGCCGCAACCCGACGCTGTCATGACAATGGCGTCGATCTCGCCGCTTTCGATGCCCGGCCACCAGGCATCGATCAGCGCGCGCATGTCGCGCCGGCCTCCGTCCTGATCGTTCAGGTGAAAACGCAGCGCACCGCAACAGCCGGCGCGCGGCGCCTCTACCAGGGAAATTCCGACCAGATCGAGCACGCGCGCAGCGGCGGCGTTCACATCGGGCATGAGTGCCGGCTGCACGCAGCCGGCGAGCACCAGCATGCGTCGGGCGTGACGAACCGGCGGCCAGGCGCCGGCAGTGCGCTCCGGTGCGACCTTTGCCGCCAGGGATGCCGGCAGCAAGGGGCGCACCAGGCGACCGATCGCCAGCGCGGAACCGAAAATCCCCGGGCGCGACAAACCCTCGCGCAGCACCCAGCGTGCTGCGCGCTGGGCCAGCGGTCGCTGCGTGCGCCGCTCCGCCACCGCGCGTCCGACATCCACCAGTTCGCTGTAACGCACGCCTGACGGGCAGGTGGTTTCGCAGTTGCGGCAGGTCAGGCAGCGATCGAGGTGCGGCAGTACCGTTGCGGCCGGAACGGTGCCTTCGAACATCTGCTTCATCAGATAGATGCGACCGCGAGGCCCGTCCAGTTCATCGCCGAGCAGCTGATAGGTCGGGCAGGTTGCATTGCAGAAGCCGCAATGCACGCATTTTCGCAGCACGGCTTCGGCGGCGTCGCCCTCGGGCGTGTTGCGGATGAAATCAGCCAGTCCGGTCTGCATGGAAGGTGCTCTTAAAGTTCTGCGTACATGCGTCCGGGGCTGAACACGCCGGACGGATCGAAGGCCTGCTTGAGGCGACGGTGCACGGCCATGACCTCCGGGGCCAGCGGCTCGAAAACGCCCGGTTCCCGATCAACCGCGCGGCCGCCGCGAAACAGCGTCGCATGACCACCGAGCGCGCGGACCGCATGGCGCAGTGCATCGGCGTCCGTTTCGGTACGCAGCCAGCGCTGCATGCCGTTCCATTCGAGCATCCCCTTGCCGTCGAGCGACATCTGCGGTGCCATCGGCGGCAGTGCGATGCGCCACAGCGGCGCAGGGCCGTCGAAGAAAGCGTGCTGCTGTTCGCGTACGGCCTGCCACAGTCCATCCGCATCGGCCGGCGCAAGCGCAGCGCCGCCCACGATGTGTCCGGCGGTATCGAGCGCGGCCTGCGCGCCCGACAGCCGCACCCAGAGGCGGCCGTCGTGCCAGCAGGTGGCCGACACGGGCAGGGGCTGCGCTCCCCACTCACGCATGCGGTGCAGTGCGGATGCTTCGTCCATTTCGAGCACACGGGTGAGTTCGGCCTGCGGTCGCGGCAGCACCTTCAGCGTGATCTCGAGGATCAATCCCAGCGTGCCGAAGCTGCCGGCAATCAGGCGCGACACATCGAATCCGGCAACATTCTTCATCACCTGCCCGCCGAAGCGCACCACGCGCCCCTGCCCGTCCATCAGGGTGACGCCGAGCACGAAATCGCGCAGGCTGCCGGCCGCCACGCGGCGGGGCCCGGACAGCCCGCAGGCCAGCATGCCGCCCAATGTGGCGTTCGCGCCGAAATGCGGCGGTTCGAATGCCAGCATCTGCCGGTGATCTGCCAGCAGCGCTTCGATGTCCGCAATGCGGGTGCCGGCGTGCGCGGTCACATAGAGCTCGGACGGCTCGTAGGCAATGACGCCCTGCGCGCCGCGCATGTCGAGTGGCGTACCGGCCAGATGCAGGGCCAGAAAATCCTTGGATCCGCTGCCGTGCGGTCGCAGTTTGCCACCGTGGGCAGCAGCCTCGAGCACCTGCTCGCGCAGGGCGGAAATGAGTGCGGTCGTCATGTTCAGAAGCGTGGCAGATCAGGGTGCGGCAGTTCGCCATGGTGCACGTGCATGCGCCCCATTTCAGCGCAGCGGTGCAGCGTCGGCACTGCCTTTCCGGGATTCATGAGGCCAGCCGGGTCGAACGCCGCCTTCACGCGGTGGAACAGGTCCAGTTCATCCGACGCGAACTGCACGCACATCTGGTCGATCTTTTCGAGACCCACACCGTGTTCGCCGGTGATGGTGCCGCCGAGCGCGACCGACATTTCGAGGATTTCGACACCGAAGGCCTCGGCGCGATGCAGCGAATCCGGGTCGTTCGAATCGAACAGGATGAGCGGATGAAGGTTGCCGTCGCCGGCATGGAACACGTTGAGGCAGCGCAGGTCGTATTTGACCGACATCGCGACCATCGCTTCCAGCATGTCGGCCAGACGCTTGCGCGGAATGGTGCCGTCCATGCAGTAGTAATCCGGCGAAATTCGGCCTGCTGCAGGGAACGCCGCCTTGCGCCCGGCCCAGAAACGCAGGCGCTCTGCTTCGTCGCTGGACACGCGGACCTCGGTGGCACCCGCCGCATCGAGCAGCGCGCGAACACGGGCGATTTCGTCGTGCACTTCCTCGTCCGTTCCATCGGATTCGCACAGCAGGATGGCCGCCGCATCGAGCGGATAGCCGGCGTGCACGAACGCCTCGACCGCCACCGTCGCCCCTTGATCCATCATTTCGAGACCGGCCGGAATGATGCCTGCGGCAATGATGTCCGCCACCGCCTGCCCGGCGCGCCGCACATCATCGAAGGCAGCAAGCACGCAGCGCGCGACGCGCGGCTTCGGAACGAGTTTCACGGTCACTTCGGTGACCACGCCGAGCAGCCCTTCCGAGCCGATGGTGACTGCCAGCAGATCGTAGCCGGGGCTGTCCGGGGCCGCGCTGCCGATTTCCATTACATCGCCCGTCATGCTGACCATGCGGACACGCAGCACGTTGTGCACCGTCAGACCGTATTTGAGGCAATGCACGCCGCCCGAATTCTCGGCCACGTTGCCGCCGATGCTGCAGGCGATCTGCGACGACGGGTCCGGCGCGTAATACAGGCCGTGCGGGGCGGCCGCCTCCGACACCGCGAGGTTGCGCACGCCGGGCTGGACCACGGCCTGCTGCGCCAGACGATCCACCGACACGATGCGGTTTAATCTCGCCGTCGACAGCACGACACCCTGACTATGCGGCGTCGCGCCGCCCGACAGGCCGGTACCTGCACCGCGCGGCACGACCGGAACACCCAGACGGTGGCAGGTGCGCAGCACCGCAATCACCTGCGCTTCCGTAGTCGGCAGCGCCACCGCCAGCGGCATTTCGCGCATCAGCATCAGGCCGTCGCACTCGTAGGCGCGCAGGCGTCCGCTGTCGGTGATCAGGCAATCCACCGGAAGCGAACGCGAAAGTTCGGCGATCAGGTTCGATGCATCAGTGGTCGACTCAGCGGTCAATACAGCCTGTGGCAGCGCACTCATGACTCTTCACGTGGGGCAAGCAAGGCCATTGATCATACCTGCAGAGACCGCCCGCTGCAGCCTGGACGTCGATCGTCCGACGACGCTCGAGCGTCGGCTTTCCATATGTGCATAGAGCACATATCCGCACTCGAAAGCGGGCGAACTTGCGCCGCTGCTCATCCGGATCTACCGCTCCCTGTTCGTGCTGGTCGGCGGTGAAGCCGACGCCATGCAGCACTGGATGCACACCGAAAACCGGCATACCGGCGGCGTGCCGGCGAAACAGGTCACAACCATTCAGGGTCTGATGCAGGCGCTGGAGTACCTCGACGCAATGCGCGGCCGCATCTGATGGACATCTGGCGCGAGGCGGAGGGCGAGCGGCTCATCCAGCCCATCGCGGGCACCCTGCTCCGCATGGTGGAAAGTCAGGAGCAGATCGCCACCAACCGCCTGGTCGACGCGCTCGACAAGCAGCAATTACTCGAAGAACTGCTCGAAGGCACCAAACCCGACTACCGCCCGGGCACCCGACACCTGCACTATCTTCTGGCCACGCCGTTTCGCTACCCCCCGCTGCGTCATGGCTCCCGCTTCGGCCAGCGCAGCGAACCGGCACTGTTCTATGACGCGCTGTCGCTGCCGACCCTGCTTGCGGAATCCGCCTGTTACCGCTTCGTGTTCTGGTACGGCATGGCCGTGCCACCCACGCGGCGACTCAACACCCGGCATGCGGTGTTCGAAGCGTCGTATGCAACGCCCAGGGGCGTGCGTCTTCAGCAGGCCCCCTTCGATCGATGGGAGGCCGCACTGACGGATCGCGCCGACTACGCGGTGACGCAGGCGCCGGGCAGTGCGATGCGCGCGGCAGAGGTTTCGGCATTCGAGTACAGGTCGGCACGCGATCCCGAGCACGGCACGAATGTCGCGCTGTACGCACCCGACGCCCTGAGCCAGGCACGGCCCGGGTTTTCCGAACAGTGGCTGGCCGAAACAACCGGTGGACGCGTGCTGTACCGGAGCCAGAGCGCCGCATTGAGCTACGGATTTCCGCTCGACCTCTTTGCGCAGGACGGTCGCCTGCCGCAACCGGCGATCTGAACGATGCGGCACCGGCATCGCGGCGATTTCAGTTACCTGCGATGTAGATCGCCCGGAAGTCATTGACATTGGTCAGCGTCGGCCCGGTGACGATGAGGTCATCGATGGCGAGGAAGAAGCCATAGGCGTCATGCACATCGAGCATCTGACGCGCGTCGATGCCGGCAGCGCGGGCGCGGACCAGCGTGTCGTCGGTGACCAGCGCGCCGGCGTTGTCTTCGCTGCCATCGATGCCGTCGGTGTCGCCGGACACCGCATGAATGCCCTTCATGCCATCGAGGGCGATGGCAAGGGCGAGCAGGAATTCCGTATTGCGGCCGCCGCGAGGCATCCGGCCCGGCTTGATGTCGCCCAGCGTCACCGTCGTTTCACCGCCTGACAACAATACACAGGGTGGTGCCAGCGGCGTGCCGCTGATCGCGCAGGCCTTGGCGATGCCGGCCAGTACCTTGCCGGCGTCACTCGATTCCCCTTCGATCATGTCACCGAGCACCAGCGGCGTCACACCATGAGCGCGGGCGACTTCGGCGGCGGCGAGCAGCGACGCCTGGGCGGTCGAAACGACGCGCGTTTCGCAACGCGCCAGACGCGGATCGCCGGCCTTCGGCGTTTCCGACTCCGGGTGCGACAGCCATGCCATGACCGACGCAGGCACCTCGATCCGGTAGCGCCGGATGATGGCGAGCGCATCCTCTCGCGTGGTCGTGTCGGGCACCGTCGGGCCGGAGGCGACCACGGCCGGGTCGTCGCCCGGTACGTCCGAAATCACCAGCGTGAACACACGGGCCGGGAAGCAGGCCTGCGCCAGACGGCCGCCCTTCATCGACGACAGGTGCTTGCGCACGCAATTCATCTCCTGGATCGCCGCACCGCTGGCCAGCAGCGCGCGATTGACCGCCTGCTTGTCCTCCAGCGTCAGACCTTCCGCCGGTGCCGACAGCAGCGCCGATCCACCACCGGAAATGAGCGCGATCACCAGATCGTCCTCGGTCAGACCGCGCACGCTGTCGAGTATCCGTTTCGCCGCCTGCTGTCCGGCCGCATCGGGCACGGGGTGAGAAGCCTCGACCACTTCGATGCGGCTGCAGGGTGCGCCGTGACCGTAGCGCGTCACCACCAGGCCCGACAGCTCGCCCGGCCAGTTCTTCTCGACCGCCAGCGCCATGGAAGCGGCCGCCTTGCCGGCCCCCACGACCAGGGTGCGGCCACGCGGCGGCGGCGGCAGGTTGGCCGGCACGCACAGGTCAGGGTCGGCGGCATCGAATGCCGCCTGAAACAGCTTGCGCAGAAAAATTTTCGGATCGGGATGCGAAGTGTTGCTCACGGCTGCTCCAGCTTTCTAAACGTTTGCGGGACTGCACTGTCTGCGACGATGGACATGACGGCACGGCGCTGCTTCATGCTGTACATGCAGTCGGCGCTGTCGTGGGAACATATGCAGAATTCTAACTGGTGCGGCCTTATATATAAGCGCACTTATAATCAATAGATCTTATTCATCTCATCAATACACGCCATGGGCCATCGACTTTCAAAGATCACGACACGCACCGGTGACGGTGGCGAAACCGGGCTGGGCGACGGTACGCGGGTATCGAAATCCAGCGCACGCGTTCATGCGCTGGGCGACGTGGACGAACTGAACAGCGCGCTTGGCGTACTGATCTGCGAACCGATGCCGGCCGAACTGAATGCCTTGCTGACCGACATCCAGCACGATTTGTTCGACCTGGGCGGAGAACTCGCCGTGCCGGGCTACAACCTGGTCAAGGACGAACAGGTCGAGCGCCTCGACGCCGAGCTGGAAAGGCTGAACGCCGAACTGCGGCCCCTGAAGGAATTCATCCTGCCGGGCGGCACCCGCGCTGCAGCGCTGTCCCATCTGGCTCGCACCATCTGTCGCCGCGCCGAGCGCGCCGTGATCTCGGCCGCAGCAGAAGGTCATGTACCGGACGCCAGCCGTCAGTACCTGAACCGCCTGTCGGACCTGCTGTTCGTGATCGGCCGTACCTTCAACCGGCTCGACAGCCGCGGCGACGTGCTGTGGCAACGCGGTCGGGGTGGTCACGAAGGCGATGCCGGCTGAAATCACCGGTCGCATGCGGACCGAGAGATCGATGAGCCGTTCGGAACCCACTCCGGAAACCGGCCGGGACGCCCCCGTCGGCGTATTCGATTCCGGTCTCGGCGGACTGTCGGTGCTGCAGCACGCACGCAACCTGCTGCCGGCCGAAGACTACCTTTACGTCGCCGATTCGGGTCACGCACCCTACGGCGAGCGCAGCGCGGACTGGATACGCGCCCGCAGCCTGAAGATCGGTCAATTCCTGATCGACCGCGGCGCCAAGGCGCTGCTGATCGCCTGCAACACCGCCACTGCGGCGGCGGCTCAGACGCTGCGAGAACGCTGGCCGGACATCCCGGTCATCGGCATGGAACCAGCCGTCAAACCCGCCGCCGCGGCGACGCGTTCGGGCGTGGTCGGTGTGCTCGCAACCACCGGAACGCTGGCCAGCGCACGTTTTGCGGCGCTGCTCGACACCTTCGGACGCGACATCCGGGTGGTCACCCGCCCGGGTACGGGACTGGTGGAAGCAGTCGAACGCGGCGAGCTCGACACCACCTCGACGCGGACACTGGTGGCATCACATGTCGAACCGCTGATCGCCGAAGGCGCAGACGTCATCGTGCTCGGATGCACGCACTACCCCTTCCTGCGCAAGGCAATCGAACAGGCGAGCGGCCCGGACGTTCGAGTCATCGACACCGGCGCTTCGGTTGCCCGACAACTTGCGCGCAAGCTTGAAGAAGCGGGTCTGCTGAGCACGCGCGCCGGGGGCGCAGAGCACTTCTGGTCGAGTGCGGCCCCCGATCGGTCGGAACCTGTGCTGTCGAAGCTCTGGGCAGACGGAACACGCGCCGAATCACTGACCATCTAGCATCGCTTCGCACCATCGCACTCGACGCGGATGACCCGTCAGTGCCTGCAGATCGCCGAAGGTGTAGTTCCGAAGCGGCGTCTGAAGCAGCGCGTGAGATGACTCTGATCGCTGAAGCCGGTCATCGCAGCGACGTCCGCGATGGGCCGCTGCCTGGCTTCCAGCAGCGACCGCGCGCGCTGCAGTCGCAGTTCGAGCAGGTACTGATGAGGCGGCTGACCAAAACTGGAATGGAAAAGCCGGCTGAAGTAACAGCGGCTGATACCAGCCGCCGCTGCGAGGTCGACCAGCCGCAGCGACTCCGACATCCGCTCATGCATCAGCGCTTCGATTCTGCTTCGCATCGGGCCGCTCAGGCCGCTCCTTCGCAGCAGAGGTTCGCTGACGGCATCGGTGTCGTGGCGCAACTGCCGCCGCGCGAGAGGCTCGGCAGATGACTGCAGCATGTACCCGGGACGGGAGTGGAGCATCATTTCGTCACGGGCTTGCATGACTTGCACCGGGAAGCATAATTGGCCGCTGGCTGAAAGCCGTTCGCGCCGGGTGCATCGAGCGATCTGCACACGCAGGGCGGTTCGCCGGTCGCACGTGCAGCGAGCGGCATCGAAACCGGAGTCCCGAAGCCGCGCGCGCACCCAGGCATCGCCACGCAACGCCTCGAGCATGCGTGCGTGAGCGGCCTCCGCACGGGTCGTCGGACATCCGGAACGCGAACGGACTCCTGCGCCTGACATCGCGGACGCAACGATGCGCAGGGTGCCGGACGCATTGCCGGCCTGATCGAAACCGGCCGAGCGCAAGCTGGACATGAAGATCTCCTGATCGGTTGTAGTACCTCGCAATAGATGCTAAAAACTTCTCGCCATTAGTTCCAATCGTATTTTTTAATTTATTTGATAACCAATAGATTATGAACATCACGCTGAGGCAGTTGCAGGTGTTCGCCAAAGTCGCCGAAACCGGGAGCTTCACGCGTGCCTCGGAACAACTTTTCCTGACCCAGCCATCGGTATCGCAGCAGATCCGCCAACTGACCGAAACCGTCGGCGAGCCGCTGATCGATACGATCGGACGACGCTCTTACCTGACACCGGCGGGGGAAGAATTGCTGGCGACATGGACCGCGATCCAGCAGCAATGGCAGCTATTCGAGGAAAACATGCAGGCCCTGCGCGGCCTGCACAGCGGCACGCTGCGCCTGGCGGTCGTGAGTACGGCAAAGTATTTCGTGCCGCGCGTTCTCGGCCCATTCTGCGCACGCTACCCGGGCATCGACGTGAAACTGGAAGTGGCCAACAGGGACCGGATCATCGAACGCATCCAAGGCAATATGGACGATCTGTACGTGATGACGACGCCGCCGGACGATCTGGATCTCGTCTGCGAATACTTCCTGGACAATCCACTCGTCGCCATCGCGCCGCCGTCGCATGCACTCGCCGGTGTCGCCCGACTTTCACTGGCGGATCTGGCGGAAGAACGATTCATCATGCGCGAACAGGGGTCCGGCACGCGCATCGCCATCGAGCACTATCTGGAGCAGCAGTGCGCAACGCTGAACGTGCGGATGGAGCTCGGAAGCAACGAGGCGATCAAACAGGCCGTCGCAGGCGGCCTGGGCCTGTCCATCCTGTCGCGGCATACCCTTCATCGGGAACCGGCACGGGAGGATGAGGTGGTAGTGCTGCCGGTGGATGGCTTTCCGCTGATGACACGCTGGCAGCTCGCGCATCTGCGTTCCAGGCGGATGTCCCGGGCGGCACAGGCTTTTCTCGCCCTGCTGCAGGAATGGGTCCCGGACTACCTGAGCAGCAAGGGCATGGAACCCTGACCGCTGCGGCCTTGCCGGTCAGCGCAGGATGAATACCGTGACGGCCAGCCAGCCCAGCATGGCGATGACAAGATGCGGATCGCGGAACAGATCGCCTGACGGATCGCCGCCACCGCCCCGGCGATGCAGCAGGTACAGGTAGCGGAACACCCCGTACAGGACGAACGGCAGGGTGTAGATCAGATCGGCCGTGCCGTGGATGCGCACCGTGTCCGCATCCACGGTGTAGAGCGCATAGGACACCACGGCACATGCGCCGGTGATGGTGATGAACTGATCCAGCAGCGCCGGCGAATAGAGGTCCAGCACCTTGCGGTGCGCGCCACCGCCCTCTTCCATCAGCATCATTTCGGCGCGTCGCTTTGCGAAGCCGAGGAACAGCGTGAGCAGCAGGCCGCACATGAGCAGCCAGTTCGACGGCGGGATGTCGAGGCCGGTGGTGCCGGCCAGCAGGCGCAGCATGAAACCGGCGCTGATGATGAAGACATCGAGCACGACCACGCGCTTGAGGCCGTAGCTGTAGCCGAAATTGATCAGGCCGTAGGCGCACAGCAGATAGACCAGCATGTCGCCGACCTGATACGCGAGCGCGAGCGAACCCACGCAGCAGGCCGCCATGAGCATAATGGCAAGCGACGGAGACATTGCGCCCGCAGCCAGCGGCCGCAAACGCTTGACCGGATGGAGCCTGTCCTGGTCGATGTCGCGCAGGTCGTTCAGCGCATACACGGCGCTGGACATCAGGCAGAACGCAGCAAAGGCAAGCAGTGCCGCCTGCACGGTGTCGAGATTGTGCCAGGCATGGCCGAAGAGCAGGCCGAAGAACACGAAACCGTTCTTCACCCACTGCTTCGGTCGCATCAGCGTCAGCGCGGCAGCGATCATGGTTGGCGGATCAGCGGAAATAACGTTCTTCGAAGTAGCAAGCCTGCACCGGCAGCCACCCTGGAATGGCATACCAGTAGCGCCGGGCCGGTTCGAGTACGCCGGCATGATAGGCCGCATAGTCGAAGCCATGACCGCGGACACGCCAGAACGTGGCACCGCGCACCTGAAGCACGTCGAGCTGTACCTCGCGGAAGTAAGGCGTGTAGCCGGCGAGGTCCGGCGCTTCCTTGGTCAGTATCAGGATGTCGCGCGTGTCGAAGGAACGGAAGTCGGTCAGCACGTCATCGTGCCGGGCATGACTCGAGCCCGGACCGAACACCGGCCAGTAGCTGCCATGGTTGTAACCGAGAGTCACCGACGGCGAATAGCCGTCGGTCATCAGCACGTAGCGGTCAGTGTCTGCGCCAAGGGCTGCGATCAGTTCGTCCGCTTTCACCGTCTGCACGACACCCGCGTACTTGCGCGCACCGAGTACTGTCGACCACAGCTCGATCGGCTGACTGGCCACGGCAAGAATCGCGACGACATGCACTGCAGCGATGACGGCAGCCGCCTTCACGGTCCGAAGCAGCGTCTCCGCCCGCACCGCGTGGCCGTACATGAGGAAGACGAGCGGCACGAAGGAAAACACCCAGTGAAGACCGATCGTCTTGACCAGCGACAACAGGCCGAACACCGACAGCGGCACCACGACCAGCCAGGGCAAGGCCGCCTGACGCAACCAGCCGGCCGGCGCGCGCAGCAATCCCCAGACGACCATGGGCGTCAGCAGCCAAACCATCATCGCGCCGTACAGCAAGGGCGTTTCCCATGACAGCCGGGCGTTGCCGTGACGGTTGAACACGTTGAACATCACGTTCGACCAGCAGTGCCCGCTGTTCCACCAGGCGTTGTAGAGCCCCGCAGGCAAGGCACACAGCACGATCAGGCCGAGCGCCTTCCACTTCCAGACGGCCGGGCGCCACAGTGCCCAGCCGACGTAGGCGAGTCCGAGCAGCACCGCAAAGTACTTTGACAGGAAGGCGCCGCCCAGCAGCAGGCCGGCCAGCGCAAACGCCGGCAGATTGCGCGTGCGCACCGCGTGCAGGAACACCAGGGCGGACGCCACGCTGAAGTACACCAGCGGAATGTCGGTCGTGATCAGTACGTCGAGCACGCTCGCGGGTGCCAGCAGCGTCAGTGAGGCCACACCCCAGCGCGTCGCCTGCGATGGCCCGTCTACCGGGTCGCGCATGAAGGCGAACAGCATGAAGGACAGCAGCGCGGGTTGCAGGATGGCGGGCAATCGCAACCACCATTCCGCCTCCGAGACCGATATCAGCGCGGAAAGCCACCATCCGACCATGGGTGGGTGGTCGTAGAAGCCACCGGCCGGAATCCTGCCCCACCAGTAGAAGTAGGCCTCGTCACCGGTGAAGGGCAGCGCGACCCCGAGCCAGCCGCGGAACAGCAGCGTGAACAGCAGGGCCGTGAAGTAGAAACGGCGCCAGTTATGCGCTGGCGCCGTTGCGGTGGGCAGGTTCACCGATCAGTCGCGGTCGGCCGCGGCACGACGGCGGGCACGCACGGCTTCGGCCAGCGTATCGAGCAGTTCGACGCTCTTGTCCCAGCCGAGGCAGGCATCGGTGACGCTCAGGCCGTACTCCGGCTCCTTGCCTGCGATCAGGTCCTGGCGCCCTTCCTTCAGGTGCGACTCGACCATCACGCCGAAGATGCGATCCTCGCCGCACGCCATCTGCGCCGCGACGTCGCGCGCCACGTCCATCTGAAGCGCGCACTGCTTGCGGCTGTTGGCGTGGGAAAAATCGATCATCACCTTGGCCGGAATCCCGGCGGAAGCGAGCTCGCGGCACACCTTCTCGACGGCGTCCGCATCGTAGTTCGGCTCCTTGCCACCCCGCAGGATGACATGGCAGTCCTCGTTGCCGGCAGTCGTCACGATCGCCGAATGACCGGCCTTGGTAACCGACAGGAACACATGTGGCGCCTGCGCCGACTTGATCGCATCGGACGCAATGCGCACATTGCCGTCGGTACCGTTCTTGAAACCGACCGGGCAGGACAGGCCGGACGCCAGTTCGCGATGGATCTGGCTTTCCGTCGTGCGCGCACCGATGGCACCCCAGGCGACCAGATCCGCGGTGTATTGCGGCGTGATGGTGTCGAGGAATTCGGTGCCGGCGGGCAGACCCATCTCGTTCACTTCGAGCAGTATGCGGCGCGCCAGACGCAGGCCGTCATTGATCTTGAAGCTGTTGTCCAGATACGGGTCGTTGATCAGACCCTTCCAGCCGACGGTGGTGCGGGGTTTCTCGAAATAGACGCGCATCACGATTTCGAGATCGGCCGACAGCCGCTCGCGCTGGGCGCGCAGCAGCTTCGCGTACTCCATGCCCGCCTTGTAGTCGTGGATCGAACACGGGCCGATGATCACCAGCAGGCGGTCATCCGAACCGCGCAGGATGCGGTGGATGGCCTGGCGCGCGCCGAAGGTGGTCTGCGCAGCTACATCGCTGGCCGGCAATTCGCGCAGCACATGTGCCGGCGGGAGAAGTTCGCGTATTTCCTTGATGCGGACGTCGTCTGTAATCATATGCATGGGAGCGTTCATGGCCTTACGTTTCCGCCGCCACCGGGGCGCGGGTGCCGTTCAAAGACCTCGATTCTAACCCGGCAGAGGCGGTTGCTGCCGCCCCGGGGTGCCGCACCGGTCAGTGCCGCCTCTCGCGCCACAGCAGATGCACGGCCAGAAAACCGGTGACCGACGCAACGCAGGCCATGATGAACAGCCCCGTCACCAGCGGCATGCCGGCGGCGCCGAGCCAGATCCAGAAGCCTTCAAGCCAGCCCGTACTCAGCTCTCCGATCCTTTCCGCCGACTTTTCAAGCGCTGCCGCTTCGCTATCCACACCGGGGCGGTCGAGCACGAAACTGCCCAATTCATAGGCGGCCCAGTAGATCGGCGGGAAGGTGAACGGGTTGGTGATCAGCGTGCAGCCGGCGCTGATCGCGACGTGCGCGCGCAGGATCAGGGCCGTCACGATGGCAAACGCAAACTGCGCAAACGGGATCATCAGACCGAAGAAAAGACCTATGGACACCGCCTTGGCGACACTGTGGCGATTGGCGTGCCACAGTCGATCGTCGGACAGTTGCCGCGCAAACGGCGCAAGCATCGGCGACGCGAGAATGCGCTCGCGCGACGGCATCCAGCGCGCCAGAAAGGGAGGCATGGAGCTTTACCGGGTGGACCGAAGCAAGGAAGCGGGATCCGGACCGTTCAGGCGGTACCGCCCACCGTGAGGCCGTCGATGCGCAGCGTCGGCTGACCGACGCCGACCGGCACGCTCTGGCCTTCCTTGCCGCAGGTGCCGACACCGCTGTCGAGCGCCATGTCGTTGCCTATCATCGACACCCGCGTCAGTGCGTCCGGGCCGTTGCCGATCAGCGTCGCACCCTTGATCGGGTAGGTCACCCTGCCGTTTTCGATCATGTACACCTCGGCTCCGGAAAACACGAACTTGCCGCTGGTGATATCCACCTGACCGCCGCCGAAATTGACGGCGTACAGACCCTTCTTCACCGAGCGGATGATTTCTTCCGGATCGCGGCCACCGTTGAGCATGTAGGTGTTGGTCATGCGCGGCATCGGCAGGTGGGCGAAACTTTCCCTCCGGCCATTGCCGGTGGGCGCCACGCCCATCAGGCGCGCATTCAGGCTGTCCTGCATGTAGCCGACCAGAATGCCGTCCTCGATCAGTGTCGTGCAGTGCGTCGGGTTCCCTTCGTCGTCCACCGTGAGCGAGCCGCGGCGATTCGGCAGCGTGCCGTCATCGATGACGGTGACACCGCGCGACGCGACTTGCTGGCCGATGCGCCCCGCGAAGGCGGAACTGCCCTTGCGGTTGAAATCGCCCTCCAGCCCGTGGCCGATCGCCTCGTGCAGCAGGATGCCGGGCCAACCCGGGCCGAGCACCACGCTCATGGTGCCGGCCGGCGCCGGGCGTGCGGCCAGGTTCACGCGGGCCTGATGCACGGCGCGCGCTGCGTAGTCGCGCAGCACGTCGTCGGTGAAGTAAGCGTAGTCGAAGCGACCGCCGCCACCGGATGATCCCTGCTCGCGGTGAACGCCGTCCTGCATGATCACCGTGACCGACACGCGCACGAGCGGGCGGACGTCGGCCGCCATGTGGCCATCGTTGCGCATCACCATGACGACCTCGTGCGTGCCGGCGATGTGTGCCATCACCTGCGACACGCGGCTGTCCTCGGCGCGGGCGTAGCTTTCCAGGCGCTCAAGCAGCTTCACCTTTGCGGTGTCGGTCAGCGACGCGGCGGGATTCCCAGCCGAATAGAGCGGCCGCGGAGCACGGGTATTCACTGCGCGAGCCGTCAGGGACTGGCCCTGTGCAGCGATGGCGCGCGTGGCCCGGGCGGCGGCTTCGAGCGCCGGCAGGCTGATTTCATCGGAGTACGCGAACGCCGTCTTTTCGCCCTGGATGGCGCGTACGCCCACGCCCTGTTCGATATTGAAGCTGCCCGACTTGACGATGCCTTCTTCGAGGCTCCACGCCTCGCTGCACTGATGCTGGAAGTACAGGTCTGCGTAGTCGATGCGATGCGACGCCAGCGATCCGAAAATGCGGTCGAGGTCCTTGCGTCCGAGATCGAAGGGCGCAAGCAGCAGTGCCTTCGCGGTATCCATCGGATCGACGTCCGGCGTAACGGCCGGACTGGCCTTGGTGCGGGTGGAACCAGTCATGTGTGCTTGAATCCTGTGTCGGTTAGGGTCCCGACCGACCGAGACGCTCCACGATGGCGTCTTCTTCGGGTCGCGGGAAAAAATACTTGTACATCGACTTCTCTTCCTTCAGATCGCGCCAGCGACCGCCCAGTTCATCGACGCGACTGCGATACACCTCGCGCGTCAGACGCAACAGTATGGCGGGTGCGCCGACGCGGTTGCACATGCGCTCTTCGGCAGCCGGCACGAAGGCAAGATACTTCTCGTAGAACGCGCGGTGACGCGGATTGACTTCGATCAGCACGTCATCGCAGCGCTGCAGGCGGAACGCGTAGATGCACATCAGGTGGAACAGCGTCCCCATCAGGCGCTTGGAACGAACCGACTGTTCGACGGCGAACTTGCCGAATTCGCATACCTTGCGGCCGCTGTCGCGCAGATCGTGCATCACGTCCGGATAGGTCTCGTCGGCCGACAACCCCGTGTCGGAATCCAGATTGACCGTGATGGTTCCATAGATGTGCCCGTCAAACTCGGCGACGAGCGTGATGCGGTTCGGCGCTTCGTCGATGTGCTTCTTGGTGTGGTAGCCACGCCAGGAGTACATCTTCTCGATCAGCAGGCTGGTACCCTCGCGCTTCTCGTTGTCGCTGCTGAGCAGGCGGACACGGAACTTGTCCTTCTGCTGGGCCATTTCACGCGTCCCCGCGATTTCCTCCTGCTCGATGCACATCGGTCGCAGGCGATCGACATCCATGACGGTGACTTCCGCCAGCGTATTCGGAAACTGCGAAGGATTGCGTGTTGGTTGATCCGGCATGATGACCTCGACCTCGGCAGGCTTATTTCAGCAGTACAGGCGTCTGTGGCCCATGGCCGGAAGATTCTGCCTTACTTCAAGCAGATATTCTTCGTTCAGATCGCCTGCGACTACACCCGGGCCGCGCGCAAGCCTGTTGATGACCTGACCCCACGGATCGATCAGCATCGAATCGCCCCACGTGCGCCGCCCGGACGGGTGCACGCCGCCCTGCGCCGCCGCCAGCACGTAACACTGGTTTTCCACTGCCCGTGCGCGCAGCAGCAGTTCCCAGTGCGCACGACCGGTCGTTTCCGTGAACGCTGCGCCCAGCACCAGCAGCCGCAGGTCGCCCAGTGCCCTGAAGAATTCCGGAAATCTCAGGTCGTAGCAGATCGAGAGGCCGACCCGACCGAAAGGCGTATCGAGCGCAACCGGCTGACTGCCCGCCTCGATGGTGCGTGCCTCGTCGTAATTCTCGCTGCCGCGCGTGAAGGCAAACAGGTGGATCTTGTCGTAGCGGGCGACCTGCATGCCGTCCGGCCCGTAGGCGAGACAGGTATTGCGGACCTTGTCCGGCACATCTGCCTGCAGCGGAACCGAGCCACCGATCAGCCAGATGCCATGACTGCGCGCGCAATCAGACATGAACCTCTGGATCGGACCATCACCTTCGGCTTCCCGGATGGCAATCTTGTCGGACTCATCGGCCGAAATGAGCGGGAAATACTCGGGCAGCGCGACCAGCCGTGCGCCCTGGCGGGCGGCCTCGGCGATCCAGTGTGCCGCCTCTTTCAGGTTTTCCGCCACGTCAGGGCCCGACACCATCTGCACTGCGGCAACATGCGTCATCGCTGAATTGTTCATGCGTTCCCTTTCAGTTTGACGACGGAGACCGCAAAACCCGGCGGCGGTCCCTTCACTTTCCGGCCGGTGGCACCTCTGCAAGCTTTGCCACCACCGGGTCGTCCCACGATCCGGTGACCGAATAGCGGAAGGCGAAAATCTGCCCCAGCGGATCACGCAGCACCTTCTGCGCCAGATAAGTCGCGACGCCGACTGCCGGATTGGCGATGAGCACGCCAACCGACACGCTGTCGCTCAACGCAGGCTGCACCTGCACGGTCAGGTTCTGCGTCTCGGATGCCACGTCTGCACTGCCGCCGATGAGCACGCGTGCAGCCGGACCCGCCAATTCGAAATCGTCGGTTTTCATGATGCCACGCTCGACGGCCACGTTGCCCTCGATCCGGTCAAATGCGAAGCCTTCGCTGAAGACATCGCGAAAATCCAGCGTGATGCGGCGCGGCAGTGCCTGCAGACTGAGAATACCCAGCAGACGCCCGGCACCCGGATTGATCTTGCTGAACTGGCCGTTTTCGGCCTTGAGCCTGAACGCACCCGACAGGGACGGGTAATCGATGGACAGCGGATTGCCGACCCAGCGTACGGTTCCCTGCATGTCGGCCTTGCCGCGACGCAGTGCATCCGCATGGCCCAGACGGGCGAGCAGCTTGCCTGCGTCCGTAGCCTCGATCGTGAAATCAAGACTTGTTTCACGGGCGCCGCCGACCGCACCCAGCGTCTTGCTCCATGCGCCGCTCGCCGTGAAGCTGCCTTCGGGCATGGTCAGCGCGAGGCGGTCGATCAGCCATGCCCGGCGCTCATTGCTGGCCCGAAGCTCGAGCTTGCCCAACGATTTGCCGTCGAGCACGAAACGATCCGCCTCGATGTCGAGTGCGGGCAGTTCATCCAGTTCCTGCGCGGCGTCGTCGGACGGCGCCCGCACGCTTTCATCACTTGCGGTATTGATCAGCAATTGTTCGAAGCGCGCCTGGAGACGCCCCTTGCCCTGCCCCGCCCAGTTGATCCGGCCGCGCGCCTGGGCACTGGCGAGGTCGATATCCCACGACTCGGCCTGCCGCCGTGCATCGATCCTGACCGCATCGAGCCAGTGCCCCGACATGCGCATGTGCTGTGCCTCGATGCGCACGCGATCGATCGGAAGCCCCTCTCCGGCCGGATCGCCAGTCGCTGCTTCGCCGGCCGCCGCGGGTGCTGCGAACGCGCGACGCAGGGCATCGAGATCGAAGGTGTCACCGCGCGCCGACACGGCCAGTCCGCGCTCCGGTATCGCCGGCTGCTGCGGCAGGCCGATGGCGCCGCGTTCAACCAGCCATCCCGAGGCGGTCGAGCGCCGCAGGATGTCCGCGCTCACCCGGTTTCCGGCGGTGATGCGCAGCAGCTCGCGTTCCGGCCCGATCGCCGGCAATCCGCGCCGGGCCGATTCGCGCACGTCGAGCGTACCGGTGCGCTCGACCTTCAGCGCCAGCGCTTCGCCCAGCGGCTTGTTCAGCGGAGCCGGCAGCGACGATTCGACCTGGGCAAGATCGGCATCGAGGGTCATGTCGATGCCGTTCCTGCGCACGCCCATCCGTGCCTGCCACCCGGCAGCACCCGACAGCGCGCTCATCCATGGCTGCTGGAAGTGACTGCGCAGCGCCTCCATCGAAGCACGCCCGCGCGCCAGCACATTGACCGCGCCGCCGCCGCCGGATTCGACTTCGAGCGCCATCGGAAAACCGAGGACGGAAGCCTGCGCATTGCGCACCAGCAGCTGACTATCGGTGAAATCGATGCGACCGGCCGCTCCGATCAGCGGCGGCAAGTCCGGATCGATGACCAGGCGATTGTCGGCAAACGTGTAATCACCCTTGATCTTCGCGTCCTGCGAATGGCGCAGCGGGATGTCGAGCGAGATCGTCAGCTTGCCGTTGCCGTCGGCACGCATGCCGGTGGTGAAGCGATCGATGCGCTCGGCAACCGGACTCACATCGATGTAGCGGAGGAATTCCGACGTGGCGCCGCTGGTCGAGCCGCGCACCCGCAGCAGCTTGTCCGTGACATCGAGATCGGGAATTTCGGCTGTGGTCGTACCCAGCCTGGTGTTCAGGATACGCCCGTCACGCGACGTGACCACCATGCGCGGCCCCTCGAACAGCACATCTGCATCCAGGCCGGTGATGGGCGGCCAGGTATCGCCGAAGGACACCGTCACATCCTCCGCCTTCACCTTGACCTGGAAGATGCCCGGCCGGCCCTTGTCGAACGGATAGTCGTCGAGCTTGCCGCGAAGCTTCAGGATTGCCCCGGTGGAGTGACCAGCCACCAGTGAGTGGCGCAGCCAGTCGCGCGCATCGGTCCCGGTCGACAGCGGCAGGTAGCGCCAGATGGCGCGCGCATCTCCCCGCGTCAGCCTGCCTTCGAGATCGATCTCGCCAGCGCTGCTCCCTGCCGTGCGATAGCGGCCCCGGAAGTCGCCTTCCGTGTCGGCATTCCCCAGCGACAGGGACTCGAGAACGACTGCCGTCTCGCCGTCGCTGCGCGACCAGCCGGCCTTCAGCCTGAAGCGATCGAACGGAATCAGCGGCTCGGCAAATACGGCGGGAAGATCGAGCGTCAGACCTGGCGCATCGATGTTTACCGACCCGCGGGAATCGGTGCCCTCGATGCTGCCGCTCAGGCCCGATATACCCGGCAGATCCCCGTGCGCCGTCATTCCCACGTGATCGAGCCGTGCTTTCACGCGGAAGCTGGCAGGCGCGGACAGGTCTCCGGTCCATCCGGCGTCGAATTCGTCGAGGCGCCCTTGCGGGCGGTGCTGCTCCAGCGCATCGCGCATCGCCTGGGACAGCGGCAGATAGGCTGCCAACCGGGTCAGCGCCTGCAGATCGATCGCGCTGGCCGACACTTCACCGAAGCTGCCACGGCCTTGCACGGCGGACTGCCATTTCAGGTCGATGCTGGTCGGACGCACCCGGACGCCGTCTTGCGTCACCAACTGCAACTGCCGCGCACTGGCTGTCACACGGGCCAGACTCAGATGCTCGGCACTGATGCGGCCGGACAGGCTCACCAGATCGAGCAGCGGCAGTTCGGGCGCCAGACGCAGTTTCAGGTTGGCCAGCGCCAGTTCTCCGGTGACCGCAGTCAGCTCGGCGCCATCGAAATTCGCCCAGGCCCGCGCCGCGCCGCGCCCCTCGGGCAACTCGAGCGGATAATCGATCCATGTCTGCCAGACCGCCATGTCCGCACCTTCGAGCGACGCGAACAGCTCGCCCGAAGCGGTGGCCCAGTCGCTTTCATCCGGGAGCAGGATGTCGCCGCGCAGTTCCAGCGTTTTCGCAAGCGCTTCCGGTGGCCGGGCAAGCAGGCCGAAGCGGTGATGCTGCCCCGAATTGTCGAGCCGCATGTTGACCTGCGAAAGCTGCAGCGGCGGCGCGCCAGGCCGCGTTTCGTCGCGCCAGTCAAGCCGCGCATTGCGGATATTGATCTGTCCCTGCGACAGCAGCCAGCGCGTGAAGCCTCCCTGCTTGCCATCGTCACGCAGCGCCAGCCCGGCAACATGGAGCGTGCCGGCCGCATCGCGACGGACCTGCAGCGCCGGGTCGTTGATGTCCAGCCGGTGCAGATGCAGGTGGCCACGCACCAGCGACGAAAACCCGAGAGCGGCATCGACCTGCTCCAGGCGCAGGGCCGGCTTGCCCGACTCATCGAGCAGCGTCACGCCGCGCAGCGCAAGCTTCGGATGCAGCCCGCTCCAGTCGGCACTGAGGCCGTCGATGCGCACCTCGCGCTGCAGCGATTCGCCGATCAGGCGCTCGATCTGCGGGCGGTAGGCATCCACCTGGGGCAGCAGCAGGTGGCGTGCGCCGAGTACCACACAGGCGCCGAGCACATAAGCGAACAATGCCCAGCCGAAGAAACGGCTGGCCGTGGCGCGCCAGCGCGGGGGCATTGCTGGCGTGCCCCCGACCGGATCGGCGTCGGCCCGGGGATCGGATGCGGCGGAGGAAGATTCGGACAAGATCAGTGCCTGCAGTCAGCCGGGGGATGACTGCGTTTGTGGGACGATGCGGGAGTTTACCTGCAACGCGTGCGGCATCGCGCTTTCTGTGGCGGCACCCCGACAACCATGCCGGCACCGGTTTTTGCATAATCAATCTCCCGCACCCGACCGAACCCGCTCATGGACGCAACCCAGGCCATCCACCACGCCCGCCGCCACAGCCGCTATCTCGCCCGTGTGCTCGACGCACGGCCGGAGCTGATCGAGGCGCTGACCGAAACGCTGGACGCCCACATCAGTGCCGCGCTGCTCGAAGAATGGCTCGAGCAGACGCCGTTCGACCCGGCCGACGACGCCACACTGAAAAGCGCCCTGCGTCGTCTGCGCATCCGCGCCATGGCCCACCTCATCGTGCGCGATCTGGCGGGTGAGGCCGATCTCGACGAAGTGACCGAAGGCATGACGCTGCTGGCCGAACTGACCGTGCGCGTGGCGGCGGAGCTGGCACACACAGCACTGGTGGCGCGCTTCGGCGAGCCGCGCGGCGAATCGGAGGACGGCCCCGGCGCAGTGCAGCCCTTCGTCTGCATCGGCATGGGAAAGCTGGGCGGACGCGAGCTGAACGTCAGTTCGGACGTCGATTTCATCTTCGTCTACCCGGAATCGGGCGAAACCGATGGCGAAACCCCGACCGGCCCGGGCAAGCGCATCGACAACTTCGACTTCTTCTCGCGCCTGGGCCGCAAGGTGATCGAACTGCTGGCCGACCTCACCGCCGACGGTTTCGTCTTCCGCGTCGACATGCGGCTGCGCCCCAACGGCGACTCGGGCCCGCTGGTCTGCAGCTTCGACATGCTGGAGAACTACTTCTTCACGCAGGGCCGCGAGTGGGAGCGCTACGCCTGGATCAAGGCGCGCGCCCTGACCGGCAACCGGCACGACGAACTGGAAGCGCTGCGCAAGCCCTTCGTGTTCCGCAAATACCTCGACTTCGGTGCCATCAATGCGATGCGCGACCTGCACGCGCAGATCCGCCGCGAGGTCGCGCGGCGCGACATGGCGGACAACGTGAAGCTGGGCCCTGGCGGCATCCGCGAGATCGAATTCATCGCCCAGGTGTTTCAGCTCATCCGTGGCGGCCGCGAAAGCGCCCTGCAGATCCGTCCGACACAGAAGGTGCTCGACCGGCTTGCGATGCGCGGCGTATTGAGCGAAGAGACGGTCCGGGAACTGCAGGCCGCCTACGTGTTCCTGCGCCGGCTGGAACACCGGCTGCAGTACGTGGAAGATGCCCAGACGCACAAGCTGCCGGACGGCGCGGAGGATCAGGCGCTGATCGCAAGCAGCATGGGCATGGCCGACTATGCCTCGCTGCTGGCCGAACTCGACGTGCATCGCGGCCGTGTCGGCAACCACTTCGACGCCGTCTTCGGCGCACAGGAAACCGACACCGCGACGCCGCGCGCACTGTGGCACGAGTCGGAACAGACCGACGAATGCCTTGCTGCGCTGGTCACCCTCGGCTTCGAGGATGCCGAAGAACTGGCGCATCGTCTGGCGGCCTTCAAGTCGGGCAGCCGCTATCGCCAGCTGCCGGACACCTCGCGCAGTCGCATCGACGTGCTGGTACCCAAGCTGCTGGAGGCGTGCGCCGTGACGGCGCATCCATCGGCGACCGCATTGCGCGGGCTGGAGCTGCTGGAGTCGATCAGCCGCCGCGCGGCCTACGTCGCCCTTCTGGCCGAGTTTCCGCAGGCGCTGGGTCAGGTTGCACGACTGATCGGCGCATCGAGCTGGGCCGCCAGCTATCTGGTGCGCCACCCCATCCTGCTGGACGAACTGCTGGATTCCCGGCTGCTGACCGCCGAGCCCGACTGGCCGGCCTTCGAAAAATCGCTGCGCGTGCAGCTCGATGATCTGGGGGACGACACCGAACGACAGATGGACACCATGCGCGACGCGCACCACGCGCAGGTATTCCGCCTGCTGGTACGTGATCTGGCGGGCGAACTTTCAGTCGAACGCCTGTCCGACCACCTGTCCGCGCTGGCCGATGCGATGCTGCGGGTCGCGCTCGACCTGTGCTGGCGCAAGCTCAACCGGCGCCACTGCGACGTCCCGCGCTTTGCCGTCATCAGCTACGGCAAGCTGGGCGGAAAGGAGCTGGGTTATGCATCGGATCTGGATGTGATCTTCCTGTTCGACGATCCGCACGAATCCGCACCCGAAACCTACGCCCGGCTCGCGCAGCGGCTGCTGACCTGGCTGTCCAGCCACACCAGCGCCGGCATCCTGTTCGAGACGGATACCCGGCTGCGCCCGAACGGCGAATCGGGCCTGCTGGTCAGTTCGGTCGAAGCCTTCCGCCAGTACCAGCAGGAATCCGCCTGGGTCTGGGAACATCAGGCCCTCACGCGGGCCCGTTTCTCGGCCGGAGACGCCGCAGTGGGCGACCAGTTCGAGGTCATCCGGCGCGACGTGCTGACGCAGGAACGCGACCTCGCGAAACTGCGCGACGAGGTGCGCGACATGCGGCGCAAGATGATGGACAGCCACGCCAACAAATCCGAACTGTTCGACATCAAGCACGACCCGGGTGGTCTTATCGATCTCGAATTCGCCGTGCAGTACATGGTTCTGGCGCATGCGCACGAACACCCCGAACTCACCGGCAACCTGGGCAACATCGCGCTGCTGCGCATCGGCGCGCGCGCCGGACTGCTGCCGGAAAGCGAAGCCATCGCCGCCGGCGACGCGTACCGCACGCTGCGCCGCCTGCAGCACGGACTGCGGCTGAACGATGCAGTGAAGGCGCGGGTGGCGCCCGAAGAGGTGACGGTCGAGCGCGCCGCCATCAGCGCCGTATGGGCACGCCTGTGCGCAACTGGCGCCGGGTAGAACCGGAATGCATCGAACCAGATGCGCGTGACGGACTCCAAGTCATCGACGCTTCAAGGGAGTCATCGAATGTTGAGCATGAGTCTGCGTTCCTGCCTGCTGGCCGGCTTGTTGTCACTGACGCTCGGTGGCTGCGCCACCTATCCGCCGCGCCCGCCGGCGCCGACGGTCGAGGAAATCGTGCAGTTGTCGAAAGACGGCCTCACGCCGGCGGAAATCATCCAGCGCATCGAAGAAAGCGGCGGGCTCTACACGCTGAAGGCGTCCGAACTCGCCCGCCTGCGCGAGCAGGGCGTATCGGACGAGGTGATCGACTACATGCAGCAGGTGCTGATCGATGCAGTGCGGGCGCGTGAAGCGATGCGCGAACGCGAACGCATGTGGATATACGGCTACCCGGGCTATCCGGGTTACCCGTGGGGTTACTGGCGGCGCCCTTACTGAGCGCGCACGCCCGGTTAATTCCTTTATCGCATATATATAGTATTAAATATCACTTTTTTGAATAAACATCCCTGACTAGACTGCGGGCTCTCAAGGGGGGTGCCTGCAGTGAAGATCCGTCATATCGACACCCGGCCGACCGCGGTCGGCCAAGCGCACGAAACACTCGGTCTGCCGCCGGTCGAGCAGGTGCTGGACCGTGCGCAGGCGCACCCGCTCATCACGGTCGTCAGCTGGCTCATGGGCTTCTCGCTGTTCGGACTGGCCGCTTTCCTGCTGGTGCGCGGCCTGCCGGTAGGAGATCCGTCGGCTGCGCTGGCCATGGTGATCGAGGTGGTCACGTCGGAAGAATTCCTGACCGCCGCAGCCGTCGGTTTCCTCGCACAGAGCATCGACGGCGCGCTCGGCATGGCGTACGGCATTTCCGCCACCACCTTCCTGCTCGGCACCGGCGCGTCGCCCGCGGTCGCCAGCGCGAGCGTCCATATCGCCGAAATATTCACCACCGGCTTGTCAGGTCTGTCGCACCTGCGGCTGGGCAACGTGGATCGAAAGCTGATGATGCGGCTGTTGCTGCCCGGCGTTGTCGGCGGCGTGCTGGGTGCGCTGGTCGTCACGCAGCTCGATGGCTCGGCGCTGAAACCCTGGATTTCCGGCTACCTGCTTCTGATGGGCCTGTATGTGCTGACCAAGGCCTGGCGCCATCGCCGCACGCCGCCACGCGAACCGCGCCATGTCGCCAAGCTGGCATTGTTCGGCGGCTTCGTCGATGCTGCCGGCGGCGGTGGCTGGGGCCCGGTCGTGACGACCAGCCTGGTCGGCGCCGGTCAGGATCCCCGGCGCACCATCGGCTCCGTGAATTTCGCCGAATTCTTCATCGCCATCGCCAGTGCGGGCGCCTTCGTGCTTTTCATCGACGCTGCACCATGGGCGACCGTGGCTGGCCTGGTCGCCGGCGGCATGTTCGCCGCTCCCCTCGCCGCGCTGCTCTGCCGCACCCTGCCCGCCCGCGCGCTGCTGGTGCTGGTCGGCACGCTGATCAGCGCCCTGAGCGCCTGGAACCTGTTGCGCGCACTGGGTTGAAAGCACTGGCTCGATACCGATGCAAGGTTCAAGGTTCAAGGTTCAAGGTTCAAGATGATGGTTGAATGATGGGAGAGAACGGCCGTTTTCACGCCTGATCCTTAATGTGAGGATTGCATCTTGATTCTTGAACCTTCAGCCCTGAATCCATCACCCGGCAATCCGAAACCGCTGCTGTATACATACCGGCGCTGTCCGTATGCCATGCGCGCCCGCATGGCGCTGCTGATCGCAGGCGTCGCCTTCGATGCCCATGAAGTATCGCTGCGGAACAAGCCGGCAGACATGCTGGCGCTGTCACCGAAGGGGACGGTACCGGTCGTGCGCCTGCCGGACGGCGCAGTCCTCGAACAGAGTTGGGACATCATGCGCTGGGCGCTGGCATCGCAGTCGTCTCCGGGTTGGTGGCCCCCGTCGCAGACGGTCGAGAACCTGGCGTGGCTGACGCGGAACGATGTGGTCTTCAAGCAGCATCTCGACCGCTACAAATACCCCGAACGTTTCCCCGGAACCAACCGGAACGACCACCGCGAACACGCGCTCGGAGCCTTCGTTCAGCCGCTGGCAGTGCGTCTGGAACACAGCACCTTCCTCGGTGGAGAGACGCCCTGCGCAACCGATATCGCCGTTTTTCCCTTCCTGCGGCAGTTTGCGGCGGTGGAACCGGCATGGTTCGCGCAGCTGCCGATACCCGCCTTGCAGGCATGGCTCGCCCACTGGCTGTCGAGCCCCCTTTTCGATCACTGCATGCACAAGCTGCCGCCTCGGACGACTGTCGTGTTTCCGGCATTCACGGCGCCATGAGAACGGGTGCGGGATGCGTTGCGCCTTCGCCGTGCGGCGCAGGAGCGATCTTCGGATCGCGGACGGCAGGTTGTTCATGCGGCGCGACGGAACGGCTGCCCCGTTACGCATCCATGGAAGACCTCACATCAGGCACGGGTATACTTCGCGCCTTCGACGCAAGGACTCATGCATGACCCGCTACGCCAACACAGCCGTTTACCGCTTCGTCCGCCTCGACGATCGCGAGGCACTGCGCGCCCGCATCGACGAGGCAGCGCGGTCGCGCAACCTGCTCGGCACCGTGCTGCTGGCGACCGAAGGCATCAACATCTTTCTCGCCGGTCTCGAATCCGACATGCGCGCCTTCTTCGATGAACTGCAGCAGGACGCGCGGTTCGACGAGCTGGACATCAAGTGGAGCTGGTCCGGCACGCTGCCGTTCAAGCGGTTGCGCGTGCGGCTGAAGAAGGAAATCGTCACCGTCGGCGCACCCGACTTCAACCTGAACGAAACGCCAGCGCCCTATCTGCCGCCGGCCGAACTGAAGCGCTGGTACGACGAAGGCCGCAGGTTCGTCATTCTGGACACGCGCAACCGCTGGGAAATCGAACAGGGCACTTTCGAAGGCGCCGTCGACCCCGGCGTGAACAGCTTCGGTGAGTTTCCGGCAGCACTCGAGCGATTCGCCGACCTGAAGGACACCCCTGTCGTCACCTTCTGCACCGGCGGCATCCGATGCGAAAAGGCCGCGCCGCTGATGAAGCGGGCCGGCTTCAATCAGGTCTATCAGCTCGAGGGCGGCATCCTGCGCTACTTCGAGGAGGTGGGCGGCGCCCACTGGCGGGGCAACTGCGTGGTGTTCGACGACCGTGGCGCACTGACGCCGGACCTCAGCCCGGCGGGCTGAACCTGCTCAGACGGCTGTTGCGCCGCCGCGCAGCTTCTTCACACCCAGCATGACCGTCAGCGTGATCGCACCGGCGACGATGCCGGTCAGCGCGTCGGCGATGAAGGGCAGCAGCACGCCGGCGACCGTGCCGGCCGATTGCGACACCGACTCCGTCAGGTGGTGTATCCCGTCGTGCAGCGCAGGAATACCGTGAGTCAGAATGCCGCCGCCGACCAGGAACATGGCCGCCGTGCCGGCGACCGACAGGAATTTCATCAGCCACGGCGCGGCGGCGAGGATGCCGCGGCCGAATGCGCGAATCGGCGCCGAGCCTGAACGACTGAGGTAGAGCCCGCCGTCGTCCAGCTTCACGATGCCCGCCACCAGACCGTACACGCCGACGGTCATGATTGCGGCAATGCCGGCCACAACGGTGACCTGGGTGCCGAACGGCGCATCGGCGACGGTGCCCAGCGTGATGGCGATGATTTCTGCCGACAGGATGAAGTCTGTCCGGATTGCGCCCTTGACCTTCTCCTTCTCGAGCGCGACCAGATCAACCTCGGCATCGGCCAGTGCAGCCAGATGTTGCCGATGATGCACGGCGTCCTCGTCGGGACTGTGCAGGAACTTGTGCGCCAGCTTTTCGAAGCCCTCGTAACAGAGGAAAAGCCCGCCCACCATCAGCAGTGGCGTGACGGCTGCCGGCACGAAGGCACTGATGGCAAGCGCCGCCGGAACCAGAATCAGCTTGTTGCGCACCGAACCCAGCGCCACCGCCCACACCACGGGCAGTTCACGGTCGGCCTTGACGCCGGCAACCTGCTGCGCGTTCAGCGCCAGATCATCGCCCAGCACACCGGCGGTCTTCTTGGCGGCAACCTTGGTGAGCACCGACACATCATCGAGAACGCTCGCGATGTCATCGAGCAGTGCGAGAAGGCTGGCTCCGGCCATGGGAAATTCCTGTCTGTGGGGAGACGCCGCACGAATGCGCGCAGCGTGCATTGCGCCGCGCATCGTACCGGAAGCAGGCTGCATTGCGTGCCCGCCTGTAGGACGGGGCCGACAACACGCGCGGGTGCCCACTGACCCGCCCGGCCGGGCTGCAGTCTTAATCTCCGGCTATGCGTTTGCGTTAAGAATTCTTGCCGACCTGCCGGAGATCATGATGTCCACCCCACAACTCGTTACGTGCGCGCTGCTGCTCGCAGCCACGCTGGTACTGGTGCTCGCCGAACCGGAAGACAGCGCGGTCGACCGCGCCGCTACCTCGGCCAGTGAAAGCCTCACCGCTCTGACCCGTGTGTTGAACCCCTGACTGCGGCCGTGAAGAAGACCTGACGTAGTAGCGGAAAGGGCGAAATCCTATGTGGATGATGCCGCCGGTCAGTCGCGCGAACCCGGCACCGACCAGCCGGTCATCACCGCCAGCAGACGCAGACCGGCGATAAGCACGACCGCTGCCGCCAGTGAAACCGCGGGCGTCACATCGATCGCATTCATGCCGAGGTAGACCCAGGCGCCGACGAACGCACACAGCGCGTACGGTCGGTGATCGCGGAATACATAGGGCACTTCGTTGCAGATCACATCGCGCATGACACCGCCGAACACGCCGGTGATCACGCCCATCATGGCCGATACGAACAGCGGCATGCCGGCCTGATGGGCCAGGCCGACACCGGTGACGGTGAACAGACCGAGGCCCAGCGCGTCCGGTATCAGGATGGCACGCTCAGTAAACTGATGATGGCGCGAACGCAGCCAGGGCGCTGCCAGCAGGGACAGGCCGAAGATCAGCCATACATGCGCCTGGTGCTCGACCCAGAAGAACGGCCGGCGGTCGAGCAGGACATCGCGCACCGTACCCCCGCCGAAAGCGGTGATGAAGGCGACCGCAAACACGCCGACGACGTCCATCCTGCGGCGTGCCGCCTCGATGAAACCGGACAATGCGAACGCAAGCGTCGCAGCGAACTCGATGGCGGAAATGAGCAACTGAAACCTGGGCATGGCGCGATTGTAGTGCCTTGCCCCGAACCCGGATCTCAGCAGATGCGTTCCCACAAGCTGGTTTCATCCCCCAGCCGCTCGTACTCGACACCCTTGAAATCGCCGCGCGACACGACACCGACGATGGTGCCTTCATCCACGACCGGCAGATGGCGGAAGCCGCCGTCATTCATGGCGCGCAGCGCATCGATAGACGTATCTTCCGGCCCGATGGTGTGCGGATTGGGTGTCATCGCAACGGCGAGCCGGGTATCCGGACCATTGTGCCCCTCGGCCAGAATGCGGATGGCGTCGCGACCGGTGAATATGCCCGCCAGGCGGCCATGTTCGTCAGCCACCAGCACGGCACCGACGCGCTTTTCCCACATCCGCTCGCATGCGGCACGCACGGTCTGGTTGGCACCGAGAACCACCGGCTCCCTGTCCCTGACGATGAAAGAAATGCAGCGCTTCTCCATGAAACCTCCTGAAAGTACCGGAGCCCATGCTCCACATTTCAAGAATAGGCGCCATTGAGGTCCGCATATTGAGCGCGATCATCATTGCGTGCAGATTTGATTGCAACGCGTCTGCAACTCTTCCGCAACTCATCTGCAATGCCTCTGCAACTCGGCAGCCGTGTGGCGGGAACGTCGGCTAAGCTTGCGCTCCCCGCTTCACCGCCAGCCTCATGTCCGCGCACGCAGCACCCTCCACCTCCCGCCTGGGCGGCTATCTGGCCGCCGCCGGCACGGTCGCCATCTGGACCGGATTCATCCTGGTTTCGCGCCTGGGCGGCAAGAGCGCGCTCACGCCGTACGACACGCTGGCGCTGCGTCTGGGCACGGCTGCACTCATCCTGCTGCCGTTTGCCGGCAGCCTGCCGCGCGGCGCATGGCGTGACGCAAGGCTGTGGGTGCTGGCCATGCTGGGTGGTCTGATCTATGGCGTGCTGGCCTTCGCAGCCTTCAAGTTCGCGCCGGCAGCCCATGGCGCCGTGCTGCTGCCGGGCATCCAGCCCTTCCTCATCGCAGCCGTGGCCTGGGCGCTCAGCGGCGCGCGGCCTGGCGGTGCCAGCGCAGCAGGGCTGGTCTGCATCGGGGTAGGCATCTTCTGCGTGGCCCGTCACGAATTGTCCGGCGATCACGGCTGGACACCGGACATGCTGATCGGCGACGCGCTGCTGCTGGCCAGTTCGCTCACCTGGGCCATCTACTCGGTGCTTGCGAAGCGGTGGGCCTATGACCCGTGGACGCTGACCCGCTTCGTGGCCCTTGGCACGACCGTCGTGTTCATGCCGGTCTACCTGCTGTGGCTGCCGAAGGCGCTGGATGAAGTGCCGGTGTCGATGCTGCTGCTTCAGGGTCTGTATCAGGGCGCCGGCGTCACCATCGTCGCCATGCTGCTGTTCCTGAAGGCGGTGCAGGCGCTGGGTGCCGAGCGCACCGGCGCGCTGGTGGCGCTGGTGCCCGTGCTGGCGGGCGTTGCCGCCGCGCCCCTGCTGGGCGAAGCGCTTTCGAACTGGCTCATTGCCGGACTGCTGTTCGTGTCGGCCGGTGCGTTCGTCGCGGTTCGTCCGCCCCGCAGAAAGCAGAACGGCGCGCCCTGAGACGCACCGTCGGATTCATGTCGGCGAGAGCGTCGGTTCAGAACGGAATGTCGTCGTCCATGCCGCCGAAGCCGCCGGAACTGGCCGGGGCGGACTGCGGCGGCGCGCTCTGGGGTGCAGGCCGGGACGGACGCGGCGCCGACTGGCGCGGCGCCTGATCGAAATCGTCACCGCCGCCCGAGCCACTGCCCGCGCCCCCCCCGGCATGGCCTTCGCCACCACCGGCGCCCTGACGGCTGCCGAGCATCTGCATCTGGTCGGCACGGATTTCTGTCGTGTAGCGATCCTGCCCTTCCTTGTCCTGCCACTTGCGCGTGCGCAGGCTGCCTTCGACATAGACGGCCGAGCCCTTGCGCAGATACTGCCCGGCGATTTCCGCCAGACGGTTGAAGAACACCACGCGGTGCCACTCGGTCATTTCCTTCTTTTCGCCGGTGGTCTTGTCCTTCCAGCTGTCGGTGGTCGCCAGCGTGATGTTGCAGATCGCGTCGCCGTTGGGCGCGTAGCGGGTTTCCGGATCTTTGCCGAGATTGCCGACCAGGATGACCTTGTTCACTGAAGCCATGTTTCCCTCCCCGGGAGTATCTGAAATGACCGCGTTCCCCATGGAACGTGGTCTGGATGATCGAAAAAGCGTCGAACCGGCGCCCGCCGAAGGATGTTACATCGCGCGCCCGGACGATGCACCCGGTTATTCACATGGAATTATTCAGGCCGTCGCCGCCGGCAGATCGAGCAGGCGGCGCATGCCGTCTTCGTCCCACAGTTCGAGATTGACCTTGATGTAGGCCATGCGCCGTTCCGCCTCGATGCGCGCTTCGCGCACGCCCGGCAGGCGGGCCAGCTGCGCACGCAGTCCGTCCAGATCGACGTGGTCGCCGATCACGTATTCGCGCAGCGCGACGACCGGCGGCGGCTTCATGCTGCGCGCCCACAGCCACCACACGATCGCCAGCACGGTGCAGAACAGATAGACGCCGTCTTCGCCGAAGCGCAGCGCAATGGCACCGCCCACAGCGCTGCCGGTGGCGGCGCCGATCGACTGCGCCGTGTTGAATACGCCGAGCGCGGCGCCCTTGGCAGCCGGCGGCGCGATGCGCGATACCAGTGACGGCAGCGAGGCCTCGAGCAGATTGAATGCGATGAAGAACACGAAGAGGCCGCCGATGAGCACCCATTCGAACTCCAGCGGGAGCAGGAACATGACCTGGGAGGCGATCAGCGTGACGATGGACGCGAGGAACACCGTCTTCACCCGCGCATTGCGCTCGGCCCACACGATGGCCGGAATCATGACCACGAAACTGGCCATCACGATGGGGAAATACAGCGTCCAGTGGCGGGCAACCGGCAGATCCATCACCTGCACCAGCGACAGCGGCACCATCAGGAACATGGCCATCTGCACCATGTGCACGACGAACATGCCGAAATTGAGCCGCATCAGCTGGCGGTCCGCGATGACGCTGGCGAACGGCGCCGGCTCGACGAGCGGCGCGTGATCGGGGTCGGGCACCACGAACAGCAGCAGCGGAATGCCGAGCAGCGCGAGCGAACCGATCAGCAGGAAGATGCCGTCCATGCCGATCCAGCCGTACAGCGCGGGCGACAGCACCAGCGAGCCGGCGAACACGAGGCCGATCGACGAACCGATGACCGCCATGATCTTGGTGCGGTGCTGTTCGCGCACCAGATCGGCCACCAGCGCGGTCGCCGCGGCGGAAATCGCGCCGGTACCCTGCAGGATGCGGGCGGCGATCATCCAGTTGATGTCGGGCGCCCAGGCCGCCATCACGCTGCCGGCCGCATAGAGCAGCAGCCCGAGCACGATGATGCGCTTGCGGCCGAAACGGTCCGACGCGGCGCCGAACGGGATCTGCATCACCGCCTGCGCCAGCCCGAATACGCCGAAGGCGAGGCCGACCCAGAAGATGTTGTCGCCGCCCAGCAGCGTCCGCGCGAACACCGAAAACACCGGCAGCACGAGGAACAGCCCCAGCATGCGCAGGGAAATGATGAACGCCAGCGCAATCCCCGCGCGCAGCTCCGTGCGGGTCATGCGGTCTTTTATCGGGGGATTCATGTCAGGCAGGAAAACGGTCAGCCCGGATTCTAGCAAGCCGGCAGGGTCAGCTGCGTCCGACCGGACGCTTTTCTGCGCAGGCGCAGCGCAGCGCGGCCCCGCTGCGTGGCTGGCACCGAATGCACGATCACTCAGCCGGCGGGAGCTACCTTGCATCTTGAATCTTGAATCTTGCCCCTCCGGTCCTCGCCTTTCCCTGCGAAATGGGTTCTCATAGCCGGTTGCAGAAAACCGGGCGGGCTGATGGACTGGATACGCATTCGTGGGGCGCGCACCCACAATCTGAAGAACATCAATATAGATATCCCGCGCGACCGGCTGACGGTGATCACCGGCCTGTCGGGCTCGGGCAAGAGCTCACTCGCTTTCGACACGCTGTATGCCGAGGGGCAGCGCCGCTACGTCGAGTCGCTGTCCGCGTACGCACGGCAGTTCCTGCAGCTGATGGAAAAACCGGACGTGGACCTGATCGAAGGCCTGTCGCCGGCGATTTCGATCGAACAGAAGGCGACCAGCCACAATCCGCGCTCCACCGTGGGCACGGTGACCGAAATCCACGACTACCTGCGCCTGATGTTCGCCCGCGTCGGCACGCCGCACTGCCCGGAGCATGGCGAGCCGCTGGCCGCGCAGAGCGTGTCGCAGATGGTCGATTCCGTGCTCGCGATGCCGGAAGAGACGAGGGTGGCCATCCTTGCGCCGGTGGTGAGCGAGCGCAAGGGCGAACAGGTCGAACTGATCTCGGAACTGCGCTCGCGCGGTTTCGTGCGCGTGCGGCTCGACGGCAAGATGATGGACATCGACGCGCTGCCGAAGCTGGACAAGAACATCAAGCACACCATCGATGTCGTGGTCGACCGCCTGAAGGTGCGTCCCGACATGCGCCAGCGCCTCGCCGAATCCATCGAAACCGCGCTGCAGCAGGCCGAAGGCCGCGCCATCGCGCTGGACATGGACAGCGACACCGAACAGCTGTTTTCGGCGCGCTTCGCGTGCCCGGTGTGCGGCCACAGCGTGTCGGAGCTGGAACCGCGCTTCTTCTCGTTCAACAACCCTGCCGGCGCCTGCACCAGTTGCGACGGCCTCGGCATGGTCACCTTCTTCGACCCGGCGCGCATCGTCGCCCACCCGCACCTGTCGCTGGCAGCGGGCGCCATCCGCGGCTGGGACCGGCGCAACCAGTTCTACTTCCAGCTGCTGTCCAGTCTGGCGACCTTCTACAAGTTCGACATCGACACGCCGTTCGACCAGCTCGACGCGAAGCTGCAGTCGGTCGTGCTCGACGGATCGGGCAAGGAACGCATCGCCTTCCGCTACCTGTCGGAATCCGGGCGCAGCACCATCCGCGAGCACATCTTCGAGGGCGTGGTGCCGAATCTGGAACGCCGCTATCGCGAAACAGACTCGGTGGTGGTGCGCGAGGAACTGGGAAAGTACCGCAACACCAAGGTGTGTCCGGACTGCCAGGGCACACGGCTGCGCTCGGATGCGCGCCACGTGAAGGTGGCCGGCCACACGCTGCCGCAACTCGCCGGCCTGCCGTTGCGCGCCTGCAAGTCCATTTTCGACGACATGGAACTGGACGGCGCGCGCGCCGCCATCGCCGCCCGCATCATGCGCGAAGTCGCGGCCAGGCTCGGCTTCCTGATCGACGTGGGCCTCGATTACCTGAGCCTCGACCGTTCGGCCGAATCGCTGTCCGGCGGCGAAGCGCAGCGCATCCGGCTGGCCAGCCAGATCGGCTCCGGCCTGACCGGCGTCATGTATGTGCTGGACGAGCCGTCGATCGGTCTGCATCAACGCGACAACGCGCGCCTGCTCGGTACGCTGTCGCGGCTGCGCGACCTCGGCAACACGGTGGTGGTGGTCGAGCACGACCAGGAAGCGATCGAAATGGCCGATCACGTGGTCGACATGGGCCCCGGCGCCGGCCAGCACGGCGGCGAAATCATCGCCCAGGGCACACCGGCCGACATCGCAGCCTGCCAAGCGAGCCTGACCGGCGCCTACATGTCCGGACGCAAGCGGATCGCCGTACCGGCGAAAAGGACGCAGGCAACGGACGCCTGGCTGCACATCCGCGGCGCCCGCGGCAACAATCTGCGCGGCACCGACGCCGCCATTCCGGTCGGCCTGCTGACCTGCGTCACCGGCGTGTCCGGATCGGGCAAATCCACGCTGATCAACGACACGCTGTACGCCGCCGCCGCGCATCACCTGTACGGCTCGGCCACGCTGCCGGCCGCGCATGACGCGATCGATGGGCTCGACCTGTTCGACAAGGTGATCAATGTCGACCAGTCGCCGATCGGCCGCACGCCGCGCTCCAACCCGGCGACCTACACCGGGCTGCTGACGCCCATCCGCGAACTGTTCGCCGGCGTGCCCGAAGCCCGCTCGCGCGGCTACGGCCCGGGCCGCTTCTCGTTCAACGTGAAGGGCGGGCGCTGCGAAGCCTGTCAGGGCGACGGGCTGGTGCGCGTCGAAATGCACTTCCTGCCCGACGTGTTCGTGCCGTGCGACGTCTGCTTCGGCAAACGCTACAACCGCGAAACGCTGGACATCCGCTACAAGGGCAAGACCATTCACGATGTGCTCGCCATGACCGTGAACGAAGCCCGCGGCTTCTTCGACGCCGTGCCCACGGTGGCCCGCAAGCTCGAGACGCTGGTCGAGGTCGGCCTCGGCTACATCGGCCTCGGCCAGAGCGCGACCACCTTGTCGGGCGGCGAGGCACAGCGCGTGAAACTGGCGCTGGAGCTGTCCAAGCGCGACACCGGCCGCACGCTGTACATCCTCGACGAGCCGACCACCGGCCTGCACTTCCACGACGTGGACATGCTGCTCGGCGTGCTCGGCCGGCTGCGCGACGCCGGCAACACCATCGTCGTGATCGAACACAATCTCGACGTGATAAAGACCGCCGACTGGCTCATCGACCTCGGTCCCGAAGGCGGCGCCGGTGGCGGAGAGATCGTTGCCGTCGGCACGCCGGAGCAGGTGGCGGCCGAACCGGCTTCGCACACCGGGCGCTACCTCGCGCCACTGCTGGCGTCGCAGTCCGGCTGAACCACCGAAAGCGCCGACCGGAGTAGCATCGCGATGCCCGCCATTGACGCACATCTTCATGCAGTGCACCAATGCAGGGCAGCTGAAGGATGTATTTGATGGTGGCGATGCCGTAGCGACGGCGTTTGCGCGCAATCCGACGGGCTTTCTGCCCTGGCATGGCTGATGCATGAATGCCTTGCCGGCCATGTGACCGGTTTGGCTTCGATGGCCCCGGGCGGGCATCTTTCATCGGGACGGAAGCTATGTTCAGTGTGGGCGAATTCAGTGATGCGGTACTCGACCTGCAGTCGCTCGCGCAGGCGACGGCGATCGACGACTTCCAGCAGGCGGCCCTGTCTCGCGTGCAGCCGCTGGTCGGGTTCGACAAGGCCTGGTGGGGCATCATGTCGCCCGCATCGGGCAGTTTCAACCTGCACAGCTCCCTGCCCTTCAATCTCGGCGACGGCTTCGTGCCACTGTGGGAAGAAACCAAGTACGACGATGCGCTGGCCAAGGCGGTGAAGGCCAAGCCTCGCGAAACCGTCTATTTCGACCAGCGCAGGTTCAGCGAGGCCCCCGGTCTGGCGACCCTGATGGGCGAACACGGCGTGGGCCAGGCCTTCTGCACCTCGGTCTACCTGCCATCGGAAACCGCCTTCGTGTTCCTGTCGCTCTACCGCACGGTGGGTGACCGGCTATTCACCGAGGGCGACCAGCAGATGGCGCAATACCTGATGCCGCATCTGTGCTCGGCGTGGACGTCGAACCGGATATTCCAGATGGAATACCTGAAGGCGAGCATGGCCAACGATCAGGTCGCCATGGCGATCCTCGACCGGCAGGGCCAGCTGCTGAACGCCGAGCCGCAGTTCGTCGAATCGCTGTGCGCGGAATGGCCTGACTACGCCGGCGGCGTTCTGCCCGACACGATTGCGCTGTGGCTGAAGACCGAAGACTTCAGACTCAAGCTGCAGCGCAGGGTGCTGCAGCGCCACCTGCTCGGCGACTTCACGCTGCTGGTGGTGCGCGAACGCTCGCGGCTGGACATCCTGACACCGCGGGAAACGGCCGTGGCCGAAGCCTTCGGGCGCGGCAGCAGCTACAAGGAAATCGCACGCCAGCTCGACCTGTCACCGGCAACGATCCGCTTCTACCTGCGCACCATCTACGAGAAGCTGGGGGTGAGCGACAAGGGCGAACTCGCGTCACTGCTGCGCCAGGAAGAACTGCACATCGACGGCGCCACGCTGGCGGTGCGCTACCGCCAGCTGCATCAGGCGCGTTTCATCTGAGCATCCATCAGGATTGCGCTTTCACCACCCATCGCTCGTCGACATCGAATTCGAAAATCCCGATGCGTGGCTTGACGTACTTCACGCGCTGCCGTTCAAACGAACATCGTTGGTACATGTCGCAGAATCAAATCCGGAATGGCCGAGTTTCACCGCCTTGATCGAAGGGATTGAACTGCCGCAGCGTGACGTTGACATCCGGGGGCCGAAAAAATTGGAACCATCTCGATCATTCAAGCGATTGTCCAATCGTGCCCATTACCACCCATTGAAGTTCATCGAAAGCGCCCAACCAGCACCCGAAGACAGCCACGCAGCGGATGCGGCAAGCGCGCCCGTGCCCTTGATGACGGAACGGCGATACGCCGGTTGGCTCATGTCGATCTGTCCTGCAGTGGCCCGGCGCAGCGGAATCAATGCCGCGTGAATGTCACGCGATGGCATGCAGGACAGGAAACAAGCGCCGGCACCGATACCCGTACAGATGAACGGTGCAGGCGGACAACGCCTTCGCCGCTGCGCGGGTACATGGGTTCGTTCGGCGCACCGGAGGTGACCGAAGCCCTGTTTTCGCAGGAGGCGAAACGAACAGGACGGGCGGTGGCGTTGCGCCACCGCCGCCCGACGTCAGAACGCGCTTTTCACGGTGCCGCCATCCACGCGCAGCGCGGCGCCGGTCGTTGCCGAAGCCAGCGGGCTGCACAGGTACACCACCATGGACGCCACTTCTTCCGGTGTCGCGAAGCGCTTGATCAGCGACGTCGGGCGTACCTTCTCGAAGAATGCCTTCTCGAATTCGTCGAAACTCTGGCCGCTTTCGCTCGCCAGCGTCTGCACGAAATCCTCGACGCCGCGCGAACGGGTCGGACCGGGCAGCACGCTGTTGACCGTGATGCCCGTGCCGGCGACCGATTCGGCCAGACCGCGCGCAATGGCGATCTGCGCCGACTTGGTCATGCCGTAGTGGATCATTTCCGCCGGAATCTGGATGCCGCTCTCGCTGGAAATGAACAGGATGCGGCCCCAGTTGCGTCGCTTCATGCCGGGCAGCACCTGCCGCGACAGGCGCACGCCGCTCAGCACATTCACGTCGAAGAAGCGTGACCAGTCGGCGTCGGGAATGTCCTCGAAAGGCTTCGGCTCGAAGATACCGAGGTTGTTCACCAGAATGTCGATGTCAGGATGGGCCCGCGCCAGCGCCTCGGCGCCCTCCGCGCTCGCCAGGTCGCCGGCGAAGCCAATCGCGCCCACGCCCAGCCCCGCGACGGCGGCATCGACCGCCGCCTGCGTGCGCCCGTTGACGATGACGCGCGCGCCCTCCCGCAGCAGCGCGTGGGCGATGGCGTGACCGATGCCGGCGGTGCTGCCGGACACGAGGGCAAGACGGTTCTTCAGGTGCAGATCCATTCCGAACGCTCCTGGATGAAAGTCGCCCGCATGGAGTGCGCGGCGCGAACATGATGATGGCCATCCCGGCTGGCTGCAAGGTCGGAGCGCCTGCGCGTCCGGGTTCTCCGCCCAATACCGACCGCCATGCTGTTTGCAGCAGTACCGTATGCCCCTCGTGCCCGATGCGCCCCGTCTGCGTGCGAGCGTTATCGGGGAGAGTCCCCAAAGGAAAAGCTGACGTTGGAAACCAGCAGCGTTGGCATGAGCAAAGCGCCGGGCGCCTGCTCGGAATACGCTCTGACGATCGCCGTGCAGACAACGTGCACGACATCAGTACCCGGGCGGCAGGCCCCATCCTCGGACAAGGTCTTCGAATTCGCCAACCGGAATCGGACGGGCAAACAGATACCCCTGGAAGACATTGCAGCCTATGTCCGAGAGGAATCGCTGTTGCTGAATTGTTTCGACACCTTCCGCGATGACCGTCAATCCGAGCGATTGCCCGAGGCCGATGATGGCACTTGCGATGCTTGCGTCGTTCTTGTCAGCCAGCAAATCGCGGACGAAAGACTGATCGATCTTCAGCTGATCGAGCGGGAGTTGCTTCAGGTAACTCAATGAAGAGTAGCCCGTTCCGAAATCGTCCAGCGCGATGCCGATGCCATGAAGCTTGAACTGTTCCATTTTTGATGCAACGGCTGAAATGTCCTGTATGAGAACCGTCTCGGTGAGTTCGAGCTTCAGTTTTTCAGGCGGTGCGCCAGCCGATTTGAGCGCCTGCAGGACCTCCTCGACGAAACAGTCGGAGTTGAACTGCTTCGGACTGACGTTGATGGAGAGCGTAAGCGAAGCCATGTGCGGCAACTGCGCCCACCGCGCAAGTTCGGCGCACGCTGTGTTGAGCACCCACTCCCCCATCTGCTTGATGAATCCGGTCTGTTCGGCAAGCGGTACGAAGATCGAAGGCGATATCCGGCCCCTTTCCGGCGTTGTCCATCGCAACAGTGCTTCGGCACCCGTGATGCCCCGCCCGCTTTCGACGAGCGCCTGATAGTGCAGTTCGAGTTGCTCGCGACTCAGGGCGTGTCGGAGCTCATTGGCCAGCTGCGCCCGCTGGTTGACGACGACCTGCATGCCAGATTCGAACATTGCAAAAGCGTTCTTGCCGGACGACTTTGCACGATACATGGCGATGTCCGCTCTCTTGAGGAGCTCGTCCGTACTCACTGAATTGCCGTCGAACATCGTGATTCCGATGCTGGCCGACAGCGGATACTCCGGCTCGCTGAGCAGGTAGCTGCTAGCCAATGCGGTCATGATCTTTCGCGATACGTTTTCGGCGTTGAGGATGGCCTGTTCCTTTTCCGTGCCGAGTGCCTTCAGCAGGATGACGAACTCGTCGCCGCCGAAGCGCGCAACCGTATCCTCTTCCCTCACACAGGCACGCAGGCGCGTCGCGACTTCCACCAGGAGCAGGTCGCCGGCCTTGTGACCGAACGTATCATTGACCTCCTTGAAATCATCCAGATCAATGAACAGCAGCGCGCAATAGACAGGATTCCGACCGCAGGAAGCGAGCGTCTGACGCAGGCGATCGTCGAGCAGGCGGCGATTGGGAAGTCCGGTCAACTCATCGTAATAGGCGAGCCGCTCGACCATGAAGGTCGATTTCTTCTGACTGGAAATATCGCGTTCGATGAAGACCCAATGCGTGCAGATCCCATCTGCGCGCTTGACCGGCACGACATCGAGATCGACCCAGAACTCCTTCCCGTCGCGCGTCTGATTGATCAGCTCGAGGCGGATCGGATGCCCCTTCGTGATCGATGCCGCAATCCGGTCGAGTTCGACGCGCGAGGTGTTCGGGCTTTGCAGGAAGAACGGCGTGCGGCCGATCGCCTCCTCGGCCGCATAGCCTGTCTGGCGAACAAAAGCCTCGTTCACATAGACGATTCGGGGTCCGTCATCACCTTGCCACGCCACGTCGGTGATGATGATCGCATCATTGATCTGCGACACGGACTGTTCGAGCAGGCGCAGCCTCTCCTGGGACTCGTACATTTCCGTGATGTCCTGAAATGTACCGATGAGCCGTGCAGGCAGGCCTTCGGGGTCCGCTTCCCAGCGCCCGCGCGCCAGCACCCAGCGTGACGAACCATCGACACGATGTGTGACTCGACACATCTGCTCGAACTCGGCAAACGAATGGGCCGTGTCGATGATCGCTTGCTGCAACGGTGCGTTGTAAGGCTCCTCGACGAGGCCGACCCAGTCGTCGACGCTGCTTATGATTTCTGCATCGATACCGAATATCTCGGTCAGCGACTCCGACCGGGCCAGTCGGCCCGTCCTTGCGTCCGAAATGAAATGGCCGATCTTGGCGATGTTCTGTGCTTCCTTGAGCACTCGGTCTTTCTCGAGCAACTCGAGTTCTGTCGCGTATCGCTCGGAAAGCGCCTCGGCGATCTGCTGCACTTCGATATTGTCGAATGGCTTCTTCAGAATGAGGAAGCGGTCGCTGTGCGGGAGTTCGGTGCGGATCTGGTCCCACGAAAAATCGGAGTATGCGGTGCACAACACCACCTGCAGTCCGGGGCTCAGTTCCCAGATGCGCCGAACGGTCTCGATGCCGTTCCAGCCATTCGGCATGCGCATGTCAACGAAGGCCAGCGAATAGCATCGCTCATCGAGAATTTTCCTGCGAATGCGGTCCAGCCCATCCTGACCGGACGACGCGGCATCGACCTCATACTCGACTGCTCGCGCCGGCTTCGGCGGCATTCCGAAGACTGCTGCCGCAGCATCGCGCAGTTCGTCCGACAGCTGTTCCGCTGGGCAGAGTATCTTTCGGAAGTCCTCATGAATCGCTGGATTGTCGTCGATTACCAGGATCCGCCGCTTCTGGGCCAATGTTGTATTCATGATGTTTGTGATGTTCGAGAACGTGAAGTCGTCGCCGGGGGCAGTGACAGGAAGAAGGTTGCACCTAAACCTTCCCCCTCGCTGAATGCATGCAGAATGCCATCCATGTCCTGCGCTGCCTGGGCACTGGCATGCAGGCCAAAACCGTGGCCCTTGCTCTTGGTCGTGAAACCATAGGTGAACAGTTTGTTCATCGTGTAGGGAGTCATGCCGACACCATTGTCCGACACCCTGATCTCAAGCCGCTGATCGTCCCCTATCCAGCTGCGGATCGAAAGCGTGCGATCGCCGCTGGAGGACATCGCGAGCGACTGTTCGGCATTGGCGACAAGGTTGAGGATGATCTGGGCGATCTTGCTCCGGTCGCCTTTCCAGTCTGGCATCCGCTCATGGTCCTCGACAACCTTCACGCGGGATTGCTCGATCTCCGCCCCGTGAATAGAGAGTGCGTCCTTGACGACTTCGCGCACGCTGAATTGCGAAATCAGCCCGGAATGACCGCTCAGTGATTGCTGACGACTGACAATCTCCTTGATCTGCTGGACATTGGCTTTCATCTGCTGCGCTTCCCCCAACATCCATTGGTGCTCAACCACCCAATGCTTAGACAGCAGGTCTAGAAAGTTGGGTAATGCACGCCCCTGCTCGGTCTCAGTCAGAAAATGCAGCGGTTCGTTCCGATGATCATTCAGCAGGGCTGTTGCTCTGGGGAAGTCCGCAAGGGGCGTATGTGCCAGCCGCTCGTTCAGCAATTGCACGGATACGCTGACACTGTTCAGAACATTGCCAACGTTGTGCAGCACACTGTTGGCGACCTCGGACATGCCCGCCTTGTGGGAAATCGCTGCAATACGCGAATTCGCCTGCGTAAGCTCGCGCTCGACCAGCTTCCGCTCGAGAATCTGCCGTGTCAGTTCGGAGGTCCGTTCCTGCACCCGGAACTCGAGTTGTTCGTGCGCGGATCTGAGAGAGTCCTGGGCCAGCACACGCTTTACGAGTTCATCGCGTACCTTGCGGTCCGCACGCAGCAGCGATCGTACGCCGATGAAAAGCAGCAGCAGGCTCGATGCTGCCGTGGCCGTGATCCACAGTACGTTGTTCCGCCAGTTTCGAAGATAGCGCTCCTCGGTGACGACCGGAACGACGATGAACGGATATCGATCAAGCAGTCGCGGCGCAACAATCCGGGGCGAGGGCTTGTTGCCGTCCATCATGCGGGGCAATTCAGTAAAAACGACATCATTCGACAGCTTGCGATCTTCGACCACCATCCTCGTCACACTCGCCAGATTCTTCTTGCCGACAAGTTCGTTGACGAGCGGCCAGCGCGTCATCAGCGCGAAGTCGCCGCGATAAAGGGATATCGAGGCACCGTCTCCGAGGCTGGTGGCCACACGTTCGTAAAACCTGGAAAAAACCTCAACCGATATGCCGACGAGGATCATGCCGAGCATGTCGCCGTTGCTGTTGTTAATCCGCCGGGTGATGTAGAAAACCCACTTTCCGTTCCCCTTGTTGCGTACCGGAACGCTCGTGAAGGTCTTTATTTTTTTGTCGGCGCGATGGGCGATGAAGTAGTCACGATCGGAGAGATTGATGCGAGGCGGGGGGAACGATCGGGTGAAGTTCAATACGTCGCCATCGTTCGAAACGAAAGTCGCGACGTCGATGATCGGATTGGATCCGGTCTTGTCGATCAGCAGCTGATACCTCGCTTCATCGGCAGCGAAAGTCCGGAATTCCTCCGCGCTTTCGAGGCGGGCAGCTTCTGCGACGTCAGCGAGGCTCCTGAGAACAGTGTGCGCGGAGAAGAGCGTCTGGGACGCCTGTTCGGAAAGGATGAGGGAGAGGTTCGACAACTGCTCCGCCCAATCGCGGCGCGCGCTCTCCCGCAACACGATGGTAGCCGTGATTGCCGTCGCCACGATAACGAGCGCTGCGAGAACCCCGACAACGAGAATCTTCGAACGCCCAGGACGCTCCTCTGCTGCCGCATCGACCGGCAGGCACGCATCCGCACATTCGTCCGTCACAGCCGCATTGGTGACAACACCGGGGTGTCCGGCTTCAGCGCTCATTGCGTCACGGCCCGGGGATCGCAGTCCGGCGTTGCTGGGCATGGCACGACCCGAGGAAAAGCTGCAGTTAGTCATTCAAGCCGACCGAAACTATGGCGAAGAAATGGCAGCTAAATTACGCAAATGCAAACAACTGAAAATTAGCGAAGGAAACATTTGTTATCTTTCTTTTATGACTTTTAAATAGTTCCAAAGTGTGCTCGCATACCGGAAACGCCCAAAATTCGGACGCTGATGGGCAAACGGCGCCACGTCATGTCCGACTTTCGTCCTATGCCGACTCGAATGGTCGCGATTCGCAGACATGATTTTTCGATAGCAAGACCAGTGCCCGCGTGCGCCCGTTGACGATGACGCGCGCGCCCTCCCGCAGCAGCGCCTCGGCGATGGCATGACCGACGCCGGCAGTGCTGCCGGACACCAGCGCGAGGCGATTCTTCAGTTGCAGATCCTTGGAACTTCCTTATCAGAGCGGCGCCCGATGGGCGTCTTCAAGTTACAAGATTCAAGATGCAAGGAGGTGACACCCATGCGCCGGCTTACCGCAATGCAAAGCGCCTTTCGCCCCGCGATGCCTTTCCTTGTATCTTGCATCTTGAATCTTGCATCTGTCTCCTTCCATGCCGACTGCCTTTTCCGCCGTGCTGTGCGCCGCCCTGCTGCTGCTGGTCACCATGGGCGTGCGCCAGTCTTCCGGCCTCTTCATGTCGCCGATCAATACCAGTACCGGACTGGGCGTCGTAAGCCTCAGTCTTG
>JAGNYW010000083.1 GCA_017984755.1 Methyloversatilis sp.
TGGTGTTGTTCTCGGCCAACCCGCTGAGTCGCGCGCACTACCAGGCGCTGTTCCGCGAGCGACGGATCGACAAGCGCTACGAAGCGATTGCACCGGCCTTGCCCCGCATCGAATTTCCATGCACGCGCTCGAGCCGCATCGTCGCCGGCGAGCCGTTCTTCCGCATGCAGGAGATCGAAGGGCCGGAGAACAGCGAAACCCGAATCGAGGTCGTCGCGCGTGGCGCGGACTACTGGCGCTACGCATTGACGCCGATCACCGGGCGCAAGCACCAGTTGCGCGTGCACATGGCCGCGCTCGGAGCGCCCATTGCGCATGATCGGACCTATCCGTCCCTGCGGCAGCGCGCGCCGGACGACTACTCGGCGCCGCTCCAGTTGTTGGCGAAGCGGTTGTCGTTCATCGATCCGCTCACCGGCGTTGCGCGCAGCTTCTGCAGCACGTTCCAGCTCATGCACCATGACGACATTGGCCCGTCGCAGCGCCCGGCGATGGACATCGGCTGCGCTGGAGACTGAGCGGCGCTCGCGGGAACTGTGACGTGATCAGGTGCCGCTGCGCACCAGCAGGTTCGGGAATTGCCGTGGCTGCGAGCGCAGGTATTGGGGCGGCGCCACGACGCTGGCCCCCAGGTGCGCCGCGGCGTGCCAGGGCCAGTGCGGGTCGTAGAGGATGCCGCGCGCAATCGCGACCAAGTCCGCATCACCGGTACCGACGATCGCTTCGGCGTGATCGAAATCGGTGATCATGCCCACGGCCACGACCGGGATGCGGACGGCCTGCTTCACGCTGCGCGCGAGCGGCACCTGATAGCCCGGACCCACCGGTATGACTTGCGCGGGATGCAGTCCGCCGCTGGAGACGTGGATGCTGCTGCAGCCGCGCGCTTCCAGCGCCTGCGAGAAGGCCACGCTTTGTTCGATGTCCCAACCGCCCGCGACCCAGTCGGTGCCCGACAGGCGCACGCTGACCGGGCGTTCGGCCGGAAAGGCCGCGCGCACCGCATCGAACACTTCCAGCGGAAAACGCAGGCGGTTTTCGAGCGAGCCACCGTATTCGTCGTTGCGCTGATTCGACAGCGGCGACAGGAACTCGTGCAGCAGGTAGCCGTGCGCGGCATGGATCTGGATCGCGTCGATGCCGAGGCGCGCGGCGCGGCGTGCAGCCGCGGCAAAGGCATCGCGCACATCGTTCATCGCCGCACGGGTCAGTGCGACGGGGGCATGGTCGTCCTGGTTGAACGGCAGTGCCGACGGCGCCACCGTTTGCCAACCATGGGTTTGCCCCGGCGCGAGCTGCTTGCCGCCGTGCCAGGGCAAATCGGTGGACGCCTTGCGGCCGGCGTGTGCCAACTGGATCGCGATGGGCATGGCCGACCAGCGCCGGATGCCCGTGAGCACGCGGTCCATTGCCGCTTCGGTGGTGTCGTCCCACAGTCCGACATCGCCCCAGGAGATGCGCCCTTCGGGCAGCACCGCGGTGGCTTCGATCGTCAACAGCGCTGCGCCCGACAGCGCCAGCTGGCCGAGATGGATCAGGTGCCAGTCGGTCATCCGTCCGTCCTCGGCGGAGTACTGGCACATCGGCGCGATGACGATGCGATTGGCAAGCTGCAATGCGCCGACGGTGAGCGGTTCAAAGAGTTTGGGCGTGCTCATGAGGTCCAGGCCTCCATGGTCAGTTCGAAGGAAGGCACGCGCGTGGCGTGGTCGACAATATGGGCGGTGACTGGGCGAGATCGAGGAGATGGGGCCCGAGAGCGGATGTGCAAGGCGTGCAACGCGCGGAAGGATCGCGCCGCGGCCGTGCGTCGGGTGTTGACGTCGATCGATCGCGTGACGCGTTATCCCTGTCCGAGATCCTGATGCGTCAGGTAGAGGCGCAGGTCGAACTCCAGCTGGTGGTAGTCGGGCGCCATGTGCGTGCACAACTGGTAAAACGACTTGTTGTGCTCGGCTTCCTTCAGGTGCGCCAATTCATGCACCACGATCATCTTCAGGAACTCGGCGGGCGCGTCGCGGAACACGGTGGCGATGCGAATTTCGCGGCGCGTCTTCAGTCGGTCGCCCTGCACGCGCGTGATCGTGGTGTGGGTGCCGAGCGCATGTTTCATCACCTGCAGCGTGCTGTCGTAGATCACTTTGCCCAGAGGCACCGATTTGCGCAGATGCCGATCCTTGAGTGCCTGGACGTAGTCGTGCAGCAATCCGTCGTTGCGCACGGCGTGCGCTTCGCCGTATTTCCCGGCCAGCATCGCGCCGAGCCGGCCCTGCCGGATCAGCTCACGGACCTGAGTCTGCAGGTGCGGCGGATAGCCCGCGAAATATTTCAGGGTGTCCATCGGCGGCTATGATGGGTCAGAAATCCCTTGGACGAAACTGCGCATGGCGAAGGTCAATCCGCTTCAGGAACAACTGCTCAAGGCGGGCCTGGTCAAGAAGGCCAGGGTGGTCGAGGTGGCGCATGCGCAGAACAAGGCGCGCTATGCCAAAGGATCATCGACACCCGGCGAGATCGAACTGGAAGCCGAGCGCGTGCGCGCCGAGAAGGTCGAGCGTGACCGCGCACTCGCAGCCGAGCGCAAGGCCAGGGCGCGCACCCTCGAGCTTCGCGCCCAGGCGCGGCAGATCATCGAGGACAGGAAAGTTCCGCGCGCAGGAGACAGCGAATACCGGTTTTCCGTCGACGACAGCATCCGCAGCGTGCTGGTCAATGACGACCTGCGCAAGAAGTTGTCCGCCGGCGCATTGGTGATCGTCCGCATCGACGAACGCTTCGAGCTGCTGCCGCGCGCGGCCGTCGAAAAAGTGCGCGAACGCGACGCCAGCATGATCGTGCTCGATCATGGTCAGGGCGAGGGCGCCGAACCCTCCGCCACCACCTCCGAAGACGATGCGTATTACGCGCAGTTCAAGGTGCCCGACGACCTGGTCTGGTGAGCGCGCGATACCGGAAGCCTGGGCGGCATGAAGGTGCCAGCGAACTTGCGCTGAAGGTCTCGTTGTTCGCTTTGGGTCGATGCCACGAGATGAATCGCGCACCCGCCATTTCGTCCCACGTGATGACTTCCAGCACGCTGCCCCGAAGCGTGCACGAATCTAGCGTCGCTACACCGCGATCATCTCGATCCGATGCCAGCAAGGGGGCGATATGCCGAACCTGGACCGACGACAGTTCCTGAATCTTTCCGCCGCGTTGGGTGCGACCCTGGTTTGGGGCTGCGCGTCGGTGCAGCGGTCGTCGAGCGGCTGGCGCGAGCGCCGCGATCTGTATCCGCAGGGTGTTGCGTCCGGTGACCCCGACCACAACAGCGTCCTGCTGTGGACGCGACGGCCGTATGCGGACGGGCGCGAGCGCGCCAAGCTATGGGTCGAAGTGGCGGACGACCCCGCATTCACCCGCGTCATCGCCACTGCGACCGCACCGGTGCTGGCCCAAGCCGACTGGACCTGTCGCGTGCTGGTGGCCGACTTGCCGTCGGCCGGCGAATATTGGTATCGCTTTGTTGACGAAGATGGCAATGGCAGCCGGATCGGGCGCACGCTGACTGCGCCTGCGCCGGACGACCCGCGCCCGGCGCGCTTCGCGTTCGTCAGTTGCCAGAGTCTCCCCGAGGGCGCGATGAACGCCTATCGCAAGATGATCTTCGAAGACGAGCGGGCGGCGCCGCACGAACGGCTCGGCTTCGTGTTGCATTTGGGCGACTTCATCTACGAGGTTGTGCAATATCCGGAGCAGGTCGGCCAGGGTGGCAAACGCTACGACCGCACCATCACCTTCCCGGTGAAGAAGTTTGCCGATGGCAGGGCGGTCGCCAACAACCGCTTCATGGTGCCGGGCTCGCTGGACGACTATCGCGCGCTTTACCACGCCTATCTGAGTGATCCAGACCTTCAGGATGCGCGTGCGCGCTGGCCCTTCGTGGCGATGTGGGACAACCACGAATTTTCCTGGCTGGCCTGGCAGTCGATCCAGGTGTTCCCCGGTGAGGCGGCCCCGATTCCCGCGCAGTCCCTCAAGGTGGCGGCGAACCAGGCCTGGTTCGAATTCCAGCCGATGCGGGTGACGCCGCCGGGCCGACAGATCGATACCTTCGAAGCGCCGCACGTGGTCGACACGCCGGTGACGACGTTTGACGACACCGGGCTGGGATTGGAGCCCAACAACATCGCTGCGATCGAAAGCCTGATCGCATATCGCGCGTTGCGCTGGGGCCGGCATATCGACCTGATCATCACCGACCAGCGCAGTTTTCGCGGGCCGGACCTGTCCGATCGCGCCGAGCTGGGCCCGCTGTTCGAGGGTCAGCCCTTCAGCTTCTTCCCCGAGACGCTGTCGATGCAGCTCGACGGCGGGCGCGACTTCGCCGATGGCCATCCGCCAGAGAAGCTCGTGTTCGGCGACCGATCCATCGCCAATTACGCTGCAACCGAACCGGCGCAGTCGATGTTGGGCGCGAAGCAGAAAGCTTGGTTCCTCGAGCGCCTGCGCAGCGCGACCGCGACCTGGAAGATCTGGGGCACGTCGCTGGGCACGCCGGACTGGCGGATCGATCCGCAACACATGCCGACTGCTATGGGCGAATGGACCGACGGCTACGCCGTGCTGGCCAACGGCGACTGGGGTGGCGTGTATCACGAACGTGGCCAGATCTTCGATGTGGTGCGCGATGCCGGCATCACCGGTTTCGCCATTGTCGCGGGCGATCGCCACAGTTTCTGGGCCGGCCTCGCCGCAAAGGCCCTGCCGCCCGCCAAGTTCGAGCCGGTGGGCGTGAGCTTCGTCGGCGGGTCGATCTC
>JAGNYW010000049.1 GCA_017984755.1 Methyloversatilis sp.
ACAGTGCCTACAAGCTTTCGATGCTGCGCGGCTCGTTGTTGCTTGACCTCGACGTCAAGACCGGCCCCGTGAAGTGGAAAGCCATCGGCCGTCTCGATCGCGAGTACAAGACGAACTACCTGTCGGATCTTGAGGAATTGCGGACGGGTTCAGACGGCCCTGGGGCGGGCAATATCACCACAGGCGGCAAGAGCATCACCGAGAACTACAACAACGGCGATATTCGCGAGTTCTGGGCCGAACTGCCGATCGGTGACAACATCACCGTCAAGTTCGGTAAGCAGCAATTGGTGTGGGGCGAGTCGGACTTCTTCCAGGCGATGGACCTCGTTCATGGCTACGACTACAGCTGGCGTCTGTTCTTCGAAGGCGAGAATGAAGAGTGGCGCAAGCCCCTGATTCTTCTGTCGACGAAGATCCGTTTCCCGGAAGTCAAGGGCATGCTCGCCGCCTACGTACGTCCGGGCTGGGACCGTTGCGAAGACATTGGCAATACCTACGACATCAACGGTGGTCGCTGGTTCTTCCAGCCGTATCGCGGCTTCGACCTGAGCCAGGTGACGGACAAGAACTGTGAGCACAAAGACGGTGACATGGATGACGCAACCTACGGTATCCGCTGGTCTGGCGAGGCATACGGTCTGAACTACTCGGTTGCGTACCTGACCACGTTTGCCGCAGATCCTGTTGCAAGCCCTGGCGCGTTGCCGCAGACGCTTGGTGCGCAACCGCACCAAGGCGTTGCGGTTACCGGACCGGTCTTCGACCGAATCCACCCGGAAATCGATGTTCTTGGTGTCACTGTTAGCGGTTACAGCGAAACATTGGATGCTGTTCTGAGTGCCGAGGTTGCCTACACCAAGGATCAGCCTTACAACCAGGGAATTGGGGGGTTTGGAACGGGGCAGCTCATCAACGGTTGTACAGCGGGTATCGGTCTCTGCGGCATCAAGAAGAAAGACACCCTTCGCACGATGCTGCGCATCGACAAGGATCTGAACTTCCAGGACATCTTCGGTACGTCGCGTCCGTCGTTCTCGTCGGTGCAGTTGTTCAACACGCAGGTGCTGAGTTACGACGGTGACGAACAGCTGACACGCCTGTTCGCCTTTGGCACGCCGCTCAACGAGCACAGCACCATCCTGACGATGTTCACCGGCCTCAACTACAAGAACGACACGATCAACCCCGGCCTCGCTGTCGGTTTCGATCTGTCCAACGGTGGTGGTTTCGCGATTCCCAGCGTGTCGGTTGTGTTCGACGACAAGTGGGTCGCCAAGGCTGAAGCGGACATCTTCTGGGACGGCGGCAAGAGCAATCGTCAGCAGTTCAGCGCCGGCGAATCGCAATTGTTCGGCTATTACAGCCGCGCCAGCCAGCTCGTGCTTCGTGTGACCCGTCAGTTCTGATCTAAAGGAAAAGAGACATGATGAAAAGCAATTCCATTCAACGTAGCACCCTTGCACGTACCGGCGTCGCTGCTGCAGTGGCGCTGATGCTGACTGCAGGTGCCGGTCAGGTGATGGCGAAGGAGCTCGCAGCAGGCTTCGTCATCAACAAGGAAAACTACGACAGCATCAAGAACGACACCTTCGAGAACAAGACCATCGCCAGCATGGTCCCGGAAAAGCTCGAGTGGATGATCAAGAACTACAACACGACCATCAAGCTCGCGAACTCGAAGAAGATCGTGATGGACCCGAAGTACATGGAGTGGTCGAAGAAGAACGTTGACACCGTCAAGTTCAACCCGGCTGACCGTACCGTTTCGGGCTGGCAGGCAGGCATGCTGTTCCTGCCGGAAAACATCAAGATGGACGACCCGCACGCCGGCGACAAGGTGATCTGGAATCTGCGTGCCGCCACCTACGGCGCCACGATGGACCTGCGCGACATCGCCTGGGCCTTCCTGGATGCCAAGAAGGGCTACGAGCGGGTTCAGGCCTTCCAGTCACGTCGTTACTACATGGAAGGTCGCCTCGACGGCGGTCCGATCACCGTGGGCAAGGGCGATGTTTCGCAGAAGACCTACTTCGTTGCGACCTACCCGCAGGACATCCGCGGTCTGGGCCTCTTCTCGGTGCGTTACAACCAGGCTGACTCGAAGGTGCCGGACGACTCCTACGCCTACCTGAAGTCGGTGCGCCGCGTGCGCCGCCTGTCCGGCGGTGCGTGGATGGACCCGATCGGTGGTACCGACCAGCTGTACGACGACTGGGACATCTGGGATGCCGCGCCGACCAAGTACGTGTCGAACAAGCTGATCGAGAAGCGCTGGGTACTGGCCATCGCGCACAGCCCGGAAATGAGCGTGGACGTGAAGCAGCCCTTCACCGACCCGGCCAAGCGCTTCCCGCGCATCGGCATCGACATTCCGCCGCACTTCAACCCGGCGCCGGACATCGGCTGGGAGCCGCGTGAAGTGTACGTGGTCGAAGGCATACCGCCCCCGGAACACCCCTACAGCAAGAAGGTGGTGTACATGGAAGTGGATTTCCCTCGTCCCTACCTGGGCTACGCGGAAGACCGCAAGGGTGAATTCTGGAAGATGTTCATATTCCAGAACCGCCCGGACATCGGCGATGACGGCTACAAGGCAGTGATGCCCGTGATCGGTCACATCATCGACGTCAAGCGTGGTCACGCCACCAACTGGTCGTCGAACATGAAGTCCAACCCGGCGGGCGTCAAGGAATCCGACGTGTCGCTGAACGTGCTGGAAGAAGTCGCAACCGGCAAGTAACCGTTGTAGAAGGAATTGCTGGTACCTCCTCCCGGCATGTTCGCCCGCCCCCGCATAACGCGGGGTCGGGCTTTTTTCACGGTATTTGCCGAATACCGGGAAATGGACAGCACGCTGGAGTCAAGCAGTAGCGCGACACAAGCAAGGTTCAAAAATGAAAGTATTCACGCCATTTGAATACGAATGGAAGGGCACTCGGCTTGCCCGGTTCATTGCACGCTATGGCTACGGTTCGCTGGATCAATTACAGGAAGACGCGGAAAGTGATGCACCTGCCTTCTGGGACCGAGTGCTCGAAGAGATCGGTGTGGCGTGGCAGGTGCCTTACGAGAAGACTCTGGATCTGTCTTCTGGCGAGATGTGGCCTGAGTGGTTTGTGGGCGGCAAGCTTGACCTCGTAGACAACCTCGTCGGAAAGCACGCGAGGCGGGACGCCCGCAAGATCGCCATACGCTGGGAAGGCGATGCAGGCGAAGAAAGACAGATTTCCTACGCTGAGCTCGATGCGGAAGTAAGGCGGGTCGCGGCAGGTCTCGCGGAACTCGGCCTTACGGTCGGTGATCGCCTTGCAATCTACATGCCGATGATTCCCGAGACGGCGGTGGTCATGCTTGCGGCAGCGAGCATCGGTGCGATTTCGGTACCCATGTATTCGGGCTACTCGGCGGAGTCGGTCGCGCAGCGAGTGAGCGATGCAGGCGCCTGCATGCTCATATGCGCTGATGGATATTTCCGGCGCGGCAAACATGTCGCGATGCTTGGGGATGCGCGCCTCGCGGCGGAAGCGAGCGCCTCGGTCAAGCATCTGGTGGTGGTGAATAGAACCGGTGCCTTCCATGCGAACCAGTCTGAGCCTCCAAAGAACTTCGAAGTCATCCAGTACGATGCACTCAGAAATCCGCGGGAAGCGACCGATGGGATGCATTGTTTTCCGTCGAACCAGACCCTGCTGCTCATTTACACGTCCGGTACTACCGGCAAGCCCAAGGGCGTTGTTCACACACACGCGGGATTGCCTGTCAAGGCAGCGCAGGACATCGCGATGGCCTTTGATTTCTCGGAGAACGACACCCTGATGTGGGTGACCGACATGGGCTGGTTGATGGGCCCGTGGATGGTCTTCGGAGGCTTGATCCTCGGAGGAACCATCGTGCTCTGCGAAGGCGGGCCTGACTACCCTGATCCGGGGCGCCTGTGGCGTATCGTACAGCGCCACAAGGTGACTCATCTTGGACTTTCTCCAACACTCGTCCGCATGTTGATGGGGAGCCACGAATCGCTGCCCCCGCCGGGGGCGCTGGATACGCTGAAGGTCTTCGGTTCGACTGGGGAGACGTGGAATGAAACGCCTTGGTTATGGTTGTTCGAAACCGTTGGCAAGAGACGCCGTCCCATCGTCAACTATTCGGGTGGAACGGAGATCGGCGGTGGAATACTGGCATGTTTCCCCGGTCTGCCGCTGACGGCATGCGGATTCAACGGCCCCATACCTGGCATGGCGGCGGATGTCGTTGATGCCGACGGCAAACCCCTTCGCAGTACGGTCGGCGAGCTGGTCGTGCGCAAGCCCTGGCCCGGCATGGCGCGAGGTTTCTGGAACGATGCAGTGCGCTATGAAGAAACCTATTGGTCGGACCTGCCGGGTATCTGGCGCCATGGCGACTGGGCAAGTGTGGATAGCGACGGTTACTGGTTCTTGCATGGCCGCAGCGACGACACGATCAAGGTGGCGGGCAAGAGGCTTGGGCCCACCGAATTCGAGTCGGCACTTGTCTCGCATCCACTGGTAGCGGAAGCAGTTGCTGTCGGTGTGCCGGATCCGATCAAAGGCGAGGCAGTCGTTTGTTTCGTCACACTTCACGGGGGACGAACCGGTCTCGATTTCGGATCCAGTGTTTGGGAATCCGAACTTTCCGACCATGTCGCACGCATGCTCGGAAAGCCTCTCCGGCCGTCTCGGATTCATGTGCTTGCCCAGATTCCCAAGACCCGCAATGGAAAAGTATTGCGCCGCGTTGTGCGCAATGCATACATAGGGCGTCCCATGGGAGATCTGTCTTCGATGGAGAACCCGCGCTCTATTGACGAAGTTATCAATCTCCGTAAAGTCTGGGCTTGACTGTCCGAATTTGGTGCGTCCTAATATCGGACTGCGCATGATGGTTTTGGGAGGACGTCCTTTCGTCGTCATCCTGCGGTTCATTGAGCCGATCGCGTGCTCTCGGGTGTCAGATGCAGTGTGGGACGTTTCCCACGCCGTAGCGCACCCACCCCAGAAAGGAACGTTAAGTGAAGCCAGTTCATGATCCGGTGGTCATCGTTTCGGTAAGCAGAACCCCTCTGGGTGGATTCCTCGGTTCCCTTTCATCCGTAACTGCTCCGCAACTTGGTTCGAGCGCCATTGCGGCGGCGGTTCAGCGTGCGGGAATTCAGGCTGCTGACGTCGATGAAGTCTTAATCGGTTGCGTACTTCCTGCAGGGTTGGGGCAGGCGCCTGCTAGACAGGCTGCTTTGGGAGCAGGGCTCCCGCATTCCGTTCCTTGCACTACCGTAAGCAAGGTATGCGGATCAGGCATGAAGGCTGTCATGCTCGGGCATGATGCCCTCGTTGCGGGTTCTGCGGGTGTTGTCGTGGCTGGTGGCATGGAGTCCATGAGCAACGCTCCTTACCTTTTGTCGCGTGCTCGCAGCGGTTATCGGCTCGGGCACGATCGCGTGATCGATCACATGTTTCTTGATGGCCTTGAAGATGCCTACGAAGACAGAGGGGCGCTGATGGGCATATTTGCAGAACAGTGTGCGGAAGAGTATGGCTTCACGCGCGATGACCAGGACGCCTGGGCCCTGCGGTCCTTGCTTCGTGCGCGCGAGGCGGATACGTCAGGTGCGTTTGAATGGGAAATCGCGCCGGTGACGGTGGCCGCGAAGGTCAGAGGCGACCAGCCGGCCACCATTTCCAGGGACGAGCAGCCGCAGTCTGCCAAGCCCGAGAAGATCAAGCTGCTCAAACCTGCGTTCCGCAAGGACGGAACGGTGACAGCGGCAAACTCGAGTTCCATTTCGGACGGCGCAGCAGCACTGGTGATGATGCGCGCCTCGCGTGCATCCACTCTTGGCCTCAAGCCGCTCGCGACGATCGCCGCCCACGCATCGTATGCCGGCGAACCGCGACGGTTTCCGATGGCGCCGGCCTTTTCGGTCCGTACGGCGCTTGAACGGTGTAACTGGAACGTCAGCGATATTGATGTCTTCGAAATCAACGAAGCGTTCGCGGTCGTTACGCTGGCGGCCATTCGTGATCTCGGGCTCGATCCCGATCAGGTCAATCCCCATGGCGGTGCCTGCGCGCTTGGCCATCCGATTGGTGCGACCGGTGCGCGCCTGATCGCGACCTTGATCGGTGCACTGCGTCGCTCCGGTGGTCGTCGCGGCGTCGCGAGTCTGTGCATCGGTGGGGGGGAAGCCACTGCTGTGGCGCTGGAGTTGTGGCAGGAGTAAGCTGACGCTTGGATGTATCGAGGTGAATTCCGCATGGGTTTTCATTTCAAATGATCCAATCCAGCACCCGGCCGGGGTGTGGTGATTTTCAGATAAGCCTGCGAGACGACGTGCCTTGAAGTGCGGCGCTACGCAGGTCCTGGAGGAGATGGGCCTCTGCGCATTGCGATCATCGATTGCAATGCCTGGAGGGTCTGTGCGCCTCCGAGCAGAATAGGAGGTGGCCATGGAAGTAAGGGACGACGATCAAAGTCAGATGTTTTCCCGCCCGGAGCGCGACAGGGATGTCATGAATCACTGGGAGCGTGTGCTCAACGGTGAAGAGTGCAGTTCGGACGCGCTGCGGCGTCTGATAGACGATTCATGGCGCCGCTGCCTGAACGCCCATGTCGATCCGGCCAAGTACCAGGCTCCACCTCCCCTCAGCGAAAATTCGCTCTATTCCCTGCAGCAAAAGCACGGAGATCTGTTGAGTGCCAGTACGCCCGTCATGGCGATGGCCAGAGATTTCCTCGCGGAAACCGGCACCATCATGGTGCTGACCGACCATAGCGGTACCATTCTCAGCCTCGAAGGCGACCCCGTCACGCGTGACGAAGGCGAGACGATGAACATGACGCCGGGTGCCAGCTGGAGCGAAACAGCTTGCGGCACCAACGCTATCGGTACTGCCATCGCGGTGCGACATCCGGTGCAGATCCATTCGGCAGAGCATTACTGCGCCGGCATCAAGCGGTGGACCTGTTCCTCGACTGTCATCCTTGACCCCTACGACAGTTCCGTTCTCGGCGCGATCGACGTATCCGGTCTTCAGCAGACATACAACCGTCACAGTCTTGCTCTGGTCGTTGCGACCGCGAGCAAGATCGAAGGGCGGCTTGCCAAACATGAAATGGGCATCCGGTTCCGCCTGCTGGAACGCTGCATGCACCGACTGACCCACTCGAGTTCCGATGGCGTGATCGTGTTCGACCGCCGCGGGAATCCCGTGAAGACGAACGAGCGCGCCGAGGAGGCGCTCAATCAGCTTGCCGCCGGACGCATCGGTTCGCGCAAGCTGGACATTGCCTCCATTTCGCTCGGTCATGCAACCGATGATGGTCTGCCTGCCGGTCTGCAGGGCTGGATTGCACCGGAGTGGCTCGAACCCGTGTTCGACAACGGACAGCGCATCGGTACGCTGCTAACCATTCCGATTTTCAAGCCCCGTGCGGCGCACAGCAATGCGGCCGCCTTTGTAGCGGAAAGTGTCTCGCATGAGGCGAGCAAACTTGATTGCGTCGTAGGCAAGGACCCCGCACTGGTCGAGTCTGTCGAGCGTGCTCGACAACTTTCCAAATCCAACGTCCCGGTTCTATTGCTGGGCGAAACGGGGGTCGGGAAGGAAGTGTTCGCCAAGGGCATCCATGATTGTGGCAGTTCGAAGTCGGCCCCATTCGTTGTAGTCAACTGTGGCGGTTTGTCTCGCGAATTGCTCGCAACGGAGCTGTTCGGGTACGCCGAAGGGTCCTTCACCGGTGCGCGGCGCGGCGGCATGATCGGGAAGATCGAGGCCGCCAACGGAGGTACGCTCTTTCTTGACGAGCTCGGCGAGATGCCGCTCGACATGCAACCGCACCTCTTGCGCGTGCTTGAAGAGGGTGAAATCTACCGTCTTGGCGAGAACTCGCCACGCAAGGTGAAATTCAGGCTCATCACGGCGACCAATCGCGATCTCCGCAAGGAAGTCACGGATGGTCGTTTCCGCATGGACCTTTACTACCGGGTTGCAGTGACCAGTATCCGTATTCCGCCGCTGCGCGACCGTCTTGCAGATATTCCGCTGCTGTCTCAGGCCCTGCTCGAGAAGCTCGCTCTTCACCACGGTGTGCAGATACCGCAACTGACGGCCTCCGAGTTGAACGATCTCTCTTCGTATTCGTGGCCGGGCAATGTACGGGAACTGCGCAACATACTCGAATCGATGTTGCTGACGGGCGAGCGTCCGCGCACCTTGATCGCGCCGGAACCGCAGCAGCGAGGGTTCCGCATATTCGATACACCGGCTTCGCCGGAGCATTCGATGTTCGGTGGTGGCGAGTCCCGTGACAGTCGCAGACTCGACGAAGCGGAGCGCGAGGCGATTCTCAATGCCATCGACGGCAGTCATGGAAACATGGCACTTGCCGCGCGTTCCTTGGGCATCGCCAAGAGCACGCTTTATCTGAAGCTCAAGAAGTTCGGACTTGATGCACTCGTCGAACGCGCTCGAGAGGTCCACGCGAAGGGGCACTGAGCAACGGTGCGTCTTTAGGGGTCGGGAAAAATCCTTCCCCGGTGCTCGTCGGTTAAGCAGGCATTGGTAAAGGTTTCACAGCGTGAGGAAATATTCTGTCGCGACTACCGACAGCACAGCTTGTCGAGGAGACGCGAATGACAGAAAGCGGTTGGTCATTCATCTCCGTCCCCCGGGGGGCAGGATGAAAATGTTGCATTGCGAAAAACTGCTTGCAAACATACGCGACTGTCTGTAAAGTCCATTTCTAGCGTAGTGCAAGCCAATTTTGACTTGGCTGTCCGGTAAAACCGGTGTACCACCTTCAAGTTATCGTCCCTGGCCCGTCTTTTTTCCCGCCTGTTTGGTCATGCGTGGTTGATCGGTTAGTGCCGATAGAACGTCGGGATCTCGCCCGACCAACCCGCTCCTACCGTACTGCTTTCGGCAGCACGGCGGTTGCCATTGTGCGAAAAAAACTCATGGAATTCTCGGAACTCGGTCTTAACGAAACCCTGCTTGGCGCCATTGTCGAGGCAGGCTATCCCAATCCCACAAGCGTTCAGGAAAAGGCTGTGCCCGCAGCGCTGGCCGGTCATGACCTGATGGTTTCCTCGCAGACAGGTTCAGGCAAGACGGCTGCGTTCATGTGGCCGGCGCTGAATCGCCTCATGCAGGAATCGTCATTGAAGGCACGTGGTCCGCGCGTGCTGGTCCTCACGCCGACACGCGAACTGGCGATCCAGGTCACCGAAGCCTGCCGCAAGTACGGCAAGGGCATGCGTTATGCGAAGGCGGTCAGCGTCGTGGGCGGCACGTCGTACATCATGCAGAACAAGCTGCTGGCTCAGCCGTATGAAGTGCTGGTCGCCACGCCTGGTCGTCTGATCGACCAGATGGACAGTGGTCGCATTGACTTTGGCCGACTGGAAATGCTCGTGCTGGACGAAGCCGACCGCATGCTCGACATGGGTTTCATCGAAGACATCGAAGCGATCGTCGACCGCCTCCCGAAAAATCGTCAGACGCTTCTTTTCTCGGCGACCTTCGAGCCGCGTGTCTGCCGTCTGGCAGAGCGCCTGACGCGTGACGCGCAGCGCATCGAAATCATCGCTACCGCAGCGCAGCATGAAAAAATCGAACAGCGTCTGTTCTTCGCCGATGGCATGGGTCACAAGCAGCGTCTGCTTGACCATCTGCTGCGCGGTGAAGACGTCGAACAGGCCATCGTGTTCACGGCGACCAAGCGCGATGCGGACCAGATTGCCGAGACCCTGGGTGAAAACGGTTTCCTCGCCGCTGCCCTGCATGGCGACATGCATCAGGGTGAGCGCAATCGCACCCTGGGTCATCTGCGCCGCGGTGCGTTGCGCGTCCTGGTTGCAACTGACGTTGCCGCCCGCGGCATCGACGTTGCAGGCATCAGCCATGTGATCAACTTCGATCTGCCCAAGTCGGCTGAAGACTACGTGCACCGCATCGGCCGTACGGGTCGTGCCGGCCGCAGTGGCATCGCAGTCAGTCTGGCATCGGGTGATGACGTGCGTCGAGTGAAGACGATCGAACGCTTTATCCGCCATGTTATTCCGGTGCACACGATTGTTGGTCTCGAGCCGCGCGTGCAGCCGCGTACTTCGGCACCGCGCAGTGCCCGTCCGGGCAGCACGCCGCGCCCGGGTGGCTGGGGTGCGAAACCGAGTGGCGCGCCGCGCCGCAATGGTCCGGGTGCTCCGCGCAGCGAAGGCGGGTACCGTAGCGGTCCGAGCGCGGGTCGCAGCGATCGCGCCCGCCGTGCTGACTGAAATCTGAAGCAATCCGCGTGAAGGCGAAGGGATGTCGGAAAACCGGCATCCCTTCGCTTTTTTCTTTTGTGCCCGACACCGGTGTAAAATCCGCGCCTTTTTCCGGGCAGATTCCTGCCGCCGGAGGACACCCCGATGAGCGATTCTGAAAAAGCCCGCGCGCCGCTGGTCGGCGTGGTCATGGGGTCGAACTCCGACTGGGAGACCTTGCGTGCTGCGACAGCACTGCTCGAACAGTTCGGTGTGCCATTCGAGGCACGCGTGGTGTCGGCCCACCGTACCCCCGACCTGCTGTTTTCCTATGCGGAGACAGCGCGCGAACGTGGATTGCGCGCAATCATCGCAGGTGCGGGAGGCGCTGCGCATCTGCCGGGCATGCTGGCTGCGAAGACAACGGTGCCGATTCTCGGTGTGCCGGTTCAGTCGCGTGCGCTGAATGGCATGGATTCGCTCTTGTCCATTGTGCAGATGCCCAAGGGAATACCGGTCGCCACATTCGCGATCGGTGAAGCAGGGGCGGCCAACGCAGCACTTTTTGCCGTCGCGCTGCTGGCTGCGGACAATGCCGATCTGGCTCGTGCGCTGGAGGCATTCCGCACCAGGCAGACGCAGACCGTTCTGGACATGACACTCGACGGCTGATCGCTTGCGGCGACAGCGCACGGCCGCGCGAGACGGCACGGTTTTCCGGCGAACGCTTGGCGTATCGTTGCATCATCGGCGTAGCAGTGCACTCTGCGGCAGAGATGCCGCTCGACAGATTCTGGAGTTCAGATGATCCTTCCCCCAGCGACATTGGGCATGCTCGGCGGCGGTCAGCTTGGCCGCTTCTTCGTGCTCGCCGCACATGAAATGGGCTACCGCGTGGTCGTGCTCGATCCGGACCGAAACAGTCCGGCAGGCCAGGCAGCAGACGAACATCTGTGTGCTTCCTTCGACGATGCCGCGGCGCTCGAGCATCTGGCACAGACCTGTGCTGCAGTGACCACCGAATTCGAGAATGTCCCCGCAGACACGCTCGACCATCTTGCCAAATTCGTTCCGACGCGACCGAATGCTGCGTGTGTCGCCGTGGCGCAGAACCGCATCGCCGAGAAGACATTTCTGTCGGATCGCGGTTTCGCGCTGGGGCCCTTTGCTCCGATCGTTTCGGTCGCCGATATCGAATCGGCTGATCCGACCCTGTTTCCGGCGGTGCTCAAGGTCGCACGCTTCGGGTACGACGGCAAAGGTCAGGCTCGTGTTTCGAATGTGGCTGAAGCGAAGACGGCGTTCGAGAGCTTCAGGCGTGAAGCCTGCGTGCTCGAAAAGATGCTGTCGCTGGATATGGAGGTGTCCTGCGTACTGGCGCGTGATTCAGCCGGGCGTGTGGCACCTTTTCCCATCGCCGAAAACAGTCATCGCAACGGCATCCTCGATGTCAGCATCGCACCGGCCCGCATCAGTGGTGCGCTCGCTGCCGAGGCGACCGAGATGGCTGCAGGCATCGCGGCCGAGCTTGGCTACGTCGGGGTGCTCGGGGTCGAATTCTTCATTTCGGGTGGCCGCCTGCTGGTCAACGAGATGGCGCCGCGACCGCACAACAGCGGCCACTACACCCTCGACGCCTGCGTCACCGGCCAGTTCGAACAGCAGGTTCGAACTCTGTGCGGTCTGCCGCTGGGTGACGCACGCCAGCATTCGCGCGCCGTGATGGTCAATCTGCTGGGCGATCTGTGGTTCGGCCGGGACGCGCATCATTCACACGAACCGGAATGGTCGCGACTGCTGCGCGTTCCAGGTCTGAAGCTGCATCTCTATCGCAAGCACCATGCACGTGCAGGACGCAAGATGGGACATTTCACCGTGCTGGGAGAACACACCGCTCCGCTGATAGATATCGCCATGAACACGCGCAACGCAATCGGCATCGTCGACTGAGCCCCGTGAGCGTCGGCAGCGCAGAAATCGGAGCGGCGGTAGAACGCCTGCGCGCGGGCGAACTGGTCGCCTTCCCGACCGAAACTGTTTACGGGCTCGGTGCGGACGCGCTGAATCCGGCTGCAGTGCGACAAATTTTCGAGGCCAAAGGGCGTCCCGCTGATCATCCGCTGATCGTCCATCTGCCCGATGCAGAACAGCTCATCGATTGGGCACGTGAGATACCACGTGAGACGATTGCTCTGGCAAAGACTTTCTGGCCAGGGCCGCTCACGCTGATTCTGAAACGCGAAGCCGACGTGCCCGATGAAGTGACCGGCGGGCAGGATACCGTTGGATTGCGTGTGCCGTCGCATCCGGTGGCGCTGCAGCTGCTGCGTGCTTTCGGCAGCGGCGTTGCGGCGCCGTCGGCCAATCGCTTCGGTCGCATCAGTCCCACCACCGCCGAACACGTTCGGGCGGAGTTCGGAGACTCGGTCATGGTGCTCGACGGCGGTGCCTGCAATGTCGGAATCGAATCGACGATTCTCGACTTGTCCGGCGACGCGCCGAGAATCCTCAGGCCGGGTGCGATTTCGGCTGAACAGATCGCGGCGGTAATCGGACGCATGCCCGCCTCGCATACTTCCGGGGGCGCCACGCCTCGCGTGTCGGGCTCGCTGGCCGCTCACTACGCGCCGATGACCGCCATGAGGAAAGTCGTCGGCACGCGCCTGCGTGACTTCCTCAATGCATTCCGGCACAGCGGACGCAGATGTGCCGTGATTGCGCACAGCCAGCCGCCGATCGCCGATCTGCCGCACTGCTGGATCATGCTGCCGGCCGATCCGGCCGGCTATGCACGCGGTCTATACGCAGCCATGCGCGAAGCCGATGCAAGCGGCAGCGTGATGATCGTGATCGAGGCGACGCCGGAAGACAGCGCCTGGTCTGCTGTCAATGACCGCCTGGGCCGTGCGTTGGCCGGCGCGGGCGTCAGCCCGCGCTGAAGTTTCTCAATTCCCATACGATCCAGTCCTCGCGCAGCGCAGGCGTGCGCTTGCGCATCTTCTGAAGATATTCGCCGCGCCACTCCCGCTTTACCCAGCGCTTGACGTCCGGGGCGTACCAGAGTGTCTCCACTCGCTCCGAATTCGAGCGGAAGAAGTCCGGGTGTTCGAACTTGACGAGTCTGCGTATGCGCAGCGTATCGAAGGCGCCGGCCGGGACTTCGACCCGTTCCCGTCCGATCACGTCGAGTTGTACATGCCAGCGTCGCGCACGCTCCTTCTCGTCGTGGGTGACCATGGATTGCCAGCTTTCGCGAACACCGGGTTCCAGCACGGCCGTCATCAGGGGCAGGGCGGGAACATAGTGGTTCTGCCAGTCATACACCGAATCGCGCGAAACCACCCAGGGCGCGTCGTACTCCTCGCGTTGGTCGGTGCGCAGACCACTCAGCGGCTTGCCCTCGACCTCCACGCGCAGTATCAGCGGCGAGGTCTGTTCGGTAACGTAGCGCAACCGCGCGACGCGTTCCCTGTTGTAGCCGTTGAGTTCGTCGTACAGCCACTCGTCACCCGCCGCGATGGCCGGAGCTGCCCGGCCGTCGGGGCCTGCATAGAGCCCGGCTGCGGCGCAGCCGGACAGCAGGGGAGGCATGGTGCTGCCCGCGATCAGCGCGACGATGCCGCGCACCATTGAACGACGTTCTGCAACCGGGCGTTCCGGTGAATCCATGTAAGGCTCCAAGGTTGTGCCAGCATGCCGCTGCGACTGCGATACGTCCGGCATGTTCCTTCACAAGCTGCTCCGCCCGCTTTATAATCCACAGCGGTTCGGGGGGGTAGCTCAGCTGGGAGAGCGTCGCGTTCGCAATGCGAAGGTCGGGAGTTCGATCCTCCTCCTCTCCACCACCATTTTCATGATGCCTCGCGATCAAGCGCTGTGGCACCCGAGTTTCACCTCCGTCGCAGCCATGCTGCCAGGCGCCACCTTGGTTGCAGTTGCGTTCACGGGATGCCTATGTCTTATCTGTTCCGGACTCGGGGAAGCAGCTCGCCGCGCACCAGACTTCTGCGAAGGTTCGGCCACATCTCCCTGACCGGAATCATTGTTTCTTCGACCATCGATCGCGGACCCAAGCCATGAAAATCCCGATGGATCCGGATACATCCAGCAACAACGTGGTTCCGGGTGACGATGTGGCGGTGCGGATGGTGAGCCTGCTTGCCGAAGGAAGCGAGCGGCTGATTGAACTTCAGTCAGAGATGGCGGCGCTCCTCACGTCCGAATCGATGCGAACCATGGCAGCATCCTCGACGATGGCCGACGCGGCGGCAGCGATGTGGCAGTTGCCGACGCTTTACGGCGAGCTGTTCGAGCAGATGACGCAACACGCGCACCAGTCGTGCCAGATCATTTCGAACATGAACCGTGAAATCGTCGAGTGGGTTCGCGAGTCGGCAACCGTGCAGACATCTATCACCGTGCAGGCGATTGCGGGCCTGACCGACGGCTTTGCCGAGCGCCGCACACGCTCTGTGGTGATCAGTTTTCCGGATCGGCGCGGAATGATTGCTGCGGCAAGGGCCGCCAGGGACGAAGCAGCGCGCAATTGCGACGGTTGAAGCGAATTCGTCTGTCGTCGGGCAGCCAATCTGCACCCACCCTGACCCGTTCGGCTCGGGGCACTGTAAAATCTTGCTCCTTTCGCCATTGCTGCCTCTTCGGCCGCTGAGCGTGCAACCTGCTTTTTCCGGTTTCCCATCACGATGACGACATTGACCCACCTGCAACGGCTGGAAGCCGAGAGCATCCACATCATGCGCGAAGTGGTGGCCGAGGCCGAGAATCCGGTGATGCTCTACTCGGTTGGCAAGGACAGCGCCGTCATGCTGCATCTCGCGGCCAAGGCCTTCTACCCGTCGGTACCGCCGTTTCCGCTGCTGCACGTCGATACCACGTGGAAATTCAAGGCGATGTACGAATTCCGCGATGCGATGGCACGCAAGCTCGGCATGGACCTGCTTGTGCATATCAATCCCGATGCCAAGTCGCGCAACATCAACCCGTTCGATCACGGTTCGGCGCTGCACACCGACATGTGGAAGACCGAAGGCCTGAAGCAGGCGCTGGACAAGTACAAGTTCGACGCGGCGTTCGGCGGTGCGCGTCGTGACGAGGAGAAGTCCCGTGCCAAGGAACGCATCTTCTCGTTCCGTACGGCGCAGCACCGCTGGGACCCGAAGAGCCAGCGTCCCGAGCTGTGGAAGCTGTACAACGCGCGCAAGCATCCGGGTGAATCGATCCGCGTGTTCCCGATCTCGAACTGGACCGAGCTCGACATCTGGCAATACATCCATCTGGAAAACATCCCCATCGTGCCGCTGTACTACGCGGCGCCGCGCCCGGTGGTGGAGCGCGACGGCACGCTGATCATGGTGGACGACGAGCGCATGCCGCTGCGTCCGGGCGAGGTGCCGCAGATGAAAAGCGTGCGTTTCCGCACCCTCGGCTGCTATCCGCTGACCGGCGCGGTGGAATCGGAAGCGGCGACGCTGACCGACATCATCCAGGAAATGCTGCTGACCACCACATCGGAACGCCAGGGCCGCGTGATCGACCACGATTCGACCGGCTCGATGGAAAAGAAGAAGCAGGAAGGGTATTTCTGATGCGCCCCCACACTCACATTCGTTCGTTGCCCCCCGAGGGGGTCGAGGCCCCATGCGGGGCGGCCCGGCAGGAGGCCTTCTGACATGGCACACGTTTCCGACCTGATCGCCGAGGACATCGGCGCCTACCTGAAGCAGCACGAGCACAAGAGCCTGCTGCGCTTCATCACCTGCGGCAGTGTCGACGACGGCAAGAGCACGCTGATCGGCCGCCTGCTGTACGAATCGAAGATGCTGTTCGAAGACCAGCTGGCCGCGCTCGAAGCCGACTCGAAGAAGGTCGGCACGCAGGGCGGGGATCTCGACTTCGCGCTGCTGGTCGACGGCCTGTCGGCCGAGCGGGAGCAGGGCATCACGATCGACGTGGCCTACCGCTTCTTCTCGACCGACCGGCGCAAGTTCATCGTCGCCGACACGCCGGGGCACGAGCAGTACACGCGCAACATGGTCACCGGTGCGTCGACGGCCGATCTGGCCATCATCCTGGTGGACGCACGCCACGGCGTGCAGACGCAGACGCGCCGCCACAGCTTCCTGGTGTCGCTGATCGGCATCAGGCGCGTGGTGGTCGCCATCAACAAGATGGATCTGGTCGGTTTTTCGCAGGAGGTGTACGACGGGATAGAGCGCGACTACCGTCAATTCGCTGCGCAGATCGGCCTGGACGACATCCTGTGCATTCCGATGTCGGCGCTGCGCGGTGACAACATCACGGACAAGAGCGACCGCACGCCCTGGTACGTCGGCCCGACGCTGATGGAATATCTGGAGACTGTGCAGATCGACGACGATCTGCAGACCCGGCCGTTCCGCCTGCCGGTGCAGTGGGTCAATCGTCCGAACCTGGATTTCCGCGGCTTTTCGGGTCTGATTGCGTCTGGCGTCGTGCGCCCGGGTGACCGCATCCGCGTGCAGCCGTCGGGCCGCGACAGCACCGTCGAGCGCATCGTCGTGTCGGGCGGTGACCTCGCGGAAGCAGTGGCCGGTCAGTCGGTCACGCTGACGCTGCGCGACGAGATCGACTGCAGCCGCGGTGACGTCATCGTCGCCGCCAGTCAGCCGGCCAGCGCCGGCGACAGTTTCGACGCCACGCTGGTGTGGATGAGTGACGAGGCGCTCGCCACCGGCCGCACCTATCTGATGAAGAGCGGAACGCGTACCGTTGGTGCCACCGTCAATGAAATCGAGTACCGGGTGAACGTGAACACGATGGAGCGCGGCGGTGCGGATTCGCTGGCGCTGAACGAGATCGGTCGCGTGGCGCTGGTGACCGACCGCCTGATCGCTTTCGACCCGTATGAGTCGGTGCGCGACACGGGCAGCTTCATCCTCATCGACCGCCTGAGCAACAACACGGTCGCTGCCGGTCTGCTGCACGGTGCGCGCAGGCGTCCGCGCGACCTCGGCTGGACTCTGCTCGAAACCGGCCGCGAATCGCGTGCCGCGCTCAAGCAGCAGACACCGCTGATGCTGTGGGCAGGTGAGGGCGTCGACGCCCGCCGTATCGAGCAGAAGCTCATGTCGATCGGGCGACACACCATCGCGCTGCCGGCTGCGACGGCGGACTTTCTGCGCATTGCGGGCATCCTGCTCGATGCCGGCCTCATCGTGGTGGTGGATGCGGATTCACCTCAGCCTCCCAGCCTCGGTGCGGTCGTGCCTGCGGGCGAACGCGTCGAGCTGCGGATCGTCGTCGGGCAAGGGCAGCCGCTGCTCGATGCGGACGGCAGTACGCTGACGCTTTCTGCGAGCACGCAGGATGAGGAAGTCGAACAGATCGTCGAAACCCTGCGCCGCGCCGGACGTCTCAGTTGAAGACCGGCGGGCACATCGCGTTGCCCGTCCCTTCCCATCAGGCGCTACTCGAACTGCGATGAATGTACGATCACTTGCCGGCCTGCCCGACGAAGCGGTCCGCACCGCTTCGATGGAAAAGTATCGCCATCGGGCAGCCGGCTACGATGCGACGTGCGGCCCGACCTGGCCGATCCGAGAGCGGACGATCGACCTGCTCGATCTGCAGCCCGGGCAGGCGGTGCTCGATGTCGGCTGCGGCACCGGGTTGAGCCTTGCGCGACTGCGCGAGTGCGTGGGCGAAGCAGGCCACGTATATGGTTTCGACCAGAGCCCCGACATGCTGGAACAGGCGCGCAGACGCGTGGCGGCCGCCGGCTGGCAGAACGTTCACCTTCATGAAACGCCGGCCCAGGGGTTGGCCCTGCCGG
>JAGNYW010000050.1 GCA_017984755.1 Methyloversatilis sp.
TGCCGCGCTGCTGGTGCTCCGGTTCGAACCAGTTCCAGCAGCCCTGCGGGTTGGCCGCCGTCGACTGCGCCGGGTAGAGCACGAAGAAACCCAGTTCGTCGGCCAGATCGTTCATGCCGGTACCGGCCGCGAAATCATCGACGCTCTGGGTACAGCCGTGCAGCATCACCACCAGCGGCAATGACCGGCCGGTGGCACCGGCCGGCACATGCAGCTTGTAGCTGCGGGTATCGCCGTCATGCGTGCAGACGCCCTCGATGACGCGGCTGCCGTCGGCCGGAGCCGGCACATCGGCGGACGGCGCCGCGATGTCGAACAGCCGGGCCAGCGCGTCGCCGGTCAGGCCGTTGGCGGCCGCAGCGTCGCCCAGCGCCCGCTGTATCGTTGCAGTCGCTTCCTGCAGGCGCCCTTCCTGCGTGAGCCGCGTGGCTTCGCGCATGAGGTCCTGGAACGCGTCGTTCATCTGAAGCTTTCTCCGTGAAGCAGGGCAGGGATCCGGTACACCGGACCTCCATGAAGAACCATCTGGTTCATTTCCGGACCTTTTCAAGCCCGGTCCGGACCGGCCGGGTCAGCGTTTCGCTGCATCCGGTGTGTGTATCACGTCCCACGCGGGCTGCAGCATCGCGTTGTCGTCGCCGAGCCAGATCTGACCTTCGTTGACAATGCACTGCAGGTTCATCGCGCGCTGCGCCAGCCCGGCCAGCGCCAGCGTATCGGCCGTGGACAGGCGCACGACGGTGAGGTTGCCGAGGCGGGCAAGCGTGCCTTTCGACTGCTCCCACCACTGCGCGGCCGTACGTCCGTAGGTCACGACGATCACCTTTTCCGCCCGCGAAGCGGCGCGGCGCACCAGTTTTTCGTCCGGCAGACCGACGTCCAGCCAGAGCCGGATGGCGCCGGTGAGGTCGGCTTCGTACAGGTCGGCTTCGTCTTCGGCGCTCAGCCCGCGGCCGAAACGCAGGTCTTCCGAGGCGTTCACGCCGAACGCGAGCACGCGCACCATCATGCGCTCGTCGTTCTCCGACGGGTGGCGGGCCACGGTCAGCGCATGTTCGGCGTAGTAGCCGCGATCCATGTCCGACACGTTCAGATTGATTTTGTAGATGGTGGATTTGAGAGCCATGGCCGACAATGCTGTCCCTTGAATGCCGCAGCGCACCGGATGTGCGCGCTGCGACCGGAAAACCCGACCCGACAGGATACCGACTTGAAGAAGACCGATCTGTACAAGAATGAGCGCCTGAAAGTCGTGGCGCAGATGAAACATGCCGCCGGACAGCGCTCGGCGACCGCCGACGGCGCCGCACCCGACCGCAAGGAGCAGCGCCGGCTCGACCAGGCCCGCGGCCTGGTGCCATTCGCCGTCAAGATCGACTCGGCACTGGCGGCACAGCTGCGCGATCTGGCAACCGAGCGCGGGGTTTCGCTCAACGACCTGACCGAAGAGCTGCTGCGCAAGGCGCTCGGCTGATTCCGGACGGTCACATGGGCAGCGCCGCGTTGTCGATCTGGGTGGACGCCGACGCCTGCCCGGCGCCGGTCAAGGACATCCTGTTCCGCGCCGCCACGCGTACCGGGCTGTCGCTCACCCTGGTCGCCAACAAGCTGCTGCGCGTACCGCCGTCACCGGTGATCCGCGCCGTGCAGGTGGCGCACGGCTTCGACGCGGCCGACCGCTACATCGAAGAGGCCGTGGTGACCGGAGATCTGGTGATCACCGCAGACATTCCACTCGCCGCCGCCGTGCTGGCGCGGGGCGCGCACGCGCTGGAGCCCCGCGGTGAATGGTTTTCGCCCGGCACCATCCACGAACGGCTGCAGATGCGCGCGCTGATGAACGACCTGCGCGACAGCGGCGTCATGAGCGGCGGCCCGTCCGCCTTTTCGACCGCAGACGGCCGCGCCTTTGCGGCAGCCCTCGACAAGTTTCTTTCGCGCCCGCTCTGACCTGCTGCACGGACGGGGTCAGCGGGCCTTGCTGCGGGCCTGATCGAGCTGTTCGCACAGGCGCGCTGCGCCGTCGAGAATGCGCGGGGTATGGCGCTGCAGCAGGCCGGGTTCGATGAAATGCAGGTTGTCGCGTGCAACCGCGGGCAGCGTGCGCCAGCGGCGCCAGTCGTCCAGCCAGACCGGGCGGGTGTTGCCGGTGCCGCTGGCGACGATCACCTCGGGTGCCGCCGCCAGCACCGCTTCTTCGGTGACGGTCGGCGCCAGAATCGGCAGGTCGGCGAACACGTTCCGTCCGCCGCACAGCGCAATCACTTCCGAAATCAGGTGGCGGCCATTGATCGTCATCAGCGGCTTGTCCCAGATCTGATAGAAAACGCTTACGGGGGAGCGATCCGCATAGCGCCTTGCCAGCGCATCGCGCCGCAGGCGGAACGCCTGCGCGGCAGCCCTCGCGTCGGCCGCAGTCGCCGCCAGCGCGCCGAACTGTTCGAGCGTGCCGGCGATGTCGTCGAGCGCATGCGGCTCGCTGAGGAAGACCGCGATGCCGAGCCTCTCCAGCTGTTCATATTGCTGCCGGCGGTTGCCGGTCTGCCAGGCAATCACCAGATCGGGCTTCAGCGCGAGCACCGCCTCGAGGTCGATCGAACCCGAACTGCCGACGCGCGGCAACGCCCGGGCCGGCGCCGGGTGGTCGCTGTACTCGGCCACGCCGACCACCCGCGCACCGGCACCGGCCGCAAACAGCAGTTCGGTCACGTGCGGCGCCAGGCTGACGATGCGCCGGGCCGGTGCCGTCAGCACGACGCTGCGGCCGGCGTCGTCGGTGACCCGGATGTCGGCGCTGGCGGGCATCGCCGTGCAGCACAGCGCAAGGCAGAACAACCATCGCAGGCGCGATCGCTCGCAGGGGTTCGCCGAACGCGCATTCGCGATCAATGGATCGCTCCCACGGAAACCGCTGCAAGGACATGCATCATGCCGGCACGAAATAGCGATGCCCGCCGTCGCGCAATTCGCGCAGCGGGTGGCAGAACGCACGTGACAGGATGTCGGACTGCAGCACCTCGTCGACCGGTCCGCACACCCATTCGCCCGCGCCGGTGAGCAGCAGCACACGGTCGCAGAAGCGCAGCACCTGGTTCAGGTCGTGCAGCACGGCGACCATGGCACGACCCTCTTCGCGCGCCATGCCGGCGAACAGGGACAGCGTTTCCATCTGGTAGTCGAGGTCGAGGTGGGTGACGGGTTCGTCGAGCAGGCACAGCGCTGCGTCCTGCACCAGCAGCGCGGCGATGGCCACACGCTGGCGCTCGCCGCCGGACAGGGTGTGCAGCGCGCGCGATTCGAAGCCGGTCAGCGACAGCCGGGCCAGTGCGTCGAGTGCCATGCGGATGTCGTCGGCGCTCTCGTCGGCCCAGCGGCCGATGTGCGGATGACGACCCACCAGCACGGTATCGAGCACAGTCGAGGCGAAGGCATCCTCGTGGCCCTGCGGCAGCAGCGCCCGGCGGCGGGCCAGGTCGCGCGGCGCGAATCCGGCAAGCGGCCGGCCATCGAGCGTCAGTTCGCCGGACATCGGCGCGCGCAGACCGGCCAGCGTGGTCAGCACGGACGATTTGCCGACGCCGTTGCGGCCGACGATGGCCAGCAACTCACCGCCGACGATGTCGATGTCGAGCGCAGCACACAGCGTGCGGCCGTCGATGCCGACATGCAGATTGCGTGCGCCGAGCAGCAGGTCGGATGCACTCATCGGTGTCGGTTCAGCAGGAACAGGAACACCGGCACGCCGAGCAGCGCGGTCAGCACGCCGACCGGCAGCTGGGCCGGCGCGATGACGGTGCGCGCCGCCGTATCCGCCAGCAGCAGCAGGATGGCACCGGCCAGCACGCTGGCCGGCAGCAGCAGGCGCTGGTCGTTGCCGAGCGCCAGGCGCATCAGATGGGGCACGATCAGGCCGACGAAACCAACCGACCCGACGGTGGTGACGGCAACCGCGGTGAGCGCCGACGCGATCAGATGGATCATCATGCGCAGCTTCGCCACCGGCACGCCGAGCGTCTGTGCCGTGAAGTCGCCGCGCGCCAGCAGGTTGAGGTCGCGCGCCAGCGGTGCGCACACGATGACGCCGGCAATCAGCGTCAACACCGCCAGCCCCGGATTGCCGGCGGCGCCGGCGTCACCCATCAGCCAGAACAGCATGCCGCGCAGCGACTGTTCGCTCGCCACCGCGAGGATGAAGGACACCGCTGCCCCGCAACCGGCCGACACGATGACCCCGGTGAGCAGCAGGCGGGTCGATGTGCGGCCACCCTCGCCGTGCGCCAGGCCGAACACCAGCACCATCGCGCCGAGCGCGCCGGCGAAGGCCGACAGTTCGAGCAGCGCAGTGGTGACGCCGGCCAGCATGGCGAGCAGGGCACCGACCGACGCCCCGCCGGAAATGCCGAGCACGTAGGGATCGGCGAGCGGGTTGCGCAGCAGTACCTGCATCAGCGCGCCGGCCAGCGCAAGCAATCCACCGCAGGCTGCAGCGGCCAGCGCACGAGGCAGGCGCAGGCTGGTCACCACCTCTCCGGCCATGCCGGCGTCACCGCCGGTGACGATCTGCCACAGCTGCGCCGCACTGACCGGTACGCTGCCGACCGACAGCGCAAGCGCGAAGGCCGCAAGCAGCGCCAGCGCCAGCAGCGGCAGCACCCACGTGCGGCGACGCATCGCGGGCACCGGCACGGGAACGGAATCCTTCATGACATCGGTGCGCACGGACATGGTCGACTAGTGCCCGCCCAGGCGCGCCCGCAGCTGCCGCTCGGCGCGTTCGCTGAGCACCAGCACCAGTTTCATCATGGCGCGCGTGGCGCCGACGAACAGTTTGCGCAGCGCGCGCTCGTCCAGTGTTTCGAAATCGATCTCGGCCAGGATGACGGCCGGTGCCGACTGCCCCTTGAAGCGATAGACCGATTCGATCAGCACATCGCCGGCGGAATATTCGGGCTGGCCCAGCAGGTCGTACTGGCCGGTGAAGCTGCGCAGCGCATTCGCGCCGAGCCGGTCGTGGCGCAGCAGCTCGGACTGGTCGCGTCCGCGCCAGCTCACGATGGCCACGTCTTCCGTGCGGAAGCCGGCGGCGAAGCACAGGCGGATCGCTTCCTTCACGCGATGGGTCAGCGGATGCGCGCCGTCATACACCAGCAGCTCCACCTCGTCGGCGTCGAAGGGCGATGCGGCTTCGATGTGTTCCGCCCCGGGCATCACGCCTTCGAGCAGCGACTGCAGCATGCGAACCACCGGGCGCGGGCTGCGGAAATTGCTGCGGGCATGCAGGGTGACCCAGCCGGGCAGCTCGATCGGTGCCCGCCCGTACAGGTTCTGCATCGGATCCTCGAGCCAGATCAGGCGCGCATCGTCGCGCGCGTGACGCCACAGCTGCTCCGCCCATGCCGGGGAGAAGTCCTGACCCTCGTCGACGATGAGGGTGTCGAAACGCAGCGCCGCCGGGATGTCGAGTTCGGCCGCGCGCGCGATCATCGCGTCGAATGCGTCCGGCATCGCGTAGTCGGGGCGTTCGCCGTACTCGGACAGCACGCGTTCGCACAGGTGATGAAAGGTGCATGCCAGACCGCCCTCCGGCGCGATGCGCGCCAGATGATCGGCCAGCGGACGATTGAAGCAGACATACAGTGGCCGGCGGCCGGCTTCGATCGACGCCCGGTACTCGGCCAGCGCGAGCTGCGTCTTGCCCGAGCCGGCGGTGCCGACCACGCGCAGCCGGTAGGGCGAGAAATCGAGTGCGCGTGCCCATTGCGTCAGGCCGCCGGCGACCCGCGTCACGCGCTCGCGCGCCAGACCGAGGCGCGCGCTCACGTCCGCCTCGAGCTTGATCTCATCGCGCAGGAAACGATGCACCTCTGCCGCACGCGCGCCATGCTCGCCCGGCGGCAGGATGGCCTGGATGCGCGGCACCAGCCGGTCGCGCGTGGCCGCGTCGACGATGCGGTCGGGTTCGATGCCGGCGGTATGCGGCTGGCGCACGAAGTGATCGGGGCAGTACAGCAGGTATTCGAGGCCCGGCACACCGCCGCCGGGAGCACCCGCGAGGCGCGCCGCGAGACGGCTCTGCAGCGCATGGCGCGAGCGCGCGATGCCGACCGCCACATTGCGGTCGCGCCCGCGGTGCCGCGTCACCAGACCGTGCGGACCTTCTTCGAGGAAGCCGCTGCGCTGCTCGATGGCCAGCATGTCGCCGGCCGCATTCACGATGACGAAATCGATGTCGCCGTAGATCGAGAAGCCCTGATCGAGACGCGTCCAGTGCACGCCGTGATAGACCGTATAGGCCGCCGGCAGCGCGCGTTCGAGCAGGGTGAGCGTGGCGCGTTCGCGCTCGGCCGCTGCACTCGCGTCGCCCGCATCGAACTCCCGCCAGCCATCGGGTACCACCTTTGCCACTTTACGGATCCTGTCTCGAAGTGGGCGCGAGCTTACACGGCAGCGCGGCAGGTCTGCAGCAGTGCCCGCGGTTATCCACAGGATCTGTGGACAAAATGCGTAATGACCCGGTAACACGGGCCGCAGCGCGGCGCCGGAAAAGGCTGTCAATAGGGTTGCTCATTTTTGAGGCAGTCGATCGAGAATAGATATTGCGCACACGCGGCCCGAAACCTGTCGTCTGCCCCGACATCATCCACAGCTTCTGTGGACAACACTGTGGGCGAACGATGTATAGCCCGCGCATCCGCACACCCCATCTCGTTCTTCGCGCAACGCCTCATTTTCGGGCAGCGTGGAGAATGTGCCGTCCGGTCCGCATCCGCCGCACTGCACGCCGGGGTTTTCGCTGATCGGTTCAGCGAGGTGGGCAGACAGATCGCGTTCGCAGTGCGTGCCGGATACCCGTTTCATGGTGATGCGGACGATGCCGCCGGCAAGCCAGTGATCCCCTGTCGTGCGGACGCTGTCGGGCTGCCGGACGCATCGATCAACCACGCCCGGTCGATCGATGCGCGCGCTCATGGCGTGCAGTTGCATCAACCGAAAGGCCTCACGCCGATCAGCATCAGATGCAAGCCACCGGCGAAGGCTGCCCAGGCGACCACCCCGACCACCACCGCAACGGCATCGCGCGCCGCCGAACCCGCCGGGCGCTGCGCCCCGGCGGCACGGTCGCGCCGGCGCAGCGTCGCGAACATGACCACCGACCACACCAGAAAGCTGCCGAACAGCAGCAGGTCGGCAAGCGTGCCGTTGCAGATCAGGTGCGCGAACGCCCAGATCTTGACGCCCGCCACCATCGGGTGACCCAGCTTCGCGCGGATGCGCGTGCCCGGCAGGTAGGCAGACACGATCAGCACGAAGGCCGGCAGCGTGAGCAATGCAGCCAGGTGGCGCGTCCACACCGGCGGCGACCACAGCAGCACCGGCTCCATGCGCGCCGCGCCGTAGCCCTGGGCGATCAGCACAAAGCCGATCAGCGACAGCACCGCATAGGCGATCTTCCACGGCGTGAGCCCCCAGCGTGCGACGCACCGGTCGCGCCACGCCGGTGCGACCAGTCGCGTCGAATGAACGCCGATCAGCAGCACCAGACCCAGAACGAGAATACCCATCACGCACACCTCCGCCGTTTGTCAGACCTCGAGGGTACCCGATCGCCGGTGCCGGATTTGTCCTACATGCGGCACCCGTTGCGGACGACAGCCGGCAGGCCGCCGGACCGGCACAGTAGGGCGGTGTCAAACGGACGGAGACCCTGCCATGACAACACGCATGCTGATGTCCGCGCTCGCCGGTGCGGTGGCAGTGGTGACGGTGGCCTTGCTGGGGACACTGTTCATCTCCCACCGGATCGGTAGCGACGGAGCGACAGCCGACCTCGCGCGCTCGTCGCTCGATGGCCGCGAAGTGTTCGACGCCGAAGGGCTCACGCTGGGCGTGGTGGAACGGACGGTAGCAGTGCAGCGGCGCAACGGCGCCATCCGCTACGCCATGGTGCGGTCACCCCGCACCGGCGATGCCGGGCTGCGTCTCGCGGTGCCGACCCACCGGCTGAAGGCGGTCGAGGACGGCCTGATGCTGAAACCTGAATCGCGCCGCGATGAAATCGATGATCACGAGAATGACGGTGACTTCGACTCCGAAGCGGCGGCAGGGGGTGATTTTCTGCCCACCGTCGCGCAACAGCGCTCACGCACCTGAACATTCACCCGGAGAGACTGCCATGACCCGACTGATCACCCTGATGTTTGCCTGCGTCAGCTTTGCGCTGGCCGGCTGCAATACCATCGCCGGCGCCGGCAAGGACCTGGAAGCCGGCGGAGAAGCCGTGCAGGAAACCGCGCGCGACGTGCAGAAGAAAATGTAGACGCTGCGCCACCCCTCCCCCTTTTGCCCGGCCCCCACCTCGCGCCGGGCATTTTTTCGTCCTGCCGCTGACGCCCGGCCTGGCCGGGACCGATCTAGAAATTCGTCGTCAGCGTCAGCCGGGCGCTGCGCGGTTCGACCGGGTGGAAGTGGCGATCCTCGACGCCGCCGGGCGCTTCGCCGCGCAGCCGCGAGGCGTAGAAGTAATCGATGTCGCTGGCCTTGCGGTCGAACAGGTTGAACACGTCGAGCGCCAGCCTGACATCGCGATTCAGGCGATAGCCGACGCGCAGCGATGCCAGCGTCGTCGAAGCGGAACGCTGCGCGTTGTCCTCGACCAGCGGACGCGGTCCGATGTGGCGGACCTGCAGATGTCCGAACCACGGGCCCCGGTCGCGCACGCTGGCGCCGAACGCCACCACGGTATCGACGGCGCCCGGCACGTGGCGCCCGGCGGCGTCGTGATCGGTGAAGCGGGCGCGCGATGCGGCGACATCCAGATCGAACAGCAGCCACGGGCGCACCGTCCAGCGGTTGTTCCATTCGATGCCGCTGCGCCGGCTCGCCCGGTTCGGCTCGGTTTCACCGGCATCGCCGACGAACAGCAGTTCCGAATCGAGCGTCAGCATCCAGATCGCCAGCGAGCTCTGCAGGCCGGGAACGATTTCGGTGCGCACGCCGAGTTCGCCGCCCCGGGTGCGCACGAGCGCATCGACCGGCGAGACAGGCAGCCCGCCCTTCGCGGTGACGCGCGCAGTGGTGCCGCGGCCGTCGTTGCTGTGGAAACCATGGCCGGCATTCACGAAGTACTCGGTCCTGTGCCACGGGCCGAATACCAGCGACAGCCTCGGCGTCACGATGTGGTCACGCGCGCGACCGCTGTTCTGCGCGATCGAGCTTTCGACGTCGAAATCGAAGTGGTCGGCGCGCAGACCGGCCACGCTGCGCAGCCAGGGGAGCCACTGAATGGTGCTTTCGCCGTAAAGGCCTACGCTGGTCTGGCGCACGCGGCTCTGCTGCACGGTCGCGACGGTCGCCCGCTGCACCGTACTGTAGAGGCCGACCGGATCGATCCGGTCGTGACGCAGCTGCACGCCCAGCGTATGGGTCAGCGACCGATCCCCGAGCCGGCCGTCCCAGCTGCGGCTGGTCGCCAAGCCGAAGGTCCTGCGCTTTTCCGACTGCCGGAACTGATCGCCATCGATGCCGGCCGGATTCAGGTCGACCGGGTTTTCCAGCAGATAGGTGAAGTTCGACCACAGGTCGAGTTCCGACTGGATGGCGAAGGCGTTCAGGCGGAACACGCCGTCGTCGCGCAGTCGCTGCGTGTCGAACGACAGGCTGTGTCGCTGCGTTCTGCCGCCGCTGGAGGGATCGATCGTGTCGAAGCGGCCGATCAGGCCGGACTGCACCGCACGCAGCGGGATCTGGTCGGTCGAGTCCCAGCGCGCCGCATAGGCCATGGCGGTGATCGACGTCCGGTCGGCGTCACGGCCGAAGCTGTAGCGCAGCACGCCGTTGACGCGCCGGAAATCGTCCGGATTGACCCACGGCCCGTCGCTGCGCGAAGCTTCCAGCGCATACAGCAGCGTGCCGTCGCCGAGCGCACGGGAATCGATCAGCAGGCCGCGACGGTACCCGTCCTCGCCGATGCCGGCTTCGGCGATGCCCCGCTCGACGGTGTTCCTGATGCTCAGGCGCGCCGCACCCGCCGACGAGAAGTCGCCTTCTTCGGCGCAATAAGGACCCTTCCGGTAATCGATGCGATCGATCAGCTCCGGAATGAGCCAGTTCAGATCGGTGTAGCCATGGCCATGCGCGTGGGTCGGCATATTGGCCGGCATGCCGTCGACAAAGGTCGCGAAATCGGTGCCGTGATCGAGATTGAAGCCGCGCAGGAAGTACTGGTTCGCCTTGCCGCCCCCGCTGTGCTGCGTGACGATGACGCCGGGCACGAATTCGAGCACTTCGGCAGGGCGCAGCGTGGGCCGGCTTTCGATCAGCCGCGCATTGATGCGCCCCTGACTGGCGGCATCGGTCGTGCCGACCGCGTTGTCGTAGTGAGCTTCCACGACGATCGGATCGAGATGATGCGTCGCCGGCGGCGCATCATGCGCCCACCCCATGCCCGCGGGGGCACACAGCAGCACATGCGCGATCAGCACGATGGAATGACGACAGAATCCGTGCATGGGACGCACAAGCGTGCCGCTGCCGGACACCTTCCTGGGTGATTTCATCTTCGGCACATGAAGTCTGGACAACACCTGCTACGCGAGAAACATGCCACTGGATGCGACCGGTACACGACGCGCCCGCAGCGTCCGACGGCGGAGGACCGGTCAGCGACCTGTCGGTACGGCTCGCGTGACGGCAGCCGGCCTTGCACCGGCGCTTCAATGCACCGTGCACACCATGCATGGGTCGAACGATCGCACGATGTGCTGCACCGCCACCGGCGTGGTTTCGCCGTCGCGCACCGGCGCGCCTTCGAGCGCCATTTCCAGTGCGCCGGGGCGGCCGCCGGCGTCGCGCGGGGAGAAGTTCCAGGTGGTCGGCGCGACAATCTGGTAGTTGGCGATGCGCCCGCCGCTGACCGATATCCAGTGGCCAAGGCTGCCGCGCGCCGCTTCCGACAGACCGGCGCCGCTGCCTTCGTCCGGCAGCGGGCCGGGCGTGCAGAAGGGCTCGCCCGGGCGCAGCACGCGCAGCCACTCTTCCATCATCGGCACCACGCGCGCCAGTTCGAGCAGGCGCGACACGACGCGGGTGTAAACCGTGCCGCCGTGCCGGCCGACCAAGTCGAGCACCAGCGGGTGGCCGCTCGCCAGCTGGCGAGCGATGGCGCCGGTTTCGACCACCGCGCCGGCCAGCCGCGGCGCCTTGTTCCAGGTGTAGGCGCCGGCCTTGTCCGGGTCGGGCGCGGTAACGCCGGTGCGCGGATGCTGCGGACCGCCGGCGTCGCTCAGCCAGGCGTGCGTGGCGTCTTCGCGGATGCCGCCGGGTTCGACTGCCGACAGCACGCCGGCATGCCACACCCCGGCACCCAGCGCATTCATGCCGCCCGGCTGCGGATAGGCGCCGTAGCTCAGGTAGCGGCCCGGCCCCCGGCCAAGCCCGGTCAGCGCGCCATCGCGCGCGACGGTCAGGAAGAAGCGCAGGTCGCCGGCCAGCGGCGCCTGCGCGTGCCAGGCCCACAGCGCGTCTTCGCTGTCGAGCGCGGCGACCTGTTCGAGCGGCGCGGCGAACAGCTGGCGTTCGAGGTAGCTGCGGAATTCGCGCACGCGCGCCAGCAGGCGCACCCGCTCGGCGGCATCGACCGAACGGGTCGAGCCACCGGGGTCGATGCTCTGCGTGTGCGGCCACTTGCCGGCCAGCGTGCCGAGCAGCGTGAACCAGCGCTGCCGCGCGGCGATGGCGGCGCGCACCTGTTCGCCGGTCTGCGGCGCGAAGCGGCGCACCGCCTCGGCATGCCAGGGTTGCGCCGCGTACACCGGCCGCGTGAAGTCGGGCATGAAGAACAGGTAGAAGTGCGTCAGGTGGTCGGCCAGGTTTTCGGTAGCGAGGATCACGTTAGTCACGTGCCGGCCGTTCGGCGGCATCGCGATGCCGCCCAGATCGGCCAGCGCCCGCGCCGCCGCCACCGACTGCGACACCGAACAGATGCCGCAGATGCGCGGCACATACACCAGCGCGTCATGCGGCTCGCGCCCGCGCAGGATCTGTTCGAAGCCGCGGTACATCGGCGCATTGACGTGCGCCGACGCGACGCGGCCATCGGCGATGTCGAGCGTCACTTCGAGATCACCTTCGACGCGGTTGAAGGGGCCGACGAGGAGGCGGGTCATTGCTTCCATGACATCAGCGATTTCAAGATGTACTCATCAAGCACGAAGATGGTGGGCATAGTCAGCACGCTTGTGGTGGCATTGATCTGCCAGCTTGCTTGCCAAAGAACAGAACAATCGAATATCGAAGGGCCAAAGGACCCCTGCATCGTCAACGATCGGTGACATCAAACTAGGCCTCTGCCTGGACATGACTCCGGTTCTCGGATCAACACGGCTCGGATAGAACGAGTGTTCAGCATGTGCAAGCACGCGATTCCGTAACAACTCGCAGGCCTGATGCACCGCAACCTCCTCCGATAAGAGGGGGAGGAAGTCGTCCAACGTTACGCATAGCTCCGACGGCGGGATCTCTCCCTTCTTGGGCCGTTTCTCATTAGCCGAGAAAGGCCGGACGTACAAAATGATCGCCATGAAGAAAAGCGCCTCCCGCGCAGGACTGTCAGGAGGATGGCGCAAAGCCTCTTCCGCCGCCTCGACGGCCTCCTCAAAGTCCCCGACGGCAATTGAATAGCGCCTGAACCTGATCTCTGTAAGCTCATCAGAAGCCATCACTTCAGCCTCGTCCGTCTCGCCACCGGCGGCACCACCACGTGATCCGACACCGCGTTCACCTTCACCCGCTTCGGCGTGGCCGATTTGGACAGCGAGGCGAGCGCGACGAACCAGGCCTTGGGCATGTCGGTCGGCAGGCCGATCGGGATGCCGGCGATCTTCGGGGTGGCGTGGAAGGGGTGGCCCGGTTCCTGGAAGCCGGGTTCGGTGCAGGAAATACAGGCGTAGCCGCCGCGGGTGCAGGAGCCTTCGCCGTTCCATGGCCGGGTGTTGCAGTCGGCGTGCGCCTGCGTGCCCTTGCAGCCCATGTTTTCCATCATGCAGCCGAGGTCGGACGGCTTTTCGGCGCTGGCCTTGAACTCGTAGTACTCGTTGCGCGTGCAGCCGTGGTGCACCAGCTGGTCGGCGTAGAAGCGCGGCCGGCCGAGGGTGTCGAGATCGGTTTCGGTGAAGGCGTCGGCCGCCAGCGCCATCAGCGTGTCGAGCACCCAGTTCGGGTGGGTCGGGCAGCCGGCGATGTTGATGACCGGCAGGCCACCGTGCGCGCGGAAACCGGCGCCGAGCAGGCCGCCGCGGCGGTCGTCGTCGTACTGCAGGCCGCAGGCGTCGGTCGGGTTGTTGCCCCCGGCGGTGACGCCGCCCCAGGCCGCGCAGCTGCCGACCGCGACGACGTGGCGCGCCTTGGCGGCGAGCCGGCGCACCCAGTCGATCATCGCGATGCCGGTGCCGGCCATGACGTGGAAGCGGCCGGTGCCGTTGGGCCCGCGCAGCAGCGAACCTTCGATGCACAGCGCGTCGAGCCGCAGGTCGCCGTCGAGGATGCGGCCGAGCAGCGCGGTCACCGCCTCGCCGCTGTCGAGCGACAGCGACGGATGCCACAGCAGGTCGATGCCGCCGTCGCGCAACTGGCCGTGGAAGTCGGTCGTGTCGGCGCACAGCAGCGACATGCTGCAGCCACCGCAACCGCCGGACTGCAGCCAGAGAACGGTGAAGGGTGCGCTCATCGCTTGATGCTCAATACGTTCATCGCCAGGCTTCTCCGTGGAACCTGCACTGTAGCAAGGCCTGCCGATCCGCGACCCGGCGGGAACGGCGCACTGTGGGAGCGGCGCCCTCGCCGCGATACGGCCACGGAATTGCTCCGGCTTCCGGTCCACCCGCAATCGCGGCGAGGGCGCCGCTCCCACGGGTCTGCCGCACGGGGCGTCGGGCCTCGCGAAACCCCTGCCTTGCCCCACTGCCGGCCCTGCATGGCCGGCCGGTTCCGCGGGCGGCGAGCAGTGCTCGCCGAAACCCCCGCTTCACCCCTCCAGCCCGAAGCGGACCATCTTGCCTCTGAGGCCGACGCGCGACAAGCCGAGTTCCTTGGCGGCGCGGGTCTTGTTCCAGCGGTGACGCAACAGGGTTTCGCGCAGCACCATGGCTTCGATAGCGTCGAGGCGTTCGCCCAGGGTGCCGCTCTGCGGCAGCGGCGTCGATTGCGCCGCGGCGGTCAGGCCGGCCTGGCCGTGCAGCACGCGCAGCGACAGCGACTGCGCCTCGATGCGTTCGCTGTCGCTCAGCGCCAGCGCGCGCGCCAGTTCGTTGCGCAGTTCGCGGATGTTGCCGGGCCACGGGTAGCCCATCAGGCAGGCCATGGCTTCGTCGGTCAGCGTCGCGCCGGGGCGGCCCAGTTCGATGCCGACTTCGTCGACCACGCGGCGGGCGATCGGCTCGATGTCGCCGACCCGCTCGCGCAGCGACGGCATGGTGAAGGTGGCGCCGGCGATGCGGTAATACAGGTCTTCGCGGAACAGGCCCTCGCGCACACGCTGTTCGAGCTCGCGGTGGGTGGCGGCGATGACGCGCACATCAACCTGCACCGCGCGCGTGCCGCCGACCGGGCGCACCTCGCCTTCCTGCAGCACGCGCAGCAGCCGCACCTGGAAGGCGGGCGATGTTTCGCCGATTTCGTCGAGGAACACGGTGCCGCCATCGGCCCGCTGGAACAGGCCGATGTGGTCTTCGTAGGCGCCGGTGAAGGCGCCGCGCTTGTGGCCGAACAGTTCGGATTCGAGCAGCGTTTCCGGAATGGCGGCGCAGTTCTCGACGACGAAGGCGCCGCCCGCGCGCGGGCTGGCGTAGTGGATGGCGCGCGCCAGCAGTTCCTTGCCGGTGCCGGATTCGCCGAGCACCAGCACCGACAGGTCGTAGCGGGCGACGCGGCCCGCCATTTCGCACACCGAATCGAGCGGGCTGCCGTGGGCGCGCTCGATGCGGTCGAAGCCGAAGGTCTTGCGCGCGCGCTCGAGCTTGTGCGCGGCACGCTGGCGCAGCACGGGCGTGGCAGTGCGCAGTTCGAGATCGAGACGGGCGGTTTCGCGCTGCAGCGTCTGCGCCTCGGCGGCGTTGCGCACGGTGGCCAGCAGGTGATCGGGCACCCACGGCTTCAGGATGTACTGGTAGATGCCGGCGTCGTTGATGCCGGCGATGATGTCTTCCGAATCGGTATAGCCGGAAATGATGATGCGCACGACGTCCGGCCAGCGCTCGCGCACCTCCTTGAGGAAGGCCACGCCGGTCAGGCCGGGCATGCGCTGGTCGCACAGGATGACGTTCACCTCGTGCCGTTCGAGCTGCTGGCGCGCGTCGTCGGCGCCGCTGGCGGCGAGTACGTTGAAATCTTCTTCGAGCGTGCGGCGCATCGCGTCCTGCGAACGCACCTCGTCATCGACCACCAGCACGGTGGGCAGGCGCAGCATGGCGCTCATCGACCTGCGACCTCGCGGTGGGGGGCGAGATGGCGCGGCGTCCACGCGTGCGGCAGCTTGTGCACGAAGTGGTAGCGGGCGACGTGGTAGCTGGGATCGAAGCCGTAGAAATTGCGATGCATGCGGGACAGTTCTTCCTGGCGGTAATCGGCGAGCGGTCGCGCGGCTTCGTCGGCCGCACGCTCGTGCTGTTTGCGCATCACGCGGTCGCGCAGATTGTACGACGCGGCCAGCGCGCGGGCTTCGCGCAGCGCCGCCTCGAAGAAGCCAGCGCCCCCCCGGTCGAAACAGCGATCGATCAGGCCGATGCGCACTGCCTCGGGCGCCGCCACCGGCAGCCGGCGCTGCATCAGTGCCGCCGCGCCGTCGCGGCCGAGGCGGCGCGGCAGCACGTAGGTCCAGTATTCCGAGCCGTACAGATTGCCCATGTTCTTGTAGTGCGGATTGAGCATGACGCCGCGGTGCGCCCACACCTCGTCGGCGGCCAGCGCGAGGAAGGCGCCGCCGGCGCCGGCATTGCCGCGCAGCACCGACACGGTGAGGCGGTCGGTGGTGGTGAGGATTTCGAGCGCGACGTCGTTCATCGCGTTGATGTTGCGCCACGATTCGTCGGCGGCGCTGTCGGCGTCGCGGTGCGCCGCCGCCTCGATGCAGTTGAGGTGGATGCCGTTGCTGAAGAAACCGGCGCCGCCGGCCAGCAGCAGCACCTGCGTGTCGCGCCGTTTCGCTTCGCGCAGCGCGGCGAGCAGGCGTTCGCACTGGGCGGTCGACATCGCGCCGTTGTAGAAGTCGAAGCCGAGCACGCCGACGCGCGCCCCCGCCTCGCCGTGTTCGGCGTAGCGCAGTTCGCCCCATTCGTCTTCGGCGCGCGACAGCGCCACCGCGAGGTCGGGCAGGGCGGCGGCCTGCGCCGCGAAGGCCAGCGCGGCCGGCAGCTTGAAGGCCGGCCGCTCCGCCGAACAGTCTCCGCAGGCGTGCGCGCTGCGCACGTGGCCGATCCACACGCCGCCATCGACGGTGCGGCGCAGCAGCGCGCCGTCGCGCCGCGCCACCACCTCACCCGGCGCCCCCGCTGCGCCGGCCAGCGCAGCGGCGGTGGCGGCGTGCGCGTCGAACAGGTGGCAGGGCTGGCCGAACAGCGCGTCCGCCACACCGGGCTGGCCGTCGGCGCTGCGGATCTTCGCCAGCACGACGGCGCTGCCGTCGCGCGCCCAGTCGATGCGCCGCACCGCCTGCGGCAGCGGGCCGCGCCAGCCGTCGCCGTGCGGCCCGGCGGCCGGCGCTTCTCCGGCGAGGTAGCGGTCGACCGCCTGCAGTGCGGCGTGCACCGCCGCGTCGGTCACGTCGGCGCGGTACAGCGCGCCCTTGCTCGCCGCGGACAGCGGGAAGGCGGCAGACGCCCACACCGGCCCGGCGTCGAATTCGCCGTTCGCCTGCAGCACGGTGACGCCCCACATCGCTTCGCCTTCGAGCACCGCCCAGTCGAGCGCGGCCGGGCCGCGATCGCCCGGCGGGCCGGGGTGCACGACGAAGCAGGGCACGGCGCGCCAAACGGTGTCGGGAATGCGCCGCTTCAGGAAGGGCGCGATCAGCAGGTCGGGGCGGAACAGCGCGACGGCCTCTTCGGTCACCGCGTCGGAAATGTCCAGCTCCACCGCGAGCGCGTGGCCGCGTGCCGCCAGTTCGGCGTGCATGCGCTGGCTCAGGCTGTTGAAGCTGTGGCACAGCAGCAGGATGCGCAGTGCGCGGCTGGCCGGCGGGGCGGTGTCGAGGTGGCGCGGGTCGGCATTCATCGTTCAGATCCTCAGTCCTGCCAGTATGCGGGCCGCTTCCCTGCGGCCGAGGTAGAGCGCGAGCTTGCCTTCCATCAGGTCGAGCGCCTGGTTGAAGGCATCCGTGCCGCGCGCAAGCGGCCGTTCAGCGCCCCGCTGCGCGCCTCCAGTTCGGCGCGCCCTTGCGCCGTCTTCGCGAAAACCGGATCCGGCGGCAGTGGCATGCGCCTCCCTTGTCAGCAAATGCGCGGCAACTGC
>JAGNYW010000084.1 GCA_017984755.1 Methyloversatilis sp.
GATGCGCCGGATTTTCAGCAACAGTTGGGGCGCTATCTGGACGACTTCTACGTCTTCGACCTTCCGAAGGACAGTCACTGGAAGTGGTATCACGGCGATCGCATGATCGCGCACTGGTACGCGGTACGCGGCCAGACGCTGGCCTGGGACACCGTATTCGTTGCACAGTGGGACATGCTGGTGTTCGACAGTCTTAACAAGCAGTTTCCGCATCTGCGCAAGGGGGAGTTGCTTCTGTCCGGTCTGCGTCCGGTATCCGAAGTCGAACCATGGTGGTGGTACACCCGCCCGGGCTCGAAGGACCGCAGCGACTACGAGCAGTTTTTGACGGTTGTCGAATCGCACCATGGTTTCAGGGATGACCCGCTGTGCTGCGAATTCATTGTTTCGTGCCTGCCGCGGGAGTTTCTCGCACGTTACGTTGACATCCCCGACCCCGAGATCGGTTTTCTCGAATACAAGATTCCGGTTTACGCGCAGATCTTCGGTACGCCTTTCTGCACACGCCACACCCAGCACCCTTGGTGGGGTGACGACCCCGCCAGTCAGAAGGTAGGGGTGCTGCGTCGGGGCCTCAATTCGGAAACGCACGACGTCCCGATGCGGGTGATTGAATCGCATCGCGCATGGCCGTGGGGGCGACGGATCTTTCACCCGGTTTTCAGCGAGTATCCGGCATCGATCATCGAGCGGCTGCGACGCGTCGCGGTCGAAGTACGCGATGACGAAATCAAACGCCGCTGGTGGCGTCTTCACTCACGGCTGTTCGGAGAGAGCTAGAACGTGAAAGTACTGGTGGTGTCCCCTTACCCCTTGTTCGATCGTGCGTCGGGTGATCTGCGTTTTTTCCAGATCCTCGGGATGATGACGGCTGCCGGCCATCAGGTGGATCTGTGTCCGGTGGGGCAGGATTGGCAGGTGCCTCACGTCGGAGAGGCGGAAATCGGTCGCTACCGCGCCGCCCTTTCTGACCACGGCGTCACCCCATTGCCGGCTGACGTCTTGCGGGCCCTGCGTGCGCGTTCCGACTACGATCTGGTGATCTTCGAGTTCTTTTATTACGCAATGCAGTGGATGGACGCTGCCCGCCTGTATCAGCCAGGTGCCCGGATGTTGGTCGATTCCGTCGATGTTCATTACCTGAGACTGCAGGCAAAGGCGACGTTGACGGGCAACCCGGAAGACAGGGCAAGTGCGGAAGCGACCAAGCGCAAGGAAATCGCCGTCTATCGCGCAGCGGACATGGTAATCACGGTTACCGAGGACGACGCGAAGGCGTTGCGGGCGGAGATTCCCGACCTGTGTGTTGCAGTGGTGCCGAATATTCATCCCATTCACGAATCCCTTTTGATTCCGCGTGAAGGGCCGATGAGGGCGATCTTCGTCGGAAGCTTCCGCCACGAGCCCAACGTCGATGGAATCGAATTCTTCTGCAGGGACATCTGGCCGCTGGTCCGTGCCGCGCTGCCCGATGCCAGGCTCGACATCGTCGGCGATGCCCCGCCGGCATCGATTCGAACGGTGGACGAAGCGGGCATCAAGGTTCATGGCTGGGTGGAAGAGACAGCACCCTATCTGCGTGCTGCGACCGTATCGGTTGCACCGCTGCGCTTCGGCGCGGGAATGAAGGGCAAGATCGGCGAAGCGATGTCGCACGGCCTGCCGGTCATCACGACAACCGTCGGCGCCGAAGGAATGGGTTTTACCCATGGACGGGAAATTTTGATCGCCGATTCCGGACTCGACTTTGCAAAAGCAATGCTGGATCTGCACGGAGCCCCCGACTATCGCGATGAATTGCGTCGCGCCGGGCGCAGCTTCATCAGTGATCGTTACGGAAAGAGTGCAGTGGCTTCGGTGGTGCAGACCATGCTGGAGCGCGCCATCGTTCTTGCGCCACGCCAGCAAAGATGGGCAAAGCAGCTGTTGCTCAAGGCACGGTACGCCTATGACCAGCATCTTGGATGGCGCTTTTCCGCCTGATCTCAACAGCGCACCTTCCCGGTCACGCCCTTTTTGCAATGATGCTCGATCCAATTTCCAGATTCCTGCATGACCGATCCGGTTCACACGGCCCGGTCATGTTGATGTACCACGCCTTGCAGCGAGGGCGACGCACGCCTGAATGGCCGTGGGCTGTCTCGGAGAAGGCCTTCTGCGCACAACTCGACTTTCTGCAGGCCGAGGGTTACCGAACGCTCACCATGGGCGAGCTGGTCGCCTTGCGAGACAAGCCGGTCGAGCGAACCGTCGTACTGACATTTGACGACGGTTACATCGACAACCTGGCAGCCTGTGACGAACTCGTGAAGCGCGGGATGAATGCGAGCTGGTTCATCGTGTCGGGATCGGTTGGACAGGCACCCGCGTGGCCTGCGGACGGACGCCCCGACGGGAGACTGCTCAATGCGGCCGAGCTTAGTCGCATGCACGATGCAGGGATGGAGATCGGCTCGCACACCGTCAGCCATGCACGCATGCCCGAGTTGGATGACCGCGAGCTGCATCGCGAACTGACGGACTCAAAGGCGTCGCTGGAGGACGCGATCGGGGCGACCGTATCGAGTTTCGCCTATCCATACGGAGCGTGGGATGAGCGCTGCGCGGACGCCGTCCGGGGCGCTGGCTACGCAGCAGCCTGCACAACCCGAACCGGCTGGACGATGCGGGATGGCGATCCCTACCGGCTGCGACGCCTGACCGTGTTCAACCACGACTCGCTCGGCAGCTTTGCCCGCAAGCTCTACTTCGGTAGCCACGATGTCGCCTGGAGCGACATCGCGCGCTACGCGCTGCGGCGTGCAGGGTTGATGCGATGAACAGTGCTTCGGATCGTCCGGCGGTTTCCATCGTCATGCCTTGTTTCAATGGCGCGGCACACCTGCCCACCAGCGTGGGCAGCGTACTGAAGCAGACTTTCGAAAACTGGGAGTTGATCGTTGTCGATGACGGTTCAACCGACAACTCGTTCGAATGGCTTGAATCCCAGGCGGACCCCCGCCTGGTGGTGGTGCGCCAGTCGAATCAGGGGGTGAGTGCTGCCCGAAATGCGGGACTTTCGCGCGCCAGCGCAGACTGCGTTTCATTTCTCGATGCCGACGACACCTGGGCACCCACCTTTCTCGAGAAACTTTGCACGACGCTGCGCGCTCACCCCCAAGCCGTACTGGCCTATTGCGGCTGGCAGAACCTGGGGCTGTCCGGCGGTCGTGGTCAACCGTTTGTGCCGCCTGACTACGAAACGCCTCAAAAACGGGAAACCCTCTTCGCCGGATGCCGTTGGCCGGTGCATGCTGCGCTCGCGAGGCGGGAGGCAGTCGTCGCGGCCGGCGGGTTCAACCCTGCATTGAAGAACGCCGAGGATTACGCACTCTGGCTGGAGATGGGTGGCACGTCTCCGATCGTGCGGGTACCGGAAGTGCTCGCCTTCTATCACTTCCACTCCGGCGACCAAGCGTCGTCGAACCGCGCCCGTGCGGCGCTCCACCTGCTGCGTGCGAAGCAGCAATATCTCGCACGACATCCGGATTTCGCTGCTGTTCTCGGACGAGGGCGCCGCCGCGAACTGCTTTATGGCAATCTGCTGCGCGAGGGTTTCGACACCTATTGGAAGCGGGACCTTCCCGCCGCGCGGGTAATCTTCCGACACGCGATGAGCGTGGGTTTCGGGCGCCCGCGGGAGTGGCTCTACATGCTGCCCAGTCTGCTGCCTGAAAAACTTCATCAGCGTCTGATCGCCTGCTTCGAGTCATCGCGCAAGTGATTTCCGATCATGGACATGCCCAGCCTGGCTCCACGACTGCACAGATGCTATTGACCTTCGCTTTCTGTACCTACAATCGAGCCGCCCGACTCGAACAGCTGGTCGCTGCAATGCGGGCACAGGACTGCCCCGTTCCGTTCGAGATTCTGGCCGTCAACAACAACAGTCAGGACAACACGCTTGCCGTGCTGGAAGCCTTGTCACGCGAGCCCGGTGCAGCCTTGCGCTTCGTTACCGAGACGCAGCAGGGAATCGTGCCGGCCCGCAATCGTGCGATTGCCGAGTCACTGGACAGCGACATCCTCGTATTCATCGACGACGACGAACTTCCTGACCCCGGCCTGACTGCCGCGGTCCACCATGCCGTGGTCGTGGAAGGTGCGCAGTGTGTGGGCGGACGCATCGGCATCGACTACACACCAAACCAGCGCCCGGTGTGGATGACCGACGAACTGCAGGCCTTTCTCGGCGCAGTCGACTATGGCGACCGTTCGTTGTGGGTCATCGACGACAGCCATCCACTGTGGTCCGGCAATATCGCCTACGACATGTCGCTGTTCCGGGACGACCTGGCGCTGCGCTTCGACGCGCGCTACAACCGCGCTGGCTTCGGCGTCGGTGGCGGCGAAGACGCGATGATGTTCCGGGAGCTGCTGCGCCGGGGTACCCGCATCCGCTACCGGCCGGACATGTCCATCCGGCACCTGGTGGATGACTGGAAACTCGATCGACGCTATTTCCTGCGACTGCATTACGCGGCAGGCAAACGCTATGGCACCCACCGTATCGAACACTCGGGCGGCCACCTGCTGGGCATGCCGCCCTGGCTGCTGCGCCAGTTGCTCGAGCACACCGGCCGCTGGCTCGGCCTCACTGCAGGC
>JAGNYW010000051.1 GCA_017984755.1 Methyloversatilis sp.
CGGCTTGCGACGCGCCGAGTACTCAAGATCGGCGAAGCTGGTTTGCTTTTTCATCTGGACGGTTGCGCGTATCGGGATGACCCAAGCATTCTACGGGGACGGGGTTAAATCAGTGTTTCCCTAACGGCGACGCGCCGCAGACGAATCGCGCCGGCCGAGTTCCCGCATGAAGGTTTCCAGCGCCTGCTGGTCGCGTGATCCGGAAGGGGCCATGTCCAGCCTCATGGCACTGCTGCCCGGCTGATCGACCGCGCACACGCGATGTTCGAGCATGGCGCCGTAGCGCTCCGAACGGCCTTCGCGATCCAGGTAGGCGTTCTGCACCCGGTACGCTTCGCGCTCCGAGCGCAGGGTCGCCTCGCAGTCCCGCTGATACAGCGCACCCTTGTGCCGCGCCTCCAGCACATGCACGAACTCATGCACGAGGAAGGAGTTGTCGGATGCGTCGTGCAGGTCGAGATCGGAGCGCATCAGTATCTGATGCCGCTCGCGGTCATACACCGCAACCAGTTTGTCGCAGCCGGGGGTGTCATCCGCGCAGGCTTCCTCTATCAGCGCAGACGGCTCCATCAACCGCACGAGGGGCAGATCGGCCTCCGGCATTCCGGGGTAACCGGACAGCGTGACCGCGACGCTGAACAGATGGGCAATGACTGCGCTGCTGGCCATGTGTGATTCCCCCGGAAAACCAAAACCGACTCCCTGCGTCGACACGCGCACGCATCGCCTCTGCCGTCCGGACCTTGTCCGTGTCAGTCCGCTTCGACATCGATGCGCAAAAACGTTCCTGACGAAAGAACTCGGGCAAACACCCCGTGTCAACGAATTCATGCGGATGCAAGCCTGCTCCGCCAGCCATTCCGTCAGGAAGTCATCCGAACTGGAGTCCGCCATGCGCACTGGTCCCCCCGCTGTCCGCATTATGTCCGCCTGTCTATTCACCCTGAGCGTGATGGGTGCCGGAGCAGGCAGCGCCCTCGCCCTGCCGGCCGATGTGAATCAGGCCGAAACGGCGACCGCATCGCCGCAGATCATCGGTGTATGGAGCTGGATCGACACCGCGCAGTGCGGCGAAACCTACGAATACTCGCCCGACGGCAGCGGTCGTGTCGTCAGCGGCGAAGAGCGCAGCGAGTTTGCGTGGGTGCTGGACCCGAAAAGAACGGACAACGGATTTCACCGGCTGGACGCGACCATCATGAAGGATCACGGCGGGAACGACTGCACCGGCTCCGCCGAAGACGACACCAATCGCCGGCACACCGTCTATGTGAAGTTTCACCCGGACGGTGATCAGCACATCGTGTGCTCCAGGCCGGAACTGGAGCAGTGCTTCGGCCCGCTGCGCAGACAGGCGGGCGCGGCGCGCTGAGGGGACGCCCTCAGCGCATCAGCGACTCGACCCTCGCGAGTTCGTCCGGCGTCGCAAGCAGTCGCACCACTTCGCGCAGATCGGCCTGCTCGATGAAGAACGGTGCGCAACGGGCGACGATGTCACGCCTCACCACACCGCCGAAACCGATTACGGTGGCACCCGCTTCGCCGGCTTCGAGGTCGGTGATGCCATCTCCGACCATCACGACGGAATCCGCGCCGGCCATCACGCGCCGGCAGATTTCGGCCTTGCCGCCGCTGCGTGCCAGCGGCGAATTCTGATCGAATCCCGCGTAATCGCCGTTTTCGTCGAACACGAGATCGACCGCATGCACCTGTTCGTCAGGCACGCCCAGATCGCGGGCAATGGCCAGGACGGCCTGGCGGATGCCGCCACTGACCACATGCACCTGCCAGCCCAGCATGCGCAACGCGGCGATGGACTGCGTCGCCCCTTCGACGCGGGTCGCCACATAACTCCGGCCGAGCGCCTCGATCGCCGCGGCATCCGGGCGGATCAGGTCGAGACGCGCCGCATAGGCCTCTTCGAGTTTCAGCCGTCCGTCCATCGCGGCCGTGGTGAGCGGCACGACCTGATCAACGACGCCGGCCCGCTCGGCCAGCACGTCGATGCCTTCGATCGTTGACAGCGTGCTGTCGCAGTCGAAAAGTATGGCGCGGCTCATGCGGTGACTCCCTGTTTCAGCGTGCCATAGGCCCAGTCCAGCCAGGGCGTGAGGGCCGCGACGTCTGCCGTGTCGACCGTGGCACCGCACCAGATGCGCAGGCCCGGCGGCGCGTCGCGGTAGGCCGCGATGTCGTGGGCGGCCTGTTCCTGATCGAGCAGCTCGCACATGCGCTGGATGAATCGCCACTGTTCGGCCAGCGGCAGGCTGCAGAACCAGGGGTCCACGATCTTCAGGCAGACCGACGTGTTCGAGCGCGTTGCCGGTGCTTCGGCCAGAAAGTCCACCCAGTCGCTTGCCGCCACCCACTTTTCCAGTACCGAAAGGCTGGCCATGCTGCGTGCGATGAGGGCCGGCAGTCCGCCGACGGATTCCGCCCAGCGCAGGGCGTCGATCTGGTCCTCGACGCAGAGCATGGACGGCGTGTTGATGGTGTTGCCGGCGAACAGGTCTTCCGGCAGCCGGCCCTTGTTCATCAGGCGGAGCACCTTGGGAATGGGCCATGCCGGCGTGAAGCGCTGCAGCCGCTCGACTGCGCGCGGGCTCAGCACGATCATGCCGTGAGCGCCCTCCCCGCCCAGCACCTTCTGCCAGGACCAGGTCGTCACGTCCAGCTTCGGCCACGGAAGGTCCATGGCGAAAGCCGCCGACGTGGCATCGCAGATCGACAGACCGGCCCGGTCGTCGGCGATCCAGTCGCCATCGGGCACGCGCACGCCGGCCGTCGTGCCGTTCCATGTGAACACGACGTCGTTGCTCCAGTCCACCTGCCGCAGGTCGGGCAGACACCCGAAGTGCGCAGCCATCACGCGCGCGCCGGCGAGCCGGAGCACCGACTCGACGTCGGTCACCCAGGTCGACCCGAAGGTTTCCCACGCCAGGCAATCGACGCCACGTTCACCGAGCAGCGTCCACAGCGCCATTTCGACTGCGCCGGTGTCCGACCCCGGCACGATGGCGATGCGGTAGTCGTCCGGCACGCCGAGCACCGCACGGCTGCGATCGATCACTTCCCTGAGCTTGGCGAGCCCATTCTTTGCACGGTGCGAGCGTCCGATGAATGCGTCACTCAGTGCATCGAGCGTCCAGCCCGGACGCTTCACGCAGGGCCCGGACGAAAAGGACGGTCTGGCCGGACGGACCGCAGGCTTGGTGACTATCATGATGAGAGGGAAAGGCAGGACAATTGGGAAAGCGATGTGGTAGCAGACGGCGCGAAAGTATAGCGGCAGCCTCACTGCAATGCAGCAAAGCGACGACGCGCTGCGCATTCGCACCGGATTCGACCGGATGCACTGCCGACCTTGCGCACATCGCAATCGGCTTCATCCACAGCTGCAGGGTTACCCTGCCATCGAGCACCGCTTTCACCCTGCTGCGTCCATGCGCCACCGGACCGGTCAGGTCACCGCTTCCGTTCTGCCTGACTGCGCGGATCCGCATGAGCATTTCCGTGGCGCGTGACCGCGCATACCCGCTCGATACCGGCGGGGGCTTGCCGATGGAAATGCCCCATCCACCCTCACGCCGCCGCCGGAGCAGGTGCGGATCATCAGCGGCGCGCCCGGCAATTTGCACATCTGATCGTCGCGCACCGGCTCTTTCGGCAACGCCGCCAAGCACTGTGTCTGGCCGCAGCTGACAACCACTCCATGCCAACCGAAGTGCCACGGACAGGGACTTGAGACGGACGACCCGAGCAGCCCCCTGAACCAGCGGTTCTCACGCCATGTCTGCGGCGGTATCAGGAAGCGAAGCGACGACTCTTCACTCGGATAGCAGGTCCTTGCGGGCTTCATCGATGCCAGCCGAACCTCCGGACGACTCGATGCGATGAAGGAGGGACAGCGCCTTGAACGCCTGCTCCGCAGCCTGACGCATCGCACGCGCGCCCTCGAGCGCGGCATCCATCCGCTCGATGTCAAGTTCTTCCATTGCGGCGGCGCGCAGGATTGCATCCTTCAGCAACGCGTAGTCAATCATCAGCGAATCGGGAAGTGCTGCAACCGCGGGCAACACCTGATGCTCGTCACCGGGTAGTGCGACATCGATCCATGCACGCACGCCTGCACGGAAACGTTCGTGGTGCTGGCGGACGGATCCGGAAAACTGAGGTCCGTCGAGGCCTGCGGCAATCGGGCCCGCCATGCGTGCGATGGTGTCGTAATAGCGCAGCTCACGCAGCACACGTGATAGACGCTCTCCGCTGGAAGCACTCATCACATTGCGGTGAATGTTCACGACAAAGCCCGCAACCGTGCGGGTCAGCCGGTCGAACACCGCCTGCTGGCGTGTCAGCGCTGCAGGCGTGGCACCATCGAGCGCCATCAGCACCATGCGCCGGGCGATCGCCCCGACTCGGCGCGTTTCGAGAACCAGCGCATCGAGTGCAAGTGCCGGTACGGTAAGCGCATTTGCATCGAGGTGTCGGGGGCGTCCCTCGTCTTCGTCGGCGGTCCGGAAACGCGCCAGCAACAGACGCTCCAATCGCATCGACAAGGGCCACATCAGCAGCACGCCAAACAGGTTGAAGGTCGTGTGAAAGGCAGCCAGCGTGGTTGCAGCCGACGGATCGAGCGCAAGCACGTCAGTCATCCAGGCCACCAGCGCAAGCAGGACCGGAAGCAGGATCAATGCGGCGACTGCGGTCACCAGATTGAACACCACATGCGCCGCCGCGGTGCGCCGGGCGTTCGCCGTCGCACCCAGTGCAGCGATGATTGCCGTGACCGTGGTCCCGAGGTTCAGGCCGATCACACCCGCCGCAGCCATGGAAAGCGGCACCACGCCGCCTGCGGCGGCCGTCAGCACGACGGTCATCGCCGCACTGGACGACTGCATCAACGTGGTGAGCATGATGCCGACCAGAACGGCCGCCACCACACCGCTCATGCCGTCGCCGATCCAGTCTCCGAGGTTGATCCGGGTACCCATGTCTCCGAAGGCTTCGCGCAGCACGTCGATGCCGACGAACAGTGCCCCGAAGCCGGCGATTGCCGTGCCCACCGCCGCACGCCGCGTGTTCTCGCCGGACAGGCGCAACAGCATGCCAAGACCGATCAGCGGCAACGCGAACGCCTCGATGCTTATCTTGAAACCGACCAGCGCAACCAGCCAGCCCGTCATTGTGGTCCCGACGTTGCTGCCGAAGATCACCCACAGCGCCTGCCCCAGCGTCAGCAGACCCGCGTTGACGAAACCGATGGTGGCAACGGTGACGGCGCTCGACGACTGGACCAGCCCGGTGACCAGGATGCCGGAAAGCAGCCCGCGCGCCCGCGTGCGCGTCCACTCGGCGAGGATGCGTTCAAGCGCCGGGCCAGCGGCAAGCTTGAGACCATCGGTCATCAACCACATGCCGAGCAGGAAAAGTCCGAGCCCGCCGAGGAAGTGCGTCAGCACATTCATCATTCGACGTCACTCACGGTCGAGCGGTGTTCGGGTAGAGCAATCCTTGCAGCGGCCCTGCGACAGGCGGCGGAACCGAAGCATCGACCGCAGGCAGGCAGGCGAGCCGGGGCACCCTGCAATTCGGGTGCTGTCACAATTGGCCAGGCGAAGTGCAGCATCATCGGGACGCCCTCATCAAGGTCAGTCGCAGCCCGACCCTGCACCCACGTAATCAGGTCACGACATGCGGGTGGCGGGACGCCATTGCCGATGCCCCTTTCAGCCTTCTCCCGCCGGAAGTAATGGTACCGGGGTCATCCGGGGCAAAGACAACCAGGATGCTGACCGGCGAAGGAGCGGGTTTCTTTCGTGCGCTCGGAATGGCCTTGTGCCATGTCAATCAAATGAGCGTTGCATGTCAAAAACTCGCCCCGGAGGATGCTGCACACTGTGTGCGTTCAGTTCGCTGCAGCCAGTGGCAAGTTAAGAAGAAGGTTCTGCGGTTTCATCTGCACCAGTCCGTCCTCATCCATCGCCAGCGCCAGCCAGACCGGCCGTGCTTCGCCGTCGCGCCGCAGTTCGGATCGCATGTCCTGCGGATCCGCGAAGTCGAGACGGAACAGTGCAACGATGCGCGACATGCGGTCAGCCGCGAGTTCGCCACCGTCGTACAAGGTGTTGAGCAGATCCATGGCTTCGCGATCGAGTCCGATGTGCCAGGCCCAGTGATCGTCATGGATGTCCTTCTGCGGCGTGAGCGTGACGGCACAGCCGTAGAAGTGCGCGATCCAGCGCTCCATCACACGGCACAGCGAGGTCAGCGCAGGCTGGCCGAAATTCAGCGGCAGCACGGCACGGCGGCCGACCCGGCGATAGAGTTCCGCGGCGTTGTCGGCGTCAAGCACATCGAGGTTCGCCGCACGCGGCACGGCACCGGCCTGCAGGATGAGCCTGCCGATGTTGCCGAAACCACCGGTTTCAGCGTAGTCACCCAGCACTTCGGCATCGGCCAGCAGCACGCGACCGGACTGCGGCGTTGCCTGCTGACTGCGGAAGAACAGCTCGGCCGCGCGCCACATCAGCGCCCCGTCATTGCCTTCGCAGTCCTCGAGCAGGCCGTGCAGGATGATCTGCGTCAGCTGCGGAACGAACAGCGGCGCAACGCCCGACAGCCCGTCGAGGAACAGTTCCAGCCAGGCCGATTCGATGTCGGGCGACGCCAGCACGCGGTCGCGGAAGGCGAGGAAGGAAAACCAGTTGTCGCGCGCATCGCCATCGACGATGGCGGCGATCTCACCATGTTCGACGATGCGTGCGGGCGCGTCCTGCAGACTGCCCGCCAGCGCGCGCTCTGCAGCGCAGCTCTCCTCCACCAGCGCCAGTTCCGGCCGCATCAGCCAGTCGCGCAGCAGCGCGTCGGTAACGATGGCACGCCCATGCACGTTGCGACCGACCAGACGATGCGCCGAGTCGGGCCAGAAGCCGGGGTCCGTCATCAGGCGCGAACGAGCAGCTCGCCGCGTCCGAGGACGGCCATGTCGCCCATGTAGCGACGCACCGTGCAGGCGCCGGCATCGAGTGCGCCGAACGGACCCGGCAAGCCCTTCCAGCTCGAATAGAGCAGGCTGAGGAAGCCGAGTCGGTGGGACCCGCAGTCGACGATGCCGGGGAGCATCTGCGCCGGCAGCGCATTGACGATCAGCGTGCCGCGCCGCATGCCGTACGCCGGATACGCACCGAGCGTGCCGGCCACCGCAATGGTACCGGCGATCATGCGGGTGGCGCAGTAGTCGCCGGCGTTGCCGCTGACCAGAATCTGGCCGCGCCGCATGCGGTCACCGAGCCGGTCGCCGGCGTTGCCGCCGACCAGCAGCAGGCCACCGGCCATGCCCTTCATCTCGCCCGGGATCGCGCCTCCGGCGGATTCACCGACATCGCCTGCGACCTCGATGCGACCGCCCTTCATGCCGGTCGCGCAGAAGGCAGCCACCGAACCGCTGACGGCAATGACGCCACCGAGCAGCCCCTGGCCGAGATACGGACCTGCATCGCCTTCAACCGTGACACGGCCTGCCTTCATGCCGGCACCGATGCGTTCGAGCTTGCCGCAGTCGCCGCGGAACACGACGTCGGACGCATCGTCGCCGGCAATGTCGAACAGTGCATCGACACGCATGACGCGCTTGCCCACATTCAGCTGGATGGCCGCGATGTCGGCCACCGATTTTCCAGCCAGTGCAGCCGGACTCAGCATGCCGACATCGACGCGCTGCGCCGGCGCGCTGCGCAGCGTGAATACCAGTGCGCTCATGACAGGATCTCCCGCAGGTGGTACTGGAACTGGCCGAGCTTGCCGCCGTAGTTGCCCGCCGACAGGCGGCGGATGCCGCCGGCTGCGCCGATCCGGCACACCGCGCGCATGCCGACTTCCATCGCCTTCTTCACCGACGCATCGGTCAGGCCGTCGATGACGATTTCCAGCACCGCGCCGATGCGCTCATCCAGTTCGGATTTGGTTGCACCGCGCAGGGTCGGGCAGAAGGCGTCGTTGGTCGATGCCGACAGCGCCTTGTATTTCGATCCGACCTTGGAGCCGGAGCGGACCACGCCGCCCGGGAAGGGCATCACGACTTCGCGCAGTTTCCGCATTTCGACGATGGCCGCCTCGCACGCTTCGAGTGCCTGCACCTGGGTGTCGGCAAGCACGAGGAAATTGCCGCCGCCGACTGCCTTCACCATGCGCGCCGTGTCCTGCACCAGAAACTCGCCGTCCATCACCGGAATGCGCCAATAGCGCCTGCCGCCTATCTGCTTGGAGGTCTGGAAGCCATCGCCGAAATAGCGCAGCGTCTTGCCCATGGGCACCGGATCCCCTTCGTCCAGACCGGCGAAGATCGCGCTGGTCGGACTGGTCAGCACGCACTGGCCGACACGCCGTTCGATCTGCTTGATCAGTTCCTTGCTCGATACCGCGAACACCAGCACCGATACGCCCGGACGTCCGTCCGGGGTTTCGTCCGGCGACATCATGCGTTCGATGCCGGCCTCGGCGCCACAGGCAATCACCGAGGTCGCGAAACCGGTCAGCGCCGTGGCGGAATGCATGGCCCAGGTTTCGTTGTACGCGGTGATGATGAGGCGGATGCCCCGCATGCCGAAGGCTTCGGCAAAGGTGTCGTCGATTGCTACGCCATTGATGATCATCGTTTCAACCCCGTTTCCTGCAGGCGTGCGGAATCAGCTTGCTGCCGCCACCGCAGGCGCACAGCTCGTCGTCGCTGATCTTGAAGTTGTTCATGCGCACCGAGTGGAAGCGTTCGAAATACGGCTTGATCTTCTTTTCGATGCCGATGTCGAACTCGGGCTTCACAGCGTGCGTGCCGCCGCGCACCACCTTGAAGATGCGGCCGTCGCGCACCACCAATTCACCGTCCTTGAACACCAGTTCCGGCTTCTCGAACATGCGCTCGCGGTCGGCATCCTCCCTGTACACCACGATGTCGGCTGCGGCACCCGGCGCCAGATGGCCGCGATCGGGCAGGCCGATCAGCTTCGCCGGACCCGCCCGCGTCATGATCGCGATGTCGTACAGCGAATACTCGCGATCCAGACCCGCCAGCGCGCTCATCGCCCGCGCATCCGGGTTTATCGTATCGAGCATCGCGTTGCGGAAACTGCGGTCCGTCAGCAGCTTTATCAGATGCGGATAGGTGGTGAAGGGCGCGCCGTTGGGGTGGTCCGTCGTCAGGAAGATGCGCCACGGATCATCGACCATCAGGAAGATTTCGAGACCGATGGCCCACTGCAGCGCATTGACGAAGTTCTGGTCCTTGTATCTGAAGGGGACCACACCGCAACCCGCATCGCACTCGATGTCCATGATCACCGACTTCTTCGGCGAACCATGGTCGGCGTTGCGGTACTGCACCATGTTGTCGCCGGACGCGGTCACCGTCTGGCCGAACAGTATCTGGCCGACGTCGGCCGTCACGTTCTTCCTGCTGTTGATCGCCTCGGCGATGCGCGATGCCGCACTGGAAAACTTGCGGTCGCCTTCGGTGCCGTAGCTGTGGAACTGAATGTGCGTCAGATGGATGGGCAGACCTTCGGCCGCATCCATGGTGCCCAGCGTGGTATCGACGTTGCCCGGCACGCCGAGGTTGCTGGCATGCACGTGCAGGGGTTTGGACACGCCGAGCTCATGCACTGCGCGCGACAGCACCTTGACGATTTCGCGCGGCGTGATGCCGTAGTAAGCGTTCTGCTCGTCGAGATCGAGCTTGCGCTGATTGAACTTGAACGCGGAAATCGCACCCGGGTTCACCACCTTGATGCCTATCGTCTGCGTCGCGTTCAGCGTCCATGCAACGTAGTCGTTGATGGCCTGCTGGTCCTCCTTCGCTGCGAGCATGCGCAGCAGGAAGTCATCGCTGCCCAGCATGGCGTAGCCGCCGGTATCGAGCATGGGCGTATCGCCCATTTCCATGTGCGCCTGGCGTGCATTGATCGGCAGCACGGCCGGCTCGAAAGCAGCCGTGTAACCCATCTCGGCATAGCGATAGCCGGCCGCCAGCGTGCCCGGTGCAGCATGGCCGCAGCTCGAACGCGTCAGTTCCGTACGCTCCACCGGGTCTCCGCGGTGGTCTTCCGGCAGCATTTCACGCGCGATGTTCACCTTGCCGCCACCGATGTGGCTGTGCATGTCGATGGCGCCCGACATGACGATGCGACCTGAAATGTCGTACTCGGCGGAAATCCTGTCGTACGCGTCCGGCGCTGCGATGATGCGGCCGTCGCGCACGTAGATGTCCCGCACCTGATCGTTGACGCCGTTGGCCGGATCGATCACCCGACCGCCGCTAAGCTTGATGACACTCACGCCTTCACCTCCTTCAGCCGGGCCGCTATGGCAGCAGCGACATCTCCTGCCGACGGCAGCGAGGTGTTGCGCAAGGCCTGCAGCGGCAAGGTGACAACCTTGTCGGTGCGCACGAAATGACCCGCATGATGCATGCCGGGCGTGGCGACCGGAATGAATACCCGCGGCTCGGACATCAGCTTCTGCGTCGGGGGCGCGATCACCACCGTCGGCACCCTGCAATCCGGCGGCGCGACGCTGTCATTGAGACTGCTCAGCCACACCAGCGCATCGGCTTCACCGGTTGCGAGCAGGCGATCGATGCCGTTGTGCACCGGATCGTATTTCGGCGAGCCGCTGGCGTAACTGGTGCGCATCGGATAACCGGTCTGCCATGTATGCACGGCACCCATGGACAGATCGCCGTCGTTGCCCCCCAGCGGCAGGCTGTTGCAACGCGTGGTCGTGTTCAGCTTGCGCACGATGCCCACGATGGCGCCGACGTTCAGATCGACCTGCGACTTCTCGAAACAGGGGCCGGCCCAGACGACCACGCCATACTTCGCGGCGCGCAGTGCATCGGCCAGCTCCTGCCAGCGCGAGAGTGCGATGCCGAGCGGCGCCTCGCCGCTCACCGGCTGCTTCGCGATCAGCGCGTTGATCACCGACAGCGCTTCCGGCATGCGCCTGCGATCGAAATCGAACACGTCAGGCGCGCGCCCGTGCGGCGACCGCCCCGGCGCAGTATCCAGGCCGCCGCCCAGATAGACGATGCGGCGGCTGGCCGGCTGCAGATCGAACATTGTTTCCTCGACCCATACGCAGCGTTCGAAGAAGCGGGGATGGACGCCGACGGCATCGGTACCGACCAGCATGATCAGATCTGCCCGGTTCTTCACCTCGGCAAGCGTCGTGTTGATGCCGCCGCCATCCTGCACCACGCGGCTGGCACGCCAGCCGAATTCGTTGTTCATGTGATCGACGACACCGCCTGCCTGGTCGGCCAGTTCCATCGCACCGCGTGCACCGCCGACATCGAGCGCCATGCCGCCGAACACGGGTTGGGACGCGGCTGCAAGAATGCGTGCCGCCTCGGCACAGGCCTCTTCGAGCGTTGCCGGCTTGCCATCGACGCGCGGCGTGGCCGATGGAGCGCCTCTGCCGAGACGGGCAAAGCCTTCACGCGACCGCTCGCAGCCGTTGGCCACCACCGCAAGGGTCTCCCCGGCTGTATCGATGCTCAGATCGTCACAGGCGTGGCCGCACAGCGGACAGGCCACTTCGGCGACGACGCGCGGAGCTGTTTCATTGATCATGAATCATCCGTTTCATCAGTTGGGTCGAAGACCTCAACCGCCACGATACAACAAGCGAAAAGTCGATGCGGGCCGCGGGGTTTTCGCGGCAGTGCAACACGCCGAGTGCCCGCCGCAGGCGCGGTCAATCTGTTTCACATGCGATACAGCACGATCCGGAAACGGCGTGGCGCCTGATGCTTCGGACAGCCACGACGCACGGCCCCGCCAACCATTTCCAGCGACCTGCCCGAATTTGGGATAATCATCGACTCCACAGCAAATGAACACAGCGATGAACGCCAAGCACGCGACCGCCCACGCCCTGCAAGTCCGGGCGCCCGCGCGCCTGCACATGGGTTTCATGGACCTCGACGGCAGCCTTGGTCGCCGCTTCGGCAGCGTCGGCCTCACGCTGGAGGGCTTGAGCACGGTGGTGGAGATACGCCCCTCTGACACGCTCGAAGTGAGCGGTCATGATTCCGAGCGCGCCTATCGCTACGCCCGGGAACTCAGCCAGCGCTTCGAATTGCCCGCGTCACGCATCACGGTGCTGGACGCCATTCCGTCGCACTCGGGGCTAGGCTCCGGCACACAACTTGCTCTTGGGGTCGGGATGGCAGTTGCCCGAATGCATGGGCTGGATCTCGATTCGCGCAATGTGGCAAGTCTGCTTGACCGCGGCGCGCGTTCGGGCATCGGCATCGGCAGTTTCGACAAGGGCGGATTCATCGTCGACGGCGGGCGCGGCGCACTCGACGCACCGCCGCCCATCGTCGCACAGATGCGTTTTCCCGAAGATTGGCGCATGGTGCTCATCTTCGATCACGACTGTCGCGGCCTGCACGGTGCGGCGGAAAAGGACGCGTTCCGCGCGCTGCCGCCTTATGCGCCCGGCGTGTCCGACCGCCTGAGCCGGCTGGTGTTGATGCGTGCGCTGCCGGCACTCGCCGAACGGGACATCGACATGTTCGGTGCCGCCATGAACGAGTTGCAGCAGTGCGTCGGTGATTACTTCGCACCCGCTCAGGGTGGCCGATACACCAGCAAGCTGGTGGGCAGCGTGGCCGGCTGCATGGACGATCTCGGCGCCGCATGCACAGGCCAGAGTTCGTGGGGCCCGACCGGCTTCGCGCTGGTGTCGTCGGAATCCGAAGCGCAGTCGATGGTTCGCCAGGTACGCGAACGATTCGCGCAGGCGGCGGGACTGCAATTGAGTATCTGTGCTGCGCGCAACGAAGGTGCGCAGTGGAGCGAGATGGCGGGCTGAACGAAAGGCCCGCGCCCGGTGTTGATCAACAAGGGCGCGGCTGGCCGAGCCTGATAACGACGTAACGAAAATACGCAGCCTTCTAGGCGGAAAGAGTGAGACAGACCATGGAAAACCCGTACATCCTGCACATGTTCAGCCCGACCAACAACATCAGCCCGTTCGACGTGAACATGGCGTGCGACGCGGGTTACCAGGTCCTGATGCCCTACTCGGGCGTCGGCCTCGACCAGATCTACGGTCTGACTCAGGACGCCATCTTTTCGCGTGGCCCGAATGGCGTGAAGCGCACCGGCATCTTCATCGGTGGCCGTGACATCGGTCTGGCAGCCGACATGCTGGATGCCTGCCGCAACGCAATGGTGCCGCCATTCGAGGTATCGGTCTTCGCCGACCCGAGCGGCGCATTCACGACGGCTGCTGCGCTCGTCGCCTGCGTGGAGCGCCAGCTGCACAAGGCCCACAACACCGACCTGGAGGGCAAGACCGTGCTGGTGCTGGGCGGTACCGGCCCGGTCGGCACCGCGGCCGCCGTGCTGGCTTCGAGCGCCGGCGCCAAGGTGCTGGTCGGCAGCCACTCCAGCGCGATGCGCGCCCGCGTGGCTTCGGAAGTGGTCAACACGCGCTACGGTTCGTCGGTCGAACCGGTCGAAGCGGGTTCCAGCGAGCAGAAGGAAAACCTGATGCCTCTGGCCAACGTCATCCTGTGCACGGCCAAAGCAGGCATCCAGGTGCTGAGCAAATCGCAGCTGATGTCCGCCAAGGCCCTGCTGGTCGCGGCCGACGTCAATGCCGTCCCGCCGGCCGGTGTCGAAGGCCTGGGCGTGATGGACGACGGCAAGCCGCTTGAATCCGGTTCCGGCAAGGCGGTCGGCATCGGTGCGCTGGCCATCGGCAACGTGAAGTACCTGTGCCAGCGCGGTCTGTTCCAGCGCATGATCAACACGGACAAGCCGGTCTATCTCGACTTCCGCGACGCCTTCGCGACAGCGCGCGAACTGGTCGCCTGAAACCGCGATCACCACAGGAGAATGCGGAAAACCGCCGGTGCCGCACTGGCTCATCGTGTCGGGCAACGCGCGCGCGATTGCGCAATCATGCGCCGGCGCAGGCTGGACATGCGACGTGGTCGATCCGTTTGCCGACACCGACACCGTCGCGCTCGCGCAACGTGCGGTGCAGGCAAGGTTTGACGGAAGCGGTTTCGACCGGGATCTGCCTGCGCAGGTTGCCGCATTGGGCGGACGCTGGCATGGCGTCATTACCGGCTCGGGCTTCGAGCGACGGCCGGAGTTGCTGGACGAATTGCTCAGGTTCGCGCCGCTGGCGGGCAACGATGCAGCGACCGTCCGACGCTGCAAGACGCCGCAGCGGATTGCCGAAGGGCTGCGGGCTGCGGACGTATCGTTCGCTCCGGTCAGGATCGATGGCGCCGCCGATGCCGGCTGGCTGTTCAAGTCGATCGGCGGATGCGGCGGCTCCCACGTACGGCTGGCTCGCGCGGGCGAGGCCATCCCGCCCGGCAATTATGCGCAGCGCCGCATCGACGGCGACGCTGCGTCCGTGCTGTTTCTGGCGGACGGCGTTCGCGGTCGGGTGATCGGGGTCACCCGCCAGCGCCCGGGCAGTGTTGCCGGACCATTTGCGTGGTGCGAAGCGGTCAGTGATCTGCCGCTCGACGAATCGCAAAGCGCGGCTATCGCGCGCGATGTCGATGCGATGGCGAGGGAATTCGGTCTGCGCGGGCTGAACGGCGCGGATCTCGTGATGGGCAGCGGCGGTCATGTCGTGGTCGAAATAAACCCGCGACCGACCGCCACGATGGCGCTTTACGAATCGCGCGTTCAGGGCGGCCTTTTTGCGGCGCATGTCGCTGCATGCACGACCGGTATGGACGGGCTGGTCATGTTGCCGGACGAGGCATTCCGCGGCACGCGCGTGATCTATGCTCCGGAATGCATCGTGATCGCGGCGGACGTCGCGTGGCCGGAGTGGTGTACCGACCGGCCGGCGGCCGGCAGCCTCGTGGCGGAAGCAGCGCCGCTATGTACGGTGCATGCGACGGCCACGGACACGGAACACGTGACTTCGCTGCTGCGAGAACGCGAAAGAATGATGCTGAACATGTTCGGGCATGCATCCGGACAGATGATGAAGGAAACCGTATTTTCCCCGAGGAGAAAAAATGACTACTGCTGAACATGGCCCGGTCCTGACCGGCGCCCAACCCAGCGTCGGCAAACATGTGCAGGCGCTGGTGGACGGTCTGTTGCGTGACGCAGACGCCCTGCGAATCAAGGTCGACGCCCTGCCCGGTGGCGGCCGCGTGATCGACGCCGGCATCCACTGCCACGGCGGCATCGAGGCCGGCCGGCGCATCACCGAAATCTGCATGGGTGGGCTGGGTACCGTCACCTTCAATACGCGCGATGCGCACTGGCCGCTGGTGATCAACGTGCACTCGACCCACCCGGTCGTCGCCTGTCTGGCCAGCCAGTACGCCGGCTGGAGCCTTTCGCACGGCGAGGGCAAGGACGCGTTTCATGCGCTCGGTTCCGGCCCCGGCCGCGCGCTGGCGGTGAAGGAACCCCTGTTCGCCGAACTGGGCTACAAGGACGACGCGAAGCACGCCGTGCTGGTGCTGGAAGTCGATCGCCAGCCGCCGGCCGAAGTGCTGGCCAAGATCCGCCGCGACTGCAACGTGGCCGACGACGCCGTCACGCTGATCCTGACACCGACGCGCAGTCTGGCCGGCACGGTGCAGGTAGTGGGCCGGGTGCTCGAAGTGGCGCTGCACAAGGTGCATGCCCTCGGCTTCCCGCTGACCCAGGTGGTCGACGGTTCGGCCAGCGCACCGGTCGCCCCGCCTGCGCCTGACTTCCTGAATGCCATGGGCCGCACCAACGACGCCATCCTGTTCGGCGGCGTGGCGCAGCTGTATGTAGACAGCGACGATGATTCGGCGGCCGATCTGGCGCAGAAGCTTCCGTCGTCGTCGTCGCGCGACTACGGCCGTCCGTTTGCCGAGGTGTTCAAGGAAATGAAATACGACTTCTACAAGATCGACCCGATGCTGTTCGCCCCGGCGCGCGTCATCGTGAGCAATCTGCGCACCGGCAGGAGCTTCCGCGCCGGGCAGATCAATGCTGAACTGCTGGCCCGTTCGTTCGGCGAGGGCAAGTAATCCGCATGGGCGCGCAGCAGGCGGACATCGCCATCATCACCGACGAACCGGGCTGGCACGGCAAGCGGCTGTGCGAGGCGTTCAAGGCGCGCGGCCTGCTTGCGCGCTACGTCAGTCTGGGCGAATGCCATATCGACCTGCAGCGCGGCATTTCGGGCGTGGTCATGCCCGGCTTCGAGCTGAAGCTGCCGCATGCCGTGTTCGTCCGCGGCGTGGCCGGCGGTTCGCTGCAGCAGGTGGTGCTGCGCATGGATTTCCTGCACTACCTGGGCGAACTGGGCATTCCGGTATACAACCACGCACGTGCCATCGAAAAGAGCGTGGACAAGGCCATGACCAGCGTGCTGCTGCATCACGCCGGCATTCCGACGCCGCCGACCTGGGTCAGCGAGAGCGAAAGCGAAGCGCGTGCCGTACTGATGCGTGAATTCGCGGCTGGCCACGACGTACTGGTGAAACCGCTGTTCGGGTCGCAGGGCGAGGGCATCATGCGGCTCGGCGCTGGTGACGCACTGCCTGAGGCAGAGTTGGTGGGTCATGTCTGGTACATGCAGCGCTACAGCGCGCGCTCGCGCGACGCGCTGGGCGAATGGAGCGACTGGCGCGTCATGGTGGTCGATGGCAAGCCGGTCGCCGGCATGCTGCGCAAGGGCCGGAGCTGGCTGAACAATGTGTCGCAGGGCGGGCGCTGCGAGGCCATTCCGCCGGACGAGGCGCTGACCCGGCTGGCGGTGGATGCCGCTCGCGCAACGGGCATGGACTATGCGGGCGTGGACATCCTGCGCGACGATCATGGCCGGCTGACCGTGCTCGAGGTGAACAGCATCCCGGCCTGGAAGGGGCTGCAGAGTGTCACCAGCGTGAATATCGCACAAATGCTCGCTGACGATCTGCTGCGCCGTTGCCCCGCGGCGGGCGAGATCGCATGTTGATGACGCTGCCGGCCGAAGCACGACAGCACGCCCTTCCGGCACAACTCGAACAGGCCTTCCTGCGCGCCTGCCGGCTCGACGTGGAAGCGCTCAAGCCCGGCAATGTCGGTCTGCATGGCGACGGTCATCGCATGCAGGTGGCCGATTTCCTGGCCAGCGCAGAAACCGCTGCACCGGCACTGTGTTCTGCCGACGGTACGGTCGGCGAACGCATT
>JAGNYW010000085.1 GCA_017984755.1 Methyloversatilis sp.
CGCTGGTGCAGCATCTGGGCGAGCACGGGTATCCGGCGCTTGATCTGACCGACGACGAGCTGGCCAAGCTGCATGTCCGCTACATGGTGGGTGGCCGCAGTCCGGAAGCCGGGCACGAGCAGGTGTATCGATTCGAATTCCCGGAGCGGCCGGGCGCACTGATGAAGTTTCTCGACGCCATGAGCCGTGACTGGAACATCAGCCTGTTCCATTACCGCAATCACGGCGCCGACTACGGTCGCGTGCTGGTCGGCATGCAGGTGCCGCCGGGTGACCTGCCCGCGCTGCAGGTGTTTCTCGATACGCTCGGCTATGCATGGCGCGAAGAAACGAACAACCCGGCCTACAAGCTGTTCCTCGGATGACACGGCTGCTGGCCGCCGGCCTGATCAACATGCTGCTGGCCGGTCAGGTGCTGGCCGGTGCCGTGGCCTACATCACGAATCAGGGGTCGCACGACGTCAGCGTGGTCGATGTCGACACCGCGCGCGTTGTCGCCACGCTGCCGGCGGGCAAGTCGCCGGCCGGCGTGTGGGTGAGCGCGACCGCCGGCAAGGCTTTCGTCAGTAGTCCGGACAGCGCCGGCATCACAGTCATCGATCTCGCTTCGAGCAAGGTGGTGGGCGAAATCCCTGCCGGACGCAGCCCGGTCGGCATCACCGTGACGCCGGACGGGCGTCGCCTGCTGGTAGCCGACTGGTTTTCGCATCGCGTGCTGGTGTTCGATGCAGCGACCCATGCGGCCCTGGGCGAGATCACGGTCGGCAATGCGCCTGCAGGCCTGGTTGCTGCGCCGGACAACAGGACCGCGTATGTCGCCAACCGCGACGACAATGCGGTCGGTGTGCTCGATATCGGTGAGCTCAAGCAGACCGGAGTCATCGCAGTCGGTCAGCACCCGTTCGCGCTCGAACTGTCGGCTGACGGGCGCACGCTGTGGGTGCTGAACGTCTGGAGCAATGACGTGTCCGTGGTGAATACGGCTGAAGCACGCACGGTCGCCACACTGCCGGTGGGCAAGGGCCCCTACGGCATCGCGTTTTCGGATGACGGACGGCGGGCCTATGTCACCAACCAGCAGGCTGACAGTGTGTCGGTGATCGACACCGTGCGACGTCAGGTCGTCGCCACCTGGCCCTCGGTCGTTTATCCCGAAGGCGTCGCCGTGACGGGTGACAGACTGCTCGTGGTCAGCTGGATGGACGATCAGGTGGGCGTATTCGATGCGCAGACCGGCAGGCTGCTGCACACGGTGGATCTCGGGCGAAACCCGCGCGGCTTTGGCCGTTTCATTCACCGGATGCCTGCACCGCATTGATTGGCGACTCGCTTGTCGTTATCGTCGCGAGTTTTCGCAACAGACATTTTCAACTTACCGGGAGAAACCATGCGTGCAGTTTCGGCGTTCCTCATCATGCTGGCGGCTTCGCTGACAGCGACATTCGCCCACGCCCACGGCCCGACGCGCCAGAAGGCCTTCGAATCCATCATCATCAAGGCCAGTCCGGACGCGGTGTGGGCCAAGGTAAAGGACTTCACGCAGCTCCAGGGCTGGCATCCTGCGGTCGAAAGCACTACGGTCACCAATGGCAGCGAGGTAGGCTCGGTACGCACGCTCAAGCTCAAGGGTGGTGGCGAGCTGGTGGAAACGCTGGAGTCGCTGGATGACGGCGCAAGGAAGTTTTCCTATCGCGCCAGGGACGGCGGCGCGCTGCCGGTCAGTAATTACAGCTCGAACCTGACCGTCAAGGCCGGCGACGGCGGTACCGCACTGGTCGAATGGCGTGGTGCGTTCTACCGCAAGTACATGAACAACGATCCGCCGAAGGGGGAGGACGACGAGGCTGCGCTGAGCGCGGTCGCCGGTGTCTACAAGAGCGGGCTGGACAACCTCAAGGCAGTCATGGAGAAATGATCCGTACCGACAGGATTCGGGTCGCAGCGGGCTGAGTCGATCGTTGCAAGGACAAAAGCCGGCACCCCGGGGTGTCGGCTTTTTTATTTGAACGGGCCGAACGTCCCCTGTTCGGTGACGATCCAGTCCATCGGGATGTCGTGCGGCTGCGGCTGAAGATCGTCGATGCGGCCGTCTTCGAGGGCGATGCCGACAGTGCGGGGCATCGGTTGCAGCGTGGCCAGAGTGCGGTCGAAGTGGCCGGCGCCGTAGCCCAGTCGGTAACCACGTGCGTCGAAGCCGTTGCAGGGAATCAACAGCAGCGCCGGCACGACAGCATCGCCTTCGGCCGGATAGGGAATGCCGTAGCGGTCGGTCGCCATCGGCGTGTCCGGCGTCCAGCGCCGGAAGCTCATCGGCTCGCCCCGTATGCCCACGACCGGCAGCGCCGCCCAGCGAGCGGGGTCCCGGGCCAGCCAGGCGCGTACCGTCGCCACAGCATCGAATTCCGCCCGGTAGGGCCAGGTGAAGCCGATCGATGCGGGTGCGAGCTGCGTCAGCAGCAGCCTCAGACCGTCTGCGATGGCGGCATGCAGCGGTGTGAGCGCGGCACCGCTCATGGCTTCGCGTCGCTGAACAATCGACAACCTCAGTGCGCGTCGGCGCTCGCGTTCATCGGGAACATTCATGGGCGGGCGGTATCATGAGCATCAACGAGGAAAAAGATAGCAGATGCCAATGCAACCACACCTGCGTACCCTGGTCATGAGCGCCCTGGTACTCGTCGTCACTGCGGTACAGGCCGGCAGCGATACTGCCTTCCTGGCAGCGCGCGACGCCTTCGGCGCGGGCAACCGGCAGTCCTTCGAGCGGAACGCGGCCGGGCTCGAATCTCATGTGCTTGCGCCCTACATCGAGTACTACCGACTTCGTCTGGATCTCGATCAGGCGACTCCCGACACGGTCGCGATATTCCTCGAGCGTCACGCCGGCACCCTGCTGGCACAGCGCCTTCGTTCCGACTGGCTGCGTCTGCTGGCGAAGAACCAGCAATGGGCTGACTACCGTGTCCAGTACGCACAGCTGCCTGCAAGCTCCCCGGCGCCCGAGGCGGATCTGCGCTGCCATGCGCTGCGTGCGCGCCTCGATGCCGCAGATGCCGGTGCGCTCGATGAAGCCAAAATTCTGTGGGATACCTTTCATGACGCGCCGGCTGAATGCGGTCCGGTGTTTGCGATCCTTTTCGATGCCGGCCGCCTGAGCGAAGACGACATCTGGACGCGCGCCCGGCGCCAGATGGAACTGCGTCGTCCCGGTCAGGCCGGCAGTACGCTCGCGCTGCTCGAGCGTTCGGCCCAGCCCGGCGGCAGCGTGCTCAACGACATCGTCGCCAATCCGTCGCGCTGGCTGGACCGTCAGCCGGCGAACTTTTCGATCACCCGGCGCAGCCGCGAACTTGCGCTGATGGCGATCGCGCGTCAGGCACGTACCGATGCACGCAGTGCGGAGCGCAGTCTGGAGGTGATCGCCCACCGTTTCAGTGCAGAAGAACGTGGTTACGCCTTCGAGCAACTGGGCTGGCAGGGTGCCCAGCAACACGATGCGCGGGCGCTGCAGTGGTGTCGGTCAGCCGATGGCGCGCTGCGTGGCGAAGAAGCGCTGGCGTGGTGCGCGCGTGCAGCGCTGCGCGCCGGCAGCTGGCGGGTATTGCGCGACATCATCGAGCTCATGCCGGAGAGCCTCGCCGGCAAACCCGAGTGGATCTACTGGGGCGGTCGGGCACGCAGTTCGACGGGCCACGTGGATCAGGCGCACGCTGCCTATCGGCGCATTGCCGGAGAGCCCAACTTCTATGGCTTGCTGGCCAGCGAAGAGCTGGATCAGCCGCACCGCCTGCCGCCGCAGGCTGCGGCGCCGACTGCGGATGAACTGCGGCGGGTCGAACGCATGCCGTCCATCGTGCGTGCGCTCAAGTTGTTCGAACTCGATCTTCGCACCGAAGCGGTACGCGAGTGGAACTGGGCGATCCGCGAGGCCGATGACCGCACGCTGCTGGCGTCGGCCCACGTCGCGCTGCGTCACGCGCTGTGGGACCGCGCCATCAGCAGCGCCGATCGCACCGTGTCCGAACACGACTACGCACTGCGATATCTGGCGCCGCTGCGTGCCGAAGTCGAACCGCACGTGCGCGCCCGCTCGCTCGATCTGAGCTGGGTGTATGGCCTGATGCGGCAGGAAAGCAGGTTCATCACACGCGCAAAATCGTCGGCGGGCGCGCAGGGCCTGATGCAGGTGATGCCGGCGACCGGCCAGTGGGTGGCGAAGAAAATCGGCCTCAACGGCTACAAGCCGTCGCAGATTGCCGATACCGACACCAACCTGCTGCTCGGCACCAGCTACATGCGGCTGGTGCTCGACAGCCTCGACGACCACCCCGTGCTGGCCAGCGCCGGCTACAACGCCGGGCCCGGACGCGCCAGGAAGTGGCGTTCGGCCAAGCCGCTCGAGGGGGCGATCTA
>JAGNYW010000052.1 GCA_017984755.1 Methyloversatilis sp.
GATACTGGCCGTGCGCAATGTCGATGCCGCATGTGCCGCCGGGCTCGAGCACGTACGTCGACTGCACGCCGCCCGCCTCGTCGAACAGGATGCAACCAAGCCGGCCACGCAGGCACAGGATGGTTTCGTCCTTGGTCGGGTCGAGGTGGCGATGCGGACGCACGTAACTGTCCGGCTCGACGGCGTTGAGCAGGCGATGCGCCGGAAAGGCATCGTCCGGGTGAAAGTTCTCGTTCATGCGGCGGCGCGGGCTGGCTTGCGCGCGCGCCGTCAGTTCGTCGAGCAGGGCCGGGCTGATCAGGCGCGTCTTCATGGTGACCGCCTCAGGCGTAGGTCACGCCGACCGAGGACGCAGGTAGCCAGTCACGCAACCCGTCGAACAGCGCATCGTCGAGCCGGACGCGCCACTGCTCACCGAAATCGAGCGGCGCGAGCGCCTGCGCAGTGCTGTAGTGCAGGCGCACGCGACATCCGCCTTCGGCGCGGAACGGCTCGAGCAGCGTGCGCAGGCGCGCACAGGCCGCATGAGCCCCCCCCGCCGCCGCCACTTCGCCGTTCAACTTGAGTTCGAGACGGCGCGCGAAACGCGCCCTCGCCTCGCCTGCCGTGAGCAGTGTTTCCGCCACCACGCGCATGGAATTGGAGTAATCGTCGAACTGCGCGCGGCCTTCGATCACAAGCACCTCGTCCTCGCGCAGCTTGTTGCGCGAGGCGTCGAAAAGTTCGTTGAACACCGACACCTCGACCTGCGCCGTGCCGTCGTCGAGCACCACGAATGCCATCTTGCCGCGGCGTGTCATCTGCACGCGCGAGCTGACGACCAGCCCGGCCACCACGGTCGGGTCGCGCGACGACTCGAGCTGCGCCAGCTTGCGCCGCGCGAAGCGCGAGAATTCCTGCGCATAGCTGTTGAACGGATGCCCGGATAGATAGAAGCCGAGCGCCTGCTTTTCGTTCTGCAGCTTTTCGCGTTCGCTCCACGGCTTGCAGCTCACGTACTCGGGGGCCCGGGTGCCGACGCCCGTAGGTGCATCGTCGAACAGGCCGCCCTGATGCGCGTTGGCTGCCGCCTGCTCTGCGGCTTCCATGGCAAGTGCAACGCTGGACATCAGGATGTTGCGGTCCGGGTCGGCGCCCTCGCGCGTCGCGTCGAAGGCGCCGGCGCGGATCAGCGCCTCGATCGTGCGGCGATTCACCATGCGTCGGTCGACGCGCAGGCAGAAGTCGAACAGGTCGACGAACGGGCCACCGCAGGTGCGCGCCTCGATGATGGCGCTCACCGCCTGTTCGCCGGTGCCCTTCACGGCGCCGAGGCCATAGCGTATTTCGCTGCGCGAAACCGGCACGAAACGGTATTCGGACTGGTTGATGTCCGGCGGCAGCACGGTCAGCCGGTTCTTCTTCGCGTCGAGGAAGAAGATGTTCACGGTGTCGGTGTTGTCCATGTCGGACGACAGCGACGCTGCCATGAAGGCTGCACAGTGATGCGCCTTCAACCAGGCGGTGTGATAGGTGACGACGGCATAGGCAGCGGTGTGCGACTTGTTGAAGCCGTACTCCGCGAACTTGGTCATCAGGTCGAACAGCTGTTCGGCCAGCGCAGGATCGTAACCCTTGGTGGCGGCACCGGCAGCGATCGTCTCGCGGTGCTTGGCCATTTCCTCCGGCTTCTTCTTGCCCATCGCCCGGCGCAGCATGTCCGCGCCACCGAGCGTGTAGCCGCCGATGATCTGCGAAATCTGCATCACCTGTTCCTGATACACGATGACGCCGTAGGTCGGTGACAGGCAGCCTTCGAGATCGGGATGGAAGTAGTCGATTGCCTGCTGACCCTTCTTGCGCAGGATGAAGTCATCGACCATGCCCGAGCCGAGAGGGCCCGGACGGTACAGCGCCAGCACGGCGATGATGTCCTCGAAGCGGTCCGGCTGCAGCTTGGACAGCAGCTTCTTCATGCCTTCCGATTCCAGCTGGAAGATCGCCGTGGTGTTGGCTTCCTTCAGCACCTGGTAGGCCGCCGGATCGGTGAAGGGCAGGCTCAGCAGATCGGGCCGCTCGCCGGTCATGCGCTCGATGTAATCGACCGCGAGCTCGATGATGGTCAGGTTGCGCAGGCCGAGAAAGTCGAACTTCACCAGGCCGATGGCTTCGACGTCATCCTTGTCGAACTGGCTGACCGGCGCCGCGTCGTCGCCGTCCTGCTGGTACAGCGGGCAGAAGTCCGTCAGCTTGCCGGGCGCGATCAGCACGCCGCCGGCGTGCATGCCGACATTGCGCGCCAGCCCCTCGAGCGGCTCGGCCAGGCGCAGCAGTTCGCGCACCTCCTCCTCGTTCTGTTCGCGCTCGGCCAGTTGCGGCGCCTGTTCGCGTGCCTCGGCCAGCGACAGCGGCTTGTTCTGCACCACCGGAATCAGCTTCGACAGCTGGTCGCAGAAGTTGTAGCCCATGTCGAGCACGCGGCCGACATCGCGGATCACCGCACGCGAGGCCATCGTGCCGTAGGTGGCGATCTGGCTGACCGCGTCGGCACCGTACTTCCGGCGCACATACTCGATCACCATCCAGCGCTTGTCCTGACAGAAGTCGACGTCGAAGTCGGGCATCGACACCCGTTCCGGATTCAGGAAGCGTTCGAACAGCAGTGCATAGGCCAGGGGATCGAGATCGGTGATGCCCAGCGAGTAGGCGACCAGCGAGCCGGCCCCGGAGCCGCGACCCGGCCCGACCGGCACGCCGTTCTTCTTGGCCCAGTTGATGAAGTCGGCCACGATCAGGAAGTAGCCGGGAAAACCCATCTGGATGATGGTGTCGCACTCGAAAGTCAGGCGCGCCTCGTACTCGTCGCGCCGCGACGCGCGCACCGCCTCGTCCGGAAACAGCAACGCCAGCCGCGTCTCGAGGCCGGCCTTTGCTTCGGCGACCATGAAGTCGTCGATCGTCACGCCGGGCGGCGTCGGGAACTGCGGCAGGTAGTTCTTGCCCAGGGTCAGCGTCAGGTTGCAGCGGCGGGCGATCTCCAGCGTGTTGTGCAGCGCCTCGGGAATGTCGGCGAACAGTTCGGCCATTTCGGCCGAACTCTTGAAGTACTGCTGCTCGGTGAAGTCGCGCGGCCGGCGCTTGTCGGTAAGTACATAGCCCTGTGCAATGCACACGCGTGCTTCATGTGCCTTGTAGTCATCCGGCGCCATGTACTGCACCGGATGCGTCGCCACCACGGCGATGTCAGCCTCGCACGCCAGCGTGCAGGCATCCGCCACATAGACTTCTGTGTTCGGATGCCCGGCGCGCTGCAGTTCGATGCAGTAGTCACCGCCGAACAGGCGCACCCAGTCGGCTGCCAGCTTGCGCGCCGAATCCATGTTGCCGGCCAGCAGCGCCAGGCCGACGTCGCCCTGCATCGCGCCGGACAGCGCGATCAGGCCCGCCGCGCCGGTGTCGCCAGCCTCGAACCATTCGCGGCGGATTTCCGCCCGGCCGCGGTGCTTGTTCTCGAGATAAGCGCGCGTCAGCAGGCGGCACAGCGTGCCGTAGCCTTCGCGGTTGCGCGCCAGCAGCAGCAGCCGGAAGGGCTTGTCGCGCTCCGCATCATTGGTGATGAACACATCGGTCGCGCAGATCGGCTTGACGCCCCTGCTGCGAGCGGCCTTGTAGAACTTGACCAGACCGAACACATTGCTCAGGTCGGAAACGGCCAGCGCCGGCATGCCATCGCCGGCCGCTGCGTTGACGGCAGCATCCAGGGTGACGATGCCGTCGACGATGGAATACTCGGAATGGACCCGGAGGTGGGCAAAGGCGGGAGAAGACATGGACCAAGTGTACCTCGGCCCCAACCCGGCGAGGCAGCGACCGCGTGGCGAGAATAGCCGGACGGTCGCTGCGGGACTGACTTACTTGCGGCGACGGGCCAGCGCACCCACCAGACCGAGACCGGCCAGCATCAGCGCATAGGTTTCGGGCTCGGGCACGGGTGCGGCGCTGACGGTGACCATGTCGAACCGCCATGTGCCAGTGGTACCGTAGGTTCCGGTGGGGTTGGAAGCGACATAGGCGCTGGTGCTCGGCGCGAATGCGGCAACGACGCGGAAGGCGAAGCTGGCGTTGTTGTCGGCACCGGCGATGGCCGACAGATCAACCGTGCGCACCTTGAACCAGGTGTCTCCGGCATTGCCGTCGAATGTCATGAAATCGACGAAGTTGACACCGTCAAGGCTGTACTGAACCTGTTCGTAACGCGAACTCGTGTTGCTGTGGCGCAGATCGTAGTTGATGACCACATCATTGAAGCCGACAGTGCTGACAGCAAACTGGACACCGCGGGTCTTGTTGCCAGCACCTTGCGCGGCGTAGGTGGTGGTTTGCCAGCCGGAATCGTCGCCCGTGGCAGGATCGGAAGAGCCACCGGTCGCATCACCGGAAGCAAACGAGCTGGTGACGCCGCCGATCAACGACGCCGAACCAGCGCCGACGAACGGGCTGGTGGTGCCGGTGGCGGTATTGGCGTCGGCAGTGACGGAATTGAAATTCCACTGCGCCACGGTATCAGCTTGAGCATGGGTGCCGGCAACAGCCAGCAGGACAGCGATGAAGGACTTGCGCATTGAAATGGCCCCTGATGTCGATTTTGGATAACTAAACCCGTCCCATAAGGACAGCACTATTGATTGAGCGTAGGGGACGAAAGTGACAACCGTTTGAGGTGGGATCGCCACAACCCTGATCCGAACGGACTAGGTATCGCGGTGACGGATCGTCGAACAGTTGATCGCGGGACATCGAATGACGCATCCCATCTCCCGTGACCCGGCCTATGATCGCGTCTTTCCCGAGATGCCCCTGCGCCATGCACCGATTGTTCGCTCCCGCCGCCTTCGCCCTTTGCTGTGTCACCTCACCCGCCCAGGCGGCCGACCGTGACTGGCCCACTTTCGGCCTCGACCATGCCAATACGCGCCTGGCGGACATCCCGGGCCTGACGCCGAAAACCGTCGGTAAACTGGTGCCGAAGTGGATCTACCAGAGCGGCATCGCGCAGACCTTCCAGGCCACGCCGCTGGTGGCGGGCGGAAAGATGTACGTGTCGCTGCCCGGCTCGCATGTGGTGGCGCTCGACGCACGGTCCGGCGCCGAACTGTGGCGCTACACGCACAGGAAGCGCACGGAAAAGGTGTGCTGCGGCCCGGCGAACCGGGGTGTGGCTTTCGACGATGGCCGCGTGTTCATCGCCACGGTCGACGCGCGACTGATCGCGCTTGATGCGGCCAGCGGGAAGCCGCACTGGGACATCGAACTGGCGCGTGCCGACGCATCGGCGACGGAAAGCGGCGAAGGCATCAAGGGTGAGGTCGGCGGCGGTTCCGGCGTCGGCGCAGCCGCCGCCCCGCTGGTGGTCGACGGCAAGGTGATCGTCGGCATAAACGGGGTCGGCTACGGCCTGCACCTCGACGTGCCGGGCCGGGCCGGGCAGCTTGCGTCCGTCGTCGGCATCGCAGGAAAATACGGCGGAATCGGCTTCCTCGCTGCCTTCGACGCGAAAACCGGTCAGCGCGTGTGGCAGTTCGACACGGTGCGCAAGCCGCAGGACGGGGGCTGGGAGGGCGATTTCGTCGAGAAGACCGCCGACGGCCTGCCGCTGAACCGCAACATCGCAGCCGAGCGCGCCAGCGCCGACACATACAAGGACGCGTGGGAATACGGCGGCGGCTCGGTGTGGAATGCACCGGCCTATGACGCCAGGACCGGTCTGCTGTATTTCGGCACCGGCAACCCCAGCCCGCAGATCAACGACACCACGCGCCCGGGCGACAATCTGTATACAGCATCGCTGGTCGCCATCAGCGCGAAGACCGGCGCCTACGCCTGGCACTTCCAGCAGATTCCGCATGACAAATGGGGATACGACGTGGCCAGCCCGGCGGTTCTGTTCGACCACCGCGAACCCGACGGTCGCGTCGTGCCGGCAGTCGGTCAGGCGTCCAAGCTCGGCTGGTTCTACGTACATGACCGCGCAAGCGGCGCGCTGCTGTACAAGTCCGAGCCCTTCGTGCAGCAGGACAACCTGTTCGCCGCCGCCACGACGGAAGGCACGCGCATCACCCCGGGCGTGGCGGGCGGCGTGAACTGGTCGCCGGCAGCGGTCGACGCCGGACGCAGCCTGGCCTTCGTCGCCGCGATGCACATGCCGATGCGCTACTGGATCAAGGAAAGTGCCGCCACCGCGGACAAACCGGCGCACCGCTACGACAGCATGGAACCGTCGGACGAAGCGAAATGGGGCGTGCTCGCGGCGATCGACCTGAAGCAGCGCGGCAAGCTGAAGTGGACCGTGAGGACCGATCAGCCGCTGGTCGGTGGCGTGCTCGCGCTGAAGTCCGGCGTGGTGTTCACCGGCGAAGGCAACGGCCACCTGTCGGCCTTCGACAGCCTGAACGGAAAGCGGCTGTGGCGCTTCCAGACCGGCGCCGGCGTGAACGCACCGCCGATTGCGTTCGCGCTCGACGGCAAGTCCTACGTGGCGGTGGCTGCCGGCGGCAGTGCGATCTGGGGTTATCGGCAGGGCGATGCGGTCATCGTGTTCGGTCTGCCGGACTGAGCGGCTCCGGATGCGGCGCGGTTACCGCCCGGACAGATCAACCAGGCGAGGGCGATCGAGCAGCATCACGTATTGCAGACCATCAAGCACGTCGGTGAAAGAGGCGATGCACCGAAAGCCGACACGTGCCAGCAGCGCGCACGACGCCGGGTTCTCAGGACATACCGACGCCACGAAGCGTGGCACGCCCGCCTCGACATGCGCCCAGTGGATGAGCGCAACAAGCGCTTCGTGCGCGTATCCCTGCCGCCGGTGCGGCGGGTAGATCACGTAGCCGACTTCCACCGCCTCGGGCGCCCACGCGGCGAGATGGCCGGGGGCCGGGCGCGAGTGAAAGCCGGCGTGACCGATCATTTCACCGCTGTGGCGCAGCGCCACGGCGCGCACCGACCATGGCAGGCCTTCCGGGTCGAGCTGAAGATCGCTCAGGCGCAACGCGGCCAGTTCGGCTTCGGGCGGCCAGTCGGCCGGCACATTCAGACCTATCAGCGCAGACAGTCGCGCCGGTGTGCCGCCTTCGGACGACGCGCGCAGAAAGTCCGCCGGCATCGGCCGCAGGATGAGCCGCGAGGTCCGGATGTCCATGCGAAATGAACGGGGCGTGATGCCGGACCGGACATGGACCGCCGCGGTGACGGGCTCAGCCGCCCGCCAGCTAGAAGTACAGACTGGCCGCCAGTCCCACGCTGAACAGGACGGCCGCCGCAAGCAGCACGCGCGAACGCAGGCGCAGCACTTCGATTTCGCTCACCAGCTGGACGTTCTGTTCGGCCAGCGAACGGATCAGCTGCGATGACGCAAGCGCCTCTTTCTGCAGTTCGGTGACCACCTGTTCCAGCGCGGCCAGACGCACATCCATGGTGGACCCGGCGGGTGCCGCAGCCACCGGTGTGTCAGTCTCGCCCTTCGGACGCTTTTTCGCGACGCGGTCCCACAGCGCGTTGGCGCCCTGCACCACGCTGGGCGCCGCAGCGATGACATCATCCCAGGGCACGGCCTTGACCGCGCCGAGCAGACTGATCGACATGACATGAACTCCTGCAGGTGAATGATGGCCGATAGTACTGCGCCACCGGACCGGGAACGGCCCGACCCGTAAAATGACGGCCGATGATCATGCGCGCAACAGCTGCCACGATGTTCGGGGCACACTTCCGCGCTGCCCGCGTTGCCGCGCCGACCTGAATCCGGATTGCCGTCATGACTGAAAAACTGCTTCACGTTGCTGCCGCCGGCTTCGATGCCGCGCGCAGCGTCGGACACCTGCCGGACGGCCACCGTTCCGGGCGCCTGCACGGCCACGCCTTCGTCGGCGAAGTACGTGCCGCCCTGCCGCCCGGCTGGGCAAGCTTTCCCGGCGCAGAAACCGACGAACTGACGGCGCGTCTGCAGCGCGTGGTCGAGCCGCTCGATTACCGCCACCTCAACCAGACCCTGGCGCAGCCCAGCGACGAGAATCTCGCGCGCTGGATCCGGGATAGCCTCGATCTGCCGGGCCTGCAGTCGGTTGGTGTGCGCAGCACGCAGTACGCCGGTGTTCAGCTGGGCCGGTCCGGCACGGCTTACGTCTGGCGGCGCTACGTGTTCCAGTCAGCCCATCAGTTGCCGCGCGTGGCACCGGGCCACAAGTGCGGGCGCATGCACGGCCACGGCTTCGAAGTGCTGCTGCATGCGACCGGCGTCGACCACGACGGACTCGACGCGCTGTGGGCGCCGCTGCAGGCGCAGCTCCATCTCGCCTGTCTGAATGACATTCCGGGGCTGGACAATCCAACCAGCGAAAACATCGCGGCATGGATCTGGGGTCGTCTCCGGCCCGCGCTACCCGGCCTGGCGTGGGTCACCGTCTATGAAACCGCCAGCTGCGGCGCCCAGTTCGATGGCGCGCACTACCGCGTGTGGAAGGCCTTCACGCTCGACAGTGCAGTCCGGCTCAGGCACGCGCCGGAGGACGACGCGCGGCGGCGCATTCATGGTCATACCTTCACGCTGCGCCTCCACCTGAAGGCACCGCTCGATCAGGTGATGGGCTGGACGGTCGATTTCGGCGATGTGAAGACGCAGTTCGCGCCGCTGTTCGAGCGACTGGACCACGAAGCGCTGCATGAACTGATGGGCGCCGACGATGCCGACACGGCCGGCATTGCGCAACGCATCCGCAGCATGGCGGCGCCGCTGATTCCAGCGCTCGAACGCATCGACCTGAACGAAACGCAGGGCTGCGGTGTGATCCTGCACTGGGGCGACGGCGAGCCGACACTGCCGGTCTGAAACGCCGCGATGCCGCAGCGACCGGGCATCACCAGCTGAACAGATCCATGCCGAAGGTGATCATGAAGCCGGCCGTACCGAGCAGGGCAAGCTGCGCGTTGTAGCGGTCGACCTGATAACCCAGCGCGGGAATGACGGCGAGGGCGACGCCCTTGTGGTTCAGCGGAATCTTGTCCTCGTATTCGCCGCTGTAGCCGAGCAGGGCGCCGGCCGTCACCTTCACATAGAGCCTGGAGCTGATGGCATCGATCCGCCAGCTTCTGCCGACGTAGTAGTACTCGGTGGACTGATCGAATGAATTGCGCAGCCAGGACGCGCCGGCAATCCAGCGGGCCGGCGACTCATACTCGAGTCCGACCAGCCAGGGCGCATTGTTGTGCTCCGGTTCGGGGCTCCAGTGATGCACGTAGGGACCGAACTGCAGGGCGACCTTGCCGGACAATGCGCCCGCGTCGGCCACTCCCGTTGCGCTGATCAGCCCGAGGGCGCATCCGATGAAGAAGCCGTGTGTCGTCGTCAAGGCGGGTGGCCGGAGGTTGAATGACTGTCGGGCCCGCAAGGTAGCCGACACGTTCCCCCACACGACGACTGCAGTGTTGCACGATGTTTCAGTCCTCGGATCGACGCCCGCCCAGCAGCCGGTCAGCCGACAGCGCGCCAGGGCCGAAAGCCGTCAGCACCAGAAGGCCGACACCCCACCAGACGTGCGCATCGAAGGCTGCCGGACATTCGAATTCCCACAGCGCAGGGTAGGACACTACAGCCATCACATTCACGACGAACAGACCGGCAGCAGCAAGGCGCCCGGCCAGACCGATCGCCAGCAACGGCGGCAGCAGCAGTTCGCCCGCCGTACCCATGAACGCCGCCACCTGCGGCGACAGCAGCGGCACGGCGTATTCCTCCCTGAACAGGAAAAGCGTGGTGTCCCAGTCTTCGATCTTGGTCAGGCCCGCCTTGATGAAGACCCATGCGATGAACAGGCGGAGGGCCAGCAGCAACAGCGGCCGGATCTGGTCTGCAAGACGCGCCAGCGGGGCGCCCAGGTCGTACATGCGGGTGATGATTGCATTCATTTTTCTTGTTCCCTCGTATGAAGAGCTTGCAGCCAGCCGGACGTGATCGACTGTTCGATGGTGGCTGCGAGATTGAACGCCGGCTCGTGCAGGGCAGCGCCGGTCCAGGCGTCGCCGATGCAGGCCCCCGCCAGCGCGGCAGCCGCCCAGAACGCATGGGCACCGACGCCGAGCGCTGCCGTGCGCACGCGCAGGCCATCGCGCCAGACCACGGTGCGCTGCGGCTGGCCCGGATCGATGTCGAATTCCTCCGCCGCATCCGGCTGGTGCTGCAGCCAGATGTCCGCGATCGGCCAGACACTGCCGTGGAGCGCGAAGCCCGGCATCATCCGGAGGCGTGCTGCACACAGGCTGTCGGCATCGAGCCCGGCGAATGCGACGCCGCCGAGCGGCACTGCATCAGCCGCCATCGCCGCGACATGCACCGACCATTCGAGACGCGCCACATCGGGCAGATAGGGCAACTCGCGCACCGGCTCGAAGCGGTCGAGAAAATCGGCAAAAGTGGAACCGTAGCGATTCAGGTCACCGTCGACGGAAGGCGTCTCCGCCCGGTAACGGCGAACCAGCCCATCGAAATAGTCATCCCCCGTGATGCGGCGACACACCGGATAAGCCAGCGCGAGCGCCGCACCGGCGTTGGCCACCACATTGCCGCGGTAGATTCCGAGCAGGGCGCGGTTGCGCTCGGCATCACCCGCCAGCAGCGGCAGCATGGCATCTTCACCCTGCGCACTGCGCAGCGCGCCGGCGAAACGCCGCTGCACGTCAAGCAGCGCAGACATCGATACCCACTGCCGCATGCGTCAAGGCTGTGCGACCCACGGCGTCGGCGCGCGCAGCTTCGGCGAGCAATACATCCAGTTCCGGAAGGTCGGTATCCCACTCGATCAACGCGGGCGCCGTGACGCCTCGCCGGCGAACGTCACGCAGCAGTGCCCACACGTCATCGCAGACGGCACTGCCGTGCGTGTCGATCAGACCGTATTCGGTCACCGCGTGTCCGGCGAGATGGATTTCACCCACGGCATGCATCGGCAGCCGTTCGAGTGCATCCATCGGGTCGCTGCCGAAGTTGCGCGCATTCACATAGAGATTGTTGAGATCGAGCAGCAGTCCGCAACCCGTCAGACACACCAGTTCGGCGAGAAAATCGGCCTCGCTCATGTCCGAATCGCGGAACTGCACGTAGACCGACAGGTTTTCGACCAGCAGCGGACGGCGCAGCCTGTCCTGCACGACCTGCACCCGCGCGGCCACCAGCGCAAGCGACTCTCCTGTGTAGGGAAAGGGCAGCAGGTCATTGAAATGCGCGCCGTCGACTGCGCCCCAGCACAGGTGTTCGGACACCAGCACGGGCTCGATCCGGTCGACCAGTCGCGCCAGTCGTTCAAGATGCATTTCACGTCGATCACCGGACGACGCGAGTGCCAGCCCGACACCGTGCAGGCTGACCGGGTAAAGCGCGCGTGCGCGATCCAGTGCGCGAAGCGATGCGCCGCCATCGTGAAAGAAGTTCTCACTATGGACTTCGACGAAGCCCAGCTCGGGCCGGCCTTCAAGCACCCGGGCATGGTGCGGCTGGCGCAGGCCGATGCCGCTGGACGAAGACTCGATCATGGTCATGGATGCGGCCGCAACGAAGCACCACGCGGGTAAGGCGCTGCGCTTCGTTTCCGGTCAGAGGTCGTCCGATCAGCCCTTCTTCGGCGCCATCATCTTGCCACCCATCTTTTCGCAGGTGCCGGACGCAACGTACTTCCATTCGTTCGGGTCCTTGTCGGCCTTGGCCTGGCCGGCGCAGCTGTGGCTGCCGTTGGCCGAGGCGCAGTCATTGGCGCCCTTCATCGCGACGCCATAGCACTTCTCCTTGCCTTCTTCGGCTGCAAACACCGGTGTCGTGACGACACCGAGGGCGAGGACGGATGCGAGTGCGGCAGACAGGGCAACAGATTTGTTCATGTGTGATCTCCTGAGGGTGGAAGAAAAATCAAACCCGCCATGTGGTTTGCATTGCAGTAGACCCACCGGAGCGCCAGACCTTACTGCACTGAAAAAAAATATGCGCTGGCTACCAGAGCCAGGCTGCGCCGCGCACACCTGACGCGTCGCCATGCACCGGCGAACACAGGCGGGTCGTGATCAGGTCCGAGAAGATGTATGGCGTCCACAGGCGCGGAACGTTGTCATACAGACCTGCGAGTCGGGACAGACCGCCGCCGAGCACGATCACATGCGGATCAAGCAGATTGATGACGCCGGCCAGCGCCCGCGCCAGCCGCACTTCATGTCGTGCCAGAGTGGCCCGGCATTGCGCATCGCCCGCAGCAGCCCGCCCGGAGATCTGCTGCGGCGTCAGCAGCTCGCTCCCTTCGCGCACGTGATCGGCCGCCAGCGCAGGACCCGACAGCCAGGTTTCGACGCAGCCGTACCGGCCGCAGAAACAGGCGGGCGGAGCAATGCCCTCGGTGTCCGGCCCCGGCGGCAGCGGGTTGTGGCCCCACTCGCCGGCAATGCCGCAGGCACCCTTCAGCAGCCCGCCGTCCACCACGATGCCGCCGCCCACACCGGTACCGAGAATCACCCCGAACACCACCGGCGCGCCGCGCCCGGCACCATCGATCGCCTCCGACAGGGCGAAACAGTCGGCATCGTTCGCCAGACGCACCGCACGGCCGAGCACGGCCTCGATATCCTGCTGCAGCGGCTGACCGTTCAGACACGTCGAATTCGCATTGCGCATGCATCCGGTGACCGGCGACAGGGAACCGGGCGTACCCAGCCCGACGCTGGCCGTCACGTCCAGCGCCGCCTCGGCCTGCCGTACCATGCGTGCGATGAGTGCCACGGTCGCCCGGTAGTCACCGGCCGGCGTCGGCTCGCGCAGCCGCAGCAGGCGGTTGCCGTCGGCAGCCAGAGCAACCAGTTCGGTCTTGCTACCGCCAAGGTCGATGCCGATGCGCACGCCGCCCTCTTCCCGGGCGACAATGGGCTTCGCAACATCGCTATCCGGATACATCATGATCATCACCTTCAAATCGCGCGCCACTGCCGACACCATCATGTTCGGCGATGTCGCAAGGGAACTGCTGAAACGAATGGGCAAGCCCTTCGATACGCGCGGAATTATCACCCTCGAGCAATTGCCGGACGCGATCGCCGCGCTGAAAAGGGCCGCCGAAGAGAACCGTGCCGCCCAGCGCGGACAGCCGGACGACGACATCGAGCCGGGCACACCGGCGATCACCCTCCCGGTATCGCTCGCCCAGCGCGCGGTGCCGCTGATCGAACAGCTGGAACGCTCGCTGCGCGCGTCGCAGCCGGTCATCTGGGAAAGCTGACACGGACTGCGCACTGCCCATGCACGACACCCCTCGCACCGGCGACCCGGCGCCGGTACCGCCCGACATGCCGCTGGATTCCGAATGCTGTGAATCCGGCTGCGAACGCTGCGTATGGACCGTCTATCAGGAATTGAAGATGGAGTACGAACAACGCTACGCGGAATGGCTGCTGCGTCACCCCGAAGCACGGCCGCGCATCTAGGCCCGGTTCCAGCTCAAGGCGCGCACACCTTGCGCCATGCGGTCGTCGCCGGCCCCTGACCATGCGCGGCGGCGCGACCCTGTGCAAGCGTCACCCAGCCCTGCGCACCGTAATGCGGCAATGACCGGCTCGCGCGCGACAGCGCATCGGCATCGCGGGCGGCGACCAGCGCCAGCGTACCGCCCGCCGGCGCCCGCTGCGCCCACGCGACGACATCGCCGTCCAGCGTGCGTGCCGGCAGCCCGTGCTGCGCCAGCCAGGCATCGATCGCCACCATGCTCCCCATGACCAGGCGGGCCGACCGTCCCGGTGCTGCACCGGCGGCCACATCACCCGGCGGGCGGTCCAGCCAGCTTCCGGCCAGCGCACGGGCGGCGGCCGACAGGCGCTCATTGCCCGGCAGCACGGTCAGGCCCAGTGCGTCGTCGAGCGTGGCTTCGCGCAGCACCGGCGGCGCTTCGCCGGCACCGAGCCGGCGGGCCAGGCGGAAATCCGGGTCGATGGCCAGTTCGACACAACGGGCGCCGACCGGCAGCGTGACAGTGCGGCGCGCGTCGTCGAGCGGCACGCGCTCGACCGTCGTCCGGCCCTCGCTCCTGACATGCACCGGCACCTCCAGCGCCAGGGCGGGTGCCGGTTGCCGCAGGGTCAGCGTCAGTCCGTCGCGTCCGCCGGCAGCCGCTTCGATGACCGGCTGCGCCAAGCTGCGCCCCTCCACCCATTCCGAGAAGAAGCGGTCGAGCGGCCGCCCCGATGCCTTTTCGAATGCGACGCGCAGATCGGTCCAGCCGGCGCGTCGATGGCGGTGTTCCAGCCAGAAGGCGCGCAGCGCGCGATCGAATGTCTCCGCGCCCAGCCGGTCGCGCAGCATGACGAACACCAGCGCCGCCTTGTGATACCCGATGACCTGCGACGCATCGTGCGTGCGCCCGCCGAAGCGGGCCAGACTTTCATGCGCCTGCGGCGACAGCGCCGACAGACCGCGCAGCCAGTCCAGCCGCATGGCGCGCGCCGCATCTTCACCCTGCGCCTCGCGCAGCCCGTAATCCGCCATGAAGGTGGTCAGCCCTTCCGACCAGTTGCCGCCCTCGTTCGACAGATAGACGCCGTTGCCCCACCAGTTGTGCAGGATTTCGTGCGGCAGTGACGTGTGGCGGATGAAGGGAAGGCGCAGCACGTCGATGCCCAGATAGGTGAGGCCGGCCATGCCGAAACCGGTCGGTGTCGGCGACGACGCGATGGTGAAACGGCTGTACGGATAGTCTCCGAGCGCCGATTCGAAGCGGGCCAGATGAGTGGCGGCTGCATCGAGGTAGCCTTCGGACTGATCGGCGATGGACGGATGGAACAGCGTGGCCAGTGTCAGTCGGCGCCCGTCGCGCGATTTGACCGTGCGCGTGGCCTCGACCCACGGTCCGGCCATCAGGTCGGCGCCTTCGCTGTCCGTCGTCATGTCGAAACGCACGATGCGGCGCCCGTTGCTCACCGCATCGCCGACCCGGTCACCGCTGGCCAGCGCGCGCTGTGATGCAGGCAGATCGACCTCCAGCCGGAAACGATGAAGCGCCGGGCCGGCAGCATCGAAGGGCAGCGGGTACCACGCACCGCCTGCCGGCAGGAAGCTCCCCGCCTCGCCGATCTGCGGCTCGAATGCGGTCAGGGTGTCGCGGTGCGATGCTGCGGCATCGGGCGCGGCAGCACGTATCGTCCAGCGGATGTCGATGCGGCGCTCGCGTGCGGCCGGCGGCAGATCGATGCGCTGCCAGCCCTGCGCCACGGTCGCACGCAGCGACGCGCCATCGACCTGCAGCAATTCGATGCGGTGACGCCCGGCCAGTCTCAGCGCCAGCGCTTCGTTGGCCGGGACAACGACCAGCGCGCGTGCCGAAAGCCGCCCCTCCGACGGCTCGAGCTTCACGGCAAGATCGAACTGCGGCGCCGCCGCCCATCCCGCCGGCGCCAGTGCCCACCCGATCATCAGCCAGATTGCCCCGCGCATCAGGGTCGCCGGCCCTTCGCGCCGGTCGGGGACAGGATGCCGAACACCGCGTCGGCAACACCGGCAACCAGATCGGCGCAATCTCCATCGACATCCCACGGCAGCAGGCTGCCGACATCCGCCACGCCGAGGTCGCGCAACTGGTGCTCGACACCGTAGCCGTGAATGACGTGACCGCTGCCCATCAGACCGACCACCAGCGTGTCCGGACCGTCGCGCACCGCACTGGCCAGCGCCTCGGCCATGGCACGATCCCACAGCAGCTGGCCCTCCATGAAACGGGTAAATGCGGCGTCGCTGCCCGGCTGTGCAGTCGGCATGTGATCGCTCCACACCTGCTGCAGCCAGGCACGGTAGCCCGTCTGCGCTGCGGCGGGATCACCCACCCCCTCACGGCTGCCGGGCGGCACCGCGGCAAGACCGAGTCGTGACACTTCGCGCACTACCTTGCGGTCGATGTTCAGCGCACGCAGCGGAATCTGCTTGTCGCGGGCGAAGCGGAAGATGCCGGCGTAGAGCTCGGGCGGCATGCCCCACACCCGCTTCCAGTCGGTGCGTTCGAACAGCGCCTGTTCGCCGATTTCGCCGCGCGACCATGCGTCGAGCACGGGTTGTGCGCTGCGCGGCAGCATTTCCAGCCCGATGACCATGCGCGGGCGCAATGCGT
>JAGNYW010000053.1 GCA_017984755.1 Methyloversatilis sp.
CCAGCTACATGCGGCTGGTGCTCGACAGCCTCGACGACCACCCCGTGCTGGCCAGCGCCGGCTACAACGCCGGGCCCGGACGCGCCAGGAAGTGGCGTTCGGCCAAGCCGCTCGAGGGGGCGATCTACGCCGAAACCATCCCGTTCAACGAAACGCGCGACTACGTGAAGAAGGTGATGGCGAATGCCGTGCTGTACTCGCTGGTGTTCGGCCACAGCAAGGACCCCGGTTTGCGGCAGCGGCTGGGTACGATACAGCCGGGGCCGGGTGCGGGGCCGGACGATCCGGTGTGAGCGCGCCATCCGGCCTTTGATTGACCATCGTCATGCATCGACCGGCTGCTGCGCTGGTAGCATGAGCCCGCTTCCACGTAGCGAGTGCCGATGATGCTTCCTTCCACAGTACTTCTGATCGGTGGCGCCGGTTTCATCGGCAGCCACGTTGCCCACCTGCTCGCTGCGCACAATGTGCGGGTGATCGTTCCGACGCGCCGGCGCGACCGGGCGAAGCACCTGATCCTGCTGCCCACGGTCGAGGTGATCGAGGCGGATGTGAATGATCCCGCCGTGCTGCGCCGTCTGACCGAGGGCGCCGATGCCGTGGTAAATCTGGTCGGCATCCTGCATTCGCGTTCCGGGAGCCCCTGGGGCGCCGACTTCGACCGCGCCCATGTCGCCCTGCCGCGTGCCGTGGCCGAAGCCTGCCGCAGCGCCGGTGTGCCGCGTCTGGTGCATGTCAGCGCGCTCGGTGCGGCGGACGGCGCGCCGTCCGAATACCAGCGTTCGAAAGCCGCCGGCGAAGCTGCGGTGCGGGCCGGTGGCGTCGAGTGGACGATCTTCAGACCTTCGCTGGTGTTCGGCGATGGCGAATGCTTCCTGCGCCTGTTCGCGCGTCTGCTGCGGCTGTTTCCGGTGATGCCGCTGGCTGGCGCAGACACGCGCTATCAGCCGATCGATGTGCGTGATGTCGCGCGCTGCATCGTGCATGCGCTCGATGCGCCGGATGCCGCCAATCAGACCTATCCGCTGTGCGGCCCGACGGTTTACACGATGCGCGAGCTGGTCCGTCTGACCGGCCGCACGATCGGTCATGAACGGCCGGTGATCGGTCTGCCCGGCCCGCTGGCCAGCCTGCAGGCGCTGGCGCTGGAGCTGGCCCCCGGGCCGACCCTGATGTCGCGCGACAACCTGCGCTCCATGAGTGTCGACAATGTATGCGACGCCGGCTGCACTGTGCCCTTCGGTTTCACCCCGGCTCCGCTGGAGGACGAGATCGCCGCCTGCCTCGTCGACTTCACGCCGACCGACCGCTTCGAACGTGCCCGCTCGAGGGCGCATCGCTAGGCCACCCGGACAGTCAAGGTGCGCATCTACCGGGTCGGTGGTTCGGTTCGCGACCAGCTGATGGGCCGGCCGGCCGGTGACCGCGACTGGGTGGTGGTGGGCGGCTCGCCCGAAGAGATGCTGGCTGCCGGCTACACGCCGGTCGGGCGTGACTTCCCGGTCTTCCTGCACCCCGAAACGCATGAGGAATACGCACTGGCGCGTACCGAGCGCAAGACGGCCCCTGGCTATCGTGGCTTCGTGTTCCATGCCGACGCGTCGGTCACGCTGGAAGAAGATCTGGCGCGACGCGACCTGACGATCAATGCCATTGCATGCGATCAGGATGGCACGCTGATCGACCCGCGCGGCGGCCGTGCCGACATAGAGGCGCGGGTGCTGCGCCATGTCAGCCCGGCCTTTGCCGAAGATCCCGTGCGCATCCTGCGGATCGCCCGCTTCGCGGCGCGTTTCGAGGATTTTTCCGTCGCACCGGAGACGCTGGCACTGATGCGCGACATGGTGCGGGCCGGCGAAGTCGATGCGCTGGTGGCCGAGCGCGTGTGGCAGGAGTTGTCGCGGGGACTCATGGAAGCGCAGCCCTCGCGCATGATCGAAGTGCTGCGCGACTGCGCGGCGCTGCCCATCGTGCTGCCCGAGGTCGATGCACTGTTCGGTGTGCCGCAGCCGGCGCAGCACCACCCGGAGATCGATACCGGCCTCCATCTCATGCAATGCCTCGACTGGGCTGCGGCGCACGGTGCGTCGCTGGCCGTCCGCTACGCGCTGCTGGTGCACGATCTCGGCAAGGGCACGACGCCGCGCGAGGACTGGCCGCGCCATATCGCGCATGAAGCGCGCAGCGCAAAGCTGGCCCGCGAACTGGCGGAGCGCCTTCGGGTGCCGGTCGACACCGCCGACATCGGCCGGCTGGTCGCGCAGGAGCACACCAACATTCACCGTGCACGCGAGTTGCGTGCCGACACGATGGTGAAGTTGCTCGAACGTCTGGACGTGATGCGCAAGCCGGAACGGCTGGCCGACATCCTGCTGGCCTGCGAAGCCGACCAGCGCAGTCGTCCGGGATTCGGTGCTGCAGGTTATGTGCAGGCGGATGTCGTGCGCGCTGCCGCGGCGGCGTTCCGTGCCGTCGATGCCGGTGCAGTGGCGCAGCGACTGGCCGGTGCCGGCAATGCCGGCGGTCCGGCGATTGCGAAGGCAGTGCAGGCGGCACGCGTCGAGGCGGTTGCCGCAGCAATCCCGCGCTGATTTACCGGGCTGCGCGTTCAGCGGCGCGTGGCAACAACCAGTGCGATGCCGCCCAGCGTGGCAGCCGAGGCGAGGGCGAGACGCAAGGTCAGGGGCTCGGCGAGCAGCAGCGCGCCGCCGATGGCGGCGATGACCGGCACGCTGAGCTGGACGCTGGCGGCCTGCGTGGCAGTGAGGCCACGCAGCGCGCTGTACCACACGGCATAGCCCAGACCCGACGCGATGGCGCCCGACAGCACGGCATAAAGAACGCCGATGGCATCGATGTGCGCATCGGCGGCGTTGATCATGCTCAGGCCCACGGCCAGCGGTACGGCGCGCACGAAGTTGCCTGCCGTCATGGCGAGTGGCGTGCCGCCGGTACGCCGGCCGCGCAGCGAATAGACGCTCCACGCCAGTCCGGCCAGTACCATCAGCAGGGCCGCTTCGATCGGCGGCGCGCTGACGCCGGGTGCCAGCAGCACGAACAGTCCGGCCAGCGCCATGACTAAGCCTGCCGTCTGCAGCATGCCGAAGCGTTCGCCCTTGAGCAGCCCGGCTGTGATCATGCTTGCCTGCACCGTGCCGAAAAGCAGCAGAGCACCTGTACCCGCGGCCAATTCACGGTAGGCGAAGGAAAATGCTGCGGCATAGACGAACAGTGCCGCGGCACCGGGCCAGTCGCCGGAAAGCGGCGCCGTTTTCCGGTTCGTCGTGTCCGTGCGAAGCAGCAGCCAGAGCACCAGCGCACCGGCTGCGATGCGGATCAGTGTGAAGGTCGCGGCGTCGATCGCCGTATCGGCGAGCGCCAGCCGGTTCAGGATGGAGTTGGCCGCGAAGGCCAGCATCGCCAGCGCGGTGAGCGCAGCGATGCGGGCGGGAAATGCGTGGGTCAAGAACGCGCCCGGGTCACGGGCGCCGCAGTTGCGTCAGGTCGCGCACTGCGCCGGTGTCGGCGCTGGTGGTCATCAGTGCGTAGGCCTGCAGCGCCTGCGACACGACGCGATCGCGGTTCTTCGGCGTCCAGGCGTCGGCGCCGCGCGCTTCTTCGGCGGACCTGCGACGCGCCAGTTCAGCCTCGGACACGGCCAGGTGGATGGTGCGGTTCGGGATGTCGATCTCGATGCGGTCGCCGTCATTCACCAGCGCGATCAACCCGCCCTGTGCCGCTTCCGGCGACGCGTGACCGATCGACAGACCCGAGGTGCCGCCCGAGAAGCGGCCATCGGTGAGCAGCGCGCATTCCTTGCCGAGCCCCTTGGACTTCAGATAGGTGGTCGGGTACAGCATTTCCTGCATGCCCGGTCCGCCCTTCGGTCCTTCGTAGCGTATGACCACGACATCGCCCGGTTTCACTTCGTCGCCGAGAATGCCGGTCACCGCGTCGTCCTGGCTTTCGAACACTTTGGCCACGCCGGTGAACTTGAGGATCGAATCATCGACGCCGGCCGTTTTCACGATGCAGCCGCGCTCGGCGATGTTGCCGTACAGCACCGCCAGTCCGCCGTCCTGGCTGAAGGCGTGCGCCTTGTTGCGGATGACGCCGTTCTCTCGGTCGAGATCCAGTGTCGGATAGCGGCGGTCCTGCGAGAAGGCGGTCTGGGTCGGGATGCCGCCGGGAGCCGCGCGGTAGAAGGTGCGCACGGCTTCATCTTCGGTGCGCACGATGTCGTACTTGTCGAGCGCTTCGCCCAGCGTCGCGCTGTGTACCGTGGGCAGATCGCGATGGATCAGGCCGGCGCGGTCCAGTTCGCCGAGGATGGCCATGATTCCGCCTGCGCGGTGCACGTCTTCCATGTGCACGTCGGATTTGGCCGGCGCGACCTTGGACAGGCAGGGTACGCCACGCGAGATGCGGTCGATGTCCTTCATCCTGAAGTCGACGCCCGCCTCCTGTGCCGCCGCCAGCAGGTGCAGCACGGTGTTGGTCGAGCCGCCCATCGATACGTCCAGTGTCATCGCATTCTCGAAGGCCTTGTAGCTGGCGATCGAGCGCGGCAGCACCGACGCATCGTCCTGCTCGTAATACTTGCGGCACATTTCGACCGCCAGCTGGCCGGCACGCAGGAACAGCGCCTTGCGGTCGGCATGCGTGGCCAGCGTCGAGCCGTTGCCCGGCAGCGACAGGCCGAGCGCTTCGGTCAGGCAGTTCATCGAATTGGCGGTGAACATGCCCGAACACGAGCCGCAGGTCGGACAGGCGCTGCGCTCGTAGGCCTCGGCTTCTTCGTCCGAACAGTTCGAATCCGCACCCTTGACCATGGCGTCGACCAGATCGACCGCGATGATCTTCATGCCCCAATTGACCTTGCCTGCTTCCATCGGGCCGCCGGACACGAACACGGCAGGGATGTTCAGCCGCAAGGCAGCCATCAGCATGCCCGGGGTGATCTTGTCGCAGTTCGAGATGCACACCAGTGCGTCGGCACAGTGCGCGTTCGCCATGTATTCGACGCTGTCGGCGATCAGTTCGCGGCTGGGCAGCGAATACAGCATGCCGCCATGGCCCATCGCGATGCCGTCGTCGACCGCGATGGTGTTGAATTCCTTGGCCACGCCGCCGGCCTTTTCGATTTCGCGCGCGACGAGCTGACCCATGTCCTTCAGGTGAACGTGACCCGGCACGAACTGAGTGAAGCTGTTGGCGATGGCGATGATGGGCTTGCCGAAATCGCCGTCCTTCATGCCGGTGGCGCGCCACAGCGCGCGGGCGCCGGCCATGTTGCGGCCGTGGGTGGAAGTTCTGGAACGGTAGGCGGGCATGTCGGCTCCTGCGGAATCGGGTAAAAACGGGATTCTATCCGTCCGCGGCCTCCGTTCCCGTTTGTCGATGATCCGTCCGCGCATGCTGTTCGTGACACGCAGCCGCTACTGGCGCGGCGGCAACGGTGAGGCCAGCCGCACGCGCACGCTGGTCGAGGCGTTGGCCGGCGTATGCGAGTTGACGGTCTTTTTCCCCGAAGCGGCCGATACCGATACCTCAATCGCGCTGGCTTCGAGCCCGCACCGCTACCGGCTGGCGGTCGGCGCCGCTGACCAACCCGCGCGCGCTGCCGTGCTCGCTACCCTGCGCAGCCTGTGCCGACAGTGCAGCCCCGACGTCGTGCTGCTGTCACGGCTGCAGCTCGATTTCCTGCGTCAGGGGGTGCCGCCGGGCGTCCGGCTGGTCATCGACACCCACGATCTGGTCAGCGACAACGCCGCCTCGCGCCGGCAGGCCGGCGTGGCGGTCGATGAGCCGCTCGATATCGAGCGCGAGATCGGCTTCCTGCGCCGGTACGACAAGGTGCTGCTGATCCAGCCGGACGATCACGCTCGGGTTGCCGCCGTGCTCGGCGAACGGGCGCTGTGTGTGCCGCATCCGGTAGCGCTGCCGGTGCAGCCACTGCGAGCGGGGTCGCGCGTGATCGGTTGCGCGGCCAGCCATTCCCCGGCCAATCGGCATGGATTCGACTGGTTCGTGCGCGAGGTGTGGCCGCAACTGGCGGCGCACCGGGTCGAGCTGCAGCTTGCCGGTCATCTGGCGGCCAAGCTGTCGTCGCTGCCTGCCGGCGTGCGTTCGCGCGGCTTCGTCGCGGACCCCGGGCACCTGTGGCACGGCGTTGACCTGGCGATCAATCCGGTGCGCTGGGGCTCCGGTCTGAAGATCAAGACGGTCGAGGCGCTGGCGTCGGGACTGCCGCTGGTCACCACGCGCGAAGGTGCGCGCGGGCTGGAACATCTCGCAGGCGAGGCTTTCCTGCTGGCCGACGACCCCGCCGATTTTGCCGGCGCCTGCCTGCGGCTGCTCGACGACGCGCACGAGCGCGGGGCGCTGGCGGTCGCAGCCCGGCGCTGGGCCGATGCGAACCTGTCCGTGGCGGCGTGTTACGACCCGTTCTTCAGCTGGTTGTCGGGAAATTCATGAATGTGCGCCGGCCGGCACCCGGACCGGAACCTGCTGCGCGGTCTATAGTCCGGAATGCGTAGCCGGCACGCTCAGTGCGTACGCCCGGTGCGAACCGATCGTCCGACAAGAAAAGGAGATTCGCCATGACACATCCCGCGTTGCCGACTTACCGTTTCGCCGAAGGCACCTGCATCGCCCAGGCCATGCCGCCTGAGGCGCCCCGCGTGTCGCTGGACAGCCCGGCGACCGCCGTCATGACCGATCTCGTCAGCGTGCGCGCTGCCTGCATCGGCCCGCAGGCCTCGCTCGACGCGGCCGAGCAGCGCATGCGCGAAAGTGGCGTGCGCATGCTGTTCGTCATCAGCGACATGCCCTGCGTGGATGGCATTGTCACGCTGTCTGACCTGCAGGGCAGCAAGCCGATCAAGTTGATACAGGCGCAGGGCCTGACCCGCAGCGAACTGACGGTGAAGCATGTGATGCAGGCGCTGAGCGACATCGACGCGGTGGATTTCGAGGCAATCCGGCGCGCCAGCGTGGGCAGCGTCGTATCGGCGCTGCAGCACTACGGCCATGCCTATCTGCTGGTGGTCGAGGCGGCGACGCGGGGCGCGCCGCCGCGCATCCGCGGCGTCTTTTCAGCGGCTCAGGTCGAGCGGCAGCTCGGTGTGCCATTGAATTCGGTCGAGGTCGCCGCGACCTTCGCAGAGATCGCGTCCGCGCTGCGCGGCTGACGCGGCGATGCAGGCGGATAACCTTTGGTTATGAAAATATTGGTTCTTCGCCTCTTGAGTTATAACCCCCGGCCCCGCTATAAAGCAGACTGATAAACGAACACGATTCCTGCCATGGCTACCGTTGCACCCGAAAAAATCCTCAGCGTGCATCACTGGAACGACACGCTGTTCAGCTTCAAGACCACGCGTGATCCGAGCCTGCGCTTCCGCAACGGCCATTTCGTGATGATCGGTCTGGAGACGGGAGGCAAGCCGCTGCTGCGTGCCTACAGTATCGCGAGCGCCAACTACGAAGAGCATCTGGAGTTCTTCAGCATCAAGGTGCAGGACGGTCCGCTGACGTCCCGCCTGCAGCATCTTAAGGAAGGCGACGAGATTCTTGTCGGTCGCAAGCCGACCGGTACGCTGGTGCTCGACGACCTCAAGCCCGGCAGACATCTTTACCTGTTCGGCACCGGCACCGGGCTGGCACCCTTCCTGAGCCTGATCCGCGATCCGGAAGCCTACGAGCGCTTCGACAAGGTGATCCTGTTCCATGGCGTGCGCCATGTGAACGAGCTGGCCTATCAGGACTACATCGAGCGCGAATTGCCGAACGACGAATTCCTCGGCGAGTACGTGCGCGACAAGCTGCTGTATTACCCCAGCGTGACGCGCGAGCCGTATCGCAACAAGGGACGCCTGACCGATCTCATCCTCAGCAACAAGATGACCGACGACCTCGGTCTGCCGCCGCTGAATCCGGAAACCGACCGCGCGATGATCTGCGGCAGCCCGAGCATGAACAAGGACACCGCCGCGCTGCTCGATGCGCGCGGCTTCGTGGTGTCGCCGGGTGTCGGCGAACCGGGCGACTACGTGATCGAACGGGCGTTCGTCGAGCGCTGATCAGCCACGCTGGGCGTCCAGCCAGGCCGGAAACCGCTGCTGCCAGGCGTCCGGCAACCGCGCCGCGAGCGTGGCCCGATATCCGGCATGCCAGCGGCGCAGCCAGTCCGTGACGCCGGCGACCGCCGGTTCGATCACCCGCCCGTCCGGCGAGTGCGGCGCCGACAGCCAGCCGTAGCTCGCCTGCGTGCCGCTGGCCAGCCGCACGCTGCACAACGTTTCCCGAAAGCGCAGCAGGCCCGACGTATGCAGCGCCAGCTGCACCGGCCACCAGCCACCCGCTTCGGCCATGTCAGCCGGCCACGGCAGGCCGTCCGGCGCGCCGGCCAGTTCGACCAGCAGGTCGCGCCGGAACATGCAGGCCGCCAGCGGCGGCGCGACCCATTGCGTCAGCCCGGTCGCGAATGGTGGAATCTGTTGCACCGCCTGCGTCCACGCCCCGCTCTGCGCGAATGCGTTCTGATGCACCAGTTCGCCGCCCGGCGTGACCAGCCGGATGTCGCTGCAGGTCACGCCGACCAGCGCACCGTACTGGCGATAGAACAGATGGCGCTCGACGAAATCGCGGTCCAGGCGGTCACCGACCGGCAGGAACACGATGGATTCGCCCGACGCCGCACGCGCTGCAGCGACGAGGCGCGTCAGTGCGTCGGCTCCATCCGGGCCGTCTTCGTAGCGGCGGATTTGTGCACCGTCGGGCGTTGCCGGACAGGACAGACCCACGGGCAGCAGCACCTCGCAGTCCGGATGTCGCTGGTCGAGCGCCGAGGTGATGCTCGCCGATACGGCGGCTGCGTCGCCGCGACCGATCAGCGCGATGCTGATGCGCGGCATGGCGATGCCGCGGTCGCCGGTCGGCATGCGCTGCAGCTTTTCCCAGCGCCGGAAGTAGCTGCGGGCACGGGCGTGGTGCGCCGGTTCCAGATCGGCCATGTCCACCCACTGGTCGAGAAAGTGCAGCTGGCGCGGCGTGCGGTCACGCAGGTCGATGCGCGGCGTGTAGCGGCCGTTGCGCAGGCTGCCGAATTCATTGGCCGAATGGATGCGATAGACGCCCAGCGCTTCGCGCAGGTAGTGCACGCAGCCGCTCCGGATCAGCGCCGCCGGGCACAGCGCACCGTCCGCCCCGCGCGGAAACACCCAGGACGGTATCGCGGCCAGGCATTCGGTGACCAGCGCGCGCCCGAACACCAGGCCGGTCGGCACCGAGAATGGGAAGAACATCGGCCGGCCGTCGAGATCGTAGACGTCGTCCAGCTTGTCGATGCCGACGATCTGGAACCAGGTGTCGTGCGCTGATTCGCCGGTGCGCTCGTCGCGCAGGATGAGGTCATGGCACAGAAACAGCCGCTCGGTGTCGATCGCCTTCGAGGCGATCCATGCCGCCACGCCCGACAACTTGTCGGGCAGGCACAGGTCATCGGAATCGAGCAGGCACACCAGTTCGCCGGTGGCGGCGCGTACGCCGGCGTCGAAGGCGGCGGTCTGGCCGCGGTTGGGCTGCTGCACCACCTTCACCTGCGGATGGTCGCGGTAGCGCGCCAGCACCACGAGCGAATCGTCGGTCGATCCGTCATCCACGACGACCACCTCGACCTTGTCGGCCGGGTAGCGCAGTGCCAGCGCACTGTCGATCGCCTGACCGACGAATTGCGCGTAGTTGTAATTGCAGATGACGATGGAGAAAGAGGGCGTGCGGGACGGCGAACTGAGGGACGGCGTGCTCATCGGTGCGGCTCCAGCAGGGCTTCGCAGCGATCGGCGACTTCCCCGATCGTCTGCTGCGGTTCGTACCCGGTGTGACGCTGCGCGAAGGCGCGCGCAGCCTGACCGAGTGCTGCGTTCGAGAGCGCCCTCCTGAACAGCGCCGTGATGGCAGCCGCGGCATCCGGCATCACCACGGCGGCGACACCGAGGGTTTCGAGACGTTTGGCGGTCATGACCTGTTCCATCTGTGACGGCAGCACGATCAGCGGTTTGCCGGCCAGCAGCATGGCCGATACCGTACCGTTGCCGCCATGGCAGACCGCCAGATCGCAGTCCCGCCGGGCCGCCTCCATGTCCAGTGGTTCGACGCTGATGCGCATCGACCCGAGCGAGAAGTTGGCGACGGTCTGCGCCGAGGCACCTGGTACATGGGCCAGCACGCGCGCCGGCAACTTTGCCAGCGCATCCAGCGCAGCGTCGATCGCCGGATAACCCGGTTTGAGATAGGCAAACACGCGCGGGCCTTTACCCTCCGGCCAGATGACGTCGCTGCCCTGGCCGAGGCTGAACAGCGGTCCGAGCCAGTGCGCGCCCGGATGATCGGGGTAGTGATCGAGTTCGGCGAAGCCCAGCATCAGCGAGGCGTCGCAGGCGGCCAGTTCCGACAGGCTGGCCAGTGGTGGCGCATCCAGCGCAAACAGCACCTCGTTCGCAGTCTTCCAGACATGCGCCTCCGAATCGGCGACACGCCTCATGTTTTCCGGCTGCCACCAGCGGAACGGCGGCATCGGCCGGCCGGTTGGTGGAATGCAGAAGCCGTCGCCCAGATTGATGCGCGGGGTGCCCAGCCCGCGGGTGGCGAGCAGTGCCGTCGGCGCGTGATCCATCACCAGCAGGTCGGGCTGAACGAGGTCGATCATCGCGCGCCAGGCCCGCGCGACACCGGTCAGCGCACGCGTGTTCAGGAAGCCGAAGCGCATCAGCAGTTCGGCGTGGCTGATCGGCGGCGGCAGACCGGTGACCTGGCCGATCCACAGCGGCGCCTGCAGCCAGCGCAGGCAATGCCTGTGCAGCAGCGCTTCCGCGCCCAGCAGGTCGCGCACGGCGAACACCGGATCGTGTCCGCGTTCGCGCAGCGCCAGCGCGATCGGCAGCAGCCGCGACAGGTGACCGTAGTCACCGCCCAGTTCCCAACAGAAAAGAATGCGCGCCATGGATGCGATGGTAGCGGCTGCCCAAACAACAACGGCACCCGCAGGTGCCGTTGTGTGAAGGCTGTCGTGAAATCAGCCGGGTTTGCGTCGTCGCGCCGCGGCCAGCCCGGCCAGCGCCAGTCCGGTGAGTGCGAGGGTCGTCGGTTCGGGCACCGGATTGTCGACTGCACGCTGCGTGATGGCGAACGGCGAGGTGTTGTCCGCCGGAATCACCAGCGGCTGAGGGCCCGTGTTGGCGAACGAGAAGTCCGTCGGGTCACCGCTGCGGGCAATCGCCTGACCGGGGCTGCAGCCGAAAACGGGGATCAGGATCGGTTCTTCATCATCAACCGTCGCGGCCGCGAACTGGGGTTGCTGCTCGACGACGTTGCCGAACTGGATTGCACCGTTGCCGTAGCCGTCTTCGACGAATTCGCCGTAGGAACTGCACTCGGTACCGCCCGTCATGTTTCCGGACACGGTGGCGATGATGTCGTACTGCAGCGTGAAATCACTGGAACGCAGGCCCAGATCGGCAGAGAAGTCGCGCGAGTTCTGAGAGATGCTCGACAGTGCCGAAGGCGGGCACTCGATGTAGCTGTCGAGCTGGCCGCTGCCGGCATCGGTGCAGGTGATCGCGCCGGTCGAAGCCAGATCGAGACGGATGTCTTCGCGCGTCAGCTCATTGCCGTCGATGCTGATGACCAGCTCGAGCCGTGCGCTGCCGGTCTGGCCGATGAACGCGTTGTAGAAAGACAGTTCGCTGTTGTCGACGCGGAAGTCGAAATTGACCGCCTGCGTACCGCTTATATTCACCAGAGTGCTGTAGCTGACCCGGCTCCATGCGGTAAACACACCTTCGCCCGACGAGCGTGCGCCGAAGTTGGCCTGACTGCCGCTTTCGTAGCCGTAGGTATGGAAGAACACGGAATTGCCGCCCGGGGCGTCTTTCCACAGGTAGTAATCAACATTGCTGCCGGTCATCGTGGATTCCGTGACTTCCGAGCCGCCGCCGAGGCTGTAGCGCGCGTCGACCGAGATCGGATTGGCCTGGGCCTGAAGAGACAGCGCGCTGAAGGCTGCACCGATCGCCAGGGCGATGGTCTTTACGTTGGGAAGTCTGGCTTCCATGGGCTACTCCAGTGTGGGTTGAGGTGTGGAGTTAGCCAAGCAAGAACAGAGCCAAAAAATAAATAACTTAATAATCAATTGCTTGGTAAATTCGTATTACCGAGGTGTTAAAAAATCTGACGAATATCAAGACAAGAGCTCACGAATCAATGGCGCAAAGCAGGTTTGTGGCGAAAAGTGCAGCGCCGCATAGTCATGGGCTCGCGCGCCGGTCAGCTCGCGCAGTGCTGCGTCGGCCAGCAGTTCGCGGCAGTGCTGCGCGAAGCCGTCCGGATCGTCGGCCACACGGAAGCGGCGGCCGGTGTCGTCATCCAGTCCGCGTGCGCCTTCGTGGGTGGTGACCAACGGCACGCCGTGGCCGAGCGCCTCCACGTTCTTGATCTTCAGGCCGGAGCCCCAGCGCACCGGATTGATGGCGACGTCGATGCTGCCCCAGATGGCGGTGTAGTCGGCGACGAAGCCGTGAGCGATGGCGGTCACCCCGACCGGCGGCTCCCACACCTGGCATACCGACCCCCACACGTGCAGCTCGGCCGTCACGCCATCCAGCGCCGGCCAGACCTCATGTGCGAACCAGTCCAGTGCATCGACATTGCCGCGCCAGCCGCTGGCGACGAAGCCAAGCACGCGGCCCTGTGCCCGCACCGGCTGACGGGCGAACATCACCGGGTGCGGCACGCACAGCGCCCGCGGCCCGATGGCGGCCGCCACGCGACATGCATCATCCTGCTGGATCAGAAGGACGTGATCGTAGCGGGCCAGCCGCTGCATTTCCTCGTCGAACGACAGATCGACACCACCCCACGGCTCAAGGCCGACGCGGGCGCGGGAAGCGACGTTGTCGCTGACCAGGTCGTGCGTATCCAGGATGCGCAGCACGCCGGGCGGCAGTGCATTGGCCAGAAAATCCAGCCTCAGGCGCGCAAATATGCAGGCATGGGCAGCGATCGCGCCGACCAGATCGGTCAGTTGCGCCGATGCGGCCGCCGGTTCCGCATCGGTACAGGGATGCAGCTGGGCGGAAACGCGCAATGCGGCGAGCCGCTTGCGGTCGGCGTCGTCGACCGGCGCGAGGCAGAACAGGTGCAGGTCGAACAATTGGCCGAGCATCCACGCCAGCGCAAGATTGCGCGTGCGCTCGCCGCCGCCCAGACGCCAGAACGGATCATGGGTGACGAACAGCACCACGCGGCGCGCGGTCATCGCCCGCTCCCCGGCGCGTGACAGGGCGCGCGCGGCGCCCGTATGCTCCACGCTTTCTTCAATTCACTGCCGGACGGATCGGACACCATGGAAACCCTCTGCGCTCGGTCGGAATGGACGCGCGATTCTTGCACAGGCGTATCGCGATGAGCCGCGTGCTGCTGGCGTGGGAGCTCGGCGCGAACATGGGCCACCTCGACCGCATGCTGCTGACGGCGCGTGAGCTGCGCCGGCGCGGTCACGAGGTATTGTTTGCGGTGAAGGATCTGTCGCGTGCGCATGGCCGTGTGGTCAGCGAAGGATTCGCCGTCATGCAGTCGCCGATCTGGCTGCCGCGCATGGCCAAACCGCCCGGTCTGGTCAATTTTTCGGCGGTGCTGGCGTCGGCCGGCTGGCTCGATCCGGGTGGACTGGCCGGGTTGCTGTCCGGCTGGCGCACGCTGTTCGACCTGTCTCACCCTGATCTTCTGGTGTGCGACCATGCTCCGACCGCGATGCTGGCGGCGCGCACATACCGCTTCCAGGTCGCTGCCGTCGGCAATGGTTTCGAAGTGCCCGCCTTCGGCGTCGTGTTCCCGGCGCTGCATTACTGGGACGCGGCCGATACCGCCGCCTGCGCCGGCAGCGACGCCACCGTGCTGCGTGCAGTCAATGCCGCGCTCGCCGCGCTGGGCCAGCCTGCGCTGCCCGGGCTCACCGCCTTGTTCGCCGACGCCCTGTGCATCGTTGCATCGCTGCCGGAGCTGGCGCACTACCCGGCCTATCCGGACAGCGTGGAGCGTGTCGGCCCGAGTTTCGTCGACGACGCCGGCGCGCAGCCGCACTGGCCTCTGGGTGAAGGTGAAGGCGCCCCCGTGTTCGCCTACCTTTCGCACGAGCACGCTGACTTCGGTGCGCTGATGGCAGCCCTGCGCCAGCCCGGACTGAGCAGTGTGGTGCATGCGAAAGGGCTGTCGGCCGCGACGGCGGGCGAACTGGGCGCGCCCAACATCCGTTTCGAACCGGCGCCGGTGCGCATCGACATGGCCACTGCGCAGGCACGCATCGTACTTTCGCACGCCAGCATCGGCACCGTCAGCGCCGCAGCGCTGGCCGGTTGCGTGCAGCTGGTGCTGCCCAATCACATGGAGCAGTACATGGTGGGGCGCCGCGTGGTCGAAGCCGGCATCGGCCTGATGATCGAGCCGGGCAGCCGCGGCACCGACTATCCGGCGCTGCTGCGCAGGCTGCTCGACGACGTGTCATTCTCCGAGGCGGCGGCGGCGCTGGCCGGGCGTCATGCCGGTGTGCGACCGGAACACACCGGAGTGCAGATCGCAGACGCGCTGGAGCGCCGGCTGTCGCAGGGCGCGATGTGAGCGGCGGCGGAACCCCTGCCGTGTCCTGCGTCCAAGGCGCATGACCTTTCGCCCCGCAAGCCTGTCACTCAGACGTTTGCTGCTCAAGCTCCCGCTGCTTGCCGCGGTGCCGGCGCAGGCGCATGGCACCGAATTCGAGCCGGTGCTGCGCGGCACGCCCCTCGTCCTGCCGCGTGACCACGGCGCGCATCCGCGCCACCGCATCGAGTGGTGGTACGTCACCGGCTGGCTGGAGCGCGATGAAGACGCACCGGTCGGCTTCCAGCTCACTTTCTTCCGCGTGCGGCAGCCGGCGCACGATGGCAATCCAAGTCGCTTTGCGCCGGGTCAGATCCTGTTTGCGCATGCTGCCGTATCCGACGCATCGCAGGGTCGTCTGCTGCATGCCCAGAAGATGGCACGCACGGGTTTCGGTCTGGCCGAGGCGTCGACCGGCGACCTCGATGTGCATATTCACGACTGGAGCCTGAGGCGCCGACATGCGTCGGAAGCGCTGCTGACGCGCATTGCAGCGGCCGATTTCGCCTACGCGCTTGAATTCAAGCCGACCCAGCCGGTGCTGTGGCAGGGTGATGCCGGCTTCAGTCAGAAGTCGGCTGATCCGGGGTACGCCAGTCATTACATGAGCTGGCCGCAACTGGCTGTGTCGGGGACGCTCGGCATCGCCGATTCCAGGAAGCAGCAAGTGCGTGGCCGTGCCTGGCTGGATCACGAGTGGTCCAGCGTACTGATGCCCGACGGCGCCACCGGCTGGGACTGGCTGGGGCTGAATCTGGATGACGGCAGTGCGCTGATGGTGTTCCGCATGCGCGACGTACGGGGCATCGCGATCTGGGCCGCCGCCACGCTGCGGGATGTCCGCGGCGAACGGCACTTCACGCCGGCCGACGTCGGCTTCAAGGTGCTGCGCACGTGGTGCAGCCCGCGCACTGCCGGTATCTATCCGGTCGCGCTGGACATTCGGGTGGGGAGTCGTACCTTCACGCTGCAGCCGCTGATGGACGATCAGGAGCTCGACAGCCGGACAAGCAGTGGCGCGATCTACTGGGAAGGTGCCGTGACGGCTCTGGAAGGGCGTCGCCGGGTCGGTCGCGGGTATCTCGAACTGACGGGCTACGCGGCCGCGCTGAAGATCTGAGCGGCGGCCCCACCGGCGGATTCAGTCGTTGCCGCCCAGTTGCGAGTTGTAGAGATTGGCATAGAGGCCGCCCGCTGCCAGCAGATCGGCGTGGCAGCCG
>JAGNYW010000016.1 GCA_017984755.1 Methyloversatilis sp.
AGCTGGTCGCCGATGGCGCGGTGGATCAGCGCCGCCGCGACCGATGAATCGACGCCACCGGACAGGCCGAGGATGACTTCCTCGTCGCCGACCTGTTCGCGGATGCGCGCCACCGCCTCTTCGATGTAGTCACCCATGATCCAGTCGGCGGCGCAGCCGCAGACGTCGAGGACGAACTTGCGCAGGATGTCGGCGCCGCGCGCGGTGTGCGTCACTTCGGGGTGGAACTGCACGCCATAGAAGCGGCGCGCCTCGTCGGCCATGCCGGCGATCGGGCAGCTGTCGGTCGACGCCATCAGCTTGAAGCCGGGCGGCAGTTCGGTCACCTTGTCGCCGTGGCTCATCCACACCTTCAGGATGCCGTGGCCCTTTTCGGTGCGGAAATCCTCGATGCCGTCCAGCAGCTTCGTATGGCCGTGCGCGCGGACTTCGGCGTAACCGAATTCACGCACGGTGCCGGCTTCTACCTTGCCGCCCAGTTGCTGCGTCATGGTCTGCATGCCATAGCAGATGCCCAGCACCGGCACGCCGAGGTCGAACACGGCCTGCGGCGCGCGGTCGGTCTCTTCTTCGTAGGCGGACATGTGGCTGCCGGACAGGATCACACCCTTCGCGCCGAAGCTGCGGACGAAGTCGTCGCTCACATCGGCCGGATGGATTTCGCAATAGACATGCGCCTCGCGCACGCGACGTGCGATGAGCTGGGTGACCTGGGAGCCGAAATCGAGGATGAGGATCTTGTTGTGCATTTCAGACCAGATGCAAGATTCAAGTGACAGGATTAAAGAAAAAACGGCAGGTCACGCGACCCGCCGGGAAATGGCACGACTCAGCCTGCAAGGCGCACCTTGCGACTTGCATCTTGAAACTTGCGTCTATTCAACGTGGTAGTTCGGCGCTTCCTTGGTGATCTGCACGTCGTGCACGTGCGATTCGCGGATGCCGGCGGACGTGATTTCGACGAACTGCGCAGTGCTGCGCATTTCGTCCACCGTCGAGCAGCCGCAGTAGCCCATCGACGCACGCAGACCGCCCATGAGCTGGGTGATCACGTTGACCACCGGCCCCTTGTACGGCACGCGGCCTTCGACGCCTTCGGGCACCAGCTTGTCGGCGTTGGACGCCGGATCCTGGAAATAGCGGTCGGCTGCGCCCTGCTGCATCGCACCGAGCGATCCCATGCCGCGGTAGGACTTGTAGGAACGGCCCTGGAACAGCTCGATCTCGCCCGGAGCCTCTTCCGTGCCGGCCAGCAGGCCGCCGAGCATGACGGCATTCGCACCGGCTGCAACGGCCTTGGCGATGTCGCCCGAAAAGCGGATGCCGCCGTCGGCGATCATCGGCACGTCGGTCGAAGCCAGCGCAGTCGCGACGTTGTCGATGGCGGTGATCTGCGGCACGCCGACACCGGCGACGATGCGCGTGGTGCAGATCGAGCCCGGACCGATGCCGACCTTCACACCGTCGGCACCGGCATCAACCAGCGCCCGTGCCGCGTCGGCCGTGGCAATGTTGCCGCCGATCACGTCCAGATGCGGGAAGGTGCGCTTGACCCAGCGCACGCGGTCGAGCACGCCCTGCGAATGACCGTGCGCGGTATCGACCACGATGACATCGACGCCCGCTTCGGCCAGTGCTTCGGCACGCTCTTCGGTACCTTCGCCGACACCGACCGCCGCACCAACACGCAAACGGCCATGCGGATCCTTGGCCGCCAGCGGATGCTCGGTCGACTTCAGCATGTCCTTGACGGTGATCAGACCGCGCAGCGTATCGTTTTCACCCAGCACCAGCACGCGTTCGAGACGGTTCCGGTGCATCAGCTGGCGTGCGATATCGAGGGAATCACCCTCATGCACGAAAATGAGGCGCTCGCGCGGGGTCATGATCCGCGCCACCGGCTGATCGAGGTTCGTCTCGAAACGCAGGTCGCGGTTGGTCACGATGCCGACGACACGTCCGCCATCAAGCACCGGAAAACCGGAAATGCGGTGACTGCGTGTCAACGCAAGCAGCTCGCGAACCGTCATTTCAGGGGAGATGGTGATCGGATCCTTCAGCACACCGGCTTCGAAGCGTTTCACCTTCGACACTTCGGCCGCCTGCAGCTTGGCCGTCATGTTCTTGTGGATGATGCCGATACCCCCTTCCTGAGCCAGCGCGATCGCGAGGCGTGCTTCGCTGACCGTATCCATCGCGGCAGAAAGCAGGGGAAGATTGACGTGGATGTTTCTGGAGATTCGGGTGCGGAGACTTACATCGCGTGGCAGAACAGTCGAATGTGCCGGCACAAGCAGCACATCATCGAAGGTCAGCGCCTTCTGGATAACACGCATGACTACTTTCCAATCTGGCAAAAACGTATTATACGCCGGCCAATGCGGCCTTCCGCAGCCGCCGTTGCGGAAGGCAGTGCAGTACCCACAGAGCAGGAGTGTTCGAAGTGTCCCCTAGATTGACTGCGTTCATCCTCATGTGCCTGCCGCTGGCCGCCATGGCACAGATCTATCAATACAAAGACGCGCAGGGACGGATGGTGTTCTCGGACACCCCTCCCCCGGACGCGAAGGCGACCCGGAAGAACATCAACGTCGCGCCACCGTCCGGTGATTCGGCACGACCGCTCGAGGAAAAGATGCAGGACTTCCAGAAACGGCGGGATGCCGCAGCCGAACAGGAAACCAGGCAGGCCAAGGCAAGGGCCGAGCAGGAAAAGGCGGCCGAAAACTGCACCAGGGCGCGCAACAAGCTGGCAGCACTGCAGTCCGGGCAGCGCATCGTCCGCTACAACGCCCAGGGCGAACGCGAATTCCTCGACGACAGTGGCCGCGAACGGGAAACGGCCGAAGCCGGCAAGGCTGTTTCAGAGTGGTGCAAGTGAGACTGGATGGGTTTCAGTCGAGCCATTGATGAAGGCGGTGCATCCCGCCGGGCAACTCGGCAGAAAACTCAGCCGGCACCTTCTGCTTCGCCGCCGCCCTTCTTCAGCACCTTGCCTTCGGCTGCCCGCTGCCTGCGCACCTCCTTCGGGTCCGCGATGAGGGCGCGATAGATTTCCACCCTGTCCAGATTGCGCAATGCCTGGTCGCCCTTGACCAGCTTCGCGAAGATGCCGAGCTTGTTTCTGGCTGGATCGATCTCCGGATGCTTCTGCAGCAACCCCGAAGCCTCGACTGCCTGAAGCACCGTGGCACCTTCCGGCAGTTCGATGGTCACGATGTCCTGTCTTTCCGGCAGCGCGTACGCCACCTGAACGCGAATGGTGTCGGCCACGTCATGCCCCCCGGCCGTAAACCTGATCGGCACGTTTCACGAACGCATCGACGAAGGTGTTTGCGATATGACTGAAGACCGGCCCCACCACCTTCTCGATCAGACGACTGGAAAACTCGTAGTGCAGATTGAATTCGATCTTGCAGGCACCCGCACCGAGCGCGGCGAAGGCCCAGGTTCCGTCGAGCGCGTTGAAAGGCCCCTCGACCAGCCTTATCGTCATGCTGTGCGGGAAGACCTTGGCATTCGCCGTCGCGAAATGGGCCTTCACGCCGTGATAATTGATATCAACGCGCGCGCGCGTGAGCACGTCATTGCGCTCGATGACATGACTGCCACCGCACCAGGGCAGGAACTCGGGGTAATGCTCGACGCCATCGACCAGCAGGAACATCTGTTCGGCGCTGCGCTCGATGAGCACGGTTTTACGGACATCAGCCATGTCATCAAAAGGTAAAATGCCGATTCTAGCCGTGCCGGGCCACCGCGCGCAGCCTTCATCACTTGCAAGTCCATCAGGTACCGGTCACCAGACATGAGCATCGCCGAAAACAAGAAGGCCTTCCACGACTACTTCATCGAGGAGCGATTCGAAGCGGGACTCGTGCTCGAGGGCTGGGAGGTGAAGGCTATCCGTGCCGGACGTACCCAGCTCAAGGAAGCCTACGTCGTGCTCAAGGGCGAAGAGGTTTTCGTTATCGGCATGCACGTTTCGCCGCTGCTGTCCGCCTCGACGCACATTCATCCCGATGCCACGCGAAGCCGCAAGCTGCTGCTGCACGCCGGAGAAATCAGCAAGCTGATCGGACTGGTCGAGCGCGCGGGCTACACGCTGGTGCCGCTGAATCTCCACTACACACGCGGGCGCATCAAGCTCGAGATCGGGCTGGCCAAGGGCAAGAAGCAGTTCGACAAGCGCGAGACCGAAAAGGAACGCGATTGGGAACGTGAAAAGGCGCGACTGATGCGCGCCCGCGTCTGACGCGCTGCTGGCTGCGTCAGGAAATCGTTTCCGCAGCAATCGCCCGGGCGTCGTAACCCGTCTGCCGGATGTGCGAGGCGAGTGCGGCGTCCATGGTCGCCGCATGATGCGCAAACCACAGCGGCAGCTCTTTCAGCAATGACTGCGTGATCGACGTGTTGCCGGCCAGAGCAAGATGACGCACGTCGCGCAGCACCTCGAGCACGCGTTCGTGCTCGCTGCGATGACAGTGCAGCGGCGGAAAACCGGATGCCCTCATCCACTCATCCTCCTGCGCGAAATGAGCCTCTGTATGACGGATCAGCGCATCGAGACGATCCGCCGCATCTTCAGGCCCGACCGCGTCAAGTTCATTTAGCAATGCGGCGAATTCACGATGGGTGTCATCCATCGAGACGATGCCCAGTTCGTAATCGGCAGACCAGGGGAGCGCAACCATGTCGCGATGCTCCGTGAAAAGACCAGCCTTGAATGTGCCTGCCCTCGATCGGGCACATGTTGATCCAGATTAGGGAGCGAGCACTTCACCGCCACCATGCGCTCGCGGGGCGCCATCGATCGCTCCGGGGAACGGTGCTACAGTCCGCGACTTCCACACGCAGAGCCATTCATGAGTCGCGAAGCCATTGCCCACATCGGTCTCGGCAGCAATCTGGGCAACCCGGAAGCCCAGGTGCTTGCTGCATTCGACGAGATCGCCGCGACGCCCGGCATCGAACTGGAACGACGTTCCTCGCTGTATCGCACGGCGCCGATCGGCTACGACAACCAGCCCGACTTCATCAACGCCGTCGCCCGCGTCCGCACCACGCTTGCACCGCAGGCCCTGCTCGATCAGCTCCTGAGTATCGAGCGAATGCACGGCCGGATCCGGGAATTCCTGAATGCACCGCGCACGCTGGATCTCGACGTACTGCTCTACGACGATGATCAGATCAGGACCGACACGCTGAACGTTCCCCACCCACGCGCGCATCTGCGCGCCTTCGTGCTTTTGCCGCTGCTGGAGGTGTCACCCGAACTGGTCATTCCCGGTATCGGTGCGGCCAGCACGTGGCTGGCACATTGCCAGGATCAACCGATCTCGCGTATCGCCGATGCGATGACCATCCGCCTTGCCGCAGGCAGCGTAGTACCGCCCGCAAGCATTGACTGATGCACCGGGACGGGTCGCACTGAAACTGCGCTTCCCTTCCGGGAATACCACGTCCTAAAAACCCTGACGGAAGACCCGCTGAGCCCAGATCAGCGCCGCGAGCGTCTTGGCATCGGTGAGTTCGCCCTGCCATACGGCGGACATGGCGGCCTCGAGCGACAGCGCGGTGAGCTCGAGGAACTCACCTTCATCTAGCTTGGCACCGACATGGCGCAGGCCGCGGGCGAGAAATATTTCGATGTGTTCGTCGGAGTAGCCGATGCAGGGATGCATCGTGCCGAGATGGATCCACTCCTCGGCTTCGTGCCCGGTTTCCTCGCGCAGCTCGCGCACCGCCGTCTCTGAAGGCGCTTCGCCGGGATCGATTTTTCCTGCGGGGAATTCAATGAACGTGCGGCCCGGGCCGTACCGGTACTGACGCTCGAAAAGCATCTCGCCATCGGGCAGCACGGCGATGATGACGACGGCACCGGGATGGCGCACATATTCGCGCACCGCCTGTTTGCCGTCAGGGAGAAGCACCTGGTCCTGAAACACCTTCAGCAGGACGCCGTCGTAGACCTGCCGGCTGTCGAGCGTGGTTTCGACCAGGGGGTCGGTCATCGCAGAACCATCACTTCAGCGTCTGGCCAAGTGCTGATGCGCACAGCGCAAGAAGCGGCTGGGGCATCAGCCCGAGCAAGGCAATCGCCAGTGCGTTGATCGACAGCACCGTACGCATTTCGCCGGATGCCACGATGGGCGACTCGTCCTCGGGCGCATCGAAGTACATGAGCTTGACGATGCGCAGGTAGAAGAACGCACCGATCAGCGACATCAGCACTGCGAACACCGCGGTGTAGAGATAACCCGCCGCGACAACTGCCTGCAGCACTGCGAGCTTGGCGAAGAAGCCGATGAAGAACGGGATGCCCGCCATCGAGAACATGACCATCATCAGCACGGCAGCAAACCACGGGCTGCGCTTGTTCAGGCCTTTCAGGTCTGTCAGTTCCTCGGCTTCGAAGCCGGCCCGGGTCAGCAGCAACAACGTTCCGAAGGCCGCCGCGCTCATGAGCACATAGGCGATCGTATAGAACATGGCGCTGCCGAAGGCGTACGACAGATGAATGTCACCCGACGCACGCATTTCGATCACGCCGCTGACCAGACCCAGCAGCATGAAGCCCATGTGCGAAATGGTCGAGTAGGCGAGCATGCGCTTGAGATTCGTTTGTGCGATCGCGACGATGTTTCCGAGCGCGATGGACAGCACCGCGAGCAGCATGAGCATCTGCTGCCACTCTGACGCGAGCGTCGGCAGACCGTCCACGAGCAGGCGGATCGCCATGGCGAAGCCGGCAAGCTTGGGCGCCGAACCGATGAGCAAAGTGATCGGCGTCGGTGCGCCGTGATAGACGTCCGGTATCCACATGTGGAAGGGCACGGCACCGATCTTGAAAGCCAGACCGGCAACCAGGAACACGAGTCCGAAACGCAGGACGTCCATGTTCGTGGCCGGATCGGACAGCTTGCGGGCAATGGCCGAAATTTCGAGCGTGCCGGTCGCGCCGTAAACCATCGACATGCCGTACAGCAGCAGACCCGATGCCAGCGCGCCGAGCACGAAGTACTTCATCGCCGCTTCGGTCGAGCGCGCCGATTCTCGGTCCAGTGCAACGAGTGCGTAGATGGCGAGCGAGAGCAATTCCAGGCCCAGATACAGCGTGAGGAGGTGATTGGCGGAAATCATCACCTGCATGCCGAGGGTGGCGAACAGCACCAGCAGGTAATACTCGCCCCGCTCCATGCCGCGCACCTCAAGGTAGCCGCGACTGTAGATGACCACTGTGAAGATGGTCAGGTACAGGCAGCTCTTGAGCACATCGGACAGGCGGTCATCGACGAACATGCCGCTGAAGGTGAGCGTCGTCTCGGTGCCGGCCGTGCCGACCTGGATGGCAAAGGCACCGACCAGCGTCGCCAGAGTGAGCACGTAGGGCAGCCAGTTCTGGCGTTCGGACTTGAAGAGGTCTGCAATCAGTACAACGCAGGCCATGACCAGCATGAATATTTCTGCTGATGCGGGATAGAAGTCGGGCAGTGGGAAGTTCATTCTATGTGTCCGTCAGAGCTTGCCAACGGCAACCTGTTGCAGCAGTTGGTTCACGGTCGCGTGCATGATTTCGGTCACCGGTTGGGGCCAGATACCCATGGCCAGTGTGCACACGGCAAGTACGCCGAGTATCAGCATTTCGCGGGCGTTGATGTCCTTGAGCTCGGCTACGTGACTGTTGGCGATGTCGCCGAAGATCACCCTCTTGTACATCCACAGCGTGTAGGCAGCGCCCAGGATGAGTGTCGTTGCCGCCGCGAAGCCGGTCCAGAAGTTGAACTGCAGCGCACCCAGCACGACCATGAACTCGCCGACGAAGCCGGAGGTTGCCGGCAACCCTGCGTTCGCCATCGCGAACAGCAGGAACAGCGCCGCGAACTTGGGCATGGTATTCACCACGCCGCCGTAATCACCGATATTGCGGGTGTGCATGCGGTCGTACAGGACGCCGATGCACAGGAACATCGCCGCCGACACGAAGCCGTGGGAAATCATCTGCACCAACGCACCTTCGACACCGAGCGGATTGAAGATGAAGAAGCCAAGCGTGACGAAACCCATGTGCGAAATCGACGAATAGGCCACCAGCTTCTTCATGTCCGTCTGTGCGAGAGCCACCAGACCGATGTAGATGACGGCGATCAGCGACAGGCCGATCACCACAGGCGCAAAGTGCGTCGCCGCGTCGGGAACGATGGGCAGTGAAAACCGCAGGAAACCATAGGCGCCGAGCTTCAGGCCGATGGCGGCCAGCACGGCCGAACCACCGGTCGGCGCCTCGACGTGAGCGTCCGGGAGCCAGGTATGTACCGGCCACATCGGCACCTTCACCGCGAAACTTGCGAAGAATGCCCAGAAGATAAGCGACTGCGCCCCCATGGCCAGCGGTTCGCGATGCCAGTCGAGGATGCCGAAGCTGCCGCTCTTGTGGAAGAGATAGAGCAGCGCGACCAGCATCAGCAGCGAGCCGAGCAGCGTGTAGAGGAAGAACTTCAGCGCGGCATAGACACGGTTCTTGCCGCCCCAGATACCGATCACGAGGTAGAGCGGTATCAGCGACGATTCGAAGAATACGTAGAACAGGATGCCGTCGAGCGAGGAGAATATGCCGTTCAGCAGCCCCGACATGATCAGGAAGGCCGCGTTGTACTGCGACACCTTCGTTTCGATCACCTGCCAGCCCGCCATGATGACCAGCAGTGTGATGAAGCTGTTGAGGATGACGAAGGGCATCGAAATGCCATCGACGCCAAGGTGGTAGTTGATGTTGTAGTCCCGTACCCACGGCATCAACTCGACGAATTGCATCGACGCGCTGCTCGAATCGAAGCCGAAATAGAGCGGCAGGGTGACCAGAAAACCGAACGCAGCGGTAACGAGCGCGATCAGCTTCGAAAACGCCACGTTGCGGCCGTCACCGCTGGCCAGCACGAGCAGTCCACCCGCAATCGGCAACCAGATGGCAAGACTGAGAAGGGGAATATCGGTCATTTCTTTATTTGTCTGGCTCGCTCGACGCGCGGTAAGGCACGCCGTGCAGAAGCACTCCCTTGAATCACAAGCAGCGGACGCACGACAGGCCGCCCGCACCCCATCACTTGAAGCCCAGCCTCCACAGCAGCAGCAGGCAGACGCCTATCACCATTGCGAACGCGTAGCGGTAGATGTAACCGGTCTGCACGCCGCGTGCGAGGCGCGCAAACGCCCCGACCGCTGACGCCGTTCCATTCACCAGAACACCGTCGATGACCGCACGGTCGCCGCCAGCCCAAAGTCCGCGCCCGATGGCTCGTGCGCCACCCGCGAATACGACTTCATTGAAGCGGTCGAAATAGAACTTGTTCTCCAGCACCACGGCAATCGGGCGGAAGAACGGCGCCACGCGTGTCGGCAACGACGGCACTGCGATGTACATCACCCACGCAAGTACGACACCACCCAATGCAAGCCAGAACGGCAGCGCGGTCACGCCATGCATCGCCATGCCTGTTGCGCTGGTGAAGTGATGACCCAGTTCAGCCAGCGTGTCATGTTGCGGAAGGACCTCGACCACTCCCGAGAACCAGTCACCGAACAGCATCGGCTGCACTGTCCAGTAACCGATGGCGACCGACGGAATTGCGAGCAGAACAAGCGGCAGCCATACCACCCAGGGTGATTCATGCGGCTTCTGGCCGGGTGCGAGGCCGTGATGCTCCTCTGCGTGACCATCGGCGTTCGCGCCGTGGTCGTCACCGTGCGCGGCATGATCGTCATGCGCCACATGTTTATCGTCGTGTCCGTGGTGTTCATGGCCGAAGTTCTCCGGCCCGTGGAAAACACGGAAATACATCCGGAAGGAATAGAAGGCCGTCACGAACACGCCCGCCACCACGCAGAAGTAGGCGTAGCCGGCCCCCGGAATGTTGGAGAAATGAACGGCCTCGATGATCGAGTCCTTCGAGTAGAACCCCGAAAGGAAAGGCACGCCGATGAGTGCGAGAGATCCGAGCAGCGACGTGAACCAGGTGATGGGCATGTACTTCCAGAGGCCGCCCATGTTCCGCATGTCCTGATCGTGATGCATGCCCATGATCACCGAGCCGGCACCCAGGAACAGCAGCGCCTTGAAGAACGCGTGCGTCATGAGGTGGAACACCGCCGCCGAGTAGGCGGACACGCCCAGCGCGACCGTCATGTAACCGAGTTGCGAAAGGGTCGAATAGGCGACCACGCGCTTGATGTCGTTCTGGACGATGCCGAGAAAGCCCATGAACAGCGCGGTCGTCGCGCCGATCACCAGCACGAAGGACAAGGCAGTTTCCGAAAGCTCGAACAGCGGAGACATGCGGGTGACCATGAAGATGCCTGCCGTCACCATCGTCGCCGCATGGATGAGCGCGGAAATCGGGGTCGGACCTTCCATCGAATCCGGCAGCCAGACGTGCAGCGGCACCTGTGCCGATTTGCCCATCGCACCGATGAACAGGCTGATGCAAACAGCAGTCAACAACGGCCAGCCGGTCCCGGCGACAGTCATTGCGACCAGTTCTTCGCGCTTGGCGAACACTTCGGCGTAGTTGAGCGTACCTGCGTAGGCCGCAATCAGACCAATGCCGAGCAGGAAGCCGAAGTCACCGACGCGATTGACAAGAAAGGCTTTCAGGTTTGCGTAGATAGCCGTCGGGCGCTTGAACCAGAAACCGATGAGGAGGTATGACACGAGGCCCACCGCTTCCCAGCCGAAGAACAACTGAACGAAGTTGTTGCTCATGACGAGCATCAGCATAGAAAAAGTGAACAGCGATATGTAGGAGAAGAAACGGTTGTAGCCCGGATCTTCAGCCATGTAGCCGATCGTGTAGACGTGCACCATCAGGGACACGAAGGTGACAACCATCATCATCATCACGGTCAGCTTGTCGATCTGGAAGCCGATCTCCATGGTCAGATTGCCGCTGGTCGCCCAGGTGTACAGCGAGCCATTGAATGAATTGCCGGCCTGAACGTCCTGGAAGATGATGCCGGAAGCGATCAGCGCCACGGCCACACCGAGGATGGTCACACTATGCGCAACCCAGCGCGGGATGAGGCGGCAGAACAGGCCCGCAACGATGGCACCAAGCAGTGGTGCGAGCGGAACGAGCAGATAGAGCTTTTGCATCGATGTCATGTCGCTCAACCTTTCAGGCTGTCGAGATCATCGACGTGGATGGTGTTCAGGTTGCGGAACAACGCCACGAGGATGGCCAGCCCGATCGCGGATTCCGCGGCGGCTACTGTAAGAATGAAGAAGACGAATATCTGTCCCGACGGGTCGCCGAGATAATGCGAAAAGGCGACGAAGTTCATGTTCACCGCAAGCAGCATCAGTTCGATGGCCATCAGCAGAACGATGAGGTTCTTCCGGTTGAGGAAGATGCCGACGACGCTGATCGCAAACAGCAGCGCGCCAAGCACGAGGAAATGTGACAGGGACAATGTGTGCATCACGGGCGGTTATCTCGCTTCTCAGTCTCGCGTTCAGTCTTTTTCGGCGGGCATGGACACCAGTCTCACGCGGTCTTCGCGGCGCACCGCGATCTGCTTCGACGGTTCCTGGAACTTGGTGTCCTTGCGCTTGCGCATGGTCAGCGCAATCGCCGCAATCATCGCGACCAGCAGGATCACCGCAGCCAGTTCGAACGGATAGACATATTCTGTGTAGATGAGCCGGCCAAGTTCCTTGGTGTTGCTGTAACCGGCTCCCGGCGCCTCGGGCGCGGGCGCTCCGGCAGCCGAGAAATAACGCGCGCCCAGCACTGCAATCATTTCCGCAAGCATCAATCCGGCAACGATCAGACCCGGTATCAGATTGGCCCAGAACCCCTCGCGCATCCGCTCGATGTTGATGTCCAGCATCATCACGACGAACAGGAACAGCACCATCACCGCGCCGACATAGACGAGTACCAGCGCGATGGCCAGAAACTCGGCACGCAGCAGCATCCAGACCCCGCCGGCGGAGAAGAAGGCCAGTACGAGATAAAGCGCCGCATGCACGGGGTTGCGCGCAGTGATCACGCGCAGCGACGCCAGCACCAGTATGGTGGAGAGAAAGTAGAAAACTGCGGTATGGAAATCCATCATCTGTTTATGTCGTTCTTGTCCGTTCCCTGAGGTCGAACCCACGGCGAAACGCCCGCGGGAGCGAACCACTAGCGGTACTTCGAATCCGCTTCCCTGTCGCTGGCTATCTGCGCTTCGTAGCGGTCACCTACCGCGAGCAGCATCTGCTTGGTGTAGTAAAGATCACCGCGCTTTTCTCCGTGGTACTCGAGCACGCGCGTCTCGACGATGGCATCGACCGGACAAGCTTCCTCGCAGAAACCGCAGAAGATGCATTTCGTCAGATCGATGTCGTAGCGCGTCGTGCGGCGTGTGCCGTCATCGCGCTGATCCGATTCGATCGTGATCGCCATCGCCGGGCAAACCGCCTCGCACAGCTTGCACGCGATGCAGCGTTCCTCGCCATTCGGATAGCGACGCAGTGCGTGCAACCCACGGAAACGCGGAGACTGCGGCGTCTTCTCTTCCGGAAACTGGATCGTGATCTTGCGCGCGAACATGTGGCGGCCGGTCAGCGCCATGCCCTTCAGCAGTTCGGTCAGCATCAGACCGCCGAACAGATCTCTCATCGAACCCATAACTCGTCCCTTACTTCCAGATCGACAACGGAGACATCATCCAGCCGCCGATGAACACGAGCCACACAATGGTGACGGGGATGAACACCTTCCAGCCCAGACGCATGATCTGATCGTAGCGGTAGCGCGGAAAAGTTGCGCGCAGCCACAGGAAGAAGAACAGGCAGAAGGCGGTCTTCAGCCCCAGCCAGATGAATCCATCGGGCAGGAATCCCACCGGCGACAGCCAGCCGCCGAGGAACATGACGGACGTCAGCGTCGCGATGAGGATCATGTTCGCGTATTCGGCGAGGAAGAACAGCGCGAAAGCCATGCCCGAATACTCGATCATGTGACCGGCAACGATTTCGGATTCGCCTTCCACCACGTCGAACGGTGAGCGGTTCGTCTCCGCAACGCCGGAAATGAAATACACGATGAACATCGGCAGCAGCGGAAGCCAGTTCCACGACAGGAAACCGAGTCCGTTGTCGGCGAACATCCCCTCGCCCTGCCCGCGCACGATGTCGGACAGATTCAGGCTCTGCGACACCATCAACACGGTAACCAGTGCGAAGCCCATCGCGATTTCATAGGCAACGATCTGTGCCGCCGAACGCAGGCTGCCGAGGAAGGCATACTTCGAGTTCGACGCCCAGCCGGCTATGATCACGCCATACACGCCCATGGACGTAATGGCCATGATGTACAGCAGACCGGCGTCGATGTTGGCAAGGACCACACCATCGCTGAACGGCACGACGGCCCAGGCCGCAAGGGATGGCGCCAGTGCAAGCACCGGGGCAAGGACGAACAGCATCTTGCTCGACGCAGACGGAAGCACTATTTCCTTGAACAGCAGCTTCAGACCGTCGGCGATCGGCTGCGCAAGACCGCCCAGCCACTTGATGCCGAAGAAGGTCACGCGATTCGGGCCGACGCGAACCTGCATCCAGCCGATCACCTTGCGCTCCGCCAGCGTCAGGTAGGCGACACATCCCAGCAGCGGAAGGATGATCGCGAAGATCTTGACCACGGTCCAGATCGGCAGCCAGGCAGCGCCCAGCAGATCCTGCACCGGTTGGAGGAAGGCATCCATTACACGGCCTCCAAGGTGAGTGCGCCGTTGAGGCTGCCAAGCTGAGCAGTCTGCGGCCAGCCCGCAGCAACACGGACACACTGGGCCGGAACGGTATCGTCGATCTTCAGATCAAGCTCGCAGGATGATGCCGCACCGCGTACGCGTGCGCGCTGAGCGCCGGACAGACCAAGTTTTGCTGCGGTCGCCGGGTGTATGCGTGCGACCGGTTGCGCCGAATCGCGTGCAGCCGCGAGTGCCGGCGCCCGTCTGACGATGGAGTCATTGCGATATATCGGAAAATCGGCAATGCGCTGCAATCCGCTGCCGGATTCAGCCATCACGGGCTGAACATCGCGGGCGACATTGCCGAGCCGTTCGTCGGGCAGCCATTCGTTCGCGCCGGCGAGTGCAACGTCACGCACGGCTTCGGACGAATCGAAATCGAATCCTGCAAGGCCGAGCATGCTGCCGAGGACCCGAAGCACCTTCCAGGCAGGACGGGCATCACCACGCGGACGCACTACTGCATTGAAATTCTGGATGCGGCCTTCGCAACTCACGTAGCTGCCGGAAGTTTCGGTGAAGGGCGAGATCGGCAGCAGGCAGTCCGCGTACTCCAAGCCGGACTTGAACGATGACATTACGATGACGGTATCCGCTGCGTTCAGCGCGCCGAGCGCGGCTGGCGGATTCGCCGAATCGATTTCAGGTTCCGTATTCAGCAAGACGAAGGCACGCAGACCGGCGCTCAACATATCGCGCGCATTGAGGCCCGCCTGCGCACCTGCCACCTCGGCACCGATGCTGTTGGCCGCCTCGACGAGGTAGCCGAGCCTGGCACCCGTGATGTCGGACAGCACCTGAGCTGCGATGTGCAGACCTGCCGCATCGGCATGCTGCTGCACCACAGACCCGAGAAGAATGCCGTTGGAACCTTCGTCGCACAGACTGCGTGCAATGCGCAGCGCATCTTCGGAAACGGCGCCGGCGGCAATGCCGGACGGGACGGCAACATTGTGAATCTGCGCGGCAGCCCTGACCAGTTCGGCCAGCCCTGCCGACAGTTCCGACGGGGCCACAGTCACGCGTGCATGCAGCGTCATCAGCCAGTCATCGCCATCGACGCCGAGTGCGCTGATGCGCTTGCCGCGGCGTGCGGCCTGACGCAGACGTTGCGCAAGCAAGGGTTGATCCTTGCGCAGGAAGCTGCCCACGACCAGAACGGCGTCGAGTTGCGAAACTTCCGCGATCTTCATGCCCAGCCAGGGCGCGCCCGACAACTTGCCGTCAAGCGAGAAATCCGTGCGGCGCAGCCGGTGATCGATGTTGCCGCCACCCAGCCCGCTCATCAACCGTGCGGCGAGGTAGAGCTCTTCCGTGGTCGATGCCGGCGAGGCCAGGCAGCCGATCTGCGAGGCACCGTGCTTGTCTGTGACGCAGCGCAGGCTGTTTGCCACGTATTCGAGCGCCGTCTGCCAATCCACTTCCAGCCACTTGCCGTCCTGCTTGATCATCGGGCGCGTCAGGCGCTCGTCGGTGTTCAATGCCTCGTACGAGAAGCGATCACGATCCGAAATCCAGCATTCGTTGATTTCTTCGTTCTCGAGCGGCAGTACGCGCATCACGCTGTCATGCTTGACCTGAACAACCAGATTCGTGCCCAGACTGTCGTGCGGACTGACGGTCTTGCGACGCGACAGCTCCCACGTACGTGCTGAGTAGCGGAACGGTTTGGAGGTCAGCGCACCGACCGGACACAGATCGATCATGTTCCCGGACAGTTCGGAGTCGACCGTATGACCGACGAAAGCCATGATTTCCGAGTGTTCGCCCCGGTTGACCATGCCGAGTTCCATGACACCGGCGATCTCCTGGCCGAAACGTACGCAGCGCGTGCAGTGGATGCAGCGCGTCATGTCGGTCGAAATCAGCGGACCGAGATTCTTGTTGAACACCACACGCTTCTCTTCCTGGTAGCGGGAAGCAGATGCGCCATAGCCAACCGCGAGATCCTGCAGCTGGCATTCACCACCCTGATCACAGATCGGGCAGTCGAGCGGATGATTGATGAGGAGAAACTCCATCACGCCCTTCTGGGCCGTGATGGCCTGTTCCGAATGCGTCTGCACCTTCATGCCGTTGGTGACCGGTGTGGCACACGCTGGCAGGGGCTTGGGCGCACGCTCGACCTGCACGAGACACATTCGGCAGTTTGCCGCGATGGACAGCTTCTTGTGATAACAGAAGTGAGGAATGTGCAGGCCGATGCGGTTGGCGGCATCCATGACGGTGCTGCCGTCCGGCACTTCCAGCTTCTGGCCGTCGATTTCGATCTCTAGCATGCTGCGTGGTCCACGTAGATACGGCTGCCTTCGCGCTGGACATCGACCGGCACGAGGCAACGCTTGTGTTCGATGTGATATTCGAATTCGGGGCGGAAGTGCTTGATGAAGCTCTTCACCGGAAGCGCGGCCGCATCGCCCAGCGCGCAGATCGTGCGCCCTGCGATGTTGGTGGCCACGTTGTCCAGCACATCGAGATCGTCCGGCCTGCCCTGTCCGTGTTCGATGCGATGAACCATGCGGTAAAGCCAGCCGGTGCCCTCGCGGCACGGCGTGCACTGGCCGCACGATTCCTCGTGATAGAAATAGGAAAGCCTTTCGAGTGACTTAACCATGCAGGCGCTTTCGTCGATCACGATGACCGCGCCGGAGCCCAGCATCGACCCCGCCTTGGCGATGGCGTCATAGTCCATCGTGCAGTCCATCATCACGTCGGCCGGGAGCACAGGGGCCGAGGAGCCGCCGGGAATGACCGCCTTCAGCTTGCGCCCACCACGCATGCCGCCGCACATTTCGAGCAGCGTCGCAAACGGAGTACCGAGCGGAATTTCATATACGCCCGGACGATTGACGTGGCCAGACACCGAGAAAATCTTGGTACCGCCATTATTCGGCTTGCCCAATGCAAGGAATTGCTCACCGCCATTTGCGATGATCCAGGGGATCGCCGCAAAGGTTTCGGTGTTGTTGATCGTCGTCGGCTTGCCATACAGGCCGTGGCTGGCCGGGAACGGCGGCTTGAAGCGCGGCTGCCCCTTCTTGCCCTCGATCGATTCGAGAAGCGCTGTTTCTTCGCCGCAGATGTAGGCGCCCCAACCGTGGTGTGCGAAGAGTTCGAAATCGAAACCCTTCCCCATGATGTTGGCGCCGAGGAATCCGGCCGCACGCGCTTCAGCCAACGCCTCTTCGAAGCGTTCATACAGCGACCACACCTCACCATGGATGTAGTTGTAGCCACGACCACAACCCATCGCGTAGCCGGCAATGATCATGCCCTCGATCACCATATGCGGGTTGTAGCGCAGCAGGTCGCGATCCTTGAATGTTCCCGGTTCGCCTTCATCGGAATTGCACACTACGTACTTGTCCATCGGGAACTGGCGCGGCATGAAGCTCCACTTCAGGCCGGTCGGAAAGCCGGCGCCACCGCGACCGCGCAGATCCGACTTCTTGACTTCGGCAATGACCTGCTCCTGCGTCATGCCGGTTTCAAGAATCTTGCGCAGGGCCGCATAACCACCGCGCTTGACGTAGTCGGCAAGGCCCCAGGTCCTGTCTCCATCAAGTCCTGCGAGCAGGATGACGGGAAGTTCGGTCACGGCGTTCATTTGAGCTCGTCCAGCAGTGCGTCGATGCGTTCGCGGGTCATCCAGCTGCACAGACGCGTGTTGTTCACGATGATGGCTGGCGCGTCACCGCAGACTCCCATGCATTCGCCTTCCTTCAATGTGAAGCGGCCATCGGGCGTAGTTTCGTTGAAACCTATGCCCAGCTTTTCCTTGACATATTCCGCAGCCTGCTCGCCACCCGAAAGAGCACACGGCAGATTGGTGCAGACAGTCACCTTCCAGCGGCCAACCGGCTTCACGTCGTACATGTTGTAGAAGGTCGCCACTTCCATCGCCGCCATCGGCGGAATACGAAGGTGCTGAGCAACGGCGTCAATTGCCTCCGGCGACAGCCAGCCGTTCTGTTCCTGTGCAATGCGCAACCCGGCCATCACAGCCGAGATGGCCTGACCGTCAGGGTATTTGGCGACCTCTCGGTCAATTGCCGCGCGCGAAGTTTCACTCAGCGCAAAAATCTTTGTTTCCATGTTCACCGGTCACTCATCGGTCAATTTCGCCGAACACGATATCCATCGTGCCAATGATGGCTACGACGTCTGAAATCATGTGGCCGCGTGACATTTCATCCATCGCCGCGAGATGCGCAAAACCTGGGGCACGTATTTTCAGCCGGTAAGGTTTATTCGCACCGTCGGACACAGCATAGATGCCGAATTCGCCCTTGGGATGCTCCACCGCTGCATAGCACTCGCCTTCCGGCACGTGAATGCCTTCGGTGAAAAGCTTGAAATGGTGGATCAATTCCTCCATGTTGCCCTTCATCGCTTCGCGCGACGGCGGTGCAACCTTGTGGTTCTCGGTGATGACCGCACCGGGATTGACGCGCAGCCAGTCGATGCACTGACGGATGATGCGGTTCGATTGTCGCATCTCTTCGATGCGCACCAGATAACGGTCATAGCTGTCGCCGTTGGTGCCGACCGGAATGTCGAAATCCATGCGGTCATAGACTTCATACGGCTGCTTCTTGCGCAGGTCCCACGCAATGCCCGAACCGCGCAGCATCGGCCCGGTGAACCCGAGTGCCTTTGCACGCTCCGGCGTCACAATGCCGATATCGACGAGACGCTGCTTCCAGATCCGGTTGTCGGTCAGAAGCGTCTCGTATTCATCGACATAGCGCGGGAAACGTTCGGTGAAGTCCTGCAGGAAGTCGAGCATCGACCCGCTGCGGTTCTCGTTCAGACGCTTGATCGCCTCGGCATTCTTGAACTTGTTCAGTTCGTACTGCGGCATGGAATCCGGCAGGTCGCGATAGACACCACCCGGCCGATAGTACGCCGCGTGCAGGCGCGCTCCGGACACCGCTTCATAGGCATCCATCAGATCTTCGCGCTCGCGGAAAGCGTAGAGGAAGACCGTCATAGCGCCGACGTCGAGCGCATGGGCGCCCAGCCACAGGAGATGATTCAGGATGCGCGTGATTTCGTCGAACATCACGCGGATGTACTGCGCACGCTCGGGAACCTCGATCTGCAAAAGCTTTTCGATCGCCATGCAGTAAGCGTGCTCGTTGCACATCATCGATACGTAATCCAGACGGTCCATGTAGGGAACGCTCTGGATCCAGGTGCGCGTTTCAGCCAGCTTCTCGGTACCACGATGCAGCAGGCCGACATGCGGGTCTGCGCGCTGGACGACTTCGCCGTCGAGTTCAAGCACGAGGCGCAGTACGCCGTGGGCCGCCGGATGCTGCGGCCCGAAATTCATCGTGTAGTTGCGGATTTCAGCCATGACCGACGTCCCCGTAATTCTCCTCGCGTACGACACGCGGCGTGACTTCACGCGGAGCAATGCTCACAGGCTGATAAATGACGCGTTTCTGCTCCGGGTCATACCGCATTTCGACGTGCCCGGAAATCGGGAAGTCCTTGCGGAACGGATGACCGACGAAGCCGTAGTCCGTCAGCAAGCGACGCAGATCCCCATGACCGGCAAACATGATGCCGAACAGATCGAACGCCTCCCGTTCGAACCAGTTCGCCGCTGGCCAGATGTCATTGACCGATGCCACGACGGGAAAATCATCATCCTTGATGAATGCGCGGAGTCGAATCCGCAGGTTGGCCTGCACCGACATGAGGTGGCAGACCACCGCGTAGCGCAGACCGGACGATCGCGTTGCGTGCGTCGAATAATCGATGCCGCAGAGGTCGATCAACTGCTCGAATGGAACATCGTCGGCGTCGCGCAGGGCAAGCGCAACAGCGTGGTAGTCATCCGAGGAAACTTCGAGCGTCAGTTCGCCCAGGTCGGAGGAAACAGTCCGGATGCGTTCACCGAACTGTGCGAGCAGCGCTTCGCGCAGGGATTCAAGCCTTGGACTCATCATGATCAGCGCGCAATCGTACTGGTTCGACGGATCTTGTTCTGCAACTGAACCAGACCGTAAATGAGCGCCTCCGCCGTCGGCGGGCAACCCGGTACATAGACGTCAACTGGAACGATTCGATCGCAGCCGCGCACCACCGAATACGAGTAGTGATAGTAGCCGCCACCGTTGGCACAGGACCCCATTGAAAGCACCCAGCGTGGCTCGGGCATCTGGTCGTAAACGCGACGCAATGCCGGCGCCATCTTGTTGCACAGGGTGCCTGCCACGATCATCAGATCCGACTGTCGCGGGCTCGGACGAAAAACGATGCCAAAGCGATCGAGGTCATAGCGGGACGCCCCTGCCTGCATCATTTCAACTGCACAACAGGCGAGACCGAAGGTCATCGGCCATAGAGAACCGGTACGCGTCCAGTTGATCAGTTTGTCGAGCTGCGTCGTGACGAAGCCTTCTTGAAGTACACCTTCAATGCTCATCGCAAAATCCGTTGAAAAAACTTCGGGGAAAACCCGCGCGGCATCAACCGCGCATCATTCCCAGTCCAGGGCGCCTTTTTTCCACTCGTAGATGAAGCCGACCACCAATATGCCGAGGAAAATCATCATCGCCCAAAAGCCGAACATGCCAATTTCCTCAAGTACGATGGCCCATGGAAAAAGGAAGGCGATTTCAAGGTCGAACAGGATGAACAGGATCGCAACGAGGTAATAGCGCACATCGAACTTCATGCGCGCATCTTCGAAAGCTTCGAAGCCACACTCGTAGGGGGACAGTTTTTCTGGATCCGGTCGGCTTGGACCAACCAGCTTGCCGGCGAGCAATGGCACAAAGCCGAAAGCGACACCGATCAGGATGAACAGAAGGACCGGAAAATATTCGATCAACATGACGGGTTGTTCATGCATGAATTCATTTGCCGCGTCACGGGAAATAACCCGCGACCGGCATAAATGCGCGGCCTCATAGACCACGCATCACGTTGCACCACCGATTGAAGCGCGCGAATTATAGCGCGTTTCGAGCCCAACGGAACTTACTTGGGAATATCACCGGCCTTCGAATCCGGATTGACAGGCGCGGCTGCCGGTACGGCGGGGACGGCCGGCGCAGCCGGAACCGTCACCGATTTGGCGGCATCGATGACCGAACTCGCACCTGAACGAGGCTGGTTCGTTGCGATGTAACTCAACGCAAGACTGGTGCAGAAAAAGACGGCTGCCAGCGCGCCTGTGGCACGACTCAGAAAATTGGCTGAACCGGACGAACCGAAAAGGCTTCCGGACGCGCCGCCACCGAATGCAGCACCCATGTCTGCGCCCTTGCCGTGCTGGAGCAGAACGAGAACGATCACGGCAATACCGACAAGAACGTGAACAGACAGAACAACGGAAAAGACGATACCCATTACATCACCTCAAGATGCGGCTGCAGCCATGATGGCCAGGAAATCCCCGGCAACCAGCGACGCACCGCCGATAAGACCGCCGTCTATATCAGACTGGCTGAAAAGTTCCGCTGCGTTTTGCGGCTTGACACTCCCACCATAGAGAATCGTCGTTTGCGCAGCGGCAGATTCGCCGCACCACGCAACGAGGCGCGAGCGGACGAAAGCGTGCACCGACTGCGCCTGCCCGGGCGACGCCGTGACCCCCGTACCGATGGCCCACACCGGTTCGTACGCGAGCACACAGGATGCAAGCGCGACATCGCCGACACGCTTGAACACCGCATCGAGCTGGCGATCGATGACGGATTCGGTGACACCCCGCTCGCGTTCATCCAGCGTTTCGCCAACGCACAAGATGGGCACCAGACCCGACGCCAGCGCAGCTTCGACCTTGACGGCCACCAGTTCATCGCTTTCACGGTAGAGCGCACGCCGTTCCGAGTGACCCACGATCACGAAGCGGCAGCCGAAATCGACGAGCATCGCACCTGAAACCTCGCCGGTGTAGGCGCCTTCGCATACCTGCTCACTCAGATCTTGCGCACCCCATGCGATACCCGAACCTTCGAGCAAGCTCTGCGCCTGATGAAGATAGGGAAAAGGGACACATACCGCCGCCGCACAGGTCGACTTGCCGGCACTGCACAGCGCATCGAGCAAACGTGCGTTGAACGCCAGGCCGCCGTGCATCTTCCAGTTGCCTACAACCAGTTTCTTTCGCATTTCTGCCACGTTAGCGCCAAAAGCAAAGCCCCGGATTCTAGCGCATAAAGCGCTCGAATCGCGGGGCTTGAGCGAAGGTCCTGCCCGGTCAGCCGAAGCGGCCGGTAATGTAGTCCTCTGTTTCCTTGCGCTGGGGCTTGATGAATATCTGGTCGGTCAACCCGAACTCCATCAGTTCGCCCATGAACATGTAGGCCGTGTAGTCGCTGACACGCGCCGCCTGCTGCATGTTGTGCGTGACGATGAGGATGGTGACCTTGTCCTTCAGTTCGGTCACCAATTCCTCGATGCTGGCTGTTGCGATCGGATCGAGCGCGGATGTCGGCTCGTCGAACAGGATGATTTCCGGATCGGTCGCCAGCGCGCGGGCGATGCACAGGCGTTGCTGCTGACCGCCAGAAAGATTGGCCCCCAGTTCGTTGAGGCGATGCTTCACCTCTTCCCACAGCGCTGCGCCACGCAACGCCTGCTCGACGCGCTCGTCGATCACCGAGCGCCGCTTTTCTCCGCGCACACGCAAGCCGTAGGCGACGTTTTCATAGATCGACTTGGGAAACGGATTCGGCTTCTGGAACACCATGCTGATGCGCATGCGCACCTCGATCGGATCTACCTCCGGATCAAGCAGATTGGTATTGTCCGGGTGCAGCAGGATCTTGCCGTCGTAGCGGTTGCCGGGGTACAGGTCATGCATGCGGTTGAAGCAGCGCAGCAGCGTCGACTTGCCGCAACCGGACGGACCGATCAGTGCCGTCACCTTCTTCTCGTGCACCGGCATGTTGATGCCCTTCAGGGCATGAAAGGCGCCGTAGTGGAAATCGAGGTTCTTCACCTCGGCCTTGGTGGCAATGTTCGCGTCGGTCACGGTGTTCATGTCGGATCTCTCAGGATGCAGGGGGCGGAGCCACTTCACTTACCACTTGATATTGCGACGCAGGCGGTAGCGCAGCCAGATTGCAGTGCCGTTCATCGCCAGCGTCATCAACACGAGCACGAAACCGGCGGCGGCCGCGTTGATCTGGAACGCTGCTTCGGGGCGGGACGTCCAGTTGAACATCTGGATGGGCATCACGGTGAAAGGGGCGAACAGCCAGTCGAAGTTGATGAAGGGCGCAACCTCGCTGATCGGGGTCGGTGGCAGGAAGGCGATGAAGGTAAGCGCACCGATTGTGATGATCGGCGCCGTTTCGCCGATGGCGCGCGCCATGCCGATGATGATTCCGGTCAGGATGCCTGCGCTGGAATAAGGAAGGATATGGTCCTTGACCGTCTGCCAGGTGGTCGCACCGCAGGCATATGAACCTTCGCGCACCATCTGCGGAATCGCGCGGATCGACTCGCGCGTTGCGACGATGACCACAGGCAGGATGAGCAGGCCAAGAGTCAGGCCGGCCGACAGCACGCTTTGACCGAAACCGAACTTGTAGACGAAGAGGCCGAGCGCCAGCAAGCCATAGACAATGGACGGCACACCAGCCAGATTGGTCACGTTGATCTCGATGATGTCCGTCACCCAGTTCTTGGGCGCGTATTCCTCGAGGTAGATACCGGCTGCAACGCCGAGAGGCACCGCCGACATCGCAGTCACAAGCATCACCAGTATCGTGCCGACCCAGGCGGAAAGGATGCCGGCACTGCCGGCACGCCGAGACGGAAAGTTGGTCATGAAGTCATAGTCGATGCGCTCGGCGCCCTTGATAGCCATGTCTGCGAACAGCGCCGTGAAGGTCAGCACGCCGATCATCAACGCCAGCAGACCGAGCAGGCCGAACAGCATGTCCCAGCGCTTGTGCCGCGTGATGATTGCCCTGATGGCCTGGATATCCTGTTTGTTCATCGCTCAGTAGACCTCACGGAAACGCTTGCGCAGGTAGTAGCCAAGCAGGTTGAAGCACAGGGTGAGCAGCATCAGCATGAGGCCGGCGGCGAAGATCGTCTGGTAACCGATTGATCCATGTGGCAGATCTCCGAGAGCCACCTGCACGATGTAGGAGGTGATGGTCGCGCCCGGTTCTGTCGGATTAAGCGTGAGGTTGGGCTGCATGCCGGCCGCCACCGCGAGAATCATCGTTTCGCCGACGGCGCGCGAAATACCGAGAATGTAGGCTGACGCAATACCCGACGTCGCTGCCGGCACGACTGTGCGCAACGCAGTCTGCAGGCGGGTTGCCCCCATCGCGTAGGAACCCTCGCGCAAACTCATGGGCACGGCGCGCATCGCATCTTCGGACAGCGAACTCACATAGGGAATGATCATGATGCCCATCACCAGACCTGCAGACAGCAGGCTGAAACCCGGCAATTCGGGATAGATCATCTGCAGGATCGGCGTCACGACGGTCAACGCGAAGTAGCCATACACGATGGTCGGCACGCCACCGAGCAGTTCGAGGAAGGGCTTGGCAATCTCGCGCGTCTTGAACGACGCAAATTCCGAAAGATAGATAGCGATGATGGTGCCGAGCGGCAGCGCAACCACAAGCGCCACGAAAGAGCTGGTCAGCGTGCCGGAAAGCAGCACCATGATGCCGTAGTGTGCATCGTCGAAAAGCGGCGTCCATTGCGTATCGGTGAGGAAGTCCCATAGCGAGACGTGCTCGAACAGACTCAGCGACTCGCTGACCAGCACATAGACGATGGCGATCGTCGTAAGCACCGAAATAGATGCCGCTCCGAACAGAACGGACTCGATCAGCCTTTCCTTGACATGGCGGGATGCCCGCCTGCGCAGGCGATCACTGACCGCATCGGGCGCACTCGCTAGAGGTGCTGACATGGGCGGGGCGTTGGCAGACATGATGGGGTGCTCATTCTATCGGCCGCAGACGGCTGCGGCGACCGGACAGCAAAAAGCCCCGGGGGTGGCCCGGGGCATTCCTGCGCTTGCCTTATTCCTTCGGATCGCGCTTGAGCAGTTCCGACACAGTCACACCGACTTCGGCGACGCCGCCGAAAGCCGTACCGGTACGCTTCTTGTTGAAGTTGTCGAGTGCGTGCTTGTAATCAGCCTTGGTCAGCGGCACGTACTTGACTTCCTTCACCAGATCCTCGCTTTCGCTGAGGTAAAACTCGACGAATTCCTTGATCTCCGGGCGGTTCATTTCAGCCGCATTCACGTAGATGAAGATCGGGCGCGACAGCGGCTGGTAGTCACCTGCAATCACGGCTTCGAGCGACGGCAGCACTGCCTTGCCGGTCTTCGGATTGACGATGGGCACCGCGTTCAGCTTGTCCTTGTTTTCCGCGTAGTAGGCGTAACCGAAGTAGCCGATCGCATTCACGTCTCGTGACACACCCTGCACCAGCACGTTGTCGTCTTCCGACGCGGTGAAATCGCCACGACTGGACTTGGACTTGCCGACGATGGCCTCGGTGAAGTAGTCAAAGGTACCCGAGTCGGCACCCGCACCGAACAGTTTGATCGGCGCATCCGGCCAGGCCGGATTCACCTGGTTCCACTTCGTGATCTTGCCCTGCGCAGCCGGTTCCCACATCTTCTTGAGTTCTTCGACGGTGGCCTGCTTCAGGAACGTGTTCTTCGGGTTCATCACGACGGTCAGTGCGTCAAAGGCAACCGGCAGTTCGATGTACTTGATGCCTGCGGCCTTGCAGTCCGCCATTTCCTTCTCGAGGATGGGGCGCGAAGCGTCCTGGATTGCCGTTTCGCCACGGCAGAACTTCTTGAAACCGCCGCCGGTGCCGGAAATGCCGACCGTGACCTGAACCTTGCCCTTCTTGGCCTTCATGAATTCTTCTGCAACAGCCTCGGTCACCGGAAATACGGTGCTGGAACCGTCAATCTTGATCAACGCCTGAGCGAGTGCGGAGCCGGATACAAACAGGGCGCCTACAGCGGCGGTCAGTGTGGCAATCTTGCGTACGTTCATCAGTAATCTCCGTAAGGTAGCGTCGTATTCGATGCAACGACCGCAGTCTATGAAGACTTTGTTACATTCGTGTGAAGCTGAAACATTTGAACAGCGGAAACAGAATCACGTCGATTCCAACGCCTGGGCGAGGTCGGCCTCGATGTCGTCGATGTGCTCGATGCCGACCGACAGTCGCACCATGTCCTCAGAGACACCGGCACGCTTGAGTTCTCCAGGGGACAGCTGACGATGGGTGGTGGAGGCCGGGTGACAGGCAAGCGACTTCGCATCGCCGATATTCACCAGTCTGGTGACCAGCTTAAGCGCATCCTGGAAGCGCGCACCTGCTTCCCGCCCGCCCTTGACGCCGAAGGTCAGCAAACCAGATGCCTTGCCGCCGAAATAGCGCTGCACCAGCGAGTGACCCGGGTGATTGGGCAGGCCGGCATAGTTAACCCATTCGACCTTGGGATGTGCATGCAGAAACTTCGCAACCGCCATTGCGTTTTCGCAATGGCGGTCCATGCGCAACGCCAGTGTTTCCAGTCCCTGCAGGATCAGAAAGCTGTTGAACGGCGAGATCGCCGCGCCCATGTTGCGCAGGGGTACGGTCCTGGCGCGCCCGATGAAAGCGGCCGCGCCCAGCGCCTCGGTGTACACGACACCGTGATAACTCACTTCGGGTTCGTTCAGGCGCCGGAACCGCGCCTTGTGTTCCGCCCAAGGAAAACGGCCGCCATCTACGATGATGCCGCCGATACTCGTACCGTGGCCCCCCATGTATTTGGTCAGCGAATGCACGACGATGTCGGCGCCGTGCTCTATCGGGCGCGTCAGATATGGTGACGGAACGGTGTTGTCCACGATGAGCGGGACGCCGTGACGATGAGCCACCTCGGAAAATGCAACGAAATCGACCACGTTTCCGAGCGGGTTGCCAATCGATTCGCAGAAGACAGCCTTTGTCCGGTCATCGACGAGCGCAGCGACAGCCTCCGGATCACTCGCGTCGACGAACCGGACCTCGATGCCGAATTGCGGCAGCGTGTGCGCAAACAGGTTGTAGGTGCCGCCGTACAGGGCCGAGGTGGCGACGATGTTGTCACCTGTCTCGGCGATGGTCATGATCGCGTAGGTGATGGCTGCCTGACCGGATGCCAGCGCCAGCGCGCCGACACCTCCCTCGAGTGCAGCGACACGCTGCTCCAGCACGTCGCTGGTCGGATTCATGATGCGCGTGTAGATGTTGCCCTGCACCTTGAGGTCGAACAGGTCTGCACCGTGCTGGGTGTCGTCGAAAGCGTAGCTGGTGGTCTGATAGATGGGCACCGCAACCGCCCTCGTCGTCCGTTCCGGCGCGTAACCCGCGTGAATGGCCAATGTATCGAAGCGCATGATGGAGATCCTTCAGGTGTCTTGGCCCGCCAATCTACACGCAACCTCAGTTGCAGAGAATCACGCGAAGCAAATGGAAAACGCCGCTCGCTGCGATGCAGCGAGCGGCGTTTTCCTTGTCCGCCAGCAGCCGAAGGAAGGATCGGTCAGGCGGCCATTGCGGATTCCACGACCTGCGCAAGACGCTTGGCCAGACGCCCGACCTCCACTGCGTCCTGTCCTTCGACCATGACCCGCAGGAGCGGCTCGGTACCGGATGGGCGCAGCAGAACACGTCCGCGCTGAGCCAGTTCGCTTTCCACTTCGATGCGGGTCTGGTCGATGATGGATGCGGATTTCCAGTCGAAACCGGGGCGCAGCTTCACATTGACCAGCTTCTGGGGATACAGCTTGAGGCCCGAACACGCCTGCTGCAGGTTCGCGCCCTGCCAGCGCAGTGCGGCGAGTACCTGAAGCGCAGCCACGATGCCATCGCCGGTCGTGTGACGATCAAGGTCGATGATGTGGCCCGAATTTTCACCGCCCAGACGCCAACCCTGCTGATGCAGGCTTTCCAGCACATAACGGTCACCCACCTTCGCTCGTGCCAGACCGACGCCCATTTCATTGAGTGCATGTTCAAGCGCGAGGTTGGTCATCAGGGTGCCGACGACACCGCTGAGCTTGCCCTCGCGCAAACGCTGGCCTGCAATGACATACAGCAACTCGTCACCGTCGTAGATGCGGCCCGACGAATCGCACATCATCAGGCGGTCGGCATCACCATCGAGCGCGATGCCGATGTCTGCCGCATGCTCAAGCACTGCTTCGGACAGCGACCTGGGCGCTGTGGCGCCAACGCCATCGTTGATGTTCATGCCGTTCGGACTGCAACCGACGCAAACGACTTCCGCACCGAGCTCGTGGAACACCTTGGGTGCGATCGAGTAAGCAGCCCCGTGCGCACAGTCGAGCGCGATCTTCAGACCACGCAGATCGAGTTCCTGCGGGAAGGTGCTCTTGCAGAATTCGATGTAGCGCCCGGGTGCATCCTCTATACGGCGCGCCTTGCCGAGGCGGGCGGATTCCATGCACCCCATCGGTTCATCGAGCAAGGCTTCGATCTGCAGTTCGACCTCGTCCGGCAGTTTGGTGCCACCAGCAGAGAAGAATTTGATCCCGTTGTCGTGGAATGGATTGTGCGAAGCACTGATCACGACCCCCGCCTGCAATCTCAGCGCGCGGGTCAGGTAGGCCACGGCCGGCGTCGGTACCACCTTTGCCAATACGGTATCGACGCCTGCCGCAGCAAAACCGGCTTCAAGTGCCGCCTCGAGCATATAGCCAGATACCCGCGTGTCCTTTCCGATCAGTACCGCCGGATGCTCACCCGCCGGAAGATGTTCGGTAGCCACCAGCACGCGGCCGGCTGCATAGCCCAGCCGCATGACAAACTCTGGAGTGATCGGCGCCTGACCGACCCGACCGCGCACCCCGTCCGTACCGAAATAACGCCTCGACATTCGTTCCTTCTCCTCAAATCCTATTCGGAAAAACACCCGCAACCTGCCATACCGCAAGCGCATCGCGCGTCGCCGCAACGTCGTGTACGCGCACCATGCGCGCGCCCCGCGCCACCGACGCCAGCGCAGCCGCGACACTGGCCGCCACACGATCGGTGACCGGACGTCCGGTGAGCCGCCCGAGTACGGACTTGCGTGACAGACCCACCAGCAGTGGGTAACCATGAACCGCCAGCCCTGGCAAGCCCTTTATCAGCATCAGGTTGTGTTCCGAAGTCTTGCCAAAGCCAAATCCCGGATCGAGCATGATGCGTTTGCGATCGATTCCCGAATCCTGCGCGATGCACGCTCTCTGCAGAAGGAAATCAGTCACTTCCTCGCATACATCGGCATAGAAAGGCGAAACCTGCATGGTTTGCGGCGTGCCCTGCATGTGCATGATGCAGACTGCGGCATCCGAGGCGGCAACGGAATCGACGGCGCCCGGCGCGCGCAGGCCGTTGATGTCATTCACCATCGCAGCGCCCGCCGCCAGTGCTTCACGCATGACTTCCGGCTTCCAGGTATCGATCGACAACGGTACGTCCAGACCTGAAAGCGCCCTGATTATCGGGATCACCCGGCTCAATTCTTCATCGGACGAGACGGGGTCCGAGCCCGGACGGGTCGATTCGCCGCCGATATCGAGGACATCAGCGCCATCGGCGATGAACTGCCGTGCCTGCTCCAGGGCACGCCCGATATCGAGAGCAACACCGTCCCCGGAAAAGGAATCGGGCGTTGCATTGATGATGCCCATGATCAGCGGGCGGTCGAGCGGCAGGCGGTAGGGCCCGCAATGCAGGGTGTTTTCGTTCATGGCACTCGCAAATGAAAACCGGAGGCATCAGCCTCCGGTCAGGGTCGTACGGCTCAGCTACCGTTCAGGCCGGTGCTGCCGCGCTGGGCGCTGCACCCGGGGTGCTGCCATCAGCGGAGGGCTTCGGCGGACGAGAAGTCGGTTTCGGCGGGCGTACCGGGCGACTGTTCATCACGTCGTCGATCTGATCTGCATCAATCGTTTCGAAATCGAGCAGCGCCTTGGTCATCGCCTCGACCTTGTCGCGGTTTTCGTCGAGCAGCCTGCGGGCCTCCGCATAACGCTCGTCGATGATGCGACGAATTTCGGCGTCGACCTTCTGCATCGTAGTCTCCGACATGTTGCGATGCGTGGCCATGGAGCGACCGAGAAATACTTCGCCCTCTTCCTCGCCATAAACCATGGCACCCATGGAATCCGACATGCCCCACTGCGTCACCATTCGACGCGCGAGATCCGTCGCACGCTGGAAGTCGTTGGCGGCACCGTTGGTCATCTGGTGCATGAAGATTTCTTCGGCTATGCGGCCCGCCAGCATCATTGAGATCAGTTGCAGACAGTAGTCCTTGTCATAGCTGTAGCGATCCTTCTCAGGCAACGACATGGTCACACCGAGCGCGCGCCCGCGCGGAATGATCGTGACCTTGTGCACCGGGTCGCATTTTGGCAGCAGCATGCCGACAATGGCGTGACCGGACTCGTGATACGCCGTATTCCGTTTCTCTTCTTCATCCATGACCATCGTGCGGCGCTCGGCGCCCATGATGATCTTGTCCTTGGCGCGCTCGAAATCCTCCATATCCACGACGCGCTTGTTGCCGCGCGCAGCAAACAGGGCTGCTTCGTTCACCAGGTTGGCCAGATCCGCGCCCGAGAAACCGGGGGTACCGCGTGCGATGATTTCGGCCTTCACATCGGGCGCCAGCGGAACCTTGCGCATATGTACGGCAAGTATCTGCTCGCGACCGCGAATGTCCGGCAGCGGCACGACGACCTGGCGGTCGAAGCGACCCGGGCGCAGCAATGCCGGATCAAGCACGTCCGGGCGATTGGTTGCGGCGATCACGATGATGCCGGTCTGACCTTCGAAGCCGTCCATCTCGACCAGAAGCTGATTCAGCGTCTGCTCGCGTTCGTCATTGCCACCGCCCATGCCCGCGCCGCGCTGGCGGCCCACTGCATCGATTTCGTCGATGAAAATGATGCACGGCGCCTGCTTCTTGGCCTGTTCGAACATGTCGCGAACGCGTGCCGCGCCGACGCCGACGAACATTTCGACGAAGTCGGAACCCGAAATCGAGAAGAACGGCACCTTGGCTTCGCCCGCGATGGCCTTCGCAAGCAAGGTCTTGCCGGTACCCGGCGAGCCGACGAGAAGGACACCCTTGGGGATGCGTCCCCCGAGCTTCTGGAATTTCGACGGATCGCGCAGGAATTCGACCAATTCGGCAACTTCTTCCTTCGCCTCGTCGCAACCGGCGACGTCGACGAAAGTAATCGTATTGGTCGCCTCATCAAGCAGTCTGGCCTTGGACTTGCCGAACGAGAAAGCACCGCCACGACCGCCGCCCTGCATCTGGCGCATGAAGAAAATCCAGACGCCGATCAGCAGCAGCATCGGGAACCACGACACGAAGATGCTCATCAGAAAGCTTTGTTCTTCTTCCGGCTTCGCAACGACCTTGACGTTGCTTTTCAGCAGATCACTGACCAGCCAGATATCCTGAGGCGGCGCATAGGACGTGATGCGCTTGCCGTCTACAGTCGCCGCATTCAGCGTTCGCCCCTGTATCTCGACCTTCGCAATCCGCCCCGCCTTCACTTCTTCGAGGAATTCAGAGTACTCGACAGTGCCCTGAGCGGTCTGGCGCTGGTTGAACTGGTTGAACACCGTCATCAGCACGATGCCAATGACGAGCCATATCGCTAGATTTTTGAACATGTTGTTCAAGGCGGTTCCTCTGTATCTCTAAGGCCGGTAGGCCGGATCAATGCAACAACAGACAGACCAGGCAGCAACTCGTACGTTCCGGAGAGCGGGCAAGATAATTCACGCCGTCGGTTCGCCGATCCTGCCACGGCCTAGAAGATACACCTCTGCACTGCGGTCGCGCGAACTGTCAGGTTTTCGCACCGCAACAGTTGTAAAGAGTTGCTCCATGTCGCGCCGCAAGCTTTCGAAACCGGTGCCCTGAAAAACCTTCACCACCATGTCCCCGCCCGGCTTCAGATATTCGCGGGAGAAATCGAACGCCAATTCAAGCAGATGGGTGGAGCGTGCCTGATCTGTCACACCTATGCCTGTCATGTTGGGGGCCATGTCTGACAATACAAGATCGACAGGACGACCTGCCAGAATGGATGCAAGCTCCAGCAACACTGCTTGTTCCCGGAAATCGCCCTGAATGAACTGCACGCCCGGGATCGGTTCCATCGGAAGCAGGTCGAGTGCGATGACCCGCCCGCCCGGAGACGTCTTCTTCGATGCCACCTGCGACCAGCCACCGGGTGTGCTGCCAAGGTCCACCACTACCTTGCCGGGTGCAAGCAGACGGTCGCGCTCATCGATCTGCAGCAGCTTGAAGGCCGCCCGTGACCGGTACCCCTGCGCCTGTGCCTGCTTTACATAGGGGTCGTTGATGTGATCGTGTACCCATTGGCGGCTGGTTTTGTTCTTTGCCATGACTTAGACTTGCGCGCCTTTCAGGAATAACGACATGCTGACTCTTTCGCCCGACGAACGCCGTGCCCTGCGGGCACAAGCCCACCCGCTCAAACCGGTGGTGATGATTGCGCAGAACGGGCTGACCGACGCAGTCCTGAAGGAGATCGAACTCGCACTGAAATCACACGAGCTGATAAAGGTGCGGGTATTCGACGCCGAACGCGAACAACGCGACGAGTGGCTCAATGCCGCCTGCGAGGCGCTCGACGCAGCGCCGATACAGCGCATCGGCAACATACTGGTGCTGTACCGCCCGAATCCAGAGCTGCATCTGCCTGCGCCCGCGGTCAAACCGGTGCGCAAGGCCGCAGCGAGCGTCGATCGGGCCGGCTTCGAAAAACCGGTGCCCACGCGCAGCAGGCCGACCAAGCCTGTCGCCGGCCGACGCGGCATCGCACGCAATGCAAAGCCCAGCGCCTTCAAGTCTCGCGGGCGATAAGCTTCTTCAGGTTCGCGCTGCGCGTCAGATATAGCGCACGTCCACGATCTCGTATTCGCGAATGCCGCCCGGTGCCTGCACTTCCGCCATGTCGCCCGCATACTTGCCGATCAAGGCACGCGCGATCGGTGAATTGACCGAAATCATGCCTGCCTTCAGATCGGCCTCGTCGTCGCCGACGATCTGGTAGCTGACCTGCTTGCCTGCCTCGACATCTTCGAGATCGACGGTTGCACCGAACACCACGCGTCCTTCCGCATCGAGCTGCTTCGGATCGATGACCAGCGCGTTGGCCAGCTTGCCTTCGATTTCCTGGATGCGCCCTTCGACGAAACCCTGACGTTCCTTCGCCGCGTCATATTCGGCATTTTCCGAAAGGTCACCGTGTGAACGCGCCTCGGCAATGGCGGCGATCACGCTCGGGCGGTCAACGGTCTTCAGGCGATGCAGCTCCTGCTTGAGCTTTTCGGCGCCGGCAACGGTAAGAGGTACGCTCATGTCAGTCCATCTGCGCATGCAGATCCTGCAGCGCGTAAGTTTCAAGTTCTGAAATGCGCATGCCCGCACACGCGGCACGCGCCCCTTCAACGGTGGTGAACAGGGTCACCCTGCTCGCAAGCGCACTGGTCCGTATGGAGCGCGAGTCATTGATTGCGCTGCGTTTTTCATCAACCGTATTGACGATGAACGCAATCTCGTCGTTCTTGATCATGTCTACAATATGCGGCCGGCCCTCATTGACTTTGTTGACCGCGGCCACCGGAAGCCCGGCCGCTGCGATGGAGGCGGCCGTTCCGCGCGTCGCGACAAGCGTGAAGCCCAGTTCATGCAGTTCGCGCGCCACTTCGATCGCCTTCGGTTTGTCGGAAGGACGGACCGAAATGAACGCCCGACCGCTTTTGGGCAGTTTTACACCGGCGGCGAGCTGACTTTTTACGAACGCTTCGCCGAAAGTCTTCCCCACCCCCATCACTTCGCCGGTCGACTTCATTTCAGGCCCGAGGATGGTATCGACGCCCGGAAACTTCACGAACGGAAATACCGCTTCCTTGACCGAGAAGTATGGCGGCACGACTTCACGTGTCACGCCCTGATCAACCAGCGAGCGGCCGGCCATGCAACGGGCGGCGATCTTGGCCAGCGGCATGCCGCAGGCCTTGGATACGAAGGGTACCGTACGCGACGCACGCGGATTCACTTCGAGCACATAGACGGTATCGCCTGCCGCACCACGCTGTATCGCGAACTGTACGTTCATCAATCCGACCACATTCAAGGCACGTGCCATGGCTTCGGTCTGACGGCGCAGCTCATCGCACAGTTCGGTGGTCAGCGAGAACGGCGGCAGCGAACAGGCCGAGTCGCCGGAATGCACGCCCGCCTGTTCGATATGCTCCATGATGCCGCCGATGATGACCTGCCTGCCGTCCGAGAAGGCATCGACATCCACTTCGGTCGCGTCGTTGAGGAAACGGTCGAGCAGCACCGGTGAATCGTTGCTGACCTTCACGGCCTCCCGCATGTAGCGTTCCAGATCGCTTTGCTGATGCACGATTTCCATTGCGCGACCGCCCAGCACATAGCTCGGGCGTACCACCAGCGGGTAGCCGATTTCGGCTGCGAGACGCACGGCTTGATCCTCCGCACGCGCCGTGCGGTTGGGCGGCTGCTTGAGACCGAGCTCATGCAGCAGCTTCTGGAAGCGCTCGCGGTCTTCGGCCGCATCGATCATGTCGGGGCTGGTGCCGATGATGGGCACACCGTTGGCTTCGAGGTCACGCGCCAGCTTCAGCGGCGTCTGCCCGCCGAACTGCACGATGACGCCGACCGGCTTTTCGATGGCGACGATTTCCAGCACGTCTTCCAGCGTCAGCGGTTCGAAGTACAGGCGGTCCGAGGTGTCGTAGTCGGTCGATACCGTTTCCGGATTGCAATTGACCATGATGGTTTCGAAACCGTCCTCGCGCAGGGCGAGCGCTGCATGTACGCAGCAGTAATCGAATTCGATACCCTGGCCGATGCGGTTCGGACCGCCGCCGAGCACCATGATCTTCCGCGCCGACGTGGGATTCGCTTCGCACTCTTCCTCATAGGTCGAGTACATATAGGCCGTGTCTGTCGAAAACTCGGCTGCGCAGGTATCCACTCGCTTGAAGACCGGACGCACGCCAAGTGCCTGCCGATGCAGGCGCAGCGCGGTCTCGTCGCACTGAAAAAGCTTGCACAACCGACGATCTGCAAACCCCTTGCGCTTCAGATCACGCATCGTGGCGGCATCCACGCTCTTCAGGCTGCGCCCGAAGTATGCGCGCTCGGTGAGGATGATGTCTTCGATCTGCGCCAGAAACCATGGATCGATCTTGGTCAGCTGGAACACGTCGTCCAGGCTCATGCCATTGCGGAAAGCCTGTCCGACGTACCAGATGCGGTTTGGTCCGGGCAGCGCGAGTTCGCGCTCCATCTCGTCCTGGTCCGCTTCGATTTCGTCGAAGCCGTAAACGCCCACTTCAAGTCCGCGCAGCGCCTTCTGCATCGACTCCTGGAAACTGCGGCCGATTGCCATCACTTCGCCGACCGACTTCATCTGCGTGGTCAGACGATCGTTGGCCTGGGGAAATTTTTCGAACGCGAAGCGCGGAATCTTGGTGACAACGTAGTCGATCGAAGGCTCGAACGACGCAGGCGTAGCACCGCCGGTGATGTCGTTCTGCAGTTCGTCGAGCGTGTAGCCGACCGCCAGCTTCGCTGCGATCTTGGCGATCGGAAAACCGGTCGCCTTCGACGCCAGCGCCGACGAGCGCGACACACGTGGGTTCATTTCGATGACGATCATTCGACCGTCATCCGGATTGATCGAAAACTGCACGTTCGATCCGCCGGTATCGACACCGATCTCCCGCAGCACGGCGATCGAAGCGTTACGCATGATCTGGTATTCGCGATCTGTCAGCGTCTGCGCAGGCGCAACGGTGATCGAATCACCGGTGTGGACGCCCATCGGATCCAGGTTTTCGATCGAACACACGATGATGCAGTTGTCGGCGCTGTCGCGCACGACCTCCATCTCGAATTCCTTCCATCCGAGCAGCGATTCTTCGATCAGCAACTCGTTGGTCGGTGATGCTTCCAGACCGCGCTTGCAGATCTCGACGAATTCTTCGTGGTTGTATGCAATGCCGCCGCCGCTGCCGCCCATCGTGAAGGAGGGGCGGATGATGGCCGGGAAACCGATGCTGGCCTGAACCTGCAGTGCCTCCTCGATCGAGTGGGCGATGCCGGACCGTGCCGAACCCAGCCCGATCCTGGTCATGGCACGCTTGAACTTTTCGCGGTCTTCGGCCTTGTCGATCGCTTCCTGCTTCGCGCCGATCAGTTCGACACCGAACTTGTCGAGCACGCCATGGCGCGCCAGATCAAGCGCGCAATTCAGCGCAGTCTGACCGCCCATCGTGGGCAGCAGCGCATCGGGCCGCTCCTTCTCGATGATCTTCTCGACCATCTGCCAGGTGATTGGCTCGATGTAGGTCACGTCGGCCATGCCCGGGTCGGTCATGATCGTGGCCGGGTTCGAATTCACCAGCACGACGCGGTACCCCTCTTCGCGCAGTGCCTTGCAGGCCTGCGCACCCGAGTAGTCGAACTCGCAGGCCTGACCGATCACGATCGGACCGGCGCCTATGATGAGAATGCTGTGTATGTCTGAGCGTTTTGGCATAGTCGGGGGCGAGAAGAAAGGAATACACGCAGGAACGTGAGGGCAGGCCGATCATCGATCGGCGGATGCCCGGCGCTTTCAGGCAGTCCTTGTCCGCTCCTCCATCATCTTCACGAACTTGTCGAACAGGTAAGCCACATCATGCGGGCCCGGGCTTGCTTCAGGATGCCCCTGGAAACAGAAGGCCGGGCGATCCATCCAGGCCATGCCCTGAAGACTTCCGTCGAACAGCGAAGTGTGCGTAACGCGAACGTTGGCCGGAAGGGTATTTCCATCCACTGCAAAGCCATGATTCTGGCTCGTGATCAGCACGCGACCGGAATCCAGATCCTTGACCGGATGGTTGGCGCCATGGTGGCCGAATTTCATCTTCAGTGTTCTGGCACCTGCGGCCAAGCCCATCAGCTGGTGACCGAGGCAGATGCCGAACGTCGGCAACTTGCGGTCGAGAAAGGTACGTATGGAGGAGACAGCGTAATCGCAGGGTTCGGGGTCGCCCGGTCCATTGGACAGGAAAACCCCGTCCGGATTCATGGCGAGCACGTCGGCGGCCGGCGTCTGCGCCGGCACGACCGTGATGCGACAACCGCGACTGACCAGCATGCGCAGGATGTTGTGCTTCACGCCGAAGTCGTAGGCAACGACGTGGCGGGTGGCGGGAACGTCCTTCGCGAAGCCGCTGCCGAGCTGCCACTCGCCTTCGGTCCACTCATAGGGCGCGGTGGCGCTGACGACCTTGGCGAGATCCATCCCCGCGAGACCTTCGAAGCCGCGGGCAAGTGACAGGGCTTCGGCCACATCGACCCGCCCAGCCATCAGGCACGCGCCCTGGGCACCTTTATGCCGGAGCAGACGAGTGAGTCGGCGGGTATCGATGTTGGCGATGCCGGCCACGCCCTGATCCCGCAAGTATGCGTCAAGCGTCTGGTGGCTGCGGAAGTTGGAAGCCCGCAGGGGAAGATCGCGAATGACCAGACCGGCAGCAAAAATCCGGCCCGCCTCGACGTCTTCCATGTTGATACCGGTATTGCCGATGTGCGGATAGGTCAGCGTGACGATCTGCCGGGTATAGCTCGGGTCGGTCAGGATTTCCTGATAGCCGGTCATCGCGGTGTTGAACACCACCTCTCCGGTGGTGACCGTTTCCGCCCCGATGCTTTTGCCGTGAAAGACCGATCCATCGGCGAGTGCGAGCAGCGCGGGCGCGTAGGCGGACACGTAGTAACTCCTGAATTCAGATCGGGGAACAGCAGCGCGCACAAGCGCCACATATGCGAAGCGGGAGACGTCGCTTCGGACGCTCCCGCTAATGGTTCGAATTATACCTTGCCACTGGTGCGCTGCGCAATTTTGCTCGGTACAACCCAAGCCTACAGGTCAGATGGAGCTCGTCAAGCCCGTGCGTGCGGCCGCCATCGCATCGACGAGCAACGCAAGCTGCGCGTCGATCTGCCTCTGCTGATCGGCGAAGCCGGATACCGCGCCCGCCCGTGCGCTGTCCTCGAGTCTGGCAACCAGCTGTTCGGACGACGCAGCGCCGAACACCGACAGGGAACCACGCAGCCGATGACAGATCCGCGCGACGCCGGCGCTGTCCTGCGACTGGGCACATGCACCCAAGTCACGACGCAGGACCGGCAGTTCGTTGCTGAATACGTCGATCACGCGCAGCACCATTTCGCGATCACCCTCAAGCGTCTCCAGCGTGTGCTCGACATCGAACACTTTGAGTTGCGCGCTGTCCTGCCGCGCCATCATGGCCTCGACATCGGTGCTCACCGCGAAGGCATCGGTATCGGATCGGGACAGGACGCGTTCGATGGTCGCGAGAAGCTCGTCCGCCTTGACCGGCTTGCTTACATAGTCATCCATGCCCTCTTCCAGGCACAGTTCGCGATCACCCTTCATCGCATTCGCCGTCATCGCAACGATGGGCAGATGCTGGACGTTATCCGAATCCACCACCCACGACCGACGTTGCTCGCGCGCACGGATGGCGCGCGTTGCCTCGATGCCGCCCATGACCGGCATCTGAACGTCCATCAGCACCAGATCGAAGTCCTGACGCTCGATCAGATCGAGCGCCTCCTGCCCATTGGACGCCACGGTCACACGATAGCCGGCACGTTCGAGCGTGCGCACGGCAACCAGTTGATTCACCGGGTTGTCCTCTGCAAGCAGTATGTATCTGCTCCGGTCCTCACCCACTCCTTCTTGTGCAAGCGACCGCTCTATGTCGAGGTCACCGATGGCGAGCGAAAAATCGTCGAGCTCCGGCACCGCCCCTTCCGGATGATTCCTGAGCGCATCGCCCAGAGCGGCCGCCAGTTCGTTTGCGGAAAACGGCTTGAGCAGGCGACCACGCACACCGAGTGCGCGCGCATGCGCATTGTCTGCAGCCTGATTCGGGCCGCTGAACATCATCACGACCCGGTTCAGGCGATTCGGACCCTCACAGAAGGCGGATATGAAATCGAAGGCATCCGTGTCCGGCAGCGTTCGATCGACGAGCAGGATATCGAAAGGCCGACCTGCTTCGTGCGCCTGCTTCAGTGCCTGCCGCGCGGCATGAACCGAGCCGACTGCGAGGGATGAGGCTCCCATGTCGCCCAGCATCGCCGCCACGACACCCCGCGACGGCAGGTGATCCTCAATCAGCAATACGCGTCGTTGAGTGAAACGCCCGAAGTTGGGTGACAGCGTCGCCTGTTCGATCACCTCGCTGCGCAAGGTGAAATGAAAAGTGGAGCCCTGTCCGGGCGCACTTTCGAGCCAGAGCCGCCCTCCCATGAGGGCAACGAGGCGATTGCATATCGCGAGCCCGAGCCCCGTACCGCCGAAGCGCCGGGTGGTAGAGGTATCTGCCTGCGCGAAGGCCTCGAACACCAGCGCCTGCTTGGCCGAATCGATGCCAAGGCCGGTATCACGCACCCAAAGATGCAACTCGACCTGCTCGCCGCTCGCCGCGGGCATCCCGACCGTCTCGCAGCCGATCTCAATTTCGCCGCGTGCAGTGAACTTGACCGCATTCCCGACGAGATTTACGAGGATCTGGCGCAGACGTCCCGGATCACCGCGCAGCCTGCCGGGCAGATCCGGCGACATTCGGCAGTAGAGTTCCAGGCCCTTCTGCTGCGCACTGATCGCAAGACCGCGTGCAGCCTCGCCGACAACGTCCCCGATCGAGTACTCGACCTGTTCGATGGCCAGCTTGCCGGCCTCGATCTTGGAAAAGTCGAGAATGTCGTTGATGATGACCAGCAGCGCATCGGCCGATGTCTTGATGGCCTGGACATACTCACGCTGCTCGGTATCCAGTTCGGTGCTCAGCATCAACTCGGACATGCCCATGATGCCGTTCATCGGCGTACGTATTTCATGGCTCATGTTGGCGAGGAAGTCGCTCTTCGCGCGACTTGCTGCCTCGGCCTTTTCCTTCGCCAGCAAAAGCTCCACCTCGGCCTGACGGCGCGCATCGAGCTGCCCAAGGTGACCTGATACCCGAACCACGCGTCCGCGCTCGTCCCGCTCGATCGATCCGGACTCGAGGCGCACCCAGACCATCTGCCCGTCCGCGCGGCGGACGCGGCAATCCATGGACGCGCTGTTTGCCATGCTCACGAGCCGGTCCTCGAACCACTGATCAAAGACCGGAACATCGTCAACATGCACGACATCGCGCCATACGGGCAGGAAATCCGGCAATTCCGAAAGCCCGAACCCCAGTACCTGCTTGAATTCCGGCGGGACTGTGAAGCGGGAACTGGAAGGAATCCACTCCCACTCGTAGCGCGACGCGTCGGTCGCGTCGTCCGATTCGAGAAGACGATCGATCAGTTGGAGCGCCTGCGCCATATCTGCCGGAGACGGTGCCCCGGCGAGCCACGTGGCGACGTCCTTCTCTTCTAAGGAAGCAAGGCCCACGTGTTGCAGCAACAGGGAAGAAAGCGCTGGATGCATGGCTCCTGAATCAGAATACGTAAGCGTGTGGTGATCACCTTAACGGCCGCATCAGGTGCCGCTTAAGCAAGCGCGCTCCGGATCGAGGCCGAACGATCAGCGCAGGCCGAGCACGTCCTGCATGTCATACAGTCCCTGCCCTCGATCGACCAGCCAGCGTGCCGCGCGCAGACTGCCCAGCGCGTAAGGCATGCGGCTCGCCGACTTGTGCGTGATTTCGATGCGCTCGCCTATGCCGGCAAACAGCACCGTGTGGTCGCCGACGATGTCGCCGCCACGAATCGTCGAAAACCCGATCGTGCTTTCGGCTCGCTCGCCGGTATGGCCCTCGCGGCCGTAAATTGCGCATTCGGCCAGCGATCGGCCCAGCGCATCCGCGACGACCTCGCCCATGCGCAGCGCAGTGCCGGAAGGCGCATCGACCTTCATCCTGTGGTGAGCTTCGATCACCTCGACGTCGTAACCGCTGTCGAGAATGCGTGCAGCCACATCAAGCAGACGGAATACGGCATTCACGCCCACGGCCATGTTCGGTGCCAGCACGATGGCCAGATCACGGGACGCTTCCGCGATGCGTGCGCGCTGAGTTTCGCTGAAGCCCGTGGTGCCGATGATCATCTTGACGCCGTGCCGGGCACAGATGTCCAGATGGGCGAGCGTCGCTTCCGGGCGCGTGAAATCGATCAGGAAGTCCGCGTCGGCAAGGGCCGCATCGGCATCAGCGCTGATCTGCACTCCGGTCCTGACACCGAGAAAAGAGCCTGCGTCTTCTCCGATGGCGGCTGCATCAGCGCGATCCAGCGCTGCGACCAGCACTGCAGCGCTGTCCCGTGTGGTTGCCTCGATCAGCATGCGGCCCATGCGGCCGGATGCCCCGGCGATCGCGATGCGCATCGGTGCCATGAAATCCCCTCAGAAATTGGGTGCGCCTGGGCGCGGGAAAAGATCAGCGCTCGGCGGGAGCGGCAACTTCGCGCAGATCGATGGTTCGGGTGCGCGGCGCTTCGGGCTGCTCAAGCTCACCCGCCTCGGCGGCGACCACGTCGCCGCCGAGGCTGACCAGCCGGTCATTTTCGAAATAGACTATCAACCGGCGCTGCTGGGTATCTTCCGGGCTGTTGCCCGGACGATGGTAGTAGAGATAATCCCAGCGGTCGGGGTGAAAGACATCCGACAGCATCGGAGTTCCGAGCACGAAGCGAACCTGATCGCGCGTCATGCCGGCCTTGAGCTGGGCGGCCATTTCCTGCGTAACCAGATTGCCCTGACGGATGTCGATGCGGAAAGGGTTGAGCCGGCTTGTCACGTCAAGTGCAGACGGAACGCTGCTGCAACCCGCAAGCAGTGGAATCAACGCGATACAGGAGCGGCGGACAGTTGCAAGGGAAGCGAAGGACATCGCGGGGCTGGGCTCGGGTGAAGGTCGGTTGGCGCGCGGCACAGCGCCGGTCCAGACACGAAAGTCTATATTATAGCGAGCTTGCTACTGCCGTCAGCCTTACCCCATGAACGCAAACTCGCACAATCTGAAAAACATCGGACTCAAGGCCACCCTGCCCCGGCTCAAGATACTCGAGCTGTTCCAGCGTGCCGATGTGCGTCACATGAGTGCGGAAGACGTCTACAAGGCGCTGCTGCAGGAAGACATGGACATCGGTCTGGCGACCGTTTATCGCGTACTGACGCAGTTCGAGCACGCCGGTCTGCTGGAAAGGCACTTTTTCGAATCTGGCAAGGCGATGTTCGAACTCAACGAGGGGCATCATCACGATCACCTCGTCTGCATTCAGTGCGGCAAGGTGGAAGAGTTCTACGATGCCGAAATCGAGCGCCGTCAGGTCAAGGTCGCGAAGGAGCACGGATTCACCGTTCATGACCATGCCTTGACGATTTTCGCTGACTGCATCAACGATGCATGCCCGAACAAGCGGAAATCGCAGCGCGGCTGAGAACACGCTCACCCGGGTCGCAGCATCACATACCCGGGAAGTTGCGCGAGGACGTCGGTGGTCCTGGCTGCGCTAGGTTGAGATCGCGCCGAGCATTTCCCTTGCATGGGCGCGGGTAGTGTCCGTGATGACCTCGCCACCCAGCATGCGGGCAATCTCCTCGATGCGCGCAGGCTCATCGAGCGAAGTGACGGCACTCACCGTCTGCCCCGCCTCACTGCGTTTCGCAATCGACCACTGCCAGTCTGCCTGGGCTGCCACCTGCGGCAGATGAGTCACGCACAGCACCTGACGCGCTGCGCCCAGACGCGCCAGCTGACGTCCGACGACTTCGGCGACACGGCCGCCGATCCCCACGTCGACTTCATCGAACACGAGTGTCGGGGTGCCGCTGCGCGCGCTGGCGATGACCTGAATTGCCAGTCCGATGCGCGAAAGCTCACCGCCTGACGCCACCTTCGACAATGGGGCAAGTGGTTGTCCGGGGTTGGCCGCCACATTGAATTCAATGTCTTCCAGCCCGGTCGAGCAGGGTGCGTCCAGCGGGCGCAGCGCGACCTCGAAGCGTCCACCCTGCATCGCCAGTTCGGACATCGCAAGCGTCACGGCCTCCGACAGTTGCGCTGCGACAGGCTTGCGTGCGGCGGACAACGCACGCGCAGCATCGAGATATGCCGCAAGCGCATCGTCGCGGGATTGCTGGAGCTGCGCCGGATCCGATTCAGCTGCCAGCCTGTCGAGCTGTGAGTGGCTGTCGGCCAGCAGGCGAGGCAGTTCGTCGGGATCACAGCGGTATTTGCGTGCGGCAGCCAGAACGGCGGCAATGCGATCGTCGGCGCGCGCCAGAGCAGCCGGATCGGCATCGATACGGTGCGCATACGCGCGGAGGGAACGGGCTGCTTCCCGAACCTGCGCCGCAGCCGATTCGACAAGACCGGAACATTCGGCGAGGAATGCGTCATAGCCCTGCAGACGACCGAGAAGCACGGCGATCTGCGACAGCTGGATGTCGAGCGAAACCTCGCCCTCCTCCATCAGAGCCAGGGCCTGCGCACTGCCCTCGAGCAGCTGCGTCACGTGGGCCAGTCTGCCGTGTTCCTGCTGCAGCTCGGCCCAGGCCGTCGGCTCGAAGCCCAGCGCCAGGAGCTCTTCGACCTGCCACTGCAGGCGTTCGCGTTCCCGCGCGGCGCTGTCGCTGTCGCGCAATGCACGCTGCAGCGCCGCTTCGCAGGCCTGCCAATCTCGGTAGCAACGAGCCACGCCGGCCACCTGCGGGCCCAGACCGGCGTGCTGATCGAACAGTTCGCGCTGTGCCGATTCACGCATCAGCGCCTGATGCGCGTGCTGCCCATGGATGTCGACCAGCAGCGTCCCGAGTTCGCGCAATTGCGACATGTTGGCCGGAACGCCACCGATGTAGCCGCGCGACCGGCCATTCGAATCGATCATGCGGCGAATCAGGATCAGGTTGCCATCGGTTTCGAAATCGTGACTCGCGAGCCAGTCCAGCGCAGGACTTCCGGACGGCGGCGAAAACTCTGCCGACAGTTCCGCGCGCTCGCGACCCGAACGTACGACCGATGCGTCGGCACGTGCCCCCAGCAGCAACCCGAGTGCGTCGACCAGAATCGACTTGCCGGCGCCCGTTTCGCCGGTCAATGCACCGAAACCCGACGCGAAATCGAGTTCCAGCCGGTCAACGAGAATGAAATCACGGATGAAAAGACGTTCGAGCATGAAGCGGGAATCAGGCTTCCTTGGGCGCTTCGCTCCAGCGCAGCTTCTCGCGCAGCATCGCGAAGTAGCTGTATCCGGGCGGATGCATCAGTGTCACATGGTAGGGCGATCGTTCGATGCGCAGACCGTCGTCACCCTGCAGGTTGAAGTGCTCCTGACCATCGAAATGCGCCCGTGCATCGTGACGCGCAAAAAGACGGATGTTCAGAACCGATGTATCGCCCAGCGCAATGGGGCGGGACGACAGCGCATGCGGACACAAGGGCACTATCAGCATGCCGCCGAGAGAAGGATGGACGATGGGTCCGTTGGCTGACAGCGAATAGGCGGTCGAACCGGTGGGGGTCGCGATGATCAGGCCGTCCGAGCGTTGACTGTATACAAACTCGTCGTCCACCCTGACTTCGAACTCGATCATGCGTCCGAGATCGCCTTTCGACAGCACCACGTCATTCAGCGCCAGCGCCGAAAAAACCATTTCTCCGTCACGCAGCACGCTGGCCTGCAACAATGCACGGCGTTCCGGTCGGAACTGCCCCTGCATCAGCGATTCCATTGCAGACAGCATGGTCGAGCGCGCGACGTCGGTCAGAAAGCCGAGGCGTCCCTGATTGACGCCGACCAGCGGCACATCGTGCGGCGCGAGCTTGCGCGCCGCGCTGATCAGCGAGCCATCACCGCCGATGATGACGGCCAGATCGCCAGACCGGCCGATTTCATCGAAATCCGCCACCTCGAAACCGCCGTCGGACAGTACACCCGAGGACTCCTGCTCGATCAGCACCCGACGACCCGACGACTGCATCCAGTGCGCAAGAGTTCTAAGGGACTCACCCACTTCCGCGCTCTGGTACTTGCCGATCAGGGCGACGCAGCCGAAAGCCGGAGGATTGTTTTTCATCGCACAATTAAACCACAAAGCCCGCACACGACCGCGCACCTCACGGCGCTGCCGCTGGCTGTGTCAATATCCGGGGCCACGCAGGCACGGCCGTGCTCTAGAATCAGGCTGCGAAAGCGCATTCAACCCCGCGAAGTCATGCTCGAAGACCGCTCCAGACTGCTGCTGAAGACCCTTGTGGAACGCTATATCGCCGACGGCCAGCCGATCGGTTCCCGCACCCTGTCCAAGTACTCGGGGCTGGATCTGTCGCCGGCGACGATACGCAATGTCATGTCCGACCTGGAAGAACTGGGCTTCATCACGAGCCCGCACACTTCCGCCGGACGCGTTCCCACGCCTCGCGGATACCGCTTCTTCGTGGACAGCCTGCTGTCGGTGCAACCGCTGGAGCCCGGTCAGATCAGCGAACTGAAGGGTGAGCTGCGTCCGGCCGATCCGCGCCTGCTGGTCGGTCAGGCATCCCAGCTGCTGTCGCAGCTGACGCGCTTTGCCGGCATTGTTGTCGCTCCCCGCCGGCAACTTGCGCGTATCCGGCAGATCGAGTTTCTGGGCCTGTCCGACAAGCGCATCCTGCTGATCATCGTGACCGAGCAAGGTGAAGTTCAGAATCGCATCCTGCTGACGGAGCGCAACTTCTCGCCATCCGAATTGGTCAGCGCAGCGAATTTCCTGAACCAGCACTACGTCGGCTTCGATTTCGAGGAAATTCGCGGCCGCCTGCATGAGGAACTGAAGCAGCTGCACGGCGATCTAACGTCGCTGATGGCGGCCGCCCTGCAGGCCGGGAACGAAGCTTTTTCCGGCGACAAGGGGCAATACGTCATTTCGGGCGAACGCAACCTGCTCGCCGTCGATGATCTGGCGTCGAACATGTCGCGCCTGCGCGAGCTGTTTTCGCTGTTCGACCAGCGCACCCAGCTGGCCAGTCTTCTCGACCTGTCGCAGCGGGCGGACGGTGTGCAGCTCTTCATTGGCGGGGAGTCGGGGCTGGCACCGCTGGACGAATGCAGTGTCGTGACCGCACCCTACGAGGTTCAGGGTCAGGTGGTGGGCAGCGTGGGCGTCATCGGACCAACCCGCATGGCCTACGAACGTGTCATTCCGATCGTGGACGTGACCGCAAAGCTGCTATCGAGCGCGCTCAGCCAGACCTGATCCGGGCCGCTTCATCCGACCGAATTTTTCCGCGCGCTGCCAACGTCTAACGAACCGAGCTCGTCAATGTCCCGATTCATCGCCGAACCGCCATACACCCATGGTCAGCCCGCACACACCGGCGTGCTGCTGGTCAATCTCGGTACCCCAGACAAGCCGGACGCCGCTTCGCTGCGGGTCTACCTGAAGCAGTTCCTGTCCGACGACCGCGTGGTGGAAATCCCGAAAAGGGTGTGGTGGTTCATCCTGAACGTGATCATTCTGAACGTGCGGCCCAAGCAATCCGCGGAGAAATACGCCCTGGTCTGGACAGATGAGGGTTCGCCCCTGCGCGTCCACACCGAACGGCAGGCAAAGCTGTTGCGCGGCTGGATGATCGCGCAGGGCAAACCTGATATCGACGTACGCAGCGCCATGCGCTACGGCAGCCCGTCAATCGGCGACACCATGCAGCAGATGAAGGCGGACGGCTGCACGCGAATTCTTCTGGTGCCCATGTATCCGCAAGGTGCCTCAAGTACCACGGGTTCGGTCATCGACGAGATGGCGCTCACATTGCTGCGCTGGCGAAACATCCCGGAGGTGCGCTATGTGCGGGCGTTCGCAGCAGACGCCGGTTACATCAAGGCACTGACCGCCAGCGTGCGTGATCACTGGACGAAAAACGGACGGGCGGACAAGCTTGTGATGTCGTTCCACGGTGTTCCGCACTTTCACCTGGAGCAGGGCGACCCCTATCACTGCGAATGCCACAAGACCGGACGTCTGGTTGCCGAAGCGCTTGGCCTGACCCGCGAACAATACCTGGTCACCTTCCAGTCACGCTTCGGCAGGGCGCGCTGGCTCGAGCCCTACACCCAGCCGACCCTGGAGAAACTGGCCACCGAAGGTCTGCAGAGCGTCGACGTGATCTGCCCCGGCTTTGTGGCGGACTGTCTGGAAACGCTGGAGGAGATTGCCGTCGAAAACCGCGACGCATTCATCGGCAAGGGCGGCAAGACCTTCAACTACATTCCCTGCCTCAACGAACGGCCGGACTGGATCGATGCACTCGGCCACATCGCCCAGCGCGAACTGGGTTACTGGTGGGATGAAGCCGGCCTGCCGGGCGATGGTCAGCTGCAGGCTCGGCGCGCGAAGGAACTGGGCGCGCCGAAATGAAAAAAGCGACCATCTGGTCGCTTTTTTCATTTTCAGGATACGGCTGCAGTCAGGCAGCACGCGCCTGAGGCGCTGTCTCATCGTTCTTGGCGCGGCGTGTGCGACCGCGACGCGACGCGCCCGGATCGAACTGCCCGTCAAGTTTCTTGAGCGCATCCTTGCGAGCCTTGAGCGCCATCTTGAATGCGCCCTCTTCGCCGTACTTGTTCACCGAGAACTTGACCCGCTTGCGTCGGCCGGACGGCAGGGGCCATGACGCAACCCAGAACCAGCGCTGCTTTTCGTCGGGCATGTCACGCGTTTCGGACGCACAGTAGCGGCACACACCAACCACGCCGGAACGGTTGTTCTTCTTGACGATGCTCGAGTATTCCCGCAGTGAAAACGGAGGAAACTTGGCAATGATGTCATCGCGAAACTGCTTGGCGGCGGCGAACGCCTTCTGCTTTCCGCCGAATACTCCATCACTGAAGTGCTTGCGATGTATCACGCCGCGTCGCTGGATCGTGACGAGCCAGCCGTGCGTGCGGCTCGCTTCGTTATCCACGCGGCTGATGCCATAAACTGAATTGCGGCTCAAGGTCGGTCTCCTTCCGATCAGCACACGGGTTGCCGCGTGCTTGTAGGGAGACTTTCGGCCCTGCAGATCGAAACTTTAGCTGGCGAACCGGTAGCGCTTCACGGCCGACGGCGCGCTTTTTACCGGGATCATGACTTTCGGCGTCGGAGCAGTACCAAGCCAGACGCTGCACGCGTCAGCGACGCGGCGGATCAGCCTGCAGTTCGAGATCAAGGCCCACGCCGGCAACGCTGAAGCCCGACTCGGTCGGCAGCATGACCTCCTCTCCCTGAGCAGCGAGCGCTGCATTGGCGCGCACCAGCCGCTGCACCAGGCTGCTGATCAACTGGCCGCGGAAGTGCTCGAGGCACTCTTCCGATGCCAGCGCCAGTGCGGAGGGATTCACTTCAAGAAAGGCAATCGGCGACGTGGCAATCACGGTCGCCGAACGGCGCGCGTGCTTCGAATCGAGGTAACCCATCTCGCCGACCACGTCTCCGGCACCGAGTTCGGCGAGCAGACGCCCACCTATGCTCACCTGCGCATGGCCCGAGATGATGATGCCGAACCGGTTGTCGGTGTCGCCCTCGCGCATCATGACGGCGTTCTCCTGGAACTGCCGCCAGCCCGAAAAACGCAGGACTTCCCACACCTCGATGTCGTCGAATTCGGTGAAGAAGGGCATCTTGCGCAGTATGGAGAAGCGCGTCGTGTCAGGCGGCCGGTAACTGTCGTCGAGAATCTTGAAGCGCACCGAGGACAGGTCCTTCGCGAACTCGGCCCCATTCTTGTAACGCGAGTACAGATCCTTCTCCAGCGCCTTGCGGATCACCCGATCCATTGCCTCGGGTACTTCGGGATTCAGCTGCGAAGCAGACGGCGGGTCGGCATTGATGATCTTGTAGATCAATTGCGCAGGATGCTTGGCGCGGAAAGGCAGACGACCGGTCAGCAGATGGAACAGCACCACCCCGAGGGAATACAGATCGGTCTTCTGATTCAGCGGGTAGCCCTTAACCTGCTCCGGACTCATGTAGGCCGGCGAACCCACGCCCATGATGAAGGTCGAGTCCTTGTCGTTTTCCTTGGCGATGTTGAGCGCAAGGCCGAAATCGGTGACCTTGACCAGATCGTTGGCCCCGATGAGGATATTTGCCGGCTTGATGTCCCGATGCACCACACCCTGGCGGTAGGCGTAGTCGAGGGCCATGCAGCACTTGAATACGATGCTCACGGCACGTGACAGCGGAAGCATCTTGTTGAATTCGCAATAGTGATCGAGCGCCTCACCCTCGATGTATTCCATCACGAGATATGCGCGCCCTTCTTCCACCTGCGCGTCGAAGATGCGGATGATGTTCGGGTGGTCCAGCTTCGCCGCAATCGCCGCCTCGGTGAGGAACAGCTTGCGCATGCGGCGTGACCATTTACCCTGGTCGCGGTTCTTGTCGCCGAAATCGACCAGCTTGACTGCCACCAGTTCGTCCAGGTCATCGGACTTGCAGAGGTAGACCGTGGCGGTCGCCCCCTTGCCGATTTCCCGGATAACCCTGTATTTGCCGATGCGATCGAGCATTGATTCTATGGTGGCGCGGACGTCATGAACACCCGCAATGATAGGGCATTGCCCCCGCCCGGACAAAAGCATCTTCCGGACAAGCCCGGATATATGCCCGTAATCCGTGTCACAAAGTCGACAAGCGTCGGGGCTTGAAATCCGTTGCCAGTGGCCCAAAGTGACACGGGTCATAAAAAGCAAGAGGAAACAGTTGCATGACCGAGCACACCCAACCCGCCGATGCGGGAGACAGCCCGACTGCCGGATCCGCGGATGAAAACCTGCCCGCAGACCCGGCGGGCGCGCTTGCAGCCGCTGAACAGAAAGCGGCAGAGCACTACGAATCACTGCTGCGCTCGCGCGCGGAAACCGAAAACATGCGTCGCCGAGCTGCCGAAGATGTACTCAAGGCAGGCAAGTTCGGGGCGGAGAAGTTCGCCAACGCCATGCTGCCGGTGAAGGACAGCCTCGAAGCCGCCCTGGCCGCGGAAGCGACGGATATCGCAGCGCTGCGCTCGGGCGTGGAACTGACGCTGCGGCAGCTGCAGCAGGCTTTCAGCAGTGCCAGCATCGAAGAGCTCAATCCGCTGGGCGAGAAATTCGATCCGCACAGGCATCAGGCCATCAGCCAGATCGAAGCCCCGGGCGAGCCTAATCACGTGGTTCAGGTGCTGCAGAAAGGTTACCTGCTGCATGAGCGCGTGCTGCGCCCGGCACTTGTCATCGTTTCGAAGGCGGCTGGCTGAAAGACCACTTGAAAAATGGGCGAATACGCCCAACTTCAACGCCAGGCGGGCATTTCGCTCACATACATATATATAGAGGACCCCGAACATGGGAAAAATCATCGGTATCGATCTGGGCACCACCAACAGCTGCGTTTCGGTGATGGAAGGCGGCAAGCCCAAGGTCATCGAAAACTCGGAAGGTGCGCGCACGACGCCCTCCATCGTCGCCTATGCGGAAGATGGTGAAATCCTGGTGGGCGCATCGGCCAAGCGTCAGGCAGTGACCAACGCCGCCAACACGCTGTTCGCCGTCAAGCGCCTGATCGGTCGGCGCTTCGAGGAGAAGGAAGTGCAGAAGGACATCGCACTGATGCCCTACAAGATCGCGAAGGCCGAAAACGGCGACGCATGGGTCGAAGTGCGCGGCAAGAAGATCGCTCCGCCGCAGGTTTCCGCCGAAGTGCTGCGAAAGATGAAGAAGACCGCAGAGGACTACCTCGGCGAAGAAGTGACGGAAGCAGTCATCACGGTGCCGGCCTACTTCAACGACAGCCAGCGTCAGGCCACCAAGGACGCCGGCCGCATCGCCGGTCTGGACGTCAAGCGCATCATCAACGAGCCGACTGCGGCTGCGCTCGCCTTCGGCATGGACAAGAAGCCGGGTGATTCGAAGATCGCCGTGTATGACCTGGGCGGCGGCACGTTCGACGTGTCCATCATCGAAATCGCCGATGTCGATGGCGAACACCAGTTCGAGGTGCTGGCCACCAACGGCGACACCTTCCTCGGCGGCGAAGATTTCGACCAGCGCATCATCGATTACGTGATCGACGAGTTCAAGAAGGACCAGGGTGTCGACCTGAAGAAGGACATCCTCGCGCTGCAGCGCCTGAAGGAAGCGGCCGAGAAGGCCAAGATCGAGCTGTCGTCGGGTGCGCAGACCGAAATCAACCTGCCCTACATCACGGCCGACGCGAACGGCCCGAAGCACCTGGCGATCAAGATCACCCGCGCCAAATTCGAATCGCTGGTCGAGGAGTTGATCGAGCGCTCCATCGAACCGTGCCGCATCGCGATCAAGGATTCGGGTGTCAAGGTCAGTGACATCGACGACGTCATTCTGGTCGGCGGCATGACCCGCATGCCCAAGGTGCAGGAGCGCGTGAAGGAATTCTTCGGTCGCGAGCCGCGCAAGGACGTGAACCCGGACGAAGCCGTCGCAGTCGGCGCTTCGATCCAGGGCGGCGTACTGCAGGGCGATGTGAAGGACGTGCTGCTTCTCGACGTGACCCCGCTGTCGCTCGGCATCGAAACGCTGGGCGGCGTGATGACCAAGATGATCCAGAAGAACACGACGGTTCCGACCAAGTTCTCGCAGACCTTCTCGACTGCGGACGACAATCAGCCGGCCGTGACCATCAAGGTCTATCAGGGCGAACGCGAAATGGCGACCGGCAACAAGTCGCTCGGCGAATTCAATCTGGAAGGCATTGCGCCGGCACCGCGAGGCATGCCGCAGATCGAGGTGACCTTCGATATCGACGCCAACGGCATTCTGCACGTCGGTGCGAAGGACAAGGCGACCGGCAAGGAAAACAAGATCACCATCAAGGCGAATTCGGGCCTGTCGGAAGACGAGATCCAGAAGATGGTGAAGGATGCCGAACTTCACGCCGAGGACGACCGCAGGGCGCGCGAACTTGCCGATACGCGGAATCAGGCCGATGCCCTCGTGCATTCGACGCGCAAGGCGCTTGTCGAGCACGGCGACAAGGTCGAGGCGGCCGAAAAGACCGCCATCGAAGAGGCACTGAAGGAAACGGAAGATGCCATCCGTTCCGGCGACAAGGAAGCGATCGAGGCCAAGAGCGCAGCCCTTTCGACGGCCGCTCAGAAACTCGGCGAAGCCATGTATGCGCAGCAGCAGGCAGCGGAAGCTGCGGCTGGCGGCGGCGCGCAGGGTGGAAATTCCGGCAAGGATGACGGCGATGTGGTTGACGCCGAATACACCGAAGTGAACGACAAGAAGTAAGCAGCGACTTCCGGTTGCCGATGGCGACCTGACCGCCGGGGCACAGAGAGGCAGGGTCGTCACCCTGCCCCTCTGTGCCTTGGCGCATCTGTGGTGATAACACATGGCAAAACGCGACTTTTACGAAATCCTCGGCATCAACCGGGATGCCTCGGACGACGAGATCAAGAAGTCTTACCGCAAGCTGGCGATGAAGTACCACCCGGACCGCAATCCGGACAGCAAGGAGGCGGAAGACAAATTCAAGGAAGCAAAGGAAGCTTACGAAATCCTGTCCGACGGACAGAAACGTGCTGCCTATGACCAGTACGGCCACGCCGGCGTCGACCCGAACATGGGTGGCGGCGGAGGTGGTGGTCAGGGCTTCGGCGATGCCTTCGGCGACATATTCGGCGAAATCTTCGGCAACGCCGGTGGGCGCGGACGCGGCGGCAACGGCCGGGGCGGCGTCTATCGCGGCGCGGATCTGCGCTACAACCTCGAGATCACTCTCGAAGAAGCTGCGCGCGGCACCGATACGCGCATCCGCATTCCGACCATGGACGAGTGCGGTACCTGCGAAGGTACCGGCGCCAAGCCGGGGACCAAGCCGGTCACCTGCACGACCTGCAACGGCGCTGGCCAGGTCAGGATGCAGCAGGGTTTCTTCTCCATCCAGCAGACCTGCCCGAAGTGCCACGGCACCGGCAAGATGGTGAAGGACCCCTGCGGCACCTGCCACGGCGCCGGTCGCGTCAAGTCGAGCAAGACGCTGCAGGTGAAGATTCCGTCAGGCATCGACGAAGGTGACCGCATCCGGCTGGCCGGCGAAGGCGAGCATGGTCAGGGCGGCGGCCCGGCCGGCGACCTGTACGTGCAGATCCACATCAAGCCGCACAGCGTGTTCCAGCGCGAGGGCGACGATCTGCACTGCGAAATGCCGATCGGCTTCACCACGGCTGCACTGGGTGGCGAGATCGAGATTCCGACGCTGGATGGCGCCGCAAAGATCAGGATTCCGGCCGAGACGCAGTCAGGCAAGACCTTCCGCCTGCGCGGCAAGGGCATCAAGGGCGTGCGCAGCAGCTATCCGGGCGACCTGATGTGCCATGTGGTGGTGGAAACACCGGTCAACCTGACCAGCCGGCAGAAGGAACTGCTGAAGGAATTCGAGGACATCAACCTGAGCGACGAGGCCAGCCACAATCCGCGCGCCAAGTCTTGGATGGACAAGATGAAGAATTTCTTCGCCGGCTGAAACAGCCGCGCACGGCGCCGGCCGCGATCGCTTCCGATAGCGGCCGGCAGCAGCCGGTGCGCGCTTCGCATCACGAAATCTGCGCGGCGCCGGTCAGTACGTTCCAGAGCAGTCCGGCCCATCAAGCAGCACTGACCGGCGGCGGCGCAGCTGATCTTTTCAGCGCGCGCCAGTGCCGCGACACCCTTTTCCCGACGCCGGGCGTCGGCAGGAGGTCGCCCCCGCGCTCGACAGCCGCGCCGTCGAGCAATGAACCGGGTCGGCACGGCGTCGCCGGCAGTTTGCTCCGATTCGTCCGTCTCCCCTGCGGCCGCAGGCGCCCTCAAAACCATCCGCAGAGCGTTCATCGCAGAGTTGATCGACATCAAATCTCTGCGTCACACGCGTGGAAATCCCGAAAAGATCGACCCATCCAGACGAAAAACATGAGCCGGCATTGGTGAAACCGTGGGTGCAGCGCAAGGCGCTTCCGTACGACGATGTGCTCCGACTGACCATCCGGCCAGTCGTGCAACCGATACCAAAGAGGAGATTCGTCATGCAGTGGATCGATCCGGCTTACAGCGACATCCGTCTCGGATTTGAAGTGACGGCGTACGTCTACGTGCGCTGATGAACAGGAGGCGGCGCAAGCCGCCTCTTCCGCTGGCAAGGAGCGTCGGATGGACGATATCGAAGTGACCGCAGGGACGGCGCGCTATGCGCTGAACCCGATCTATCTGTTCCGCTGGGAAGCAACACAGGATGCCCACGTGCTGCTCTACCCGGAAGGCATCGTGAAGCTGAACCGTACCGCCGGTGAAATCATCGAGTTGTGCGATGGCCGGCGCACTGCCTCCGATATGGTGGAAATGATGCAGCAGCGTTATCCGGGCGACGACGGACGCGTCGCAACTGGGGTTTACAACTCGCTGGAGGTGTTCAGTGCCAAAGGATGGATCCGTCGTCAGGCTTGATGGGGAATGCAAGCCGCTGTGGCTGGTGCTCGAGCTGACGTATCGCTGCCCGCTCAAGTGCCCCTGGTGCAGCAACCCGGTGGATTATGCCTGCGGCAACAACGGCGAACTCGGGACAGATGAGTGGAAGCGCGTTCTGCTCGAGGGTCGCGAACTGGGCGCGCTGCAGTTGGGTTTCACCGGCGGCGAGCCGATGCTGCGCGATGACCTCGAAGAGCTCGTCGCCGAAGCGCACCGGCTCGGCTACTACACCAATCTGATCACTTCGGGCATCGGGCTGACCGAAGAGCGCCTGACCGCGCTCAAGGCTGCCGGACTCAACCAGATACAGCTGTCGCTGCAATCAAGCGATCGCACTCTCACCGACGCGCTGGTCGGCGCGCGCGCCTTCGACCTGAAGATCAAGGTGGCGCACATGATCAAGGCCTTCGGCTTCCCGATGGTGCTCAATGTGCCGGTGTTCAGGCAGAACATCGACCAGGTCGAGGAAATTCTCGCACTGGCCGAGGAAATCGGCGTCGATTACCTCGAATTCGCCAACATCCAGTATTACAACTGGGCCCTGCTCAATCGCGACGAACTGCTGCCCACCCGCACGCAGATCGAAACGGCCGAACGCGCTGTGCGGGCGGCGCGCGAGCGCATCGGCGATCGCATGACGATCTACTTCGTCATCCCCGATTATTACGAAACGCGCCCGAAAGCCTGCATGAATGGCTGGGGATCGATCCACCTGACGATCGCACCGGACGGAGCAGCCATGCCCTGTCAGGAAGCGCGGGCAATCGAAGGCCTGACGTTTCCGACCGTGCGCGAACAGAGTCTCGCCTGGCTGTGGAACGAATCGCCGACCTTCCGCAAATTCCGCGGCGACGAATGGATGCAGGAACCCTGCCGCTCGTGCAGCGAAAAGGAACAGGATTTCGGCGGATGCCGCTGTCAGGCCTTCCTGCTCACCGGCGACGCCGGCAACACCGATCCCGCCTGCGCGCGCTCGCCGCATCACCACCTCATCGACGAGGCCGTCAGACGGGCACATGAACCGGGGCGCATCGTCCATCCCCTGATCATGCGCAATGACCGGAATTCGCACCTGGAGACGGAGACCGATCATGTCCGAACCTGACCCGGGAACGCGCCCGCTGCAGGCAGCACCCGAACTCGGCACGATCGGCCGCCTGCTCGATTCGTCGCGATCGGCAGTACTGTTCGGCGTCGCCCTGACCGGTCTGCTCGCGTGGCTGCTGCACCTGCGCGCCTGAACGGAGGTCACCGATGGACACCCTGCTCGTCGAGACTTTCGCCCGCTGGCTGCATTTCGCCGGTGCGCTGATCTGGATCGGCCACAACTACGCAACTGCCATCACCCGCGCGCGATACGTGCCGCTGGTTGCCGATGACCTGAGTGACCCGGACAGCCCACGCCAGCGTGCCATCATGCAGCGCGAGCACGGCACGTTCCGCCATGCCTCGCTGCTGACGCTGGCGAGCGGTCTGGTCATACTGTGGGAACGCGGCTGGCTTGCCGATGCACTGACGCTTCAGGGTCAACTGGCACCGCTGGGCGTGGGCATCTGGATCGCCTGCATCATGGTGTGCAACCTGTGGTTCGTACTCTGGCCACACCAGAAGCGCGTGCTCGGCTTCATACCGGCACCGCTGGATGAGCGGCTACGTGCCTCGCGCGTGACCTTCCTGTCGGCACGCGTGAATACCCTGCTGTCGGTGCCGGTGCTGTTCTTCATGGGCGTCGGTGCGCACGGCAGCGCCTTGTTCGGATGACGGACCCGGCTGCGCGATGTCCACGCCCATGACGGCCGGTGCAGGGCATGCCACCCAGCCTGCGCCGGTCGACCCGCCGTTCGGATTCTCGGCTTCGGCCGGCCCTCAGCCTGCCGAAGTGAGCGCACGCATCGCCGACGCATGCCGCCGGCGGGATCGCGGAATTCTGGCCCTGCCCTTCACATCGCCCGAATACCACGATATCCAGCGCAGGGTCGATGAACTGCTGCGACAGATGCTCGCCGTGCCGCCGCACTTCGACATCCTGTACATGGCAGGTGGTGCGAGTGCGCAATTCGCGCTGGTCCCCCTCAACCTGCTCGGGCAGCACGGACGGGCGCTGTATGTCGACAGCGGTCACTGGGCACAGCGGGCCATCGGCGAAGCACGGCGTTACGGCGACATCGCCGTCACCAGCGCCGACGCGTCGGTCATCGACAACCCGGCGCCACAAGCAGCTCTCTACTGTCACTACACCAGCAATGAAACCGCGAACGGCCTGCAGTTCCGGCGGCTGCCGGCGACGCCGCTGCCGCTGGTCGCCGACATGACATCGGACCTGCTCACTGCATCGCCCGACTGGTCGCGCCATGGCCTCGTATACGCGGGTACACAGAAGACGCTGGGCGTACCCGGCTTGTGTATCGTCATCGTACGGCGCGATCTGATCGCCGCGCCGCATCCGCTGACGCCGCGCGTGATGAACTATGCCGCACTTTCATCGGCCGCATCACGGCTGTGCACGCCACCCGTATTTGCCATGTACGCAGCGCTCTGCATGCTCGAATGGATCATGGGCGAGGGCGGCGTCGCAACCATGCAGACCCGCCTGACCGAGCGTGCGCAGGCGGTGTATCGATGCATCGACGACACGCCCGCGCTCTACCGCTGCGCAACGGACAGTGCATGGCGCTCTCTCGTGAACCCGTGTTTCGATCTGCCGGATGAAGCCACCCGCCAGTGCTTCCTCGAAGCCGCACAGACGAGCGGCCTGCGCGACCTGGCAGGCCATCCGGACGTGGGCGGCGTACGCGTGAGCCTGTACAACGGACTGTCTGATCAGGCTGTCTGCGCATTGACCGGGTTCATGCGCGCTTTCGCGCAAGGCCGGCGGGCGCACTGAACATGCCGCTGTCTGCACTGGCACTGCGCACGCGCTGGTCGGTCGCCCGCATGCATCAGGGGCGGCAGCAACCGTTCATGCCGGCCGGTCTCACTACCCCGGTTCAGGTCATGGGACTGGACTTTCCTTCACCACTGGTGCTGGCGGCAGGGTTCGACCGCCACGGAAGACTGTTCGATGCGGCCGCCCGGCTCGGTCTGGGCGCCATCGAAGCGGGCAGCATGAACTGCGCGCCCGACCGGCCGGTGCCTCCGCTGCTGTGGCCCAGGCACAGCGCAGTACGACGCGGCCTGAGTCTGGGCAAGCCACCCGGCATGACCTGGGCGCAGGCGCCTGCGGCCTTTTTGCATGCGCTGGTGAATTGGCACCGCTGCGCGGACTATGTCACGCTGAATCCGGGCCCCGACTGTCCGTCACCCGACGATCTGGCGCGGGTGATGACGGTGCTGATGGACGCACGCATGAACCTGCCACGTCGATCGCCATTGCCTTTGGTCGCCAAACTGCCGGCGCGCTGGATCGGCCGCACGACACGCCGATCGACCCTGCATCGCTTCGCCGACACCGGCTGCGACGGGCTGCTGCTGTCGATGGAAGGTCTGACCGAACCGCCCGGCGAAGCGCTCGCGGATATCGCCGGCATCGCCGGACCCGGCATCACGCTGATCAGCGTGGGTGGCATCTCGACGCTCCATGACGTGCGCCGACGACTGCTGGCCGGCATGCATCTGGTTCAGGTGCATCGAGCCTTCGCACGCACCCTGCCGCAACGGGACGCCATGCGCGTGCGCAGTCAGCGCGCGTGATTCCGGCAGTTTGCAGGCCGCCGGATGCTGGATTCACATTTGCATTTCATTCCGTCAGGCCGTCTTGAACCAGCCCATCCGTTGCCGTCATTGCGGCTGCCAGTTCGAGCGCAAGCGCTTCGGCCTGCCGATACACCCGCTGCGCCTGCCCGGCATCGAAATCGTCGTGCTGACGTTTCTTCACACCGTGTTCATGCAGCAACAGATGACGGTCCGGTTCAAGGCCACGCTGAGCGAGGCA
>JAGNYW010000001.1:0-157093 GCA_017984755.1 Methyloversatilis sp.
GCAGGCCACGTATATGGTTTCGACCAGAGCCCCGACATGCTGGAACAGGCGCGCAGACGCGTGGCGGCCGCCGGCTGGCAGAACGTTCACCTTCATGAAACGCCGGCCCAGGGGTTGGCCCTGCCGGCGCCGGTCGATGCGCTGCTGTTTCACTACACGCATGACGTACTGCGCTCGGCATCCGCCGTAGACCGGCTGCTGGCGTGCGCCCGACCCGGTGCGGCAGTCGCGATCGCCGGCATCAAGTACTTTCCGTTCTGGCTGGCGCCCCTCAACATCTGGGTTTACTTCAAGAACCACGGCTACAACGGGGCGCCGGGCGAACTGCGCTCGCCGTGGGACCGCATCGCACCCCGGCTCGAAGGCTGGCGGCTGACCTCGACGCAGTACGGCATGGGTTACATCGCATCCGGACGCGTCCGGGCGTGAGCGCGTCTGCCGTGCCGTCGTCGCGTCGTGCAGTGCAGGCCGTCCTCGCGCTGCTGCTGCTGAACGGCCTGCTCAGCTTCAACAACGTGTGGCCCACGCCGGCCATCGTGCCCGACCATCGGCTGGCGCCGGAATTCGTCGGTCTGTGGCTCGGCCTGCTGTTCGTGGTTGCCAGGTGGGGCGCGCCATCGCCGCGCGTGCTGGCCGGGTTCACGTTGGTGTTCATGCTGCTCGTGCTCGGGCGATACGGCGACGTCACCGTACCGGCCCTGTTCGGGCGGCCGGTGAATCTTTACTGGGATGGGCAGCAGATTCCCCGCTTTCTGTGGGTGTCGGCGCAGAACCTGCCCTGGTGGATGAGCACGGGAGCCGTCGCAGTGGTCTTCCTGCTGGTGCATGCGATCTACCGGCTGTTCGCGGTGTTCGTCCGCATCGCAGCGCGCGATGCGGCGCCCTACGCGCTGCGCACGCGCTGGGCGCAGGTCCTCACAGTGCTGGCCGTGGTGCTGGTGATAGCCAACATTTCCGGCGTGCGCGCAACGTGGCCTGTTGTATCGCGCGCCATCGTGCCGACTTACATTCGGCAGGCCATTCTGCTGACGGCCATCTTCACCGATCAACGCGTCGGGCAGACCCTGCCCCGCGCCGAGGCGCTCGACGCCGCGCTTGCGGCACCACCCGGGTCGGCGCTGGCCGCGTTGCGCGGCAGCGATGTCTATCTGATGCCGCTCGAATCCTACGGCGCGGTGGTCTACGACAATCCCGAAGCAGCCGCGCGCCTGCGCCCGGCGCGCGAGCGTCTGGCGGCCGATCTGGCTGCCGGGGGCTTCCGGGTGGTGTCTGCCTTCATGCGTTCGCCGACCTTCGGCGGTGCGTCGGATCTCGCGCAACTGGGCATGCTGTCGGGGCTGGACCTGACCGATCCGCTGCGCCACGATCTGCTGCTGACCACGGACCGGCCGACATTGATCACGCTGTTCCGCGCCAACGGATACCGGACCTTCGGCTTCTATCCGGCGTTGTTCTGGGACTGGCCGGAGCGCGTGTTCTACGGTTACGACCAGTTCGTGGAAGGCCGTGACCTCGATTACCCCGGGCCTGAGTTCGGCTACTGGAAAATCCCGGACCAGTACGCTGCGGCACGCTTCGAACAACGCTTCCCGCGCAGTGCCGACTCGCCACCGCGCTTCGTATTCTTCCCGACGATCACCTGCCATCTACCGTTCAGCCCGGTGCCGCCCTATCAGACCGACCCGCGGCAACTGCTCGGCGACACGCCATTCGATCCAGCCGACAGCGCGCGCGCGCTGGCCGTGAAGCCGGACTGGCTGAACATGTTTCCGGGCTACGTGGCGATGGTCGAATACACCTATCGCTGGCTGGGCGATTACCTGCTTCAGCCGCAGCCGCGCGATACGATCTACGTTCTGGTCGGCGACCATCAGCCGGCGGCCAGTGTGAGTGGCGAAGGCGCCTCGTGGGACGTGCCGGTGCACATCGTGTCGCGCGATCCCGAACTGCTTGCGCGCTTCACTGAGCAGGGTTTCCATACCGGGCTGGAGCCACCGCGCGAGCCGCGCGGCGGTCTGCACGATCTGACCACGATGATGCTGCGCGCGTTTGCGCAGCCGTGATCAGAACATGACGGTCGTCCGTACCCAGCCGTCCGGCAGCATATTCAGTACCGCTGCTTCGAGCTGCTTGTCCCAGCCCAGCAGCACGGCGAGGCCGGCCAGCAGGATGAGCAGGCCGAACCCCTTCTTGATGCGGTCGATGTGCGCCAGCACCCAGTTGCGTGACCGCATGAAGCCGGCCCTCGACGCGTAGGCGAAGCCGACCAGCGGTGTTGCGGCACCGAGGCCGAACAGACCCAGTATCAGCGCACCGCGTGCGGCGCCGCCTTCGCTGGCAACCAGCGTCAGCGCCGAGGCGAGCAGCGGCCCGGAGCAGGGGCTCCACACCATGCCGAGCACCGCGCCCAGCAGGAAGCTTCCGCGCAGCGAGCCGGCATCGACGCGGTTGCTGGCCTGCTGCGCAGTGGCGGCGATCGGGCTCATCAGCAGACTGAAGCGATCGCTCAGCGCCGGCACCAGCATGACGATGCCGAAGGCGATCAGCAGCCAGGCGCCGGCGGTACGTATGAGGTCGCCGTCGAGCCCGAGCGCATCGCCGAGCACGCCGACCAGTACGCCCAGCAGCGCGAACGATGCGACCATGCCGAGCCCCATCGCCACCGGTGCCAGACGGTTCGCCTGCACCGCACCGCCCACCACCAGCGGCAGGATGGGAAATACGCAGGGCGACAGTGTCGTCAGGCTGCCCGCAGCCAGCGCCAGCCCGAGCTCGGCCGCCGAACTCACAGACCGGCCTGCAGCGCGGTGCGGATCTTCTCGATATCCGTGTCGCCGGCGAGGCGCGCTTTTTCCTGCTCGCCCTTGAATACGATCAGCACGGACTGGCTGCGCACCTTGTACTGCTTCTTCAGATCCTTCTCTTCGTCGTAATTGGCGATGAGAACGGTGATGTCCAGACCCTTTTCGGCCTTGAGCGCGTTGAGCGCCTTTTCCTGCGTCTTGCAGGTGGAACACCATTCCGCGTGGAAGTGCACGGCCACCGGCTTGCCGGCCTGTTGTGCGGCGCCGAGTGCCGCCGCCGTGTAGGGCTGGATGTCGAGCGCGTGAGCCAGGCCGGCGGCCAGGGAAAGGGCGGCAATTGCGGTGAGGCGGATGAAGCGGTTCATGCGGGTCTCCTTCGGTTGAGTCGAACACCTGGTATTGACCGCCGCAGCTGCGGATTGCTTACACGGCGTGTCGAAGTCACGATCAGTCGGCAAATGCGGTCAGGCCACCTCTCGCGTGCTCGTGCCGTCATCACGCACGAAACTGCCATCGTCGGCGTAGGGCGCCGGCCAGCCCAGCATGCGGCTGGCGGCTTCGACCCGTGCCTCGAGCTGCGCCGGATCCTGCGCGCCGACATGCACGATGCCGTAGCGGTGGCTGCCGGTCCATTTCAGATCGCGTTGCAGGCTGTATCCGTGACGGCCGAACGCGAGGAGCAGCCCGTCGGGAAACTGCCGCTGCCAGGCGGCACGCAGCGTCCGGTTCGGCATGGCGGGCAGGCCATTCGCGTCGAAGGCGCGATAGACCAGACTGGCAGCCGCCCTTGCGGTGGGGTCTTCCCGGTGCAGCAATCGCGGGTCTTCGCCGAGCGCCAGCGCGAGTGACCAGGCGTGTGCATCGATGCCCTGCACGCGGCGGTAAAGATCCGAGAACTGCGAGGCCAGACGCGGATTGCATTCGATGACGGTCAGGCGATCGGTGGCCGCGTCGTAGAAGAATTCCAGATTGAAGAAACCAAGGGAATAACCGATCGCGCCGAGAAAGCGCCGCGCGACGTCGAGTGCACGTGTCTGTACCGATGCCGGCAGACGGCTCGGTACCTCCCAGCGCATGAAGGCCTGGGTGCCCGGGTACATGATCGCGTCGACGACGCCCAGCGCATGCACCTGCCCATCGAATACCCAGCCGTCGAGGTTGAACTGCGGTATGGCCGGATCGACAGGCGTTTCGAGCAGCAGCCGGTGCGCGCTGCCGGCCTGCGGCAAGCGTGCCCTGCACACGCGATCGAATGGCTCGACCAGACGCCGGATCACCCAGAGCTCCCGCCAGTCGAAGCGGGCGTGCGCCTGCAGCGCTGATCGACTGTCGACCTCGCGCGCCAGTACCGAAAATGCCGCCTTGATCGGTTTCACATAAACGGGATACTCGAAATCCCCGGGCAGTCGCTCCGGTACCGGTTCGCCGTAATCGAGGTCGAGTCCGGCAAACGCCAGGCAGGCTTCCGGCGCCACGCTGGCCAGAACGCGTCTGGCATGCAGTTTGTGCTGTGCGGCAAGAATCGCCTCGGGCGGCACGCCGGGCAGGCCGAGGCGTTCGGCCACCATGGCGGCAGCGAGCGCGCCGAACGGTTCGTGATGCGACAACACGGCCGACCAGCCACGGCGCCGCGCGTGATAGGCGGTGCGGGCGGCGAAGCGATCAAGATCGAAACCGATCAGGCGCAGATTGTCCGGGAAGGAAAACAGGTCGAAGCCTGCGTGGTCGAAGACATGACGAGAGGCGTGCCGGTCGAAGCCGATGCGATCCCAGTCGTAGGCGAACAACAGACCGATGCGGCGGGGTGGGGGCATGAATCATCCAGTGAAGCCAGCCGGTGATGGAGGCGCCGCGTGCGATATGCTTCGCTCGACAGGCAAATCCCTAATCAACGATAAGACCATGATGCGAACGCCGCGTTTCATCCAGTTGCAGCCGCTCGACGATACCCTGCGGCTGGACGATGTGCTGGCCGATCTGAAGCAGCCCGAGGCGTCCGTGTCGCCGAAGTATTTCTACGACGTGCTCGGTTCGCGTCTGTTCGAGGCGATCACCGCGCTGGAAGAGTACTACCCGACGCGCACCGAAGCGGCGATATTCGGCGCGCACGCCTCGGACATGGCGCAACGCTTCCGCGCACGCGCCGGCACGGGCTTCGACCTGATTGATCTCGGAGCCGGAAGTTGCGCCAAGGCCGCATCACTGTTCGATGCGTTCGGGCCGCGTCGCTACATTGCGATCGATATTTCCGCCGATTTTCTCAGGCAGTCGCTCGAATGTCTGCAGCGCGCGCATCCGGCAATGGACATGCTCGGCGTCGGCTTCGACTTTTCCGCTCGCCTCGATCTGCCGGACACCCTGTACGACGGCCCGGCACTGGTGTTCTATCCGGGTTCGAGCATCGGCAATTTCGCACCCCCGGATGCCCGCCGCCTGCTCGCCGAAGCCTGTGCGGCGACGCGCGGCGGTGGCCTGCTGATCGGGGTCGATCTGGTCAAGGACATCGCAGTGCTCGAAGCGGCCTACGACGACGCGCTTGGCGTGACGGCGGCCTTCAACCTGAATGCGCTGCGCCACCTGAATCGTGTTGCGGGCACCGACTTCGACGTGTCCGACTGGCGGCACGTCGCGCGCTTCGATGGCGTGACATCGCGCATCGAAATGCATCTGGAGGCGCGTCGTGCGGTCACCGTGCAGTGGTCGGGTGGCGGGCGGCGCTTCGCCGAAGGCGAGCGCATCCACACCGAAAATTCGTACAAGTGGACACCGGCCGCATTCGAGACGCTGCTGCACGAAGCCGGTTTCGGCGAAGTGTCGTGCTGGACCGATGCGCAGAGGTGGTTCGGCGTCTTTCTGGCGCTGCCGGCGTGAGCCATGCATTCAGCCCACTGCGCACGTCCTGAAGCCGGCCGGCACGTCGTCGCGCTCGGGTCGGAAGAAATTCCGGTAGCGCGGGTGATGCATGCGCGGCTGGGTCATGAACGACGCGCCGCGCAGCACGCGCCGGTCGCCGAACCAGGGCGCCGAATAGTCGCGATAGGGATGCGGCGTGAAGCCGGGGTAGGGCAGGAAGTTGCTGGCCGTCCATTCCCACACCTGCCCCCAGTCGAACGTTTCAGGTGCGGTGATGGCGGCGCGCTCCCATTCCGCTTCGGTGGGCAGCCGCCGGCCGGTCCATCGGCACCACGCTTCCGCTTCGTGCGCGCTGAGATGGCTGGCGGCGTGGTCCGGATCGACATCGAACCATCCGCCGTAGAGATGCTGCTCCCAGCCATCCTGACGCCGACGAAGATAGCGCGGATGCAGTCGGTGCTGAGCTGTCTTCCAGCGCCAGCCGGCCTCGCTCCACCAGCGTGCGTCCTCATGTGCGCCGGTGTCGACGAAGGGCAGGTAGTCGCGCCAGGTGACGACCGTCCGATCGATGTCGCAGGCCGGCAGGTCGACCGCGTGCGCCGAGCACTCGTTGTCGAAGACGAAACCGGTACCCGAATGCCCGAGCATCCATGTCCCGGCCGGATAGTGCAGTGCATCGCGCAGCGGCCCGCGGGCGACGGCCGCGGGCCGCCAGCGTGCGTCGTCGATCGCGATGCCGAGTTGCTGCGCCATGTACAGCGCGGCTTCGTGATGCATGTCCTCGTGCAGCAGTGCGAGGCGAAAGAAATACAGTGCGTCTTCGTGCTCCTGCGTCCGTTCGAGCAGCGCAATCACTGCATCGAACTGGGTCTGCAGGTCATCGAGTGTGGCGGCTGCGTCGGGCAGCGCAAGCCCCGGCCGCAGCGCGTGCGCCACCCGGCTCGAATCGAACAGCGCATCGGCATCGGCGCGGGCGGGCGGCAACCGTGCGACGTCTGGATCGGCGCGCCAGCCGAGCGCGCACTGCGGGTTGCGCGATGTCCACCAGGTCTGGAACCATCCGATGTGTCCCAGCTCCCACAGCGGCGGGTTCAGGGTTTCGTAAAACGGAATGCGCAGGTCCGGAAAGGCACGCCGGTAATCGGCGAAACGCGCCAGCGTGTCGGTGCGGCTGTCCCGCAGGGCTTGAACCAGCAGCGCCCTGCTGCCGCAGCGCGCGCCGGTCGATGACTGCACAACATTCATGACGGAAAACTCCATGTCGCGTCTCAAGGTGGTCATCGTCACGCCGGCGCTGGCCGATGCCAACAACGGCAACTGGCGCACAGCTCGGCGCTGGGCGTCGATGCTGCGCGACCGGTGCGACGTGCGGCTGACCGCAGCGTGGAGCGACGGTGACGACAGCGTGATGATCGCGCTGCACGCCCGCCGTTCCGCCGCGTCGGCCGCTGCGTGGCGCGCGCGGCATCCGGAGCGGCCGCTGATCGTCGTGCTGACCGGCACCGATCTCTACCGCGACATCGCGACCGATGCGTCTGCCCGCCACTCGCTCGACATCGCCGACCGGCTGGTCGTGCTCAACACGCTCGGCCCGAGCTCGCTGCCGGATGCGCAACAGCCGCGCTGCCGCGTCGTGCTGCAGTCCTGTCCCTCGCGCGTGCGGCAGGCACCGCCGGCCCGCTATCTGCGCGCGTTGATGATAGGTCACCTGAGAGCGGAAAAGGCACCGGATGTCCTGTTCGACGCCGTGCGCGAACTGGCGGTGCGGCGCGACATCCGCATCGACCACATCGGCAGCGCACTCGACCCGGAACTGGGCGAAGCGGCCCGCCGCCTGATGATCCGGTGCCCGGACTACCGCTGGCTGGGCGGTTTGTCGCACGACGCCACGCGCCGTCGCCTGCAACGCGCCAGCGTGCTGGTGCACCCGAGCCGCATGGAAGGCGGTGCGCATACGGTGATCGAGGCAATCCGCAGCGGCGTGCCGGTTCTCGCGTCGCGCATCGACGGCAACGTCGGCCTGCTCGGCGCGGATTACGACGGTTACTGTGCTCCGGGTGATGCCCATGCGCTCGCGGGGCTGATGGCGCGTGCGCGCGACGACGCGGACTGGCTGGCGCATCTGGCGCGTCAGTGCGAAGCGAAGTCGTCACTGTTTTCGGCCGAACACGAACGCTCGGCGCTGCATGCGCTGATCGATGAATGTCTGGCATCCTTGGGCGTACGCCCGACGGCAATGCCGTCCCGATGAACCGCTTTACCCTGGACTCCATCATGAGCACTGCATCGCAACCCGCCACCGAACCCCGCCTCACCTCGCTGTCGCACGGTGGCGGGTGTGGCTGCAAGATCGCGCCGGGCGTGCTGTCCGACATCCTGAAGGGCATGCCCGCGATGCCGATGCCGCGCGAACTGATGGTCGGCATCGAAACGGCCGATGACGCCGCCGTCTATCGGCTCAATGACGAACAGGCGCTGATCGCGACCACCGATTTCTTCATGCCCATCGTCGACGATCCGTACGACTTCGGACGCATCGCCGCGACCAATGCGATCAGCGACGTCTACGCCATGGGCGGGCGACCCATCATGGCGCTGGCGCTGGTCGGCATGCCCATCAACGTGCTGTCGGTCGCGACCATCGGACGCATTCTCGAAGGCGGCGCCAGCGTATGCCGCGACGCGGGCATTCCGGTGGCCGGCGGTCACACCATCGATTCGGTCGAAGCCATCTACGGGCTGGTCGCCATGGGGCTGGTGCACCCGGACCGCGTGCGCCGCAATGCCGATGCCCGGCCCGGCGACGTGCTGGTGCTGGGCAAGCCGCTGGGCGTCGGCGTCATGTCGGCGGCGCTGAAGAAGGGCGCACTCGACGATGCGGGCTACGCACAGATGATCGCGACCACGACGAAGCTGAATACGCCCGGTCCGGATCTCGCGGCGCTGCCGGGCGTTCACGCGCTGACCGATGTGACCGGCTTCGGTCTGGCCGGCCATGCGCTCGAACTGGCGCGTGGCGCGAAATGCGATGTGCGCATCGACTGGTCCGCCGTGCCCTTGCTCGGCGGTGTGCGTGCGCTGGCGCAGAGCGGATTCGTCACCGGCGCTTCCGGGCGCAACTGGGGCGGCTACGGCGCGCACGTGGCGCTGCCCGACGGTTTCGCCGCAGAGGACAAGGCCTTGCTGACCGACCCGCAGACCAGCGGAGGTCTGCTCGTATCATGCGATCCGGCCTGTGTCGGCGCCGTTCTCGCCATCTTCCGCGATCACGGATTCGGGCAGGCGGCGGTGGTCGGCGAGGTGCTGGCAGCCGCCGGCGCGAGCGCGCAGCTGCGGGTGCGCGCGTCGCATTGACACCACGCGGTACGGCGGGCCATCCGCCATGATCACGGGCCGTGATACCTTCGCCGGCGCCGTGTCCGGTGCTCCTCTGTCCTGAACACCGATGTCCATCCGCCCGGATGGTGAAACTGGTAGACACAAGGGACTTAAAATCCCTCGACGCAAGTCATGCGGGTTCGATTCCCGCTCCGGGCACCACTATCGTCGGTCATGCGGATGACACCCATCGCCCGGATTCGCATGTCGGACTGCGCCGACATTCCGCCATCCCGCCCGCTTACGCCGGCGGCCTGCCCGTCTGCCTAGACTCCGGTCAACCCTGCACGCATGGTGTGTCGCAGGCGAACGCCAACTTGATCCGGAGATGGGCAATGAGCAATTCGGCAATACATTTCAGAACCTTCGGGATTGTGCTGCTGATGGCCGGCCTCAGCGGCTGTGCCGGCATGAGCAAGAGCGAAAGCAATGCGCTGATCGGCGCAGCAGCGGGTGGTGTGGCGGGTTCGGTGCTGACGGGCGGCAGCACGGTGGGCACCGTCGGCGGCGCCATCGCGGGAGGTGCCATCGGCAACGAACTGGGCAAGAAGAAGCGCTGAACGTCCGGACTGCGGCGCACCCGCCCGGCGGACGGTGCGGATGCGCTGCAGTGAGCGCGCATGCCTGCCCCCTGCAGTGACTGGCGGCGCTATGCTTCGCGCTTCTGTCAACCGCGATGCGCGCTGTGCTGATCGACACCCACTGCCATCTGGATGCTTTCGAGTTCGATGCGGATCGCGCCGACATGCTCGACCGTGCGCACGCCGCAGGGGTCGATTGCATGGTGCTGCCGGGCGTTGACCGCGCCAGCTTCCAGCGCGTGCGCGAGCTGTGCAATGCCAGGCCTGCGCTGCGTTTTGCGCTGGGTATCCATCCGCTCTATGTGCCGGCTGCCACGCCGGCAGACCTGGCGTGCCTTGCGCTCGAACTGGAAGATCCGGCGGTCGTCGCCGTCGGCGAAATCGGGCTCGACTTCTTCGTGCCCGACATTGATCAGGTGCTGCAGGAAGACTTCTTCGTGCGGCAGCTGCGCCTTGCCAGGGATCTGAATCTACCTGTGCTGCTGCATGTGCGCCGCAGCCAGGATCGCGTGCTGAAACATCTGCGCGCCGTGTTCGGCGGCAACGGGCCGGGCGGTATCGCGCACGCCTTCAACGGCAGCCGTCAGCAGGCGGACGAATTCATCAAGCTCGGTTTCGTGCTCGGCTTCGGCGGGGCCGTCACCTGGGGGCGTGCACTCAACCTGCGTCGGCTGGTGACCGAGCTGCCGCTTGAATCCATCGTGCTGGAAACCGACTCACCGGACATGCCGCCGGAATTCGCGGCCGGTGAACGCAACGAGCCGGCGAATCTGCCGCGCATCGCGCAGATCATCGCCGGCATCCGGGGGGGTGAGCTGGACGTACTGGTAACGGCCACCGGGGCGAACGCACTGCGCGTGCTGCCCCGGCTTGCTGCTGCGCCTTACAGCGCGTAACTGGCGGACAGGCCGATCAGCCAGGTGCGTTCGGAAGCAGGCGCGTAATAACGGCCGGTCGCCGCCTCACCTGCGTTGATGTAAACCGAGCCGACGTATTCCTTGTCGAACAGGTTATCGATGCGTGCAAACTCGTTCAGCTTCCAGCCGCCCACCTTCTGCGTGAAGCCGGCACGGATGGCTGCCACGCCGTAGCCACCGACACGCACCTGATTGGTGTCATCACCGAACATGCGCCCGCTGGCGCGATATTCCACGGCGCCGGAGAATCCCAGCGGCGCATGCCGATACGTCAGTTCGCCGTAGAACGACTTGTTTGCCACACCGGCGATCTTGTTGCCCTTGTCCACGATGCTGGAATTCGCTGTGAGCTGCGAGCACTGCGCAACAAGGCAGGTCCGGAAGCTGTCTTCGAACTTCGCATCGATCAGCGTCAGTGCGGCGTAGGCTGAAAAACTCTGGCTGATGCGCGAATCGACCGACAGTTCGAAACCACGACGCGATGTGTCGCCGGCGTTCTGATAGACGACGCGGCCATTCTGGTTGCTCTGGGTGACGATCTCCTTTTCGGAGTCGATGTAGAACACCGCAGCATCCATGCGGGTCGTTTCGTTCAGGTAGGTCTTGACGCCCATCTCGTACTGCTTGCTGGTGGAGGGCTTGAGGTCGAAGTTCAGCCCGCTCTCGTCATTCGGGCGATAGGCCAGTTCGATCAGCGTCGGTGCTTCGAAGCTCTGACCTGCATTGGCGTAGAGGTTGGTCGTGGGCGTCAGTTTCCAGACGGCACCGGCGGTAGACGTCCAGTCGCTGAAGTCGGCCGAGCCGCTGTCGTCCGGATTCAGCCTGTTCAGGCCGGTATTGACCGTGAGGGTGGAACCGCTGCATGCGGCGCCATTGATCGTGCAGATGAACCGATCGTTCGAGTCGAATTCGACCTTCGAATAACGAATGCCGCCGGACAACAGCAGCTGTTCGGTCGCCGCCCATTCGCCCTGCATGAATACGCCGGATTGCTCCGCCACATTGCGTTCGTCGCGCTTCAGGGCGCCCTTCGTTCCATAGTTGGCGCTCAGTGCGTTGTCATTGGCGACCGTTGCGCCATTGCGGAAACCCTTGCGGTCCTCATCGGCGCGCTCGTACTCCGCGCCGACGCTGATCGTCGCCTTGTCGTACCGGTGCGTCCAGCGCACATTGGTGCCCCAATAATCGCGGTCGAAGGTCGACAAGCCGCCGGCGGCGCGAATGTTGTTCTGCACCAGTGAATTGATCGCGAGGTACTGGGCGTTGTTGCGATTGCCGAGGAACACCATTGCGCGAAGCGTGTCCCGCTCGCTGACGGCCGTTTCCAGAATGAACCCGCCCTGCGTGTTTTCGAGCGTCCGGCGGGTGCCGAAGAAATCGGCCGTACGGGTGCCATTTGCGCCAGACAAGGCACCGGTGCCCTGCTGACGACGGTCTCCGCTGAGCTGATCGATGTTCAGCCCCAGCGGATCGTCACCCTGCTGATGCATGTAGTTGCCGACGACGGTCAGCGAGGTCTTGTCGGCGAGCATCCAGCGCGCCTTGAAATTGGCCTGCTGCTTGTCCGACTGGCTGTAGTCGCGGTAGCCGTCGGTATGGAAGTCCGACACGCTGGCGGTGTAGTTGAAATTGCCGACGGTATCGCCGAACTTCACGCCGGAGCGGATGCTGCCGTAGCTGCCGAACTGGAAACTGGGCGTGATGGTGAAGCGATCGGGGCCGTCTTCGGTGAAGATCTGCACCACGCCGCCGGAATGGTTGCCGTACAGCGCCGAGAAGGGGCCGCGCAGCACTTCGATGCGGCTGGCCGAGGCCAGATCGAACAGGCCGGTGCCGCCCTGGCCGTCCGGCGTGCTGGCCGGAATGCCGTCGGCAAACAGTTTTACGCCGCGCACACCGAAAGCCGAGCGCGCGCCGAAGCCGCGGATGGTGAGCGACTGTTCCTGCGTGTAGTTTTCCTTGCCGGCCGACGCCACGCCCGGTACGCGATTGATCACTTCCGACAGGTTCACGGTTGCGCGCTGTTCCTGGATGGTCGCCGTGTCGATCACATCGATCGCCATCGGCAGGTCGAAGGAATTCTGTTCCACGCGGGTGCCGGTGACGACGACGGTAGGGGCGATCTTCGGTTCTTCGGCCCACGCACTCTGGCCCATCAGGGCAAGTGCAAGGGCGAGCGGGGTGTGACGAATGACGACAGTCATGAGCGGACCTCTTTCTTGGAATTCACGGGGCGTCGCGCAGCGTTTGCGCGAATCAGGTGTCGGAACGGGTCTCGGGTGAGCGATGCGTCTTTGCGCATCTGCAGAATCGGCGCGGAGTATAGGCGGCCCGCCGTTACACGACCTCACGAAAAACTTGAATCTGAAGCACGTCTTCCGTCGGGGTGTCCGACGTGTTCAGTGTTCGGCCGATGGATCGAGCAGGGGCGGGAGGGCGGGGGGTGCCAGTACCCGGAGGTGGGCCGGGCACAGGCGGTGGCGCCCCAGCCTGAGCAGCGCGCAATCGCGCGATACCAGCAGGTCGGCGCCGGCCCGCACGGCCAGGTCGAAGAACTTCTGGTCTTCGCGGTCCCGGCAGCGTGGCTGGGTGGTATCGCGGCTCTCCGGCAGCGGCAGCATTTCGATGCGTGCGCAGTATTCGCCGTACAGCACGGCGGCCTGCGTCTCGTCCAGTCCGAACTTCGAATAGCGGAGCACGGTACGCAGTTCGCGCAGGCAGGACTCGTCGCACAACAGCTGCACGCGGCCGTCAGCCAGCGCACGTGCCACGCAATCGAGTTCGGCGTTGTGCCACAGCAGCAGGTCAAGCACGGCGTTGGTGTCTAGAACGATGCGTGTCATGGCGAAGGATGCGTTGCGGGAGCGCAGTGTAGACGGCGAACGAATCGGTGCGCCATGCTGTCTGCGTCAGGAGTTCCGATCCCGGTGATCGGCGCCTGTCGCAGACATTTCCGGAAGGATGCATTCATGGTGACGCAGGAACTGCTGTCCTTTCTGCTGGTACTGGCCGCCAAGCTTTCCGGCTACCCGGCGATTCCGCTCGAGGACCTGCCACCGATCGAGGTGATGAGCGAACAGGCGCTGGCCGACGCCGTGTGCCCGGAAACGGGCAATGGCTGCACCAACATCGTTGCAACCTTCGAAACCGGGCGCTACGTCATATATGTGCGCGATACGCTCGATCTGGAGAACGCAGCCGACAATTCCTTCCTGCTGCACGAACTGGTGCATGTGCTGCAGCACAAGGCGCGCGGCGACGCGATCTTTGCCGATTGCGTCACCACGCTGAAGACGGAAACCGAAGCCTACCAGGCGCAGAACGCCTACCTGAAGCGCGAGGGCCAGTTTCTGCGATTCGGCGAGGCACTCGGCTTCATGACGTGTGCCGGCGAACAGAATACTTTCTTCACGCGCGACATCATGATCGATCCTTTGATCATGAAGTGAGCGCAGGGGCCGGGTTTCGATGCCCTGCGATGATCAGGCTTCTTTCCTCTCGAAGCGTCCGTAGTGCAGCAGCAGCGTGGGCAGCACGAGCAGATTGAGGATGGTCGAGGTTGCCAGACCGCCGACGATGATGGCGGCCATCGGGCCTTCGATCTCGCGCCCGGGTTCGCCCGAGCCGAGCACCAGCGGCATCAGGCCCAGCCCGGTCACAAGGGCGGTCATCAGGATCGACGGCAGGCGCTGCGAGGCACCGAGAATGGCGGTTTCGATGTTCCATTCGTGGCCTTCCCGCTCCACCAGGTGCTGGAAGTGCGAAACCAGCATGATGGAATTGCGCAGCGTGATGCCGAACAGCGTGACGAAACCCACCACGGAGCCGAGCGACAGCCAGCCGCCGCCGGCCAGCGCGGCGAGGATGCCGCCGATCAGCGCGAACGGAAGATTCACGAAGGTGATCGTCAGATTGCGCAGGCTGGAGAACGCCAGCATCAGCAGTATGCCGATCGCCGCGGCGGCAAGGGCCGAGTGGGTGATCAGCTCCCGCCTTGCCTGCGCCTGCGCCTCGGCCGCGCCGGTCACCGTGTAGTAGCTGCCGGCGTTCAGCCGCACGTCCTTTTCCAGCGTGCGATGCACCGCGTCGCTGAATTCACCCAGATCGTAGCCGGGCGCCAGATTGGCGGTGATGGTCTGCACGCGCTTGCCGCCGGCATGCAGGATCTTGTAGCGGCCGCTCTCGATGCTGATGTCCGCCACGTCACGCAGTTCGACCAGACGACCATCGGGCGTGCGCAGCGGCAGGCGGCCGATGTCGTTGGGCGAGCGGCGTGATTCCGGTTCGAGCGTGACGACCAGCGGCGTGGCCAGCGTGCCGCGATGGATTTCGCTCACCTTGCGTCCCGCGAAGGCGGTTGTTGTGGCGTTCAGCACGTCTTCGGGCGTCAGCCGCCACACGGCAAGCTTGTCCAGACGCGGCCGCACTATGACTTCCGGCGTGCCCGGCGGCGCCAGCACCTGCACGTCGGTGGCGCCCCTCACGCGGGACAGCGCACCGGCCACGGCAGTCGCATCGGTGTCGAGGCGGTCGAGATTGGTGCCGAAGACCTGAACCACCAGCGTTGCCGGAAAACCGGATTCGGTCTCTCCGATGCGCTCGGTCAGAAAGGTGTTCACCGAAAAGGCCAGCCCCGGAAAGCCGACCGACTTCAGCGCTTCTTCGTCCGAACGGTCGTCGTCACCGTCGTCGCCGGTGACGGCGCGCCGGATGTCCGCGAGGATGCGTTCCTGCGTCGCACCGTTCAGCGGGCCGATCTCGATCTCGACTTCGCTGTAGTGCGGGCCGAACGGGTCGAAGCCGTTCTGCGCCCGGCCCACCCACTGCGCCACCGACTTCACGCCGTCGATCTGCAGGATCTTTTCGGTCACGCGCTGGCCCACGCGCAGCACCTCGCCGGGCGCGGTGCCGGGAATCGTCGACAGGTGCACGATGTAATGACCTTCGCGCAGCGGCGGAATGAATTCGCCGCCGAATAGCGGCAGCACGCCCAGCCCGCCGGCCAGCGCGAGCATGATGCCGGCGATCAGGCCGTGCGGCCGCTTTTCGATGGCACGCAGGGTGCGTTCGTAGCGCGGGCGCAGCCAGCGCACCAGCGGCGGATCTTCGTCGGGCAGGTCGCGCCGCCCCAGCATCAGGAAACTCATGGCCGGCGTGACGGTCAGGGCCACGACGAGCGACGCGAGGATGGCCAGGATGTAGGCCATGCCCAGCGGTGCGAACAGCTTGCCCGCAACGCCGGACAGCGTGAGCAGCGGCACGAACACCAGCGCCACGATGAAGGTCGCGTAGACCACCGAACTGCGCACTTCCATGGAGGCATCCAGCACCACCTTCCACGGCGGTACCGGCGATCCGAGATGGCGGTTTTCGCGCAGCCGGCGGTAGATGTTCTCGCAGTCGATGATGGCGTCGTCCACAACTTCGCCCAGCGCGATGGCCAGTCCGCCCAGCACCATGATGTTCAGGCTGGCGCCCGCTTCCAGCATGACCAGCACCGCCGCCAGCAGCGACAGCGGAATCGCCACCGCCGAAATGAAGGCGGTGCGGAGGTTGTACAGGAACACGAACAGCACGATGACCACCAGCGTCGCACCGATCATGACGTCGGTGCGCACGTTGCCGAGTGCCGTCTGGATGAAGTTCGCCGGGCGGAACAGCGCGGGATGCAATGTCACGTCTTCGCGTTCGAGCAGGGGCGCCAGTTCGGCCAGCGACTTTTCCAGATCGAGCGTCACGCCCAGCGTGTTGGCACCGAGCTGGCCCTGGATCATCAGGAAGACAGCCGGCTCACCGTTGATCTGTGCCGCGCTGATGGCTGGTCCCGGTGCTTCGCGCACGCGGCCGATGTCGCCGAGTGCAAGCGAGCGGCCATCCGGCAGGGTCACGATGAGCTGCTCCAGGCTGCGTGCGGCCGACGGCGTGGCATCAATGGCGATCAGCAGACGCTGGTTGTCGCTTTCGACGAAGCCTGCGCCGGTGACCGAGGCTGCGCCGCGTGCGGCGCGCTCTACGTCTGCCAGTGTCACACCCAGCGTGCGCAGGCGCGCCGGATCAAGCTGCATCTGCCACTGCCGCACCTCGCCGCCGAACACGTTCACATCGGCCACGCCGGGCACCGCGAGCAGGTGCGGGCGCACCACCGAATCGACCAGATAGCGCATGTCCATCAGCGAACGCTTGTCGGAGGTGATGCCCACGCCGAGCAGCGTGCTGGCCGACGAAGTGAGCGGCGTGATGACCGGTGTGACCCCGGCCGGCAGCAGCGAACCCAGCGTGGCGAGCCGCTCGGCGACCAGCTGACGGTTGCGGAACAGGTCGGACTTCTCGTCGAAGATGACGGTCACCACCGACAGGCCCGGGATGGATTGCGAGCGCAGCTCCTTGATGCCGCGTGTGCCGGATACCGCCGATTCGATCGGTGTGGTGACACGCGTCTCGACCAGATCGCCGGGCAGACCGGGGGCTTCGGTCTGGATCACCACCTGTGCCGGTGCAAATTCCGGAAACACGTCGAGCTTCGCGTCGAACAGGCGGCTCAGTGCATAGACGGCCAGCACCAGCGAAAGGGCCAGCACGATGCCCGGCCGGCGCACGGAGAAGCGGACGATGGCTTCGATCACCGCCCGGCACCTTTCACGGCGAGAGAAATCGAGGTAGCTCGGGGCGATGCGGTGACCGACACATCAGTCATCGTTTTCATCCGCCAGCGTGTGCTTGAGTTCTTCCGACAGCAGCAACTGCGCGCCGCGCGTGACGATGCGGGCGTCATCCTCCAGCTTCGGCGCGAGCCAGCCGTCGGGGCGCTGCGCGTCGGTCGGCAGTGCCTGACGCATGAATTCTTCGGGTTCGTCGTCGTCGCGCACGTAAATCCACGGCAGTCCTGCATACCAGACGACGGCGCTGTCGGGCACCAGGGCGAGCAGGGTTGCGCCGGTGACTCCACGTGCAGCCAGACGCGTGCCGGCCGGCAGCACGCGCCCGGATTTGTAGAGCCAGGTTTCACCGGCGGCCTGCGCCAGACTGCGCGGGGCAGGCCCGATCAGGCGTGCCTCGATCACGGCCCTGCCGTCCGGCAGACGCAACTGCATCTGCTGCGGCGCATCCCCGGCGCCCCGCAACGCAACGGCGACCAGCGAGTTGCGTCGGTCGGCGAGGCGCTCCAGCTCCGCCGGCGCGGCACCCGACGATGGGCCGGCCAGCGGCCCCCAGCCCTGCACCAGTCGCACGTGGAGGCTATCGGCGCGTGCGCGTGCGGCCGCCAGCGCGGCGCGGTCCTGTTCGGCCTGACTGCGTGCCGCCTGCAGCGCGCGTTCGGATACATTGCGGTCGTCATTGAACAGCGCCTGCACGCGTTCGCGCTCTGCTTCGGCACGAGCCAGCTGCGACGCCAGACGGGCGACGTCGGCGCGTGCTTCCTGCAGGCTGCCGCGCAGCGCGAACAGCGGTTCGAGGTCGAGCACTGCAGCCTGCGCTTCGTGCTCGGTGCCGGCCTTCACGCTCAGCGGCTGCCCGAGTTCGATCCCGCTCAGGGTCTGCGCAGTGTCGGTGAGCCGTACTCGGGTCAGGCCGCTTTCGTCCCTCTCGACCAGAGACGGTACTTCGATGTCGTCGTCGGCCGGTGCTTCGTAAAGCTTCCACTCGTCACGTGCGTAATAGACAAGCGCCCAGACGAGCGCGATGATCAGCAGGCCCATGGCAAAAAGCAGGCGGTTCGGGTTGAACTTGTTCATGGGAGTTTCTCCATGGCGGCGGGCGCCGGTGCGGGCGAAAGCGTGTTCAGCGGGCGTTGCAGCGCATCTTCGAGGGCGAGTCTCGACGCGAGCGTGCGCTGCCTCGCCTGAAGCAGCCGGATGTCCGCTTCCAGCACACGGGCCTGCGCCAGCAGTCGATCGAGGCGGTCGGCCTCGCCCCGGGCGAAGCGTTGTTCGGTTCGTGTGTGCTGCAGGCGGGCCTCGTCGTGCTCGGCTTCCGCGTTGTCGGTGTCCAGTTCGGCGGCGGTGACCCGTGTGCGGGCGTGGTCGAGTGCGATCAACGACCGGGCCTGAAGGGCGAGGAATTCCTGGGTCGCGATTTCGCGGCGTGCGACCGCCTCGGCGATGGGCCCGGCCTGCCGTTCGACGGCGAACAGGGGCAGCGACGCGCCGAGCTGCCACACAGTGGCGCCCTGGTCCCACAATAATCCGGGCCGCAGGCGGATTTCCGGGTACTGGGCGCGCAACTCCACCTGCAGCGCGGCTTCTGCCGCGGCATGTTGTGCCAGCGCACGCCGCAGATCGATGCGGTCCAGCGCGGCACCGGCACGCAGTGCGTCCGTCGACGGGACGACGGCGGGCTGTTCGAATTCGCTGAAATCAATCGATACGGCGTCGATGGCGGACAGGGGCAGGGCGAGTGCCTGTGCAAGCTCGCCCCGCGCGCGACTCTGCCGCTGTTCGGTCAGGACGAAGCGCGACTCGGCCTGTGCGGCTGCCGTGCGCGTGGCGGTCAGCTCCAGCGCATCGGCGGCACCCAGTTCATAACGCTTCTGCATCGCCGTCTGTGCCTGAAGCTGCGTCGCGACCAGTTGGTCGAGCAGCTTCATCTCGCCGCCGCTCGACCACACTTCCAGCAAGGCGCGCCGAGCTGCGCTGCGGATCGACCATGCAGCGTCGGCTTCGTCCAGCAGCGCAGCATCGGCCAGCAGGCGGGCGCGTTCGATGCGCGCGTCGCGCACAGATGCCCCGGTCAGCGCCAGATCGAGCGCCAGGCCCACGCTCCACGCCGATTGACCGGGGTCGCGCTCGTTGGTACGTTCGATTTCCGGCGCCAGCGTGGTGCGCGGCGTCAGCCCGGCACTCTGCAGTTGCGCTCTGGCGAGGCTCGCCCGCGCCCGCGCCCGGGCGGTCTCCGGATGCCGGCCCAGTGCGGCAAGCGTGAGCTTTTCAGGTGTCCAGCGCGCAGGTGGCCAATCGGCGACGTCGATGTTGCGTTGCGCCAGCAACGCCCGAGTGCCTGCATCGTCCAACGAACGCTTTGCGAACGACGATTGCGACGATTCCGGATTCAGCGGTTCGGGCTCGATGTATTGCAGGGCACAACCGGACAGTGCCAGCATGGGCGCCAGTACGAAGCTTGAAAGGGCGAAGCGATGCATCCTGATTTGTTATTCTGGGCCGCTGATCAACGTCGAATGCTAACGATGCAAACCATTGTGCGCAAACCCGGTGCGTTCACGCGTATGTTTCTGATCGGCCTGCTTTCTGGCTGCATGGTGCTTCTCGCCGGCGTACCGGTTGCGGCCGCGCCGGTTGTGCCGCTGCCGATGAAAGAGCTCGCTCCCGGCGTTCATGTGTTCAACGGCGTGACCGCCGAGCAGGACGAACACAACCTGGGTGCCATCTCCAATCTCGGTTTCATCATCGGTACCCGTTGCGTGGCGGTCATCGACACCGGCGGATCGCCGGCCGTAGGCGCCGCGCTGCGTGCCAGCGTGCGCGCGCTGACTGATCTGCCAGTCTGTTACGTCATCAATACGCATGTGCATCCCGATCACGTGCTGGGCAATCAGGCGTTTCTCGCCGACGGACCGGTGTTCGTCGGGCACGCCAGACTCGCGGCGGCCCTGGTGGCCCGCGGTCGCCATTACATCGCTGCAGCGGAGCGGCTGATGGGCGCGGCCGGACTAGGCATCCAACTGGTCTCGCCCTCGCTCGAGGTGAATGCGGAGCACACGCTCGATCTGGGCGGGCGCTCGCTCCGTCTGCGGGCCTGGCCCACCGCACATACGGACAACGATCTCACCGTGCTGGACGAGTCGACACGAACCCTGTTTGCCGGCGACCTGCTTTTCGTCGAACACATGCCCGTCGTCGACGGCAAGCTTGCAGGCTGGCTCAAGGTGAATGCGACGCTGGCGGCGATGGATGCGGATCGCGTGGTATCGGGTCATGGCGACGCCGGACCGGCATGGCGCGAAGCATTTTCGAAGCAGGGGAACTACCTGCAGGCCTTGTTCGATCAAACACGCATGGCGATTCGTCAGGGGCTTACATTGACGCAGGCGGTCGAGCGGATCGGGATGGACCAGATGGGGCACTGGGCCCTGTCCGAGGTGTTTCATCGGCGCAACGTGACGGCTGCGTTTGCCGAACTGGAGTGGGAAGACTGAAGCACCAGCGCTGCAGAATGAAACGGAGTGGCTGGCACGCAGGTGCGAGCCGAACGAGTCAGGTTTGAGGGAGCGATCCGGTCTCGTATGGGTTGATCACGAGGAGAGCAAGATGAAATCGAAAAAATTTGCTGCAGCAGTCCTGTCCGGCTGTCTGCTGTTCGTCTCGGCAGCGTCGGGTGCCGCAGAAGACGGATCAGATACGGTGATCTGGGGCAAGGTCAAGACCCTGCTTGTCGGTGACCGCACCGTCATCGAGGACACCGCAGGTGCCGTGCTCGAGATCGATGCGCCGGTCCGCGCCGAGGACGCCGCAGTGGTGCCGATCGCCGTGCGCACGAAGCAGTTGCCCGGCGGGGTCCATGTCAGCAAGGTGCATCTGGTGATCGACGAGAACCCGTCACCGATCGGTGGCACCTTCAGTTTCACGCCGCTGGCCGGGCGTGCCGACATCGAAACCAGAGTGCGCATCGAAGCTTACAGCTGGGTGCGCGCGATCGCTGAGACGAGCGATGGCAAGGTGTATGTTGCGCGTCGCTTCGTGAAGGCGTCGGGCGGCTGTTCGGCGCCCGCGGGCAAGGACATGGAAGAGGCGATGGCACGTCTGGGAAAGATGAAGTTCCGCATCGACGAGGCGGTGGTTGCAGGCCAGCCGAGCATTGCCCAGTTGATGATCAGTCATCCGAACAGTTCGGGTCTGGCCATGGACCAGCTCACACGAATGTTCGTGCCGCCGCACTTCGTGCGCCGGGTCGAGGTCAGCTTTGCCGGGGAGCCGGTCATGACTGCCGACGTGGATTTCTCGATCAGTGAAAACCCCAACTTCCGTTTCTATTTCGTGCCCGCGAAGGAGGGAGAGCTGAAGGCGGTCATCGTCGATTCGAAGGATCTGCGTTTCGAGAACTCTGTCGCCATCAAGCCCGGCATCGGTGGTTAGCACGGCCGGCGGAGCGATCCGCCAGCCGGTTCCGGCGGCTTACTTGATGAAACAGCGCTTCTTCGATTCGTCCACGACGCCGAGATACTTCTTCACCGAATCCCGGGTTTCGTCGGTGCCGCGGAACATTCCGCCGCGCTCCCCGCTCATCGACTTGGTTCGGCTGAAGCTCGACAGTTCCACATACGCATCGTGATCAAGCTTTGTCGCGATTTCGTCGATAAGGCATGAACACTTGTAGATGTATTCGTGATTGTTGCCGTACGCTTGCATGCATTCGAGCACGAATTCGACGCGCGATGTCGTCGGGTAATCGTGGGCCGCGGCAAGACCGGGTGCCGCCAGTGCAGTGAGGGTGGCGGCAGTGATGCAGAGGCGATGAAATTTCAAACCGGGTCTCCTTCGTTTTAATCGTCGAACCTTGCTGGTTCTATCGTCTGGTGCGTCAAAAGAGGCTAGCACAGGGATGAAGACCGCCGTTGCCATGCCCAAGTTGCAGGGGATTCTTGCCCGTATGCGTCGGGGCGTCATCGCCATTTTCATGGGTTTCATGATCTGGCCGGATCCGGCAGCCGCGCAATCCGCACCGCTGCTGTTGCACACGACCGTCGCAGAGGGCGTTCACGTGCTGCGCGCGAGTTCGCCTGGCGTGACTCCGGAGAACCAGGGTTTCGTGACCAATATTGGCGTCATCGAGGATGAACGGGGGCTGATCGTGATCGGCACCGGCACCAGTCGATCTTTCGCCATCCATCTGATCACCCATGTCGAGCGCGTCTTCGGCAAACCGGTCATTGCAGCGGTCAATCTCTACGGTGGCGGCGATCACGTGCTCGGCAACGGCGTGTTTGTGTCACGAGGTGTACCGGTAACAGCGCATTTTGAGACAGACCGGTTCATCCGCTCGAGTTGCCACACCTGCGTGGAGCGCCTCACCGCCGTGCTGGGCGAAAATATGATGGCAGGTACGGAACCGACGCCGGCGACGGTTGTTTTCGACCAGTCGGAATTGCTCGCCGGGGTAGCCCGAAAACTGAAGCTGCTGCATTTCGGCCATACCTTTCAGCCTGGCGCGACGGCGCTTCTCGATGAAGCGAGCGGAACGCTTTTCGTCGGGGAGCTTGCTGCAGTCGGTTATGTACCGGATCTTTACAATGCCGGCGAAGTGGGCTGGCGCGATGCGCTCGAGCAGTTGGCGGGGCTGGGCGCCCGCGTCGTGGTGCCGTCGCATGGAGCGCCGGGCGGCCTTGAAATGCTCGACGCATCGCGACGGTATCTCGATGCGCTGATCAGCCGCGTAGCTGAATTGTTTTCCGGTGGAAGCAGTCTGCAGGAGGCGCTGGATCAGGTCGATTTCGTCGAGTTCCGCAGCTGGCATGGTTATGCCGCGTGGCATCGGCGCAATGTCCATCTGGCTTACCTGCACAGGGAGCAACTTGAATTCGGCCGGAGCCCGAGGCCATGAACGCCTGACGGACGTGACGTGAAAGCGCGCGCCTGACAACACCGTGCGGTGGTGAATCTCGCAACAACCGCGCGACAGAATTGACTGAAGAGGATGACGCCAAATGTCGGAACCGTTTTCGATACCGCTGGAACAGATGCGCCGCATGGTGAAGCCAACGCCGAAAGGACGTGCGCTTGATCCGGTCGCAGTGGAAGAGGTGCGCGCCCTGCTCGGCAGGATGCCGCGCAGGCCGGATCTGCTGATCGAATGCCTGCATCTGCTGCAGGACACCTTCCGGGCCGTGCATGCGCGCCATCTGGCTGCGCTCGCTGCGGAACTGAAGATGGCGCAGGCCGAAGTGTATGAAGTCGCGACCTTCTACCACCACTTCGACGTGCTGCGCGACGGCGAAGCCGCGCCGCCCGAACTGACCGTGCGCGTGTGCGACACACTGTCCTGCCAGATGGCCGGTGCGGACGAACTGCTGAAGAAGCTTCCGGCCATCCTCGGTACGAAGGTGCGCGTCATTCCCGCCCCCTGTGTCGGGCGCTGCGAACAGGCGCCGGTCGTCGTGGTCGGGCAGAACGCGCTGGGCAGTGCAACCGAATCGACCGTCAAGGCGGCGGTCAAGGCGAAGGAATCGACCCACCCGCTGCCGCGCTACGTCGGCTACAAGGCCTATGTGAAGGCAGGTGGCTACCAGCTGTTCCGCGATCTGGTCGAAGGCCGTCGTGATGCCGAGTCGGTGATTGCTGCAATGGAACATTCCGGCCTGCGCGGCCTGGGTGGCGCAGGCTTCCCGGCTGGCCGCAAGTGGCGCATCGTTCGCAGCGAAGCGGCGCCGCGCCTGATGGCGGTGAATATCGACGAAGGCGAGCCCGGCACGTTCAAGGACCGCTGGTATCTCGAACGCGATCCGCACCGCTTCATCGAAGGCATGCTGATCGCCGCGTACTGCGTGGGTATCGGCGAGGTCTATGTCTATCTGCGCGACGAGTACGCGCATGTGCGCGACATCCTGCAGAAGGAACTGAAGAAGCTGCTGGCCGATCCGCCCTGTGTGCTGCCGCCGATCCACCTGCGCCGCGGTGCGGGTGCCTACATCTGCGGCGAAGAGTCGGCGATGATCGAGTCGATCGAAGGCAAGCGCGGCATGCCGCGCCTGCGCCCGCCCTACGTTGCCCAGGTCGGCCTGTTCGGTCACCCGACGCTCGAACACAATATGGAAACCGTGTTCTGGATCCGCGACATCGTAGAGAAGGGCCCGGAATGGTTTTCCAGTCACGGCCGCAACGGCCGCAAGGGGCTGCGTTCCTTCTCCGTGTCGGGCCGCGTGAACAAGCCGGGCGTGCATCTGGCGCCGGCCGGCATTTCGGTGCGTGAACTGATCGCCGAATACTGCGGCGGCATGCAGGCCGGTCACAGCTTCTACGGCTATCTGCCGGGTGGCGCGTCGGGCGGCATCCTGCCGGCCAGTCTGGGCGACATTCCGCTGGATTTCGACACGCTGCAGCCGTACGGCTGCTTCATCGGTTCGGCCGCGGTCATCATCCTGTCGGACCAGGATCGCGCGACCGATGCGGCACGCAACATGATGCATTTCTTCGAACACGAATCGTGCGGCCAATGCACGCCGTGCCGGGTCGGTACGGCGAAGATGAATACGCTGATGGATCAGCCGGTATGGGACACCGATCTCGTCGAAGAGCTTTCGCAGACCATGATCGATGCGTCCATCTGCGGCCTCGGGCAGGCGGCACCGAATCCGGTTCGCTGCGTGATCAAGTATTTCCCCGACGAAATCAAGTGAAGGGACGGCAAGAAAATGAATGCACCCATTGATGCTTCGGTGACGGCGGAATCGATCGAATTTTCGCTCGACGGTCAGACAATGAAGGCCCGTCCGGGCGAAACCATCATCCAGGCGGCGGCCCGTCAGGGCGTGGATATTCCGCACCTCTGCTACAAGGACGGCTACCGGCCGGATGGCAACTGCCGCGCCTGCGTGGTCGAGATCGAGGGCGAGCGCGTGCTCGCGCCCAGTTGCTGCCGGGCGCCGACGCCGGGCATGAAGGTGAAGGCCGAGTCCGAACGCGCGGTGAAGGCGCAGAAGATGGTGGTCGAGCTGCTGCTTTCCGACATGCCGGAGCAGACTTACAAGCCCGACTCGGAACTGGCGCACTGGGCGGAAAAGCTCGGTGTGACCGGTTCGCGTTTCGAAGGCCGCGACCAGCCGGCGTGCGACCAGTCGCACCCGGCCATGAGCGTGAACCTCGATGCCTGCATCCAGTGCAACCGTTGCGTGCGCGCGTGCCGCGAAGAACAGGGCAACGACGTGATCGGCTACGCCTTCCGCGGATCGGCCTCGAAGATCGTGTTCGACCAGGACGATCCGATGGGTGCTTCCACCTGCGTGGCCTGCGGCGAATGCGTGCAGGCCTGCCCGACCGGTGCGCTGATGCCGGCCGGTGGTGTCGGCATGGTGAAGATGGACAAGACGGTCGATTCGGTCTGTCCGTACTGCGGCGTCGGTTGCCAGCTGACCTATCACGTCAAGGACGACCGCGTGCTGATGGTGACCGGCCGTGATGGCCCGGCCAATGAAGAGCGCCTGTGCGTCAAGGGCCGCTTCGGCTTCGACTACGCCCGTCACCCGCAGCGCCTCACGAAGCCGCTGATCCGCCGCGCCGATGCACCGAAGCACAAGAATTTCGTCGTTGATCCGGGCAATCCGCTGTCGGCTTTCCGCGAGGCGAGCTGGGAAGAGGCGCTGGCGTTCGCCACCGACAAGCTGCGTGAAATCCGCGACACGAAGGGGCCCAACGCCCTCGCCGGTTTCGGCTCGGCCAAAGGCTCGAACGAAGAGGCCTACCTGTTCCAGAAGCTCATCCGTACGGGCTTCGGCACCAACAACGTCGACCATTGCACGCGCCTGTGCCACGCGTCATCGGTTGCCGCCCTGCTCGAGGCTGTCGGGTCGGGTGCCGTGTCCAATCCGGTACGCGACGTACTGCATTCGGATGTGATCTTCCTGATCGGCGCCAATCCGCTGGTGAATCATCCGGTCGGCGCAACGTGGATCAAGAATGCCGTGAAGAAGGGGGCCCGGCTCATCGTGTGCGATCCGCGGCGCAACGACCTGCAGCGCTACGCCAAGCACTTCCTGCAGTTCAGGCCGGACACCGACGTGGCGATGCTGAACGCGATGATGCACGTCATCATCGAAGAAGGTCTGGTGGATGAGGCCTTCATCAAGGATCGGACGTCCGGCTTCGACGAACTGAAGAAGAACGTGGCCGACTTCAGTCCCGAAAAGATGGCGAAGATCTGCGGCGTCCCCGCGGAAACGCTGCGCGAGGTGGCGCGCATGTTCGCTACGTCGAAGGCGTCGATGATCCTCTGGGGAATGGGGGTATCTCAGCACGTGCATGGTACCGACAACGCGCGCTGCCTGATTTCGATGGTCATGATGACCGGCCAGATCGGTCGCCGCGGCACTGGCCTGCATCCGCTGCGTGGGCAGAACAACGTCCAGGGGGCGTCTGACGCGGGTCTGATTCCGATGGTGTTTCCGGACTACCAGGCGGTCGGCAACCGCACCATCCGCGAGAAGTTCGAAGCGCTTTGGGGTACCAAGCTGGATGCCAACCCGGGTCTGACCGTGGTCGAAATCATGGACGCCATCCATGCCGGCAAGCTGCACGGCTGCTACATCATGGGTGAAAACCCGGCCATGTCCGACCCGGACGTCGAGCATGCGCGGGACGCACTGGCCAAGCTCGACTGTCTGGTCGTGCAGGACATCTTCCTGACCGAAACCGCCTACTTCGCCGACGTGGTGCTGCCCGCGTCTGCCTTCCCGGAAAAGACGGGCACCTTCACCAACACCGATCGTCAGGTGCAACTGGGTCGTCAGGCAATCAATCCGCCGGGCGATGCGCGTCAGGACCTGTGGATCATCCAGCAGATGGCCAACGGTCTCGGGCTGGACTGGCATTACGACGGTGCGAAGGACGTGTTCAACGAGATGCGCCAGGCGATGCACTCGATCGCCGGCATCACATGGGATCGTCTCGAAGCCGAGCATTCGGTGACCTATCCGTGCGTGGAAGAGGGCGATCCGGGTGACGAGGTGGTGTTCATCGATTCCTTCCCGACGCAGTCGGGTCGCGCCAAGCTGGTGCCGGCCAAGCTGATCACCGCCAACGAAAGGCCGGACAGCGAATTTCCGATGGTGCTCATCACCGGACGGCAGCTCGAGCACTGGCACACCGGTTCCATGACCCGGCGCGCGTCGGTACTCGACAGTATCGAGCCGATCGCCACCGTCACCATCAACCCGGCCGACCTGGCGACGCTGAAGCTCAAGCCGGGCGAGGTGGTCACCGTCGAATCGCGTCGCGGCAAGATCGCGCTTTACGCGCGAATCGACGCCAACGTGCCGGTCGGGGCGGTGTTCATTCCGTTCGCTTATTACGAGGCTGCCGCCAACATGCTCACCAATCCGGCGCTGGACCCCTTCGGCAAGATTCCGGAGTTCAAGTACTGCGCCGTGCGCCTGAAGAAGGGCGGCACGCCGACCCGGCTGTCCTCCTACGGTGGCGGACAGGCGCGGATGGCAAGTACTTGAGGGAAATGAATGCCTCGAGGGGCCGGGGTTGGGCGCCCCGGTTTCACAGATTGTTGATTGGCCGTCTGCTGGAGGCGCTAATCCCTCATCGTGCCTCGAATGCAGGGTTTTACTGAGCAGAACCGACTCGCAGGGCCTGCCGTGTGCTGTGTCGCGACGGACATCCGCACTGAGCTTCGCCGAGCAGGCACACTCACGAATGACGTACGCGGCTCCGAGCCGCCGTTGTCATTCGCGTCAAACTGCGCTCAGCGCATGCGCCGCCTTGCCGCGAAACCGACCATGCCCATGCCCGCCAGCAGCATTGCCCAGACTTCAGGCTCGGGTACGGGCGCACCGTACAGAAACTGTGCCCCCGCGATGTCGTCCGCATCGAGTTCGCGATTGATGGAGCCGAAGCAGGCGAAATCGACCTGCATCACCGGACACATTCCATCCACCGGCGGATGCGCGAGTCCGATTGCATGCCCCATTTCGTGCAGCAGCAAGCTTTCGAAATCGTTGGGTGCAAACGAGGTGTTGTAGGCATCACCTTCATTTCCGGGTGCGAACTGGTAGAACGAATTCGCGGCGAAAATGATGTCACCCGCACCGGTGCCGCCGTTGGGAGGCGGCGCGAAGCCCACGGCGCCACCGCCGCTGGCGAAATTGAACGCACCGATACGAATGTGGCCTGTTGCACCGGCTACCGCCGACGGGTCGTTGATAGCCACGCCGCTATCGCTGTCGAACTTCACGAAGGAAATGTTCGCCGCCACCGACCATTTGTCGAATGCCGCGGAAAAGAACGGCTCCAGACTGGTCAGCGTCCGCAATGAGAACCCGCCACCTGGAAAGTTTTCGATATTGATGGAATCAACGCTCAAGCCCGGGCAGGCGTCGCCACAGTAATCCGCATTCCCCGATGTTCCGGCAGGCATGAAACTCCATGTGATCACGCCGCCCGGTGTGCCGTTCGCGTTGTCGCCCCATTTGAGCGAGCTATTGGCGTCGATGGGAAATACCGAAAACGCCTGTGCCTGCGTACTCAACAGTGCGGTGCATAAAATACCGACCCCAGCTATCCACTGTTTCATGTGTGATCTCCTCAAGTCCATGTTGGTCGGTAATTTCAATGTAAAAAGCAATTACCATGCCGACATGTATTTTATCTTTTACTTCAATGCCTTGAAGATTATCTGATGCAGCGTTGCGGTCGATGTGTCAAGTTCTCCGACAGTTTGGGAAACGCTGATCAAAGCGACCCTTTCCGGGATTTTACATATCGGAAGTCTTTTCCACGAAATTCGCGTCTTCAGGACATCGAATTCGGTCCGTTTTTCATTTCCGAATCACTGATCCGGCGATGTTTCGGGGCTCATCGCCCCTATTTCTTGCCCTCAGAACGCAGCTGTCCTGCGTGGCGCGCACAGAATTCGTTGCGACAGCACCGGATTCGCCATCGCGAACGGCACCTGTCACCGCGCCGTGTACGTCGCCCAATGGAACACGTGCTCGACCCTTCGAGCGGATGCTCGCCTTGGCGTGCAGAGAAACTTGCGCACCGGGTCGGTCGAGTCGAGCTTCTTGTACGTTGAGTGCCTGCGCACGATCACGAATTCGGCGGCGCAGTCTTTCAGCGCCTCACACATTTTCGCGCCTCGGCAATCGGCGTCGGCATGCACGTGCTTCTCTCACTGTGCAGCACGCTCACCCTCCTTGTTCTTCTTCGAGGGCGTTGCGGCGATCAAGGCAGCATCGACGATGGTGCCTTCGCGCAGGATGTGGCGCATCCGACCGACTTGTTCGCGGATAGACGCGAGGATGCGTATCGGCATCTTGTCGCGTTCGAGCAGGGAGCGGAGCTTCAGCAGCGTGATCGCGTCACGCGACTGCATTTCGATCAGATCCACACCTACAAAGCTGCGTACCGCAATGCTGTCGACAATCGCGTCCTCAATTCCTTCGTCGGACAGGCCCTGGCAGTCCTGACTCAGGTACATGCGCAGCATCGTCTCCGATCCCACCGGCGGGCGCCCCCGCTTGCCACGGTAGTAGCGCGGCTCGATCAGTACCGACCACGGCATCAATCGATCCAGGTGGCTCAGGAATTATTCCCCGAGGCCTTGATTCTTGGGCGCCGAGTACTCCATGTCGGCGGAGCCGGTTTGCTTTTTCATCGAGGTGATCGCAAGACTCGGGATGAATTGGGCGTTCCATGTGGACAGGGTCAGATCAGTGTCTCCTGAGCTTCCCCGAAACTCCTTCCGACCGGGGTAACCTGAGCGTGGCGCCACTTCTGGAAGGCTTGAAATGAAATTCGATGCGCACGGACTTCGCGCTTTTTGCGCCGTAGTCGATACTGTACGCGCGCCAGCAGGCATGGAAGGCTGACGCAATGGATAGTCAAGGCTTTGCGGCCTCGTCCCCAGGGTTTTTGCCCGGCGATTGAGCTGGATCATTGACGGCACGCCCGCCGGACCTATACCCTGCGCGTGCTTCAGGTGCCCTGACCAGCGTTCGCTGCGAAGGGTGAAACGGGAAGTCCGGTGAGCGCCTGCATCTCAGGTTGCGATCCCGGCGCTGCCCCCGCAACGGTAAGCGAGTCGTAGCGATCCAATCAGCCACTGTGCGTCGGGCATGGGAAGGCGGGTCGCACATTTCCCTCGCGAGCCCGGAGACCGGCCTGACGCAATTGACCGATGGCTGCGGTGGGCGGCGGAGGTGCGCATCCGCTGTGCCCGGTTGTCCTGCCGCGCAGATGGTGCGTCGCTTCCCTTCTCTCTTCAGACCTTCGGATTTCCGAAATCCGCCGGCGGGTGCTGCCGGCGCTGCAAGGAGGTCTGCATGCGTACCATTCTTCTCACATCCCTCATCGGACTGGCGTTTGCCGGCTCCGCCCAGGCCGGCCCGTTCGCGCCGGCCGCCGGTCAGCCCGGGTCAACGGCCATCAGCAAGGACAGCCCGGCTTTCGTACAGTGGGCGAGCGGCCATGTCGACTATCAGCCCGGTCCCAACGTCGATGCCACGTGGAAGACGCCGGAAAAAGGTCTGGGCGTGGCCCAGGGCGGCGCGACCGACATCGTCGTGCTCGGCGACGGCGGCAGGATCACGCTCACCTTCGGCGGTTACATCACGAACGGTGCGGGCGCCGATTTTGCGGTGTTCGAGAACGGCTTCATGGATACCTTCCTCGAACTGGCGTTCGTCGAGGTGTCGTCCAACGGGACCGATTTCTTCCGCTTTCCGAACTTCTCGTTCACGGCCGGCCCGGTCGGCGGCTTCGGCCTGATCGACCCGACCAATATCGAAGGTCTGGCCGGCAAGTACCGCGCCGGCTTCGGCACCCCGTTCGATCTCGATGTGCTGAGCGGCATCGCCAGGCTGGACGTGAACAAGGTGCAGTACGTGCGTCTGATCGACGTCGTCGGCAACGGCTCGACCTTCGACAGTTTCCCGGCCGCGTTCGGCGGACCGCACCCGATCTACGACCCGTATCCGACAACCGGCAGCAGCGGCTTCGACCTCGACGCCGTCGGCGTCATCCACTACGCGGCACTGCCGGCCGTGCCCGAGCCGTCGCAGTGGGCGATGTACTGCGCGGCACTCGGCCTGCTCGGTCTGGTCGCCCGCCGTCGCGGCTGATGCCGCACCCGCTCACCACGAAAGATCACTGACATGAACAAGACACTACTTGCCTTCGCGCTGGGCGCACTGGCAGCCAGCCATGGCGTGCACGCAGCGCCCCCCTCGGTTGCCACGTTCGAAGACGCACCGCTGGCATCCGAAAGCCACTTCTTTCCGCAAGTGACGACCACCTTCACCAGCGGAGCCGCCACCTTCAATCACTCCTATTCGGACTTCGGTGGCGGCTGCTGCCATGTTGACTGGGTGTACTCGAACCGCACCGACACAACGACCGGCAACTTCACCAATCAGCACAGCGCGATCACCGGCGGCGGCGCCGACGGATCAGCTCATTACGCCATCGCCAACTTCGGCGCGCCGACGGTCAGCTTTGCGTCGGCCGTCAGTGTGCAGGGGGCGTACTTCACCAATACGACGTTCACCGGCCGGACCATGCTCGACGGCGACACCCTGTTCGGCTTTTCGAAGCAGTTCGGCGGCGCCAGCGGCGATGATGCCGACTACCTGAAGCTGACCATCATCGGCAAGGACGGCGGCGGTACAACGACCGGCAGCGTCGAGTTCATGCTGGCCGACTACCGGTTCGACGAGAACGCGCAGGACTACGTGGTGACCGACTGGCGCTGGGTCGATCTCGCCGCACTCGGCACGGTCAGCAGTCTGCAGTTCGCGCTGGTTTCGAGCGACAGCGGTGAATTCGGCATCAACACGCCGGCCTATTTCGCACTCGACAATCTGACCGTCACCGCGGTGCCGGAGCCGGGGCAGGTCGCGCTGCTGCTGGCTGGTCTGGCGCTGGTCGGCGCGGTCGCGCGCCGCCGTCGCGGCTGATTCCCCCGGAGTCACCCGCACGCCCTCCGTGGTGTGCGGGTGATGCGCATCGATGCATCGCTTCCGCCTTTTGCTGTTGCTGACCGTGTCGCCCGGCCTGGCCCTTGCACAGGCTTCGGCGCCGCGCGTGCACGAGCTCGATGAAGTCGTCATCAGTGCGCCGTCGGCAGCCGACACGCTGCGTGTGGTGCCGCACAGCGTGTCGGTCATCACCACCGAAGACATCGAACATTCGCCGTCGCGCACCGTGGCCGAAGTGCTGGGTCGCGAAGCGAACCTCAACATCCAGAGCTATTTCGGCCGCGACAAGGGCGCCACTGTCGACATGCGCGGCTTCGGCGCCACGGCGGTCAGCAATGTGCTGGTGCTGGTCGATGGCGTCAGGTTGAACGCATCGGATCTGTCAGGCGCCGACCTGACGTCGTTCGCGTTGTCCCAGGTCGAACGCATCGAAGTGCTGCGCGGCGGTGGCGCGGTGCGCTACGGTGACGGCGCTGTGGGCGGCATCATCCACGTACTGACAAGGCGTCCGCGCAACGGGCCGCTGAAGGGCGAATTCGAGGCGCGCACCGCTTCTTACGACACGCATGAACTGCGCTTCAGCGCGTCCGGCGGTGCGGGGCCCCTGTCCGGCCGCATCGATCTCGGGCGGCTCGACGGCAACGGCTACCGGGACAACGACGAACAGCGCCGGCGCGATACCGCGGCCGAACTGCGCATCATGCCGGACGGGGCGTTGTCCTTCATGGACGTGCTGCTGCGCGTGTCGCGCCACACCGATGAATACAAGCTGCCCGGTCCGGTGTCGCGCGAACGCTTCCTGTCCGGCAGCGCTGCGCTGCGTCGGTCGAGCACGGCGTCGCCGCTGGATGGCGGCAGTACCGACGACCGCAAGTTCGGCACGCTGTGGCGCTTCGATCTGGGTGATTTCGGTGTGGTCGAATTCCAGACCGACCACCGTACGCGCGACAATCCGTACCTGATCGGTGTCAATCCGGCACAGCCGCTCAGCGATCAGCAATACACGATCGAATCGACGCGGCGCGACGTGCAGTTGCGCTACGACCTCGACTACAGCGCCTTCGGCCGCATCCATTCCTTCGGTGCCGGCTTTGTCACGCAGTCGTCCGACTACCTGCGGCGCGACGTCGGCCGCACCGTGATCGACCAGTCAAGGCTGCGTACCGGCGACCTGAACGGTCAGGCCTGGTATGCCGAGACGGTGTTCCGCGCGACCGATGCGCTGCGCCTGAACGCCGGCTGGCGCAGCGACGACACGAAAAACCGCACCGAAGCTGCCACCTACCGGCGCACCTGCCAGTTCCAGAACGTGTTCATTCCGGTGGAAATTCCGGGCAGTTGCGTCACCGGCTTCGAATCTGACAGCCGCTATGCGTCGAGCACGAAAAGCCATGCTGCGGAGCTGGGGGTGAGCTGGCATCCGGTGAAGGCGCTGATCGTCTTTGCCAGCGTGTCGCGCAACTTCCGTACCCCGAACATCGACGAACTGGCGCTGGCGTCGTCCGATCTGCGCGCGCAGCGCGGTCGCACGATCGAAGCCGGTGTGCGCCTGCAGCCCGACGACAGTCTTTCGTTCGGGCTGACGCTGTTCCGACTGCGCAACCAGGATGAAATCTACTTCGACAGCACCGGCGTGCCGAGCGTGAACCGCAACTACGACCTGCCGACCCAACGCACCGGCGTGGAGCTCGAAACGCGCTGGCAGCCGTCGGCCGCCTGGCTGTTCGCTGCCAACGCCGGGTATGTGCAGCCGCGCTTCAAGGGCACCGATGCCGACATTCCGCTGGTGCCGCGCTGGACGGCGAATGCGCGTGCGGAGTGGCTGCAGACGCCGTCGCTGCGCTGGATCGTCGCGGCGCGCCACGCCGGTCGGCGCTTCGACGGCAACGATCTGGACAATCGCAGCTTCGCCGAACTGCCGTCCTACACGGTGTTCGATCTTGCGCTGCGCCTTGATCTGGGCGGCGGCGCGCAACTCGCGGCCGGCATCAACAACGTTTTCGACAAGGTGTATTCGACCATCGCCTTTTCGGAAGCCTACTATCCGATGCCGGAGCGCAATGGCTACGCCAGTCTGCGCTGGCGCTTCTGAAGTCAGTTCCGGTGCAGCACACGCTCGCTGCGCTGTGCGAAATAGAACCATTCGTTGCCCGGCGTCGCGGCAGGATTCGGAAACACGATGAAGCCGTCGCGCGGCGCGATGACTGCGCTGCCATCCTGCCTGCTGCCGATGCGCTCGCCGGCATTCACCGGATCGAAACTGCACCATGGGCGGGCGAAGCTGTCGTCGGCGTGCAGACGGTCCGTCACTTCGACCAGTCTCAGCAATTCGATGCTGTCCAGCGGCGGAGGCGGAGTTTCATCGACCAGCTGAAGGTGCGCCAGCGTGTTCCGGATGGCGCGCCAGGCAAAGACGGGCGCCGCCGGGTCTTCATGCTGTCCGCATTCCAGCGTCACCGCGTAGCCGCCCATGCGGCGCATGTATTCGGTGGTGCCGACGCCGTAATCGGGATCGGTCGACAGCAGATGCGCGCGCTCGGTCGGCGCCGTGCGGGCCAGCCGCCTGCGCACGCCGGTGGCGTAGGTGTCGAGCCAGCCTTCGACCAGTCGGCGCGCGCCCAGACGCAGCGCCAGCGCTTCTTCGGCCGCCGCGTGCGCGAACGCTTCGAGCGGGCCGTTGTTGTCCTGCGGTCCGAGCATGGCGAAGGGTTCGCCGCCGGTATGGAAGGAATGCAGGTCGAGCAGCACGTCGTGCGCAGCCAGCAGCGGACACAGCACGTTGGCGATGCGGTCCTCGTAATCCTGCGGCGCATCGTTCGGACGCAGATTGCGGTTCAGATTGCGGTCACCGGCGCGCCGTTTCAGCGTGTAGGCGAGCGGGTTGGTGATCGGCACGAAAGTGACCGACCCGCGCACGACGTTCAGTTCGCCGCGCTGCAATTCGCCCAGCACCTGCTCGATGCCGCGCACGCCGCCGATTTCGTTGCCGTGCACGGCACCCAGCACGATCAGTCGCGGGCCGGGCGTCAGCCCGTGAAAGGTGTGGGAGGTGATGCTTCCGGTATGTGGATTCATGAGCTGCAGGAGAGGGCTGAGCAGCCGGGTTTGTTGCGCGCCCATTCCGGGCGGCGACCGGCCAGGTCGTTGAATTCGGGTTGTTCGTCATACGGTCGCTGAATCATCTTCAGCAGCCGTTCGATCATCGCAGTGTCGCCCTGCGTGGCGTCGTCGATGGCGCGCTGTGCCAGCCAGTTGCGCACGATGTATTTCGGATTGGTCGCATTCATGCGGGCGATGCGTGCAGTGTCGGCTTCGCCGCCGGCGCTGACGCGCCGTGCCCAGCCCTGCAGCCAGGCCAGCAGCGCACGGCCATGTCCGGCAGACGGACCGTCGTCTTCGTAGAACGCGTCACGCAGTGGTGCAAGTGCAGCGGCGTCGCCCGACAGCGCTGCGGCCACGGGCACATCGGCCAATGATCGGAAGAAGATCGTGAAGTCGCACTCTTCCGCCTGCAGCAGCTGGAACAGTTCGCTGCGCAGGGCCTGTTCGTCCCCGTCTTCATCGTCGGTGGCCGGTGCCGGCAGTCCGAGCTTGTCGGCCAGCATGCGGGTCCAGCCATCCGAAAAAGTCTGCTCGTATTCTTCGAGCGCGGCGTCGAGCGCGGCCTGATCGTCGATCAGCGGTGCCAGCGCGGCAGCAAGGCGGGTCAGGTTCCAGTAGCCGATCTGCGGCTGGCGACCGTAGCAGTAGCGGCGGCCCTTCGCGTCGGTGGTATTGGGCGTCCACATCATGTCGACGCCTTCGAGCCAGCCGTAGGGGCCGTAATCGATGGTCAGTCCGAGGATGGACATGTTGTCCGTGTTCATCACGCCATGCACGAAGCCGACGCGCATCCAATGCACCATCAGGTTCGCCGTGCGGCGGCAGATTTCGGCGAACCATTGGGTGTGGGAGGTGATGTCCGGGTAGTGATGGGTCATCACCCAGTCGGCGAGCTGGCGCAGCAGCGCGTATTCCTCGTGCGAGGCAAGGATTTCGAAGTGGCCGAAACGAACGAAGCTGGGCGCGACCCGGCACACGATGGCACCCGGCTCGTACTCCGGGTGACCGTCGTAGAACATGTCGCGCACCACCTGATCGCCTGTGCCGACCAGGCTCAGCGCGCGCGTGGTCGGCACGCCCAGATGGAACATGGCTTCGCTGCACAGGAACTCGCGTACCGACGAGCGCAGCACGGCGCGGCCGTCGGCGCGGCGGGAGTAGGGCGTCGGGCCGGCGCCCTTGAGCTGCAGCTCCTGCCGCTGCCCGGCCGTGTCGATCATTTCGCCCAGCGTGATGGCGCGGCCGTCGCCCAGTTGTCCCGCCCAGTTGCCGAACTGGTGACCGCCGTAGCGCGCCGAATAAGGTTGCATGCCGGGCAGCAGCCGGTTGCCGGCGAGTGCTTCGACCGCGGCGTCGACGCGGGCCGGGCGCTCGAGGCCGAGCTGCGCACCGAGCATGTCCGACCAGGCGAGCAGTTCGGGCGCAGCCACCGGCGTCGGCGGCGTGAAGGTGTAGGACACGTCGCGCACCTCGCGCGAGCGCATCACCTCCGACGGGTCCGCCGGCAGGCTGCGCACGAACAGGTTGTCGAAGGTGACTTCATCAAGCCGTCTGGCGGCAATGGGCATGGGAAGCGTCGAACGTTCGGAAGACTGCATTGTGAGCGAAGTGACTGGCCTGCGGTTCAATCGGCCGCGAGCTTTTCCGCGTAGGCACGCAGAGTTTCGGCGGCGATGCCGCGCGTGATGAACACCAGCGTCGAGCCTTGAATGCGGTCTGATGCCGCCGGCAGCGGAATCGGCGGGTGCAGTGTGTGCTGCACGCCATGAACGATCTGGAGCGATACCTCGCCCTCGATGTCGAACAGCGCCTTCATGCGCAGCAGGCCGGGGCCGGCCATCCTCGGCCAGTCGGCCAGCCAGGCGTCGAAGCGGGCGCGCGGGATGGGCCGCGCGAAGCAGAAGCTGTCCGCACGCACATCGTGCCTGCTGTCTGGCGGCAGTGGCGCGCGGAAGTGCGCAGGCCGTGCCGGCAGCATCGCGAACATTGCGCTGTCGACGGGTTCGGTCTGCAGATCGACTTGCGGGGCGAAGGGATTGATCTGCGCGAGCGTACTGCGCAGCGCCGCAAGTGCTTCGGCGCCCGCCAGATCCGACTTGCTGACGAGCAGCCGGTCGGCAGCGGCGATCTGGCGAAGCGCTTCGGTCTGTGTGACGAGGGTGTCGGCGCCATGGCAGGCGTCGACCAGCGTCAGCGTGCATGCGAGACGGTAGCGTGCGCTGATGCGTTCGTCGTGTATCAGCGTTCGCAGCAGCGGCGCGGGATCGGCCAGACCCGTGGTTTCGATCACCACGCGTTCGAATTGGCGGCGGCCGGCGCGCGCAAAGCGCCAGTGGGCATCGCGCAGGGTTTGGGCAAGGTCGCCGCGCAAGGTACAGCAGACGCAGCCACCGGCGAGTTCGACCACGGGTTGCTCTGCCGTGTGACTCACCAGCAGATGGTCGAGCGACGCGTCACCGTACTCGTTGATGATGACCAGCGTATCGGCCATGTCCGGTTGCGCCAGAAGGCGATTGAGCAGCGTGGTCTTGCCGCTGCCCAGGAAACCGGTCAGCAGCACCACCGGAATATGCGGGGCAGTCATCGATGCACGCCCTCCAGCAGGGCCTGACGGGTGCGCGGACTGTCGAGCTGCTGCAGCCACCAGTCGAGCGCCCGGCCGCGCTGCGCGCCGACCCGCCAGGCGACGGAAAAGCGAGCGGACCGTTCCTCGCCCGTCTGCCGGACGACAAGACGGCCGTCCGCGACCAGCTGGCGCACGCGCGGCTCCGGCAGGAAGCCGCAGCCCAGGCCGCGCAGCTGCGCATCGATCTTCATGTCCAGCGTCGGCATGGTCAGCACGTCCTGGCCGGGCAGCAGGTTGCGCGACGACGCCGACAAGCGCATGGCGCTGTCGGCGATGGCGACGGCACGATGCGGCCGCAGCGCCTGCGAGTCGAGCGGGCCGTCGCCGTGCGCGAGTGGATGATGCGGCGCCACTGCGAACACGAAACGGAGTTCGCCGAGCGGGCGCTGCTGGATGCCGACAGCCCGCGTGTCGTCGGCGTCGACGCCGATCGCCAGGTCCGCAGTCCCCGACAGCAGCGCCTCCCAGGTGCCCGACAGTACTTCCTGACGCAGTTTCAGGCGGGTCGGTGGCGGGCGTCCGGTGTCGTCGCGCTGATCCAGGAAGGCCGCGACCAGATCGAGCAGCGTGCGCGGGCACATGAGCGCATTGGCTGCCAGAGTGAGCTGGCCCTCCCAGCCACTGGCCACCCGCTTGACCCGGCTGGCTACCGCATCCATCTCGAGCAGCAGGCGCCGGCCTTCGGACAGCAGTTCGCGGCCCGCCGGCGTCAGCACTGCGGTGCGGCTGCTGCGATCGAACAGAAGCACATCGAGTGCGGTTTCGAGCTGGCGCACGCTGTAGCTCAGCGCGGAAGGCACCTTGCCCAGCAGGCGAGCAGCAGCGGCGAAGCTCCCGGCTTCTTCGATCGTGGCGATCAGCCGGATGGCGTCCGGCGTCAGTGGATGGTCGTGCTCTGCCATGGGGGCAAACAAAGTCAAAAAATTTGAATGATGATATCAGTGCCTTGCAGCCCTGCAGGCAAGCCTGTCGTACAGACTTCGTCCATCGATCAACACTTCAGGGAGAGGGGCCATGATCAGTGTGCGCAAGTCTTCGGAACGCGGTTACGACGACCACGGCTGGGGGCAATCGCATTTCAGTTTTTCCTTCGCGGATTACCACGACCCTGCACACATGGGGTTCGGCGTGCTGAGGGCGCTGATGGAAGACGCCATCGCGCCGGCCGGCGGCTTCGGCACGCATCCGCATCGCGACATGGAAATCGTCAGCGTGGTGCTGGCCGGCGAACTGACGCATCGCGATTCGATGGGCAACACCGGCGTGCTGCGTCCGGGCGACGTGCAGCGCATGAGCGCCGGTCACGGCGTGCTGCACAGCGAATACAACCACGACACAGACCAGCCGATCCGCATGCTGCAGATCTGGCTGCTGCCGAAGTCGCGCGGCATCGCGCCGGATTATGTGCAGCAGCATTTTCCGGAGGCTGACAAGCGGGGTCGCCTGCTGCCGCTGGTCAATGCGCAGGGCAGCGATGGTGGGCTTGGCATTCATGCCGACGTCGCGCTGTACGCCACGCGGCTGGAAGACGGCGACGCACCGCTGCGCCACCGACTGGCCGACGGACGCAAGGCCTACGTCCATCTCATCGACGGTGCGCTCACGGTCAATGGCCAGCGCATCGGCGCAGGCGATGCGGTGAAGGTCGAAGCCGAAAGCGAAGTCGTACTCGAACATGGGCAGGCGGCACATGCGCTGGTGTTCGATCTGGGCAGTCATCCACTCACCGAAAGGAGCATCACATGACCCAAGTTGCCATCGTTGTTCACAGTGGCTACGGCCACACCCGTCGCATGGCGCAGGCTGTGGCGGAAGGCGCGGCAGCGGCCGCGCAGGTTCATTTCATCGAAATCGATGCGGAGGGCAATGTGCCGGATGCGGCCTGGGAGACGCTGGCCGAGGCCGACGCGATCGTGTTCGGCAGTCCGACCTACATGGGCACCGTGTCCTGGCAGTTCAAGAAATTCGCCGACGCAAGCTCGAAGCCGTGGTTCGGTCAGAAGTGGAAGGACAAGCTCTCGGCTGGCTTCACCAATTCGGCATCGATGAACGGTGACAAGCATTCGACGCTGCACTATCTGATGACGCTGGCCATGCAGCACAGCATGCTGTGGGTGGGTACAGGCCTGATGCCGAGCAACAGCAAGGCGGCGAAGCGCGACGACGTCAACTACGTCGCGTCGTTCGCGGGAGCCATGGCATCGACGCCATCCGACGCCGGCGTCGATGAGATGCATGCCGGTGATCTGGAAACGGCCCGGCTGTTCGGTGTGCGGGTGGCGCAGCAGGCCGGGCGGCTGGCGGCAGGATGAGTGGGGCGGGCGCCGGGTGAAGCGGACGCTCCCCCGGCTACGGGGACCCGTCGGTCACGCAGGTCGGCAGGTCTGCCTGACTCAGTGAAGTTCCGGAAAACGTTCCAGCCAGCCCCAGGCAACGGCCAGCACGATGGCGACCACGCCGGTCCAGGTGCCAGTGACGAAACAGCACGCTGCCGGGATGACCAGACCGGCCGCTTCATCGAAGAAACGGCCGAAGGTGAAGAAGAATGCTGTGAACACAAGCCACTTCAGGATGAAGCCCGGAAGGTGGCGACGCATGGTCCGGTTGTGCCGGTAACTCTGCACGCGCTCCATCCAGGTGCCGCGGGTGCAGTCGCGGAAATACAGGAAGGGCCACACGAATCGCCACCAGATGCGCCACAGCGGCTCGTCCCGAGCAGGCTGCGGCAGTTCCGGGGCCGGGCCGGGCTGGGTTCGGGTGCGTCGCAAGTCATGTCCGCGTCCTCCATCATCATTCCGGTCTGCCGTTCAACGGCACCTTGAAAGTCAGGTTGAGAATCCGGGTAGAAGGCGGCGCACCCGAAGCGGGCGCACCGCCTTACTTGACCACTGCCTTCTGACGCAGTTCGTTCACGTGCGCCGCGATGACCTGCTGTTCGAGCCGTTGCGCGATCTGCTGCTTTGCTTCGTCGAAGCCCGGCAACTTCAGGTCACGTACATCTTCGAGCTTGATGACGTGATATCCGAAATCAGTACGGATCGGCTGCGGCGTGAACTTGCCCTTTTCGAGCTTGGTCAGGGCTTCCGAGAACGACTTCACGTACTGCGACGGCGCACTCCAGCCGAGATCACCGCCACGGTCCTTCGAACCCGGATCTTCCGAGTCCTTGGCCAGATCTTCGAACTTTTCGCCGACCTGCAGCTTGCCGATGATTTCCTTGGCCTTGTCTTCCGTCTTGACCAGGATATGCCGCGCCTTGTATTCCTTGTCGCCGAGGCCGGCCTTCACCTTTTCGTATTCCGACTTGATCGCCGCTTCGGTGACCGGGTGGGACTTAACGTAATCCTGAAGATAGGCCTGGATCAGCACGGCCTGACGCGCCAGGTCAGCCTGGTGCATGAGCGCGGCATTCTTGTCGAGTCCCTTGGTGGCAGCGGCTTGCGTAAGCACTTCGCGGCGGATCAGTTCTTCGCGTACGGCCTGGCGCAGCTGGTCACCGTCCTGCTGACCCTGGGCAATCTGGTTGCGCACCATGATTTCGGCACGGCCCGCCGGGATCGTCTTGCCGTTGACGGTTGCCAGCACGCTGTCGGACGACGCGGCAGCCGGCTTTTCCTTGGCCTTCTGCTGAGCCATCGACGCGACCGGGAAGGCCGTCAGTACGGCGAGTGACAGGATGGAGAGCGTGTATTTCATCGGGTTACCTTTCTGGGTTGATGCCGGTGCTGCTGACGGTTGCTCGTGGTCATTCGGGGCGCGCTTCGCCGGGTGCCCGTGCCGTGATCGACAGCGCGTGGATGTCGCGCTGCATCAGGTCGCCGAGTGCCGTGTAGATGATGCGGTGACGTTCCATCAGGCGACGTCCCGCGAATTCGGGTGATTCTATGTCCAGGCGGTAATGTCGTCCGCCGGATCTTGCTCCGGCATGACCTGCATGCATGTGGGATTCATCGATCAATTCAATCGAGAGCGGCTGGAGGACGCCGAGGCGCTCCCGTATCGACGCTTCCACCTGTGCGGCGCTGCTCACGCCGGAAACACCTTCCGGAACGGCTTGATGGTCACACGCGAAAATACGCCGGTGGTCGAATAGGGGTCTGCGTCCGCCCACTCCCGGGCGTCTTCCAGCGAGTCGAATTCCGCAACAATGAGGCTGCCGCTGAAACCGGCCGCGCCGGGATCCGTCGAGTCCGGGATAGGCATCGGACCGGCCAGGAGCAGACGTCCTTCATCCTGAAGCTTCTGCAGGCGTTCCAGATGTCCGGGACGAGCGGCCAGCCGTTTCTCCAGGCTGCCGGCGACATCTTCACCCATCAATATGTAGAACATCGGCACCTCGGTTGATCAGGTCTTCGTTTCGTCGATGTGGCGCGACAGCAATGCGCCCTGCGCGAGCACGAACAGGAACATGAGTCCCATGCCACCGTAGAGCTTGAAATCGACCCATGTTTCTTCGCTGTAACTGAAGGCGACATAAAGATTGAGAACGCCCATGATCGCGAAGAAACCGATCCACGACAAATTGAGTTTCATCCACACGGGCTCCGGCAGTTCGATCTGTTCCTGCATGAGCGAACGGATGAGGTTGCGCTTCAGGAAAAGGGCGGCCCCCGCAAGCGTGCCGGCGAACAGCCAGTAAAGAACCGTCGGTTTCCATTTGATGAAGGTGGCGTCGTGGAACAGCAGCGTTGCGCCACCGAACACCACGATGATCGCCAGGCTGACCCACAGCATGACCTCGACCTTCTTTCCGCGCGCCATCAACCAGAGCACCTGACCGATGGTGGCGAGGATCGCAACCGCCGTCGCAATGAGAATCGGCGCCTGATTCACCGCGATGCCGTCGCCGAGTGCCTGAATCACGAGTGCATGGGACGCTTCCTGCGACCCATTGGCGAATTTGTAGGCCGCGAAAAACAGCAGGACCGGTAGCAGATCAAACAGGAATTTCATGGTCGCGGATTATGCCCTCAGGGCGCCCCGGGTGTCCAACGGGATCGGGATGCCGTCTTGAAAAACGGGCATGGAACTGGCTTGGCGGCGAAAAAGTGTCCGCAGGGCGCGTAAATTCATCAAGAAAGTCTGCATATCCGCTTGTGGAGCGCGCACGGCCTCACTATCATCCCTTCAGGTTTTCCCGCGCGCATTTGCGTACAACGAAGAAGGAGACTTAGATGAACAAAGCAGAACTGATCGAAGCACTCGCCAAGAAAGCTGATGTATCCAAGGCTGCCGCCGGGCGCCTGCTTGACGGTTTCCTCGAGTCCGTCACGACCGAACTCAAGAAGGGTGGAAAAGTGACCCTCGTCGGTTTCGGTACGTTCGCCACCGGCAAGCGCGCTGCACGTACCGGCCGCAACCCGCGTACCGGCGCTGCGATCAAGATCCCGGCTGCCAAGACTGCCAAGTTCACCGCCGGCGCTGCGTTGAAGAAGTCGATCAACAAGAAGTAACCGCTTTCCTTGCCCGGGGCCGTCAAGCATCCACAGCCCCGGATGAAGCGCCCGGGTCAGGCATGCGAAGTGCGTGCGCCGGGCACGAAGAACGGGGTCATCCGCGCAGCGGTGGTCCCGTTTTTTCATTGTGCGCGGCATTCGAATGCATTGGGCCGCCGGGTGAGCACCGCCCCCGGCCGACGTGCGCACGGTTCACCCTCACGCTACCATCCGCAGGTCAAAACGGATTCCTTCGATCGATGATCATTGTCCTGTCTCCCGCAAAGTCGCTGGATTACGAATCTGCGCTGCCGCCGGTGCCCTCGACGCGGCCGGATTTTCTCGACCGTTCAGCGCAACTGGTCGACATCCTCAGGCAGAAGAGTCCGGCTGAAATCGCATCGCTGATGTCGATCTCCGATCCGCTGGCGGCCCTCAATGCCGCCCGTTTCGGAGACTGGACGACTGACTGCACCGCACCCCGGGGGCGCCAGGCGGTGTTCGCCTTCAACGGTGATGTTTATGAGGGTCTGGATGCCCGGACGCTCGACCGGGACGGGCAGGCATGGCTGCAGGCGCATGTGCGGATCCTGTCCGGTCTTTACGGCGTGCTGCGCCCGCTCGATCTGATGTTGCCGTATCGCCTCGAAATGGGCACCCGGCTGCCCAATGCGCGGGGCAAGGATCTGTACGCGTTCTGGGGTGACCTTCCGGCGCAGGCTCTGAACGCCTTGCTCGAGAACGATTCGAAGCCGCTACTGGTCAACCTCGCCAGCGATGAATACTTCAAGGCCGTGAAGCGCGCGTCGCTGAAAGCCGCAGTGATCCAGCCGGTATTTCAGGACTGGAAGGGTGGTACCTACAAGGTGATCAGCTTTTTCGCCAAGCGCGCGCGCGGCCTGATGGCACGTTACGCCGCGGCGAAACGGATCGATGACGCCGATGCGCTGCGTGACTTTTCGGTCGATGGCTACGCGCTTGATGCGTCGGTTTCATCCGCTACGCAATGGATATACAGAAGACGCCTCGATTGAGGCAAGAAGGTCGACAGACCCCCGACGAAACCCGAGGAGATGATTCAATGATTCGCACGAACCGCGTTTTTTCAGCGCTCGCAGTCACGTTTTCCCTGCTGTGCAGCGCCGCCGGTGTCGCGGCGCAGGACAACCAGTCCGATCGCTTCTTCAGCGAGTGCAGGGCTGCCTGGGCCGACAACAACATCGGCCTGGCCGACGAGCTTTGCTACAAGTCGCTCATGCACCCCGATGTCAGCAAGATCACGCCTGATGCGAAGTCGCAGCGCCTTTACAACTACGCCCAGCTCAAGCGCATGCTGGGCAATTGGGACGGTGCGGAAGAATTGCTGCGGGAGACGCTTGCCATTGAGGAAAAGCGTGCCGGCAGCAGCCTTGACCTTCCGCTGGCGCGTCGACTGGCGGAGCTATCGATCGCGTTGGCGGCGCAGGGCAAGTGGACCGAGGGTGTGCAGACCATCGAACGGCTCTACCCGGCGGCCGAACAGTTCAAGGGCGGCGAGCGCGCCGCCATTGCCGAACTCTTCCGCAACTACGTTCCGCAGGTGGCCACTGCCGGCAACCTGGAGCTGGCCGGCAAACTCGACGCCTTCTCGCAGGCGGTTCCGGCGGCTGAACCCGGCTTCATCAAGCGCTGATCATGGCGGTCGACGTCACGCCCGACAGTGCCGCAATCCGCGTCGAGCGCAGGCACTTCCTGCGCACGGCCGGTGCGGCCGGCTTTGCGCTTGCGGTGCAGCCGGTGCGGGCGCAGCAGGTGGTCAGCACGTCGTCCGACGGGCTGGTGACCGGCTCGTCGCAGGTTGCGGCAAGCGATTCTGTGCAGCTGCCCCTGTATTTCGCGCGCCCGCAGGCGGTGGCTAAGCCGCCCGTGGTACTCGTGGTGCAGGAAATATTCGGTGTGCACGAACACATACGCGACATCTGCCGGCGTTTTGCGCAGGCCGGTCATCTGGCCATCGCCCCCGAGCTTTATTGCCGCCACGGTGATCCGGCTGCCGTCGGCAGCATTCAGGAAATTCTGGAGCGCATCGTTTCGCGTGTGCCCGATGCCCAGGTGATGGCGGATCTCGATGCCTGCGTGGAATGGGCCCGGCAGGCCGGTGGTGACATCGCGCGCCTGACGGCGACCGGGTTCTGTTGGGGTGGCCGCATCACATGGCTGTACGCAGCGCACCAACCTGCGCTGCGGGCCGGCGTTGCCTGGTACGGCCGCTTGTCAGGCGCGTCCGTTGCGTTGACTCCGCAGCATCCGCTGGACGTCGTCGATGCATTGAAGTCACCGGTTCTCGGCCTGTACGGTGGACAGGATCAGGGTATTCCGACGACGGAGGTCGAAAGGATGCGGGTGGCAATGCGGAAGTCGCCATCGGATGCGGCGCGCAGATCGGACATCGTGCTGTATGCGGAGGCGCAGCACGGCTTCCATGCAGACTATCGTCGCAGTTATCGCAGAGTCGATGCGATGGACGCCTGGCAGCGCTGCCTCGACTGGATGGTGAAGCACTCGGCCTGAAATCCGGTGCTCAGTGTGCGGCGTGGTTCAAGCCGAGAGATACCGTCGCCTTGGCGTGCGTGAGGTCGCGCGCCGAACCGCTGCCGAACAGACAGGCGGCAACCTGGTTGAGCACAGGCTGCGGAATGGCGCGATGTCCCTCCACCATTTCCTGGATGCAGGCCGCCGTTGCATCGATGTGATCTGCGGGCGGCAGTGGGTTGATGCGTTGAAGCGAAGCCGTTTCCGCTTCGAACAGTGTGTTCGACGTCAGATGTTCGAACAGTTCGATGCGCGGTCGCCGCATCGGATCCGCGAACGAGTCGTCGTCAGGCGAACGCATCAGCAGCGCGCGTTCCGGCGCGCGCAGGCACATGTCGCGCAGTCGCGACAGCAGTTGCGCATCGGCCACGCAGATCACGCGCAGGCTGCGCAGCGGGGCTGGGTCCAGCAGCTTGGCGATGACGTGTGCAGTGTTCCGGTTGCCCATGCGGTCGCGCAGTCGGATCAGACTGTCGAGCGACGGGCTCAGCAGTTCGGTCGGCACGATCGCACAGCGCCCCGAGTTCAGCGTTGTCTGCGCTTCGGCCAGGCTTCTGCACGGTACATGCCCGAGTAGAGAGAACACATCGATGCTGCCGGGCTGCGCGTTGTCACCGACCAGCCCGTGCACCAGCACCGGCACTTCCATGCGCGCCAGCATGAGCGCGAGCAGCGGCATCAGGTTGGGTGCGCGTCCGGCCCGCGCGTAAGCCGGAATGACCACCATGCGGGGCCGGTGCTGCGGCAATTCGATCACCGGAACCCGTTCGTTGAGCGCACGCGCAAAGCCCGACAGTTCGTCCGCAGACTCATTCTTCCAGCGCAGGCTGGCGAGCAGCGCGCCGAGTTCGAGGGCCGGAATGCGTCCGTCGAGCATGTCGGCGAACAGGCTGTAAGCCTCGCTCTCGGCGAGGTCCCGTCCGTTTTCGCCTCCGCGTCCGAGGGCGGTCAGCATGTCCGTCAATGACTGTTGGCTCAACATCGGTGGGCGGGCTCCATGCACATGACTGTCCTCATGCCGCCTGCTGTCCAGCGATCAGCATTCGTTTGAGTTCGGGTATCGGTGCGTCGTGTGCAATGCGCAGCACCAGCGCAGGGCGCTCGCGACCCGCCAGCGACAGCGATGCATGGGCGAAGCGAGTCAGCACCGGTGCCAGCGCTTCGGCTCGACTCAGCGCGGCGCTCACTGCTGCCTCGTCGTTCGCCTCGGTGCGCAGCAGAAGTGCCTGATGCGGCAACTTTGCGCGTACCAGCTGCACCGCGGCGTGCTTCAGTTCCGGTTGCTTGGAATGCGGATCGATGCGGCCGGCGGTCAGCGCGTTGGCGCCGCTGCTCGACAGCATGTTGCGACCCCAGTGCATCGCGATGAACACGCTGCCCGGGCGCTGCGCGGCACTCGCATGTGCGCGCAGCACGATGTTCCCGCGGCGGCTTTTCACATGCACAAGATCACCATCGGCCAGACCGCGTCGGGCGAGGTCGTCGGCGTGCACCTCGACGCGTGGTTCGTCGACATGGTTGTACAGCTGAGCGACCTGACCGGTACGGCTCATGCAGTGCCACTGATCACGCAGCCGGCCGGTGTTCAGATGCAGCGGATAGCGCGCATCGATCTTTTCGGCGGTGGTGCCGGTGACGGGGACCACGAAGCGGGCGCGGCCATTTTCAGTGGCGAAGCGGCCATCCTGGTAAAGGCGTGCCCGGCCGGTCTGGGCACCTTCCGGAAAAGGCCACTGCTGCGGCCCCTGCCGGTCGAGCAGCGCATAGCTCAGACCGGTGATGTCGAGGTCACGTCCGCGCGTCGTTTCGGCGTGTTCGCCGAACAGCTCTTCGACGTCCGTGTAGGGAAAGAGCGGGCCGGCGTCGCGTCCGAGCAGCGGCGCGAGCGCATGCGCGAAGTCGCATGCGATGCGCCAGTCGGCGCGTGCTTCGCCGGGCGGAGGCAGCGCGGCCCTGACATGCGTGATGCGGCGTTCCGAGTTGGTGACCGTACCTGCCTTTTCGCCCCAGGTTGCAGCCGGCAGCAGAAGGTCCGCAAAGGCGGCGGTTTCGGTGGTCCGGCATGCGTCCTGCACCACCACGAACTCAGCCTTCTTCAGTGCTTCGGTGATGAGCGCCTGGTCGGGCATCGAATGCGCCGGATTGGTACAGGCGATCCATACCGCCTTCACGCGACCGTCGCGCACTGCGTCGAACAGTTCTACCGCGGTCAGTCCCGGTGCAGCGGGCACATCGTCGACCCCCCACATGCGGGCAACTTCCGCCCGATGAAGCGGGTTGCCGATTTCACGGTGCGCCGACAGCAGGGTCGCCATGCCGCCGACCTCGCGACCGCCCATTGCGTTGGGCTGCCCAGTCAGCGAGAACGGTCCGGCACCGATGCGCCCGATCTGGCCGGTCGCCAGATGCAGCGCAATCAGCGCTGCGCCGTTGTGCGTGCCGTGATGCGACTGGTTCAGACCCTGGCACCAGAGCGACATCGCGGCTTTCGACTGGCCGAACCACTGGGCGGCCGTCACGATGTCGTCGGCACGGAGTCCGCAGATCTCGGCGGCCACTGCCGGTGTGATATCCCGCACATGCCTGCGCAGTGCGTCGAAGTTGTCGGTGTGGGCGTCGATGAACGCATCGTCGGCATGCCCCTCCCACAGCAGTACGTGCAGCATGGCGTTGTAGAGCCAGATGTCGGTACCCGGCAGCAGTGCCAGATGCAGATCGGCGTCGCTTGCCGTGTCTGTGCGGCGCGGATCGATCACGATCGTCTTCATCGCCGGGTTGGCACGCCGCGCGTCCTCGATGCGGCGATAGACCACCGGGTGCGCGTAGGCTGGATTGCTGCCGGCGATCAGCAGGCAGTCGGTGTGGTCGATGTCCTCATAGGAGCAGGGCGGCGCGTCGGCACCCAGCGTCATCTTGTAGGCCGACACGGCTGAGCTCATGCAGAGACGCGAGTTGGTGTCGATATTGTTGGTGCCGATCAGTCCCTTGGCGAGCTTGTTGAACGCGTAGTAGTCCTCGGTCAGCAGCTGCCCGGAAATATAGAAGGCGACCGAATCGGGGCCGTGCGTGCGGATGATGTCGGCGAAGCGCGACGCGGCGTGATCGAGCGCGTCGGTCCATGCCACGCGACTGCGCGGAAGGTCGCGGGCCACGCGCAATTCCGGGTTCAGCGCGCGGGTTTCCGGGCGAGCACTGAGGTGCAGCGTGGCGCCTTTCGAACACAGTCGGCCGAAGTTGGCCGGATGGGCGGGATCGCCCCGCACGCCGGTGATCCGGCTTTCGTCGTGCTCGATGATCACGCCACAACCTACGCCGCAGTAGCAGCAGGTCGAGCGGGTTTCGAGTTTCGTATCGGTCATTTTTGTCTCCGCCATTCATTTAGCAAGGCGTATGCCACGCCGCTGACGCACGGTTTCTGGCTGTGGTGTCTTGAATCCGTCGAATCGAAGGTCGATTGCGCTCCGCTGCGGGGCGCACTGGCCCGCGCATGCATGCGGCTGGTGCATGTGCTGCATCACAGCAAAAGCGCGCACAGCAGCAGGATGTTCAGCAACAGCGAGACGCCGAGCAACAGACGCAGCAGTCGCACGGACGAACCTTCCAGCAGCGGTGCGCGCCGCGGCATGGTCAGCGGGCGGTGCGCGCCGCGCTCAAGTGCGAGCAGGAATTCGTCGGCGGTTTCGAAGCGGCTGCCGGGGGTGCGACCGACCGATTTCAGCAGCACTGCCTCCAGCCACTCCGGAACGTCGGGCCGGTATCGGGTAGGGGGAACAGGCTCGCCGAACCGCGGTTTCTGGAAAGGTTCGATTTCGCCGTACGGGAGGCGCCGCGTCAGCAGTTCGTAAAGCGTCACGCCGACGGCATACAGATCGCTCGATTCGCTGGCAACCGAGCCCGCAAACAATTCGGGAGCCATGTAGCTGGGCGTGCCCGGGTTGTTGATTTCCCGGAAGTCTTCGCCGTCGGACGCAGCGACGCCGAGGTCGAGCACGCGCAGCGTACCGTGGGCATCGAGGTGCAGGTTGTCGGGCTTGATGTCCCGATGAACGATGCCCAGACGGTGCAGCGCGCCGAGCGCGCGCAGCAATGTGGTGGCCAGTTGCACGACGCGAGTGAAATCGAACTGGTGACCCGCGTCGAGTCTGGCGCGCAGTGTCGCCCCGTCGTGCCAGGTCATCAGGTAATAGAGTGCGCTGCGTCCCGGGTGGCTGATGACCTGGGGAAAGTGCGGCGACACGACCCGGCGTGCCAGCCATTCCTCATGCACCAGCGCGGCGACGGCATCATCGTCGGCGACATCTTCGCGCAGCGTCTTCAGCACCATGGTCTCGCCGGTGGCGATGTCTTTCACGCGATAGAGCAGCGTCACGCGCGATGCGTGCAGTACGGCTTCGACCTGCAGTCCGTCCAGTTCGTCGCCTTCCCGCAGGCGCGTCGGCAGCGCAAGTCCCGATGCTTCGGCCAGACGGTCGCGCAAGGCAGCCTGAGGCAGCGTGTCGATCGTGACGACGAGTGCCGTGCAGTTGTCGCTGCTGCCCGCCGCCTCGGACTGCATCACCAGTGCCGAAGCCAGGGCGTCGATATCGCCGCCGCGATCGACGAGCGCCGCGATGCCCGTGTCGCGCAGGGTATTCCACACGCCGTCGCTGAGCAGCACGAAACAGTCGCCGACCTCAAGCTCCCCTTCCGCGTGATCGACGGCGAGGCGTGGGTCGAGGCCGACCGCGCGATGCAGCACATTCGACAGTTCCGGGTGGGCCCAGGTGTGGTCCTCGGTCAGTTGCGTCAGCTTGCCGGCACGATGCAGATAGATGCGTGAGTCGCCGACATGGGCGATGTGCCAGCGTGTGCCGCGCAGCACCAGTGCCGACAGCGTGGTCGCCATGCCGGCGCTTTCGCGCGTGCGTGCCGCATGCGCGATGAGCCAGCGGTTGAGCGCGCCGAGAACGCGATCGATCGACTGCTCGATGCTCCAGGTGTCGGGCGTTGCGTAGTAGTCATTCAGCAGACCGCGCACCGTGAACTCGGCAGCCTCGCGGCCCTTGGCGTGACCGCCCACGCCATCGGCCAGCGCCAGCAACATGCCCTTGGCGTCGAGTGTTTCACCGGCCGGTGTGACGGCGCCTGCAAAGTCCTCGTTGCGCGGGCGCAGACCGGTGATCGAGCACTGTCCGATGGATACTTTCAGTGTCATCGTGTCACGGTCGCGTCAGATGCGCGCCGAGGTCAGATGTGCGGCACCCCAGGTCGTGCGCCAGCGTGTCTTGACCCGGGTCAGCCCGATCAGTGCCAGCACGGCCAGCAGCGCGAACACGACGAAGCCGGTCTGGTAACTGCCGGTCATCTGGCGCGAATAGCCCAGCGATGAAGCGAGATAGAAGCCGCCGATGCCGCCGGCCATGCCGACCAGACCGGTCATCACGCCGATCTCGCGCCGGAAGCGCTGCGGTACAAGCTGGAACACGGCGCCGTTGCCCATGCCCAGCGCCAGCATCGCACCTACGAAGACGACCACCGCCATCCAGGCCTGCGGCAGTCCGAAACTGACGCCGAACAGGAAGGCGGCTGCGATGACATACATGACGGTAAGCGTGCGGATGCCACCGATGCGATCCGCCAGGTTGCCGCCGATCGGGCGCACCAGCGAGCCGGCGAACACGCAGGCGGCGGTGAAGTAGCCCGCCATCTTTGCATCCAGCCCGTACTGGGTGTTGAAGTAGATGGTCAGTGACGAGGCGAGGCCGACGAAGCCGCCGAAGGTGACGCTGTAGAAGAACATGAACCACCATGCGTCGCGGTCCTTCAGCACTTTCAGATATTCGGCCATCGTCTTCGGCGGCGGACATTCCGGTGCGTCCTTCGCCACCACGAGGTAGAAGATGAAGACCGCGACCAGCGGGATCAGTGCGAGACCGAATACATTGACCCAGCCGAAGGCTGCGGCCAGGCCGGGGGCGAACAGCGCCGCCAGCGCGGTGCCCGAATTGCCAGCCCCGGCGATGCCCAGTGCGGTGCCCTGATGTTCCGGCGGGTACCAGCGCGACGCCAGCGGCAGGGCCACCGCAAAGGCGGCACCGGCGAAACCGAGAAAGCAGCCCAGCAGCAGTGCCTGTTCATAGCTGTGGATGCCGAACTGCCAGGCGACGAACATCGCGGCGATGACGATGACCTGGCCGATGGCGCCGGCCTTCTTCGGCTGCAGATGGTCGACCAGCACGCCCATCAGCATGCGCAGCAACGCGCCTGCCAGCACCGGCACGGCAACCATGAAACCCTTCTGGGCGTGTGTGAGTTGAAGATCCTGGGCGATCTGCACGCCGAGCGGGCCGAGCAGCACCCACACCATGAAGGCGAGATCGAAATATAGAAAGGCGGCAAACAGCGTGGGCGTGTGGCCAGCCTTGAGAAATGCTTTCCTGTCCATCGGCGGATGACCTCCCCGGTATCAGTCCGGTCTGCGCGCGTCTTTGCAGGCAGCCGTTCTTCGGGATTGCAGTGAATGAAATGAGTGAGCCGTGGAGCATCGCTCCGCGGCGCACCGGTAATCGTGTGCAGGTTGGGCGAGCGAAGCGACGCTCAACCAGCGGGCGTGCGCATTGGCTCAGGTCTTCAGCAGCACCTGCCCCCGTTCGACCTTCACTTCGAAGCTGCGCGTGCAGCCGACGTCCGGTGCGACGGCCGCGCCGGAGCCGAGTTGTATCTTCCAGCTGTGCAGCGGGCAGGTGACGGTGTCGCCGTGCACGATGCCCTGCGACAACGGTCCGCCCTTGTGCGGACACTTGTCATGTACCGCGAACACCTGCGCATCGTTGCGGAAGATGGCGATGTCGCCGGTGTCGCTGCGCACGACGCGCGAGCCCAGGTGGGGAATGTCTTCAAGCGCGCAGACCGGCGCCCAGTCGGAATTCGTCATTTTCTCAGCCTCAAGATTCAAGATTCAAAGTTGCAAGCTGAAAACCGGTGCTTTTCCTTGCACCTTGCATATCTTTCAACTTGCATCTGCTTTTCAGGCCTGCATGGCCTGACGGATGGCGATGGTGCGGAATTCGCGGCCCAGTTCCGATTTCGTATCGGCCTGTGCGCGTTCCAGCCACGGGTCCTTGTAGTCCTGCAGCGCAAACAGCAGGCGTTCGTAAAGCGCCTTCCGGTTTTCCGCGTCCTCGACCACCTTGCCCTTCACGTAGTCGAGACCGACGCGGTCGATGTAGTGCACCGTGCGCTCCAGATACCAGCCTTCTTCGCGGTAAAGCTGCAGGAAGGCGCCCGAGTACTCCATCACTTCGTCGTCGTCGCTCACCTTGCAGAAGTACTGCGCCACCTCGGTCTTGATGCCGCCGTTGCCGGCAACGTAGATCTCGTAGCCCGATTCGACGCCGATCACGCCCACGTCCTTGATGCCGGCTTCGGCGCAGTTGCGCGGACAGCCGGACACGGCGAGCTTCACCTTGTGCGGGCTGTACATGCCGAACAGCATCTTTTCCAGCTTCACGCCCAGACTCATCGACAGCTGGGTGCCAAAGCGGCAGTGCTCGGCGCCGACGCAGGTCTTCACGGTGCGCAGGCTCTTGCCGTAGGCGTGGCCGGACACCATGCCGGCCTGCGACAGGTCGGCCCACATCGCCGGCAGGTCGTCCTTCTTCACGCCCAGCAGGTCGATGCGCTGACCACCGGTCACCTTCACCGTCGGCACCTGGTATTTCTCGGCCGCATCGGCGATGGCACGCAGTTCGCCCGGCGTGGTCAGGCCGCCCCACATGCGCGGCACCACCGAATAGGTGCCGTCCTTCTGGATGTTGGCGTGCGCGCGCTCGTTGATGTAGCGGCTCTGCGGATCGTCCTTCGCCTCGTGCGGCCAGCTCGACTGCACGTAGTAATTGAGCGCCGGGCGGCATGAAGCGCACCCGTTCGGCGTCTTCCACTGCAGTTCGCGCATCACGGTCGGGATGTCGATGAAGTGGCGGTCGCGGATCGCGGCGCGCACATCGCCGTGGTTCATGTCGGTGCAGCCGCAAATCGCCTTTGAGGTGGAACTGGCCGGCGTGTAGGCGCCGCCGATGCACGAAGCGAGTATCTGTTCGACCAGGCCGGTGCATGAACCGCAGGAGCTGGACGCCTTGGTGTGCTTGCGCACGTCGTCGAGCGAAAACAGGCCCTTCTCCTTGATTGCCTTGACGATGGTGCCCTTGCATACGCCATTGCAGCCGCACACTTCGGCCGTGTCCGGCATCGCAGCGGCCTGGGTCTGGCCCTTGTGTCCCACGTCGCCCAGATGGTTCTGGCCGAACATCAGGTGGTCGCGCACGGCGTGGATGTCCTGACCGTCCTTGATCAGCTGGAAATACCAGGCGCCGTCGGCCGTGTCACCGTAGAGACAGGCGCCCACCAGCCGTTCGCCTTCGAGCACCAGCCGCTTGTAGATGCCGCCCGACGGATCGTGCAGCACGATGTCGTCGCAGCCCGGACCGCCGGTAAAGTTGCCGGCCGAGAACACGTCGATGCCGGTGACCTTGAGCTTGGTCGAGGTGACCGACCCCTTGTAGGTGCCGATGCCGTAATGCGCGAGGTGGTTGGCACACACCTTGGCCTGTTCGAACAGCGGTGCCACCAGGCCGTAGGCGATGCCACGGTGGCTGACGCATTCGCCGACCGCGTAGATCTTCGGGTCGTAGGTCTGCATCGTGTCGTTGGCGACGATGCCGCGGTTGCAGTGGATGCCGGCCGCCTCTGCCAGCGTCGTGTTCGGGCGAATGCCTGCGGCCATCACGACCAGATCGGCCGGAATCGTTTCGCCGCTCTTGAAGCGCACCGCCGACACCCGGCCATCCGGTCCGGCGATCAGCGACTCGGTCTGCTTCTCCAGCAGGAAGGCGAGGCCCTTCTTCTCCAGCGAGGCCTGCAGCATGTCCGCCGATGGCCGGTCGAGCTGGCGTTCCATGATCCACGGCGCCAGATGCACAACGGTCACCTGCATGCCGCGCAAAGCCAGGCCGTTGGCGGCCTCCAGTCCAAGCAGGCCGGCGCCGATCACCACGGCATGCCGATGGTTCGCTGCGGCATCGATCATGGCGTCGGTGTCGGCGATGTCGCGATACGCGATCACGCCCGGCAGGTCCTTGCCCGACACCGGCAGGATGAAGGGGTTGGAGCCGGTGGCCAGCAAGAGGCGGTCGTACTCCGCCTCGGTACCATCCTCGGCCACCACCTTGCGGGCGATGCGGTCGATCTTCACGACCTTCTTGCCGGCGTGCAGCGTGATGTCGTTGTCGCGGTACCAGTCCCAGTCATTCAGGATGATGTCCTGAACGGTCATTTCACCGGCCAGAACCGGCGACAGCAGGATGCGGTTGTAGTTGGGGTGCGGCTCGGCGCCGAACACCGTGATGTCGTACATCCCCGGTGCGATCTTGAGCAGCTCTTCGAGCGTGCGGCAACCTGCCATTCCGTTGCCGACCATGACCAGACGTTTCTTTTGCATAGTCCGATTCCTGCAAACAAACTGACCGCAAATCGTGCGGCCTGCGATCCCGTCGTGGTTTCCGCGAGTCACCGGCCGTCGTTTCCGGACCGCGTGGACGCGCGAAAACCCGTGCCTGCATCATCGCTGGCACCGTCGGGTATTCCTTTTCAGGACCGGCTCACGCCGGTCGTCGATTACCTGTTGCCGGCCGGAATCCCTTCATTGGGAGTCCGATCCGCCTGCTTCATGGCCACGGCCGCATGGAATCCATGCGATGCCGAAGTGTCGGTTGCTGCGCGTCATTCACCGATGCGCAGCGTTCAAGGGGTGCGGGCAAGGCCACGCGTCGTTATGTTTCGGACGTTTTCAGCGATCCCGAGCCGGCCCGGGCACGATGCAGCGTTGCATCGCTTGTGCCCAGACTGTTATCGGCGATGGTCGGGCAGCGGAGCTGCGTGACCGGAGCGTCGATGGCACGGACTTGAAAAAGACCTGTTGCCCGTCGGGCCTTTATGCTCGCCCGACGTGGTGACTTGATGGAAAGCAAGAAAGTTGCCAGGTACGGCCCGCCAGCCCGAACAGAGCTTGTGCGTCTGCAATGCACTGATTCTAAGAGACAAAAATTCAAGCTTTCTTTTTTCGATGCGTGACATGCGAAGGGCCTGCATGTGGCTTTGCACGATTCCGGTGCAGGAAACTCTCTCGGAGGTGCGTAAAGAAACGCAACCGGAGGTCGTTAATCAGCTCATGAACGACCGTGCAATTTCAACAGCTTATGACAAACACAGCACGCGCCGGCATGCACTGGCCTGGTGCGTGTTCGCCGGCTGGCTGCTGTCGGCCGGTGGCATGTTGCTGGTTCACATGCAGCAGAACCCGCCGGGTGTCTGCGCTACACGAAGCTGACTTACCCAGCCACCCAGGATACCGACATGAACGATCACGTCCTCCATTCTTCCAACGTCCGCGCCGACAAGGTGATGCTCGCCACCGGCGCGCTGGGCGCTCTTGTGTGCATGGCGATCGGTGCCACGACGGGCGGGCTTCTCACCGCCCTTCTGGTCGGCGTTCCGGCCAGCCTGGTGCCATTCGCGCTGTACCGGATGCTTCCCGGGTCGCTGGTGTCGAGGCTGGCCTGCGCAAGCGCCTTCATGGTGTTCGCGGCATTGCTCATCCAGCTCACCGGCGGCATGGCCGAAGCGCACTTCAGCATCTTCGTGCTGCTTGCCTTCCTGCTCTACTACCGTGACTGGCGGCCCGTCGTGGTGGCTGCCGCACTGATCGCGGTGCATCACCTCACCTTCAACTTCATGCAGGCGGCCGATCTGGGCGTATTCGTCTTCAGCACCGGCGCCAACTTCAATACCGTGCTGGTGCATGCCGCCTTCGTCGTTGTCGAAGCGGGCCTGCTCGTCTACATGTCCATCGGCCTGCGCAGCGAAGCCATGCAGGCAGCACGTGTGGGCGAAGCGGCTGAACGGATCGGGTCGGGCGACCTGGCGTCGGTCATCACGTCCGGTGCCGGCATGCCGCTTCTGGCTGCGATGGAAACAATGCGCAACCGGCTGGCGCAGACGATCAGCCTGCTCGTTACGGAATCAGCCAGCGCACAGAAGGTGGCCGATGCACTGGTGGTGAATTCGGAACATGTCACTGCAGCGACCGGCCAGCAGAGCGAGGCGACACAGCGCATGGCTTCGGCCGTGCAGGAACTGACGGCATCGATCCAGCAGATTGCGCAGAACGCCGAGGAAGCGAGCGAGCGCGTGCGGCGCAGCGGTCAGTCGGCCGATCACGGTGTGTCCGTGATGGACAACCTCGCCGGTGAAATACGCCAGACCGGCGAGGCGATTCACGACGTCGAAACCAGCATGCAGCAGATCGGCGCGCAGTTCGAAAACGTCAAGTCCATCGTTGCCCTGATCAAGGACATCGCCGATCAGACCAACCTGCTGGCGCTCAACGCCGCCATCGAAGCGGCCCGGGCGGGTGAGCAGGGACGCGGTTTTGCGGTGGTTGCCGACGAAGTGCGCAAGCTTGCGGAACGCACGCGACTGGCGACCGAAGACATCGCACGCACGGTGGACAGCATGCAGGCGAGCAAGGACAGCGCGCTCAGCAGTGTGGCGAACACGGTCAGCACCGCTCAGCGCGGGGTCGATCAGGTCGGTGAAGTCAGCGAATCGATCGCCTCGGTGTCGTCGGAAATCAGCGCGATGATGACCATCGTGGTCGGTATTTCCGAATCGATGAAGGAACAGACCCAGGCCGCTACCGACATTGCGGCCGGTGTCGAGCAGGTTGCCGCGCTGGCGGACAGCACGGCAGCGACTGCAGCCGAGGACCGCGCCACTGCAGCGCGACTCAACGCGATGGCGCAATCGCTGGTCGACGCAGGCAGTCAGTTCAGAGTGCGCTGAGCGTGCGGCGCCTTCAGGGCGCCGTCGCCAATCTGCAGCAGGCCTCGAACTGGGCGCGCAGTGCGTCCGGCAGCGGCAGCCGGTCATTCATGAGGTCGAGCACGATGCTGGCGTTGTCCGCAGCCTCGATGCCAGGCTCGGGCTGGGTCGGGGCGCTGCCCGCGTCTTCCGCTTCGAACATCACCGTCTCCTTGCCATCGACAAATCCGACCACGCGCGGCCGGCGTGCCGGGTTGGCGTAGGCCTCGCCCTCGGTGCCGCGCAGAAGCATCGAACAGCCGCCATCGAGACGCAGAAACTCCGTCATCTTCTCCAGATATTCCGGGTGCGTCACCGGCACCACGCGAACGCTGCGACCCGGTAGCGGATCGATCATCTTGGCCATCGAATGACCTGAATTTCGCACGCCCAGCTGCGGCCGCAGCGACAGCAGCGCATCCAGACCGGGGCTCAGGCTGTCCAGACGGATGCAGGCAATCCGCTGTGATGCCAGCAGTTCGCCCGCCTGTGCGGCGCTGTCGGCCAGCGGCAGTTGCAGCGCGGCAAGCAGTGCGAACGGATCGGCCCGCGTTTCGAAGTCGAAGTGGCCGTGAATCAGCACCGGTATGCCTTCGCGCGCCAGCATCATGGCCAGCAGCGGCATCAGGTTCGGTCGGCGGCGGGCGCCGTTGTAGGTCGGCAGCACGACTGTGCGCGGACCCGCCGGCGCGACGATGTCCGTCAGGCGGACGTCGATGGCGCCCTTGAACCCGAGCAGTTCTTCCAGTGTCTCGCCCTTGATCCGCATCGCCAGCACGATGGCGCCCAGCTGCAGCGGCGGCACACGCTGGTCGAGCATGTCGCCGAACAGGGCCTGTGCGTCCTCGCGCGTCAGCGAACGGGCCCCCTTGGCGCCGCGACCGATTTCCTTGATCAGTTTCGTGTAGTCCATGCACCGAATTATGCCCGTGCCTGCGTGGCACTCCGCAGCGTTATATATTGATGCGTTGCGCGGGTGGCACAAGGTCGGACAGGCCATCTTCAGGATTCGATGCGAACGAGGGAGATACGCATGAAAGTAGGGTTCATAGGACTGGGGTTGATGGGACGGCCCATGGCCGGACATCTGGCGAAGGCGGGCCACAGCCTGCATCTGTGGGCGCGTCGCCCGGAATCGCTGGCACCTTTCCGCGACAGCAGCGCGACGCTGCATGACTCGGTTGCCGCAGTCGCACGCGAGGCCGACGTGGTGTTTTCCATGGTGGCCGATGCACCCGATGTCGAGGCGATCGCGCTCGGCCCGCAGGGCGTTGCCGAAGGTGCGGCCGGTCGCACCGATCTGGTTTTAGTCGACATGAGCACGATCGCGCCCGATTCGGCGCGTTCGATCGCTGCGCGCCTGCACGCGAAAGGCGTGACGATGATCGATGCGCCGGTGTCGGGCGGCGAGGTCGGCGCGATCAATGCGGCGCTGACCATCATGGCCGGGGGCGATCAGGCCGCGTTCGAGCGCGTGCTTCCGTTGTTCCAGCTCATGGGCAAGAACGTGACGCGGGTCGGCGACAGCGGTGCCGGTCAGGTGGCCAAGGCGTGCAACCAGATCCTCACCGGCGTCGGCGTGCTCGCGCTGGCCGAAGCCTATGCCTTCGCGGAAAAGAGCGGCGTCGACGCGGCACGCGTGCGCGAGGCGCTGCTGGGCGGATTCGCCTACAGCCGCATTCTGGAAAATCACGGCCAGCGCATGCTGGACCGCAACTTCAAGGCCGGCTTCAAGTCGTGGATGCACCAGAAGGATCTGCGCATCGTGATGAACGAGGCGCACCGCATGGGGCTGGCGCTGCCGTCGGCTGCAGCCGCTGCACAGATGCTCAATGCCATGGTCGGTCAGGGGCTGGGCGAAGAGGATTCGATCGCCGTGCTCAAGGTGCTGGAAGGTCTGGGCGGCATCGAGAGGTGAGCACTGAGGTGAGCACCGAGGTACGTACCGGGATGAGGGCCGGTTTCGTCGGTCTGGGCGCGATGGGTCGCGCGATGGCGGCCAATCTGCTTCGGGCGGGACACGACGTCACGGTGTGGGCGCGACGCGCCGAATCTATGCAGCCGCTGGTGGCCCTCGGGGCGCGGGCGGCCGAATCGCCGGCAGACTGTGCGCGCGATGCCGATGCCGTGCTGTGCGTGGTGACGGCCGGCGCGGACGTGCGTCAGGTGGCGCTCGGTACGCACGGCGTCATCGAAGGCGCGCGTCCGGGCTGCGTGTTCATCGACCACAGCACGATTCCGCCGTCGGCCGCACGCAGCATCGCGCAGGCGCTGGCCGTGCGCGGCATCGACATGCTGGATGCACCGGTGTCCGGCGGCGAGCGCGGGGCGATCGACGCCACGCTGTCCATCATGGCCGGTGGCGATGCAACGGTGTTCGAGCGCATGCGTCCGCTGCTTTCGGCCGTCGGCCGCACGCTGGTACACGTCGGCCCGAACGGCGCCGGACAGGTGGCCAAGGCGTGCAATCAGCTCATCCTGTGCGCCTTCATCGAGGCGGCCGCCGAGGCGGCGCGACTGGCCGCTGCCAGCGGTGTGGATTTCGGCAAGGTGCGCGACGCGATGCTGCATGGCTCGGCCGGATCGCGCGCACTCGAACTTTTCGGCGGCAGGATGGTGTCGCGCGATTTCAGCGCCGGCGTGCAGGCGCGCCTGCACCACAAGGACATGGGCATCGTGCTGGGCGAGGCGGTCGACCTCGGCCTCGCGATGCCGCTGTCGGCGGCGGTGTGGCAGCAGCTCAACGCATTGATGGCGCAGGGCGGTGCCACGAAGGACACGTCGGCGCTGCTCGAGGTGCTGGAGAAACAGCGCTAGCCCGGCATGCCGCTGATGCGGCTCATCAGCGCGGCGGCGTTGTGAACGTCGTAGCGCTGCATGAGCTGGGCGCGGATCTTCTCCACGGTGCGCGGGCTGATGCCGAGTTCGCGCGCGCATTCCTTCGAGGTCAGGCCGCGCGTCATGGCCGACAGCACTTCGCGCTGGCGCACGCTCAGCGTGTCCACGCCGCCGCTGTTGCGCAGCGGTTCGAACAGCCAGCACGCCTGACGATAAGGGTCGCTGCGGTCCAGTGCCCGGCCGAGCACGCGGAACCAGCGCAGTCCGCCATCGCGCAGCCGCATCAGCCGTTCGTCTTCGTAGGTGCCGGACTGGAAGAGTGCTTCGAGCCCGCGCTGGCCCACCCGCTCGAATTCGGTGGTGGTCGGGTAGAGCACCGCCATGCTCTGACCGATCAGCGCGTCCGGGTCGTAACCGAAGCTCGCTGCAAAGCGGTCATTGCACCACTGGATGCGGCGCTGCATCGTCAGGACCATGCCCATCGGGCAGAGGTCGGCCGCATGGTCGGCGCCGGCGGCATCGGGGATCAGTGAGGACATGGGCGTAGTTCTGCGACTGGCGCGCAAGTTGGGGCGCGCCTAATGTATACCCGTTCCGCCGGCGCACATCACTGTGCCGGTCCCAGCCACTTGAGGCCGCCTGCGCGGCCGCCGGGAGATTGCCCATGATTGACCTGATCGGTTTTGCCCACACCCCGTTTGCACGGCGTCCGGATGCGGATGTTGAAACCCTGATGGCGGAAGTCGCCGCCACGGCGCTGGCCGACGCCGGGCTAGAGGGATCCGATATCGACGCGGTCGTGGTCGGTCACTTCGGCGCCGGCATGGTGAAGCAGGGCTTCGTTGCCGGACTGTCGGCCGGACTGGTGCCCGGCCTTCGCATGACGCCGGCGGTGCGCGTCGAGAACGCCTGTGCAACGGGCAGCGCGGCGATCCATCAGGCGGCGCTGACGATCCGTGCCGGTGCTGCGCGCCGCGTGCTGGTCATCGGTGTCGAAGTCATGTCGCAGCTGTCGACGCGCGATGTCGGCAACGCGCTGCTGCGCGCAGCCTATTACAAGGAAGAGGCGGAAACCCCGGCTGGCTTCGCCGGCATGTTCGGCCTCATCACCGACCGCTATGCCGAGCGCTTCGGCGACCCGCGTGATGCGATGGCGCGCATCGCGTCCAAGAATCACGCCAATGCCGCCCACAATCCGCTGGCGCAGTACCGCAACCCCCTCGATGTGGCGTTCTGCGCCACCGAGTCGGAGAAGAATCCGCGTGTGGTCGGTCGCCTGCTGCGCACCGACTGTTCGCCGATCTCCGACGGCGCTGCGGCAGTCGTGATGTCCGCACATGATGCGCACGATGCGAGCCGGCCCTTCGTTCGTCTGCGCGCCACCGCACAGGCGAACGATCTGATGCCGATTTCGCAGCGCGACATGAGCGAACTGACCGGTGCGAAAGTCGCCTGGCAGCGCCTGCTCGCGGCCGCTGATCTGAAGCTGGACGATCTCGACTGCGTGGAGGTGCACGATTGCTTCACCACCGCGGAATTGATGATGTACGAAGCAATCGGCCTGACACCACCGGGTGGCGGACATCGTGCGCTGGAAGAAGGCTGGGTCTATGCCGGCGGTCGCCTGCCGGTCAACCTGTCGGGCGGCCTCAAGACCAAGGGGCACCCGATCGGCGCCACGGGTGTGTCGATGCACGTGATCAGTGCCTGGCAGCTGCTCGGACGTTTCCGCGCGGATGTCTTGCCGGATGCGCGCTTCGCCGGCATCCTGAACATGGGCGGCGCCAGCGTCGCCAACTACGGTTCCATCCTCGAACGCGTCCAGTAAATCACAAGGAGAGCGCGCATGAACATTGCACTTTGGCTGCAACGCACCGCCCAGCAGTATCCCGATCGTCCCGCCATCGCGCATGGTCGCGAAGTGCTGTGGGATTACCGCGGTTTCGCCGCGAGCGCCGCGCGCTGCGCGACCTGGCTGCGCGCGCGCGGCCTGCAGCCGGGCGATCGTGTCGCGCTCTTCATGTACAACACACCGGATTACCTGCCGCTGATGTGGGGCGCCTGGTGGGCCGGCGTGGCGGTTGTGCCGATCAACGCCAAGCTGCATCCGAAGGAGGCAGCCTTCATCTGCACCCACAGCGGCTCGAAGCTGGTGTGCTGCGGCGAGGATGTGCGTGAAGATCTGCAAGCCGTGCTGCGCGAAGCGGGCAACGATGTGCCGGTGCTGTCCGATTTCGGTTTCCTGCGCGATGCATCCATCGCGCCGTCGGCCATCGAGCCGCGCACCGACACCGATCCGGTGTGGCTGTTCTACACCAGCGGCACGACCGGCCGGCCCAAGGGCGTGAACCTGTCGCTGCGCCAGCTGCGCTGGACCTGCATGGGCTATCTGTCCAGCGTGCAGGCGCTGGCACCGGGCGACGTGGCGCTGCATCCGGCGCCGATGTCGCATGGCGGCGGCCTGTTCCACCTGCCCTACGTCATGCAGGCCGGCATCAATGTGGTGCCCGAATCGGGCGGCTTCGACGCGCAGGAATGCTTCGACCTCGCCGCCCACTGGACGGAAGCGTCCTTCTTCGCCGCGCCGACCATGGTGCGCCGCCTGATCGACGTGGTGAAGAAGACCGGCCAGCGTCCGACCGGCCTGGCCACCATCTGCTACGGCGGCGGCCCGATGTATCTGGCCGACCTCGAAGAGGCACTGGAACTGATCGGCCCGCACTTCGCGCAGATCTACGGTCAGGGCGAGTGCCCGATGATGATCACCGTGATGCCGCGCGCACTGGTCAACGACCCGACGCAGCCGCGCTACCGCGAGCGCCTGGCCTCCGTCGGCTTCGCGCAGTCCATGGTCGAAGTGGCGGTGGTCGATGCGCAGGGTAAGGACGTGCCGACCGGCGAAACCGGCGAAATCCGCGTGCGCGGCGAAGCGGTCATGAACGGCTACTGGGAGAACCCGGAAGCGACCGCCGCCTCCATCGTCGACGGCTGGCTGTACACCGGCGACGTCGGCCGGCTCGACGAAGACGGCTTCCTGACGCTGCTCGACCGCAGCAAGGACCTGATCATCAGTGGCGGCAGCAACATCTATCCGCGCGAAGTCGAAGAAGCGCTGCTGACCCACGAATCGGTGGCCGAAGTGGCGGTGATCGGTCGCCCCGACCCGGAATGGGGTGAGGTGGTGATTGCCTTCGTCGTCACCCGCCAGCCGATGACCCCGGCCGAACTGGACGCGCACTGCCTGACCGAGATCGCGCGCTTCAAGCGTCCCAAGCACTATTGCTTCGTCGATGAACTGCCGAAGAACAACTATGGCAAGGTGCTGAAAACGGCGCTGCGGGACATCGATGCCAAGGCGGGCGCAACGAGCGAGGCAAAATAACCGGCCTGACAGCCACGCTACCCTCCCACCTTCCGATCGTCGCTGCGCTGACCGGAAGGGGAGGGGCCGCAACAGGCAAGACAGGCAGGAAGCACGCGACAACCCGATCAGCCACGGTTGATCGCCACCGGGTTGCGTGTGCGGTGCCGCTGGCCGTTTCTTCAGCGGAGCGTGTTGTAACGCCCGAGTACGCGCGGCACGTAGCGCAGTGTTTCGGCAAATGGCGGAATCCGGCGTCCATGCCGTTCAACGGCGCCTTCGCCGGCGTTGTAGGCGGCCAGCACGAGATCGAGCCGGTTGTCGAAACGAAGCAGCAGGTCGCGCAGGTACAGCGCGCCACCCAGCACGTTCTGGTCCGGATCGAAGCGGTTGGTCACGCCGTAACGGCGTGCCGTATCAGGCATCAGCTGCATCAGTCCCGCAGCACCCTTGGGCGACACGGCACGCGGGTTGTAGGCGGATTCGACTCCGATCACCGCATTCAGCAGGCTTGCGTCGACACCTGTCGTCCGCGCCACGCGCGCAATGCGCTGCTGGTGCGCGGCTGCCTTTACGGGCAGGACAGGGCTTTCGCTGGTCGCTGCGACATCGCCGGATGATGAACCGATCAGCCGTGTGTAGCCGTCGCCGACCGGTGCATCGGTCAGATGCAGCGTGCCGTCGTCGCTTTCCATCGCATAGATGTCGGCCTGCGCCGGCGCCATGGCAAAGATGGCAAGCAGCAGGGCGCCAAGGCGCGCGGACGACTCAGTGGAGCGATTCATCTGCCGGAAACATCGGGTCGGTAAGGTGTCGATCATTGCAATCATGCTGCTGCAAGATTGCGTTCATGTTGCGCTGCCCGCAAACGCTTGCCGCTGCATGCGTGGCACGACTAGACTTGGCCAATGATGACACGTAACAAAGCGTCGCGATGACACATCCCGCATCCCTCTCGAGCCGCACTGCCCAGCGCGGCTTCACCCTGCTGGAACTGCTCGTGGTCATGGTCATCATCGGCCTGCTTGCCGGTTATGTGGGCCCGCGCTACTTCAGCCAGATCGGCAAATCGGAAGTGAAGGCTGCCCGCGCACAGATCGATGCGCTCGAAAAGGCGCTCGATCAGTTCCGTCTCGACAACGGTCGCTATCCGACGACGGAAGAGGGACTCAAGTCGCTGGTCGAACGCCCGTCGACGGCGTCCAAGTGGGGTGGCCCGTATCTGAAGAAAGCCGTACCGGCCGACCCGTGGGATCGCGCATACATATACCGCGCACCGGGCGAGCACGGCGAATACGATCTGAGTTCGCTCGGCAAGGACGGACAGCCGGGCGGTACCGAAGAAGCCGCCGACATTACGAACTGGTGACATGCTTTTTCGCGTAAGGGCTCTCGACGTCACCCAGCGCATTACCCAGCTGCAGATCGAAGCATCTGACGAAGCGGCTGCGCGTGCCCAGGTCCAGGCTGACGGGCTGGTCGTGCTGTCGGCCGCGCGTGCGCGCACGCTGTCGCTGACCACGCAGCGCTTCCCGGTTCTGCTGTTCTGTCAGGAGCTTCTGGCTCTGCTGCGAGCAGGCCTGTCGCTGGTCGAGGGGCTGGAGGTGATGGCCGAGAAGGAAGGTCGCTCGCTGTCGCGTACCGTGCTGACCTCGCTCATCGATGCGCTGCGTCAGGGCAAGACGCTGTCTATGGCGATGGCCGCCCAGACTTCGATCTTTCCCGACCTGCTGGTGGCGATGATCCGTGCGTCGGAACGCACCAGCGATCTCGACCAGGCGCTCGAACGCTTCGTTGCCTACAGCGAACAGCTGGACAGCGTGCGCGGCAAGCTGGTCGCGGCGGCGACCTATCCGGTCATCCTGCTGGTAGTCGGATTGCTGGTCGTCATGTTCCTGCTGGCTTTCGTCGTGCCGCAGTTTTCCAAGGTGTACGAGGACATTTCGACCGAGCTGCCGCTGGCGTCGCAGTGGTTGCTGGCCTGGGGGCATTTCGTCAAGGCGAACTCAGGCCTGCTCGGCATCGCCGTGCTGGCTTTCGTCGTGCTTGCAGCATGGACGCTGCGCCGGCCTGCATTCCGTCAGGGCATGATGGCGCAGCTCGAACGTCTGCCGGGCATCGGCAGCCGCATGCGGGTGTTCCGCCTGGCGCGTTTCTTCCGCACTGTCGGCATGCTTTTGCGAGGCGGCATTCCGGTCGTGCAGTCGCTCGAACTGGTGCGCGAGCTGCTGCCGCTGCCGATGCAGCAGAGCCTGTCGCATGCACTGCTGTCGATCCGTGAAGGCCGTTCCGCCTCCGATGCGTTCACGGAAGTCGGTCTCAGCACTGCCGTGGCGTCGCGCATGCTGCGCGTGGGCGAACGGGCTGGCAATCTGGGCGACATGATGGAGCGCATCGCCGCCTTTCACGATGAGGAAATGACGCGCTGGCTCGATCGCGCGACCCGTCTTTTCGGCCCGCTGCTGATGCTGGGCATCGGTCTGGCAATCGGCGGCGTAGTGGTGTTGATGTACATGCCCATCTTCCAGCTTGCGGAAAGCCTGCAGTGAACATGCCCGCGCACCCCGTCGCGCAGTCGTCCCTGTCGGCCGATCTGATCGGCCGCGCGCGCGCGCGTGCTGGTCGCGGTTCGGTGCTGCAGGCACTGATCGACCTGTCGGGCGCGACACCGGAAGAGCTTTGCGCGCGCGTCGCCGCGCAGCTTGGTCTGGTCGCGATGGGCAGCGCCGAGCTCAACGGACTTTCTCTTTCGCTCGAACGCATCCGCTTTTCCGAAGCGCTGGCGCGCGCCGTGGTGGTGGCGCGGGACGCCGCCGGACATTGCATCGCCGTGGTGGCCGACCCTTACGACGCAGCGCTGCAGGACTGGCTGGCTGCCGTGCTGCCGGAAAGCTTCGAACTGCGCATCGCCACGCGCGACGACATCACGGCCGCGCTGGCGCGTTATGAAGAAAGCCAGCGCGCGTCGACCGGTCTGCTCGACGAGAACGACCGCGTCAGTGCCAGTTCGGCCGAAGTGCTGTCGCTGGCGCGCATCGCCGACGATGCCAGCCCGGTGGTGCGCGTGGTCAATTCCACGCTGTACGACGCGCTGAAGCAGGCCGCGTCGGACATCCACCTCGAATCGGTGCCGGCCGGCATGCAGGTGAAGTACCGCATCGACGGCGTCATGGTGCGGGTCGGGCAGGTCGCCGGCGCCGACGTTGCCGAACAGGTGATTTCGCGCATCAAGGTACTGGCCGAACTCGACATCGCGGAACGACGCGTGCCGCAGGACGGGCGTTTCAAGGTCGCCTACGCTGGCCGTGACATCGATCTGCGCGTGTCCATCATGCCCAGCGTGCACGGTGAGGATGCGGTGCTGCGTGTGCTCGACAAGGATCACCTGACGCAGGAACTGCAGGCACTGTCGCTGGAAAGTCTGGGCTTCGACGACATCGCGCGCGCCGCCATGCGCAAGCTGGCGGCCGAACCGTACGGCATGCTGCTGGTGACCGGCCCGACCGGTTCCGGCAAGACGACGTCCCTGTACGCGACGATCGGCGAAATCAACCACGGTCTCGACAAGATCATCACCATCGAAGACCCCGTCGAGTACCAGCTGCCGGGCGTGCTGCAGATTCCGGTGAACGAGAAGAAGGGCCTTACCTTCGCGCGCGGTCTGCGCTCGGTGCTGCGCCATGACCCGGACAAGATCATGGTGGGCGAGATCCGCGACGGCGAAACCGCCGAGATCGCGGTGCAGGCGGCGCTGACCGGTCACCTGGTGCTGACCACGGTGCACGCCAACAACGTGTTCGACGTGATCGGCCGCTTCCTGCATATGGGCGTCGACCCGTACAACCTGGTGTCGGCGCTGAACGGCATCGTCGCGCAGCGTCTGCTGCGGCTGAACTGCCGGTTCTGCTCGGTCGCCCGGCAGCCGGACGCCGCAGTGCTGGCCGAATCCGGTCTGGTGGATGCCATCGGCTACGACTTCCGCGCCGGTAGCGGCTGCGGTCACTGTCGCGGTACCGGGTACAAGGGACGGCGTGCCATTGCCGAACTGCTGGTGCTGGACGATGAACTGCGTGAACTGATCGTCACCCGCGCACCGATGCGACAACTGAAGGAAGCCGCGCGCGCGCGCGGCACGCGAACCCTGCGCGAAGCCGGTCTGGTCCTCGTGGCCAGCGGAGAAACAAGTCTTGCGGAATTGAACCGTGTCACTTTTGTCGTCTGATTCCCTGCAGCTGGACGTCGGTCCGCACGGGCTGTCGCTGTCGCACGGCGGCAAGGCGGCGCACGCTCCGGTGTACGCCATGACGCAGCCGCTGGCGCCCGACGTGCTGGTGGCGGCGCTGGATGCGGTACCGCCCGCGGCCACGCCGCGTCGCACCCGCGTGACGGTCGGCGTCGACGACGCCTGGGTGCGCTGGCAGGTGATCGACATGCCGCCCGGCTTGTTCGCACCGGACGAAAGACATGCGCTGGTGCGTGCCCGCATGATGGAAGTGTTCGGCAGCATGGCGCAGGGCTGGTCATTCGCGTGGGATGCACAGCCCGCCGATCGCGTGCTCGCCTGTGCCATGGACGCCGCGCTGCCGCAGGCGCTGTCCGCGTGGTGCGCCGCGCGCGGGCTCGGGCTGGTCAGCGTGCAGCCGGCATGGCTGCGTGCGTATGCCGCCTTCCGCGGCGCCGCGCCGCTGGGCGGTTTTGCCCGACTCAGCCGTGGCTGGCTGTGCATGGGCCTGTGGTCGGGCGCACGCTGGCTGCACGTGCGCGGTGAAGTTTTGTCCGATCCGGCCGGTCTTGCCGATGTGCTCGAACGCCGTCTAAGCCTGTTCGACGGTGCACTCGAAGGCGGTCAGCTGTTTGTCCAGGGGGCGCCGGCCCTGTCCATATCCCTGCCGCGCGGCTGGCGCTGCATTGCAGGCGGAGCCGGCGCATGAGCATGCTGCGTCAGGGGCGTCCGCCGTTACCCGAATTCGATTTCGTCGAGCGCCGCCGCGCACCCGGCTGGCTGGGCTGGCTGGCGCTTGCGCTCGGTTGCTCAGTCGCTGCGTGGGCTTTCGATCGCTGGCAGACGCTGGAAGCGGACGTCGAGGCGCTGCGGGACGACAATCGCCGCGCGGCCCGCGTCGCCGAGCAGGCGCGCGTGCTGGCCCGACGCGAGCAGGACGATCCGGGTCTGCGCGCGCGCATCGACGTCGCGCGCAAGCTGTCGCAGCAGATGGCGCGTGACTGGCAGCCCTTGTTTGCGCAGCTCGAAGCGCGCGGCGAGGGTGTTGCCCTGCTGTCGGTCGAGCCCGACGCGGCACGCGGTGTGCTGCGCGTGACCGGGGAGGCGCGTGACCTGAATGCGCTGTTCGCGTATGCCGAATCCTTCGTCGATGCACAGGCCATAGGTGCGCCGCGCATCGAGGCGTTCGAGCTGAAACAGCGCGACGGAGTGCCGATGGTGGCATTTTCGCTGCGTCTGCAATGGGGCGGCGCATGAACACATTGCGCGCACGGCTGATGTACGCCCTGTCGCATGCCGGCTGGGCCGGCGCGCTCGGTGCCGCGCTGTGTGCCTTTGCGCTGGCGTTGCACCTGGGCGCTGCGGCGCCGCTGCAGGCCGAACTGGATATCTTGCAGGCCGAGCGGGTGGCGCTGGCCGAACGCCTGTCGCAAGGCGTGACCGTCGAGTCGCCGCGCGAGCAGGTCGAGCGTTTCGATGCCACGCTGGTGCCGCGTATGCGCGTGCCGGCGGTGCTGGCAGAACTGTCTCATGCAGCCGTGCGCAACGGACTCACGCTTGCCCGCGTCGAAAGCCGGGAGTCGCAAGCACCCGGCGCCGGTTATGGCCGACAGGAATACCTTTTTCCGCTGCGCGGTGGCTATCCGCAGCTGCGCGCCTGGCTGGCCGACATCCGGCGCGTATCGCCGGCCGTCGTGATCGAGGACGTCGTGCTGCGCCGCGAGGACATCGCGCGCAGCGGCGTGGATGCAAGTGTTCGCCTGTCCATCCTCGTCAGGGAGTCGCCATGAACCGCGGTCTCCTCATTGCTCTGGCTGCAACGCTGGCCGCGGTGTGGTACGCGTCCGGTCTGGATGAGGCGCCGGCGCCCGAACTCGCATCACCCGCCGCCGACGCGCGTCGCACGGTACGCGCGGTGCAGCCCGCGCAAGCCGATGCGCCGGATATCCGGCGCGCACCGGAGCCGGTAATGGTTGCCGTGGACCGCGATCTCTTTGCCGCGCACAGTTTTCTGCCCCCACCTTCGCCGGACAAGGCGCTGCTTGCCGCAAAGCCGCCGCCGCCGATGGCGCCGCCGCTGCCGTTCCGCTATCAGGGGCGTCTGGTGGAAGCGGGTGGCACTACGGTTTTCCTCACTCAGGGTGACCGCATGCTGGTCGCGCGCGCCGGTGATCCTCTCGGCAATCAGTACCGTGTCGAGTCGGTGTCGGCGAGCGCGGTCACCTTCATCTTCGAGCCTCTCAAGCAGCGGCAGACCTTGACCATCGGAAGCGCCAAATGACTGCATTCCTGCCGGGCCGCATGCGTGCAGCCTTCGTCCTGATCCTTGCACTCGGTCTTGCCGGCTGCGCCACCAACAAGGCTTTCGAAGAGGGCAAGCAGGCGCTGATCAGCGGCGATCAGGAGCGTGCGCTCGGTTTGTTCGAACAGGCGTCGAAGGAGTCGCCGGACAACCCGGAAATCCGCGCCACGTTCTTCCGCCAGCGCGAGGTCGCCGTGGCCCGTCTGCTGTCGCAGGCGGATTCGGCACGCATGGCCGGTCGGCGCGACGAGGCGAATGCCGCGATCGATCGCGTGCTGGCACTCGATTCCCGCAACCAGCGGGCCCTGTTCCTGCGCGAACAGATGACGCGCAGCGTGCGTCACGACGCCATGGTCGGCGAGGCGGGCGTGCTGCTCGCGCGCAAGGATCTGGGCGGTGCCGACGCGCGGCTGCGCAACATACTCGAGCAGGACACCACGCACGCGGGCGCCCGCGACATGCTGCGCAAGGTGGAAGAGGCGCGGCCGAAGCAGGTGGCTCCGGCCGCACTGGGCGGGCTGTTCCAGAAGACCGTCACGCTGGAATTCCGCGAAACGTCGATGCGAAATGTATTCGAAGCCATTGCGCGGTCGACCGGCATCAATTTCGTGTTCGACAAGGACGTGCGGGCCGACCTGAAGGTCACCCTGTTCGTGCGCAACACGACGGTGGCCGAAGTGATGCGACTCATCCTGATCACCAACCAGCTCGAGCGCAGCGTGCTGTCGGACAACACGGTGCTGATCTACCCGAACACCGCAGCCAAGCAGCGTGAGTACAAGGAACTGGTTACCCGGACCTTCTTCCTGGTCAATGCCGAAGCCAAGCAGGTGCAGAACCTGATCAAGACGGTGGTGAAGACCAAGGATATCTACATAGACGAGCGCATCAACCTCATCGTGATGAAGGACACCGCCGATGCGGTACGCCTGGCGGAACAGCTGGTCGAGTCGGTGGATGTGGCCGAGCCGGAAGTGATGCTGGAAGTCGAGGTGCTGGAGGTCAGCAGCAACAAACTGAAGGATTTGGGCATCGATTTTCCGGACCAGGTCGGTTACGGCATCCTGACACCCAATCTGACCAACTCAACCAGCAACCTCGGGGTCACGACTAGTTCCACCACCCTCGGCGGTCAACTCCTGCAGGGCAACATCAACCTGAAGGATACGGGGGGCCTGGTCGTTCCGTATATTTCCAACCCCGCACTCATCCTCAACCTCAAATCGCAGGACGGCGCCGCCAATCTGCTCGCCAATCCGCGCATCCGCGTCAAGAACAAGGAAAAGGCGAAAGTGCACATCGGCGAGAAGCTGCCGGTGTTCACGACGACCTCGACCGCCAACGTGGGCGTGTCGGCGTCGGTCACTTACCTGGATGTCGGCCTCAAGCTCGACGTCGAGCCGCTGATTCACCTGGAGGACGACGTCGACATCAAGATGACGCTGGAGGTGTCGAGCATCGTGAAAGAGGTGATCGGGCCGCAGAGTTCCCTCGCGTACCAGATCGGCACACGATCGACGGCCACCTCGCTGCGCCTGAAGGACGGCGAGACGCAGATCCTTGCCGGCCTCATTTCGGACGAAGAGCGCACCAGCGCGTCGCGCCTGCCCGGTCTGGGGGATCTGCCCATCGTCGGCAAGCTGTTCTCGAGCGAACGCGGCAGCAACAACAAGACCGAAATCGTGCTGCTCATCACCCCGCGCATCGTGCGCAACCTGACGCGGCCGGCGCACATTTCGCCCGCACTGGCGGCAGGTACGGAAGCATCGGTAGGCAGTGCATCGCTGTCGTTGCGCTCGCCGGCGAAAGATCAGGGTGTGCGCATGTCGACTTCGGGGGGCGGCGCTGCAGCAGCGGCGCCGCAAGCCAGAATGGCCGCACCGGGAGCGGCGGCGCCTGCTCCGGAAGCGGAGGCAGAAGTCGATGCCACGCCGGTCGAACTTCGCATGCAGGCATCGGGTGATGCGGCAATCGGCGGCGAAGCGGGCGTCTCGGTCACGATGACGGCGCCTGAAGGAAGTCAGGTTGCGACGATCGAACTGGTCTATGACCCGAACGTGCTGACGGCACAGGGCAACGTGACGGCGCCGGGACGTACCGTGCTCACACTCGGTCCGGCCGACGGGCAGGAGGCGCGCGGCGAGGTTCGCTTCCGCGTGGCACCGGCGGCGCCGATAGGCAGCAGCAGCGTGCAGGTCGGCAGCGTCACGATGCTCGGTGCCGACGGCAATCCGCTGCCGGTTGCTGCACCGCCACCGGTCGACATCGTGATCCGGCCCTGATCTTCCGGCGCGGGTCAGCGCCGACCGCAGAACTCGGGCGGCCCGTCAGCCAACCGCCGGACAGGCGCGGCGAAAAAAAAAGGGAAGGCATTGCCTTCCCTTTTTTTGAGCTGTGCAGAACTGCCTGCGATCAACCGGCCTTGCGGTAAGCGCGCGCTTCCTTCTTCAGGCGCTTGAAGGTTTCCGGGTCGGTGGCGCGCAGATATTCGACGACATCGACGTCCTCGCGGCGGATCTTGCTGATGTCGATCTGCTCGACATGCACCAGGCGGAGAAGGGCCTGAACCGGCTTCGGCATGTTGCGTCCGCTTTCATAACGGGAGCCACCACTCTGCGTGACGCCGAGGCGTGACCAGAATTGCGACTGGTTCATGCCGAGCTTCTTGCGAATTTCCTTTGCATCGATCGTGTCTGTGGGTTTCATGCTCGTTGTCCTTGATTGGTTAAGTGTCTCTTTGGCCGCGCCGACCCTGAAAATCGGATGCGGACTGCTTGCCGTTTCGCATAAATGCGAGTTTTTATCCTATCACTAAAGTCATAGTAAAAACCCAGTATAAATGATCGCAATGTCCTGTACCAAGCAGCGTTGCATAAATTTTCAACTGTCATGTAACGGAGCGTCCGGATCGACGAATTCCACGGTCCCGAACGAGGCGTTTCCGCGTCCGCTGTCGCGCGGACTGGCCTTGGCTGCCGATCGGATAAGCTACAATCGCCGCCTTCAGTAAAACGTTGCGGAAGCGCAGATGGCTCTCATAGTCCAGAAGTACGGTGGTACCTCGGTCGGCAAGCCGGACCGAATCAAGAGCGTGGCCCGACGGGTTGCGCGCTATGTGGCGCGCGGAGACCAGGTGGTCGTCGTGGTGTCGGCCATGAGCGGCGAGACCAACCGCCTGCTCGGGCTGGCGCGCGAAGTCTCGCCGGCGCCCGATCCTCGCGAACTCGATGTGATCGCATCGACCGGCGAGCAGGTGACCATCGGCCTGCTGTCGATGGCACTGAAGGATCTCGGGATGAAGGCGCGCAGCTACACCGGCGGCCAAGTGCGCATCCTGACCGACAATGCCTATACAAAAGCGCGGATTCTGGCGATCGACGAGCACAACGTCCGGCGCGATCTGGATGAGGGCTGCGTCGTGGTCGTGGCCGGCTTTCAGGGTGTCGACGAGAACGGCAACATCACGACGCTCGGACGCGGCGGTTCGGATACCACCGGCGTGGCTCTGGCGGCCGCGCTGCATGCCGATGAGTGCCAGATATTCACCGACGTCGATGGCGTCTACACGACCGACCCGCGCGTCGTGCCGGAAGCCCGGCGCCTCGACCGCATCACCTTCGAGGAAATGCTCGAAATGGCGAGTCTCGGGTCGAAGGTGCTGCAGATCCGGTCGGTCGAATTCGCAGGCAAGTACAAGGTCAAGCTGCGCGTGCTGTCCAGTTTCGAGGAAGAGGGCCAGGAAGGCCCCGGTACGCTGATTACAGTCGAGGAAGACGTCAATATGGAACAACCCATCATCTCCGGCATCGCGTTCAACCGCGATGAAGCCAAACTGACCGTGCTTGGCGTGCCCGATCGGCCGGGCATCGCCTACCAGATACTCGGCCCGATCGCGGATGCCAATATCGATGTCGATATGATCATCCAGAATATCGGTCACGACGGATCGACCGATTTCTCCTTCACGGTCAATCGCAGCGAGTTCGCCAAGGCAACCGAAATCGTCGAAGGCGTGCGGCAGCACATCGGTGCCCGTGAAATCAGGGGCGACAACCGCATATGCAAGGTGTCGGCCGTCGGCGTCGGCATGCGCTCGCACCCGGGCGTGGCCAGCAAGATGTTCCGCACGCTGGCGGAAGAGGGCATCAATATCCAGATGATCTCGACCTCTGAAATCAAGGTTTCCGTCGTGCTCGACGAGAAGTATCTCGAACTCGCGGTGCGCGTCCTGCACCGTGCATTCGACCTGGATCAGCCGGCTGCGTGATTCACGGGCGGCCGACAGGCCGTTTGTTTGACCGAAGCGGGTCTAACCGTTATCATTCGCGCGCTTTGCAGTACCGGAGGGGTGGCCGAGAGGTCGAAGGCACTCCCCTGCTAAGGGAGCATACGGGCCAAAACCTGTATCGAGGGTTCGAATCCCTCCTCCTCCGCCAGCGTTTTAGTTGAAAGTTAGCGAATCTTTGCTATACTGTTGCCTCTTTGCAGCGCGCCCGTAGCTCAGCTGGATAGAGTACTTGGCTACGAACCAAGGGGTCGGGCGTTCGAATCGCTCCGGGCGCGCCAACAACGCGAAGAGAAACAGGCACTGAGCCAACCCTTGGGTTGGCTTTTTTGCGTCTGAATATTTTCCACGTCGGGTTGGCAGCTCAGGCTCGTGATTCGATCCGGGCGGAGCGCTGGATTCCCGTCTTGCGCCCCGGAAAATCCTCGGTCATGCGTGAGGCTGTGTGTACGCACCGGCCGCGGATGATCTCGGTTGTCGGCGTCGTCAAACTGGTGCGCCCATCATTTCCATGCATCGTCATGTGTCCCCGATTTGCCGCGGAGGCGGCGTAGCCTTGCCCGCTCGTCACGGACGACGTGTAGGCCAAAAGCCTGATTGGTTTTTCCTTTCCGCTTCTGCATCCTTGTCCCTCCTGATCGATCGAGTCCTCAAGGACGGGTGGGCGGGGCGTCATACACTGCTTGGCTTACATGATTTGTAAGGGTTTGTTATTATGACAAATCATTAAACGGATCCTCGTCATGAAAAAATGTGCAGGGAGACGCGTGGTCGACGCTTTCGATGCTGCGGTGTACTTCGGCCCGGCGAGGACCTCGCTGGCATGGCTCAAACAGGCGCTCGATCTGCCTGCCAGAGCGGAGTGGCTTGGGTTCGGGATACAGCGCACGGGCGAGGATTGTTTCCTGAGCGGGCAACAGTCCGATGCCGATTGCCATGCGATCGCATGGGTGCATACGCCCGAGGGCGCGCTTTCTTTCGGTGCATGGGGTGAGGCGCGGCAGTTGTCGGATGCGTTTCCGGACACCATCGTTGTACTCATGTTCGATCTCGGAGACGAAATAATCGTTTTTCCGGCGCGCTGAATTCGTCCTGTGGACCCGCAGGGCAAGGACACTCGTGAAGTGCTGTCCACTTTGCGCATACATATACGTATGGATTGCCTGCGGAGCGTCCTCCGCGCATGTGCGTTCTGTGCCTGTTTCTTGGATGCAGCCCCTTCCATTCCTTCTCCGACGGACACGGTCGGCGCTTCAGGGTGGTTCGGACCGGGTTGAACATGGCGGCGGCAGGCCCCATCTTCACTCGCGCGGAAAAACGATCGTTGCTCGCTCAAGATGACTCATCCTGGTGCGATGCACCACCTGATTGTTTGCCCTTGCGTGCGCGGGCCCCTTTGCCTCGAGAGTAGCTCGAAGAGACTTGGTGCGTCAGTCTTGCTACAATCTACGGTTGTCTTGCAACTTCCTCAAAGCCCTTTCCGGAGATTCAACATGGCCGCAGAACGTACCCTTTCGATCATCAAGCCCGACGCCGTCGCAAAGAATGTCATCGGCAAGATCTACCAGCGCTTCGAAGACGCAGGCCTGAAGATCGCTGCGTCCCGCATGGCGCAGCTTTCGCGTGCCGAAGCGGAAGGTTTCTACGCAGTGCATCGCGAGCGTCCTTTCTTCAAGGATCTGGTTGATTTCATGATTTCCGGCCCGGTCATGATCCAGGTGCTGGAAGGTGAAGGCGCGATCGCTAAGAACCGCGACCTGATGGGCGCGACTGATCCGAAGAAGGCTGCTCCGGGTACCATCCGTGCGGATTTCGCTGATTCCATCGACGCCAACGCCGTTCACGGCTCGGACGCTCCGGAAACTGCTGCGGCAGAAATCGCCTACTTCTTCCCCGCGCTGAACGTTTATTCGCGTTGAAAGAGACCGCGTGACACGCACCAACCTGCTGCAGTTCGACGCTGAAGGCTTCGCTGACTATTTCGCCAGTCTTGGCGAGAAGCCCTTCCGCGCGCGGCAGGTGATGCGCTGGATACATCGCAACGGTGAGGGTGACTTCGCCGCGATGAGCGATGTGGCCAAATCGTTGCGCGCCACACTGACCGACATCGCATGCGTGGAAGCGCCCGTTCCTGTCCGTGACAGCACGAGCACGGACGGAACGCGAAAGTGGCTGATCGATGTCGGAGCTGGCAATGCGATCGAAACCGTATTCATCCCGGAAGAGCGGCGCGGCACCCTCTGCATTTCGACCCAGGCGGGTTGCGCACTCGACTGTGCGTTCTGCTCGACCGGCAAGCAGGGTTTCAACCGCAATCTCGAAGTGTCGGAAATCATCGGCCAGCTTTGGCTTGCCAATCGCGCGCTCGGTGCCGTGCGCGGCGGTGAGAATGATGGAGAACGGGTGATTTCGAACGTCGTGATGATGGGCATGGGCGAGCCACTCGCCAATTTCGATGCGACCGTCAGGGCGCTGCGGCTGATGCTCGACGACAACGCCTACGGTTTGTCGCGCCGCAGGGTGACCGTGTCGACGTCTGGCATCGTGCCCGCCATGGACCGGCTGGGCGAAGCCTGTCCGGTTGCGCTGGCAGTATCGCTGCACGCACCGAACGATGCGCTGCGCGACGAACTGGTGCCGATCAACAAGAAATATCCCTTGCGGGAACTCCTTGCAGCGTGTGTGCGCTATCTCGATCACGCGCCGCGCGACTTCATCACCTTCGAATATGTGATGCTCGACGGTGTGAACGATACGGATGAGCATGCGCGCCAACTGGTCGCGATCGCACGTCAGGTGCCCTGCAAGTACAACCTGATTCCGTTCAATCCCTTTCCGCAGGCGCCTTTCGGACGCTCGCCGAAAGAACGGATTCGCGCATTTTCGGACATTCTCATGGCCGAGGGCATCGTCACCACGACGCGCAAGACGCGCGGTGACGACGTCGATGCAGCCTGCGGCCAGCTCGCAGGTCAGGTGCTGGACCGCACCCGACGCACCAGCAAGGTCATACCGCTCGTGGAGGTTCCAGCACGGTGAAAAGATTTACTGCAGGCGTGGCTGCGATGATGTCAGTCGTCTGGCTGCTTTCGGGGTGCGCTGCCAATCCGCGTGGCCCGACGGCGGCGGGTGGCGTGGCGGCCAAGGCGTCCACCCCTACCCGGACCGCTGCCCCGGTGTCCGATTACAAGCCGGTTGAAACCATCGTGACCGGTGCGGCACGCACGCGCGCCAAATCGCACACCGAACTCGGAATCGCCTATCTCGAGGCGGGCAATGTGGCGGTGGCGCTTGAAGAGGGGCGTCTGGCACTGCGTGACGACGGTTCCTACGGGCCGGCGCACAACCTGATGGGCCTTGCCCACATGTATCTCGACGAGAAGGCCAAGGCGCGCGAGCACTTCGAGCGCGCGCTGAGCCTCGCGTCGAACGATCCCGACATCAACAATAATTACGGCTGGTTTCTGTGTTTGAACGGCGAGCCGGAGCGCGCGATGAGATTGTTTGCCGAAGCAGTCGCCAACCAGCTCTACGCGACGCCGACCCGGCCCTACACGAATGCAGGTCTGTGCGCATTGCAGAACAACGATCTTCAGGCTGCCGAGGTGAATTTCCTGAAGGCAGTGAATGCAGATCCGGGTAACTCGCAGGCGGTGTTCAATCTTGCTTCGCTGTTCTACCGCAAGGGCAGCTATCTGGAGGCGCGCAAGAGTCTGAGCGACTTCCATGCTCAGCGTGATCCAGTATCCGAAAGCCTCTGGCTGGCCGTTCGCATAGAGCGCAAGCTCGGCGACAAGGTTTCGGAAGCCGGTTTTGCCAGCCAGTTGCGTCGCCGCTTTGCCGGCACCCAGGAACACCAGCTGCTGATGCAGGGGAAATACGACTGATGTCACAGCAGGATGTCTCGATGGAGCTTCAGCAGGCGGTGGCGACCGACTCGGTCGGTGCGCAGCTGAGGCTGGCGCGGGAAGCGCGCGGCATGTCGATCGAAAGCGTGAGCAACGCGATCAAGCTCGCGCCTCGCCAGGTCGAAGCCATCGAATCGGACGATTTCGGGCAGCTTCTCAGCCCGACTTACGCCCGCGGTTTCATCCGCAACTACGCCTCGCTTATCGGGCTGGATGCGCAGTCGCTGCTCGGGCGGCTTGACCAGCAGCACGTGTGCGCCACCCCCCAGCTCATCGAGCAGGCGAATGTCGGCGTCACGATGCCTGACCAGTCGGCGCGACGCAAATGGTTGTTGCCGCTGATTGCGCTCAGCGTGCCGGCCATCGTTGCGTTGGCGCTCTATGTGTGGTTCGAGTTCTGGCCGGCTGCGCCGCAGATTGCCGACGTTGTATCGGCTGAATCGGAAACGTCATCGCCGGCGTCTCCCGTCGAGCCGTCGATCGTCGTGCCTGTGGAGCCAACGCAGACGCTGTCGGACGTCGTTGCATTGCCGCCACCGGAAGCCGCTGTCGAGCCCGTCGGGGCGGCAGTATCGGCACCCTCTGATGCGCCGGCACAGGCGGTGGCTGCGCTGCCCGGACAACGGCAGCTGGCATTCACCTTTGCCACCGATTCATGGGTCGAAATGCGCGATGGTTCGGAAGCGATCCTGTTTTCGGAACTGAACCGTTCAGGCAGCACCCGTACGCTGAATGCGACCTTTCCGGTGTCGCTGGTCATCGGCAATGCACGTTCCGTGACGCTGCACATCGATGGGGTTCCACACGATCTCGCGCCATCGACCAAGGTCGATGTCGCCCGTCTGAGGCTTGAATGATGACCGATCGCGACCTGGGTTCGATCGCGCGCCGGCCCACCCGCTCGGTGAAGGTGGCCGGTGTCACGATAGGTTCTGCCGCTCCGGTGGTGGTTCAGTCGATGACCAATACGGATACCGAAGACCACATTGCCACGGCGATCCAGGTCGCGCAACTTGCACGTGCCGGGTCGGAAATCGTCCGCATCACAGTGAATACGATGGAGGCGGCGGCAGCCGTTCCCAAGGTACGCGAGCAGCTTCTGCGCATGAATGTGGATGTGCCGCTGGTGGGAGACTTCCATTTCAACGGTCACAAGTTGCTGCGCGAACATCCGGCCTGCGCCGAAGCGCTCGACAAGCTGCGCATCAACCCGGGCAATGTCGGCAAGGGCAGCAAGCGTGACGAGCAGTACGCGGCCATCATCGAAATGGCCTGCCGCTTCGAAAAACCCGTTCGCATCGGCGTGAACTGGGGCAGCCTGGACCAGACCCTGCTCGCGCGCGTGATGGACGAGAACGCCCGTCGTCCCGAACCCAAGGGCGCGATCGAAGTGATGCGCGAAGCGATGGTCACGTCCGCCCTCGAGAGCGCCGCGCAGGCGGTTGAATGGGGCATGTCGCCGGACCGCATCATCCTGTCGTGCAAGGTGAGTGGCGTGCAGGACCTGATCGCGATCTACGGCGAACTCGCGAAGAAATGCGAGTACCCGCTGCATCTCGGTCTGACCGAGGCGGGTATGGGTTCCAAGGGCATCGTGGCATCGACTGCGGCGATGTCGGTGTTGCTGCAGCAGGGAATCGGCGACACGATCCGGGTTTCGCTGACGCCGGAACCGAACGGCGACCGCACGAAGGAAGTGATCGTCGCGCAGGAAATGCTGCAGACCATGGGGCTGCGTGCGTTCACTCCCATGGTGGCGGCATGCCCGGGCTGCGGCCGCACGACCTCGACGTTCTTCCAGGAACTGGCGTCGGACATCCAGACTTATGTGCGCGAACAGATGCCGACCTGGAAAATACGCTACGACGGCGTCGAGCGCATGACGCTGGCGGTGATGGGATGCGTGGTGAACGGACCCGGCGAAAGCAAGCACGCCAACATCGGCATTTCACTGCCGGGTACCGGTGAAACGCCGGTGGCACCGGTGTTCGAGGATGGACAGAAGACCGTCACGCTGAAAGGCGACAACATTGCGCGCGAGTTCCGCGACATCGTCGACGCCTACGTGGCGCGCACTTACACCAGGAAGATGTCGGGATCGACCGACAGCCAACAAGAAGTCAAATGAGCAAACTGCAAGCCGTTCGCGGCATGAACGACATCCTGCCGGACGAGGCGGAGCGCTGGGAGGCATTCGAAACCGTCGTGCGAGACTGGCTGCGTGCCTATGGGTACCGTCCTATCCGCATGCCGCTGCTGGAACATACGCCGCTGTTCAAGCGTGCCATCGGCGAAGTGACCGACATCGTCGAGAAGGAGATGTATTCCTTCGAGGACGCCCTTAACGGCGAGTACCTGACGCTGCGTCCGGAAGGTACGGCGTCGTGCGTGCGCGCGGTGACCGAACACAATCTGCTGTACGACAGCCCGCGCAAGCTCTGGTACATGGGCCCGATGTTCCGGCACGAGCGTCCGCAGAAGGGACGCTACCGCCAGTTTCATCAGGTGGGTGTCGAAGCGCTCGGCTATGCCGGTCCGGACATCGATGCCGAACTGATCATCATGTGCCAGCGTCTGTGGGACGAACTCGACCTGATGGGCGTGAAGCTCGAACTGAATTCCCTGGGCTCGACCGAAGAGCGACTGAAGCATCGTGCCGAACTGATTTCGTACTTCGAGGGTCACCAGGCACTGCTCGACGAAGATGCAAGGCGTCGGCTGCACAGCAACCCGCTGCGCATTCTCGACACCAAGAATCCGGCCATGCAGTCGCTCGTCGAGGCTGCGCCGAAACTGTCCGATTTTCTCGGAGCGGAGTCGGCAGACCATTTCGCTGCCATCCAGGCGACCCTGCACGCCGCCAACATTCCGTTCCGGATCAATCCGAGACTGGTGCGCGGGCTCGATTATTACAACCTCACGGTGTTCGAGTGGGTGACCGACCAGCTCGGCGCGCAGGGTACCGTGTGCGCAGGCGGCCGGTACGACGGGCTGGTGTCGCAGCTTGGCGGGAAACCGGCGCCGGCCGCAGGGTTCGCGATGGGCGTGGAGCGATTGTTGTCGTTGTGGAGTCCGGTTCAGGCCGATGCGCTGGTGGAACACCCGGAGGTGTACGTCGTCCATTCGGGTACCGGTGCGCAGGCTCAGGCGTTCGCATTGTCGGAACAGTTGCGAGATGCCGGTTTTGCCACACTGATGCACTGCGGTGGCGGTAGTTTCAAGTCGCAGATGAAGCGGGCGGACGCCTCGGGGGCATCGGTTGCGCTGATTCTGGGCGAAGACGAAGTCGCCTCCGGAGATGTGATGTTCAAGCCGCTGCGTGGTGGTGAGCAGATGCGCATCAGCCGTGAAGACGTGGTCGAGCATCTGGCAGTTCTTTTACTCGGTGGCGAAGACGACGACGCAGCCATCGTGCTTCATTAATTCATACAAAACCGGCGTACCGGGCAGGAGCCAAAGACATGGCAGCACTTGATCTCGAAGAACAGGAACAGCTTTCCTCCATCAAGGCATGGTGGAGTGCCTGGGGCAATATCATCACGTGGACGGTGATTGCGGTCTCCGCATCGCTCATCGGCTATCAGGCGTGGAACTGGTACGTGCGTGATCAATCGGTCAAGGCCAGTGCGGTTTTCGACGCGCTGCAGGACGCCGCAATGGCAGGTGACCTGAAGAAGACCCGCGAGACGTCAGGCGAACTGACCGAGCACTACGGCAAGAGTCCTTACGCCAGTCTCGGTGCGCTGCTCGCAGCCAAGCTGCATGTCGACAACGGTGACACCAAGACGGCCCGGGCCCAGCTGGAATGGGTGAAACAGAATGCGTCCGAAGACATGCTGCGTGATCTGGCGCGTTTGCGTCTGGCCTATGTGCTGATCGAGGAGCAGGCTTTCGATGAAGCCACGAAGCTCCTCGACGGCAAGACCGACCCGTCGCTGGAAGCCCGCTTCCTGGAAGCGCGTGGCGACATTCTGTTGATGAGCGAGAAGCGCGCCGAGGCGCGTACGGCGTATCAGTCGGCATTGGCCAGGTTCGACGAGAACGTGCGTGCCGGTGGCGCCGCGGCTGCAGCCATGCCGCAGAGCTATCGCAGCGTGATAGAAGTCAAGCTCGACGCAGTCGGAGGTCCGCAGTGAAGCGTCTGGTGACGCTTGGACTGCTCGGGGTCATGACGCTGTCGGGCGGGTGCAGTTCGCTCTCGCTCGATTCGTTGAATCCGTTCGGCGCACCGAAAAAGACGAAGATCCCCGCGCTTGAGCCGCTGCAGTCGGCCACTACGGAAGTTTCGGAATTGTGGCGCTTCGGCGCCGGTAGTTCGGAAAATGCGGTTTTCGAACCGGCTGTCGTCGGTGGAACGGTGTTTGTGGCGGCCCGCGACGGTTCGATCATTCGTCTCGACGAGGGACGTCAGACCTGGAAGATCAATGCCGGCAAGAGTCTGTCCGGTGGTGTGGGTGCCAGCGAGAAGCTCGTCGTGGTCGGCACTGAAAAGGGTGAGGTGCTGGCCTTCGGTACGGATGGACAACCCGTATGGCAGGGGCTCGTTTCGTCGGAAGTGCTTGCGCCGCCGCATCTGTCGGACGACCTCGTCCTGGTGCGCAGCGCGGACAGCCGGATTCAGGCCTTCAATGCGACGGATGGCGCGCGCAAGTGGAATTACCAGCGCCCGAATCCGTCCCTTACACTGCGTACGCACGCCAGCGTCATCAGCACGCCGTCTTTCGTGATTGCCGGCTTCCCGGGCGGCAAGCTCGCAGCCATCAACCGTACGACCGGTGCCGCCGTGTGGGAGTCGAATGTGGCGTTGTCGAGAGGTGCCACCGAACTCGAGCGTATCGCGGACGTGACGAGCCCGCCGGTGATCGCCGGTCGCGATGTCTGCGCCGCGGCTTTTCAGGGGCGGGTTGCATGTTTCGAGTTGAAGTCCGGCAACACCATCTGGACGCGCGATATCGCAAGCGCCGCCGGCATCGCTGTCGATGCACAGAATCTCTATGTCAGCGATGATTCAGGTGCGGTCTATGCGCTTGATCGCGCCACCGGGGCGAGCATCTGGAAGCAGGACAAGCTGAAAGGCCACGCGCCCGGCAGGCCGCTGGTGCTCGAGCAGTACATTGCAGTGACCGATGTCGACGGTGTCGTGCATCTGCTGCAGCGTGAAAACGGTGCGTTCGCTGCGCGCCTGATTGGCGACGGCAGTGCAATCAATGCAGCAATGCAGCCCTACGGACGTGCATTCATCGTCCAGAGTCGTGCAGGTTCTGTGCGCGCCCTTGTGGTGCGCTGAGGTAATCGTTTGAAACCAGTACTGGTACTCGTGGGGCGCCCGAATGTCGGCAAATCCACTCTGTTCAACCGTCTGACCAAGACGCGCGATGCGCTGGTCGCGGATTTTCCCGGGCTGACGCGTGATCGTCATTACGGCAATGGCCGCATGGGCGATCGTCCGTTCCTCGTGGTCGATACCGGTGGTTTCGAGCCGACTGCCAAAAACGGCATCATGGTCGAAATGGCTCAGCAGGCCGAGCAGGCCATCGCCGAAGCCGATGTGCTGATCTTTCTGGTCGATGGACGAGCCGGCCTGACCGAACACGACAGGGAGATCGCAGTCCGGCTGCGTCGCGTGGGGAAACCGCTGATCCTTGCAGTTAACAAGGCAGAGGGCATGCGGCAGGAAATCGTCGCGGCCGATTTTCATGAGCTCGGGCTGGGAGAACCGCACGTTATTTCGTCGGCGCATGGCGAAGGCGTTCGAAATCTGGTCGAAACCTGCCTTGCCGACTTCCCGCCCGACGACGAAGTCGAGCCCGATGGCCGGGTGCCCCGAATCGCCGTTGCAGGCCGCCCGAACGTCGGCAAGTCAACGCTGATCAATGCGTTGCTGGGCGAGGAACGCGTCATCGCCTTCGATCAGGCGGGTACGACACGCGACGCCATCAGCATTCCATTCGAGCGCAACGGCAAACGCTACACCCTGATCGATACGGCAGGACTGCGACGCAAGGGCCGAGTGTTCGAAACCATCGAAAAATTTTCGGTGATCAAGACGGTTCAGGCAATCGAACAGGCAAATGTCTGCGTACTCGTGCTCGACGCTACGCAGGAAGTGTCGGACCAGGACGCGCACATCGGTGGTTTCATCGTCGAGAGCGGTCGCGCGCTGGTGCTGGCGGTCAATAAATGGGATGCCGTGGACAGTTACCGGCGCGAAATCTTCAAGCGCGAAATTGCCCGCAAGCTCGGGTTTCTGGGATTTGCCCGCCATCTCTTCATTTCGGCCCTCGAAGGGCAGGGGGTGGGCGGGCTGTTCGCTGCCGTCGATGCGGCCTACGCTGCAGCGATGACCAAGTTGCCGACACCGAGGCTCACGCGCGCGCTGCAGGCCGCCGTCGAGAAGCAGTCACCGCCGAAGCACGGCTTGTTCCGGCCGAAGATGCGCTACGCGCACCAGGGCGGCATGAATCCTCCCGTGATCGTGATCCATGGTGCAGCGCTTGAACACATCGCCGAAAGCTACAAACGTTATCTCGAGCACACGTTTCTCGAAACCTTCAAGCTTCAGGGGACGCCGTTGCGGGTTGAATTCCGTACTGCGCACAATCCGTTCGTGGCGCGCGAGAAATAGATCGACCGCAAGGGGATCGAAATCCATTGCGCTGGGTCGAAAGCTGCGGTGCATCAAAAAATCCAGTAAAGTTCCGTTTCATATAATCAAGAGGTGTAAATATGAGCAACAAAGGGCAAATGCTACAAGACCCCTTCCTCAACACCCTGCGGCGCGAGCATGTTCCGGTTGCAATTTACCTGGTCAATGGCATCAAGCTTCAGGGCCAGATTGAGTCTTTCGATCAGTACGTGGTGTTGTTGAAGAATACGGTCACACAGATGGTCTACAAGCATGCCATTTCGACGGTCGTGCCGGCGCGCCCTGTGAATATCCAGCATGACCAGGGCGAGGGCAGTTGATCCGCGCCTGCATGCTGATTCCGGAAATTCACGCGGATGATTGATCGTCCGGCCACTGGCGAGCGGGCGGTCATCGTCCAGCTCGATCTCGGCGCGGATGATTACGACAACCGCCTCGACGAATTCACGCTTCTCGCACGCAGCGCCGGTGCCGAGCCGGTTGCCCGCATCGGCGGCAGGCGGCAGGCGCCCGACCCGTCGACCTTCGCAGGCAAGGGCAAGGTCGCGGAAATCCTTGACCTTGCAAATGCCAACGAGGCGGATATCGTGCTCTTCAATCACGAACTGTCGCCCGGCCAGCAGAGGAACCTCGAACGCGCGCTGTCGCGCCGTGTAGTGGATCGCAATGCGCTCATCCTCGACATTTTCGCGCTGCGCGCCCGCAGTCACGAAGGCAAGCTCCAGGTCGAGCTTGCGCAGCTCGAGCACCTCTCCACACGTCTCATCCGTGGCTGGACCCACCTCGAACGTCAGAAGGGTGGCATCGGTCTGCGAGGTCCTGGCGAAACCCAGCTCGAGACCGATCGCCGGCTACTTGGTCAGCGCGTCAAGGCGCTGAAGGAAAGACTGGAACGCGTGGAGCGGCAGCGTGGCGTGCGGCGCAAGTCGCGCGAACGTCAGTCGACGCCGGTCGTTGCGCTCGTGGGTTACACGAATGCGGGGAAGTCCACGCTTTTCAATGCATTGACCAAAGCGGGCAGTTACGCGGCCGATCAGCTCTTCGCAACGCTTGACACCACGTCGCGCCAGCTCTACCTGGCGGACTTCGGACAGGTCGTACTGTCGGACACCGTCGGTTTCATCCGCGATCTGCCACACACGCTGGTTGCTGCGTTTCATGCAACGCTCGAAGAGACGGCGGGTGCGGATCTGCTGTTGCATGTGATCGACGCATCCGCGCCCGATCGTGACGCCCAGATCGATGCAGTTGATCGCGTACTTGCGGAGATCGGCGCAGACACGGTGCCGCAGATTCGCGTCTACAACAAGATCGACCGCATGCCGGCGCTGGCCCCCGGAGTTGATCCGAGGGGCTGTGATACCATAAAAGCGCGTGTAAGTGCTCGGTCCGGCGCGGGTCTTGCAGATCTCAGGCTTGCGATTTCCGCGGCATTGCGCGAAGAAAAGCTTGCGGCAGCGCAGCGCGTTCGTCCCAGCGACGATCCGCGCGGGCTGAAACTTGAACCCTCGCCGAAGTCTGTACTCCCAGTCATCGAAGCAACCGGGAATTCAGATAACTCATCTCCGGAAGAGTCCGATCTTCCCGAACCCCAATCCATCCTCACGGACCCAATCCGAACGTGCTGAATGCAATCTTGATGTCTCTGAACGACCCCAGATGGGGCAATCAGGGCGGCAATGGCAACAAGGGCGGCAACAATCAGGGCCCCCCTGACCTTGAAGACCTTTGGCGCGATTTCAACCGTCGTCTTTCCGGCCTGTTCGGAGGCAAGTCCGGCAACGGTGGCGGCAGCAATCGGCCACCGGTGACTTCGCGGCAGCTTGGTGGCGGAGCTGGTGTCGTTGCGCTGCTCATCCTGATCGTGTGGCTGGCGAGCGGACTCTATATTGTCGATGCCAGCCAGCGCGGCGTAGTGCTGCGCTTCGGCAAGCTGCATGAGACCACGGAGCCGGGCCTGCAGTGGCGCCTTCCGTATCCGTTCGATTCGCATGAACTGGTCAATCTCACAGGCGTACGCACGGTCGAGATCGGCTACCGCGGATCGGAGCGGAACAAGATACTCAAGGAAGCGCTGATGCTGACTGATGATGAAAACATCATCAACATTCAGTTCGCGGTGCAGTACATCCTCAAGGATCCGGTTGCCTACCTGTTCCAGAACAGGTTGCCGGAAGAGTCTGTCGTGCATGCCGCCGAGACCGCCATGCGCGAGGTCGTCGGCAAGAGCAAGATGGACTTCACGCTGTACGAAGGGCGCGAGCAGATTGCCGTGGATGCGCAGCGCATCATGCAGGATATCCTCGATCGCTATCAGACCGGCATACAGATCAGCCGTCTGACGCTGCAGAATGCTCAGCCTCCCGAGCAGGTGCAGGCTGCATTCGACGATGCCGTGAAGGCCGGACAGGACCTGGAGAGGCAGAAGAACGAAGGGCAGGCCTACGCCAATGATGTGATTCCAAAGGCGCGCGGCACGGCATCCCGACTGCTCGAGGAGTCGAACGGTTACCGCGAGCGGATCATTGCGACGGCGCAGGGTGATGCCAGCCGCTTCAAGCAGATTCTGGCGGAGTACGTCAAGGCGCCGGAAGTGACGCGCCAGCGCATGTACATCGACACGATGCAGCAGGTCATGATGAACACGAGCAAGGTATTGCTCGATGCGAAGGGTGGCAACAACCTGCTCTATCTGCCCCTGGACAAGCTGATGCAGCAGGCGGGGGCTGCGGCTGTCGATGTTGCCGCGGGGGCCCGTCAGGGTGAAGTTCTGAATGCGGCGCCTCCGACCAGTGATTCGGCTGCCGCCGACATGCGGTCTCGGGATGCACTGCGCGCACGCGAAAGGGGAGAGCGTTGATGAAAGAGAAGCTCCCGTTGTTTCTCGGCGCGATTTCGCTCGCGCTGATCGTCCTGTCGAGTACGCTGTTTACGGTCGATCAGCGTCAGTATGCGATCGTGTTCCAGCTCGGTGAAGTGCGTACGGTAATCGAACAGCCGGGCCTGCACTTCAAATGGCCGCTGGTGCAGAACGTTCGCGTGTTCGACCGCCGCATCCTGACGCTAGACAGCACGGATCCGGAACGTTTCATCACGTCCGAGAAGAAGAACGTGCTGGTCGATCTTTATGTGAAGTGGCGCATCACGGACGTGAAGCAGTACTACATATCGGTCGGTGGAAACGAAAGGCTTGCGGAAACACGGCTGCTGCAGACCGTGAATGCAACACTGCGCGAAGAGTTCGGCCGTCGTACCGTGTATGAGGTCGTATCCGGTGAGCGCGACAAGATCATGGCGGACATGCGCAGCAAGTCCAACGTCGATGCGGTCAAGATCGGTGTTGAGATCGTAGATGTGCGTCTGAAGCGGGTAGATCTTCCGACCGAGGTTTCGGAGTCGGTGTATCGCCGGATGGAGGCCGAACGAAAGCGTGTGGCGAATGAGCTTCGTTCACGTGGTTCTGCCGAGGCCGAAAAGATTCGCGCCGATGCTGATCGTCAGCGTGAAATCATCGTGGCGGAAGCGTATCGGGAGGCACAGAAGGTGAAGGGTGACGGCGATGCGCAGGCAGCTGCGATCTACTCCGAAGCGTTCGGCGCGAATCCGGAGTTCTATGCCTTCTATCGAAGCATGGATGCCTATCAGAAGAGCTTCCGCAACAAGAGTGACCTGATGGTCATCGAACCCAGCTCGGACTTCTTCCGCTATCTCAAGAACGCTACGCGTTAGCCCCTCCTTCCGTGCGCTGCGTCAGCCACTGCACCGGTGCTGTATAGTCGACGGGTTATTCGTACCGTACGGAACAAAGTCACCAGCCCGCGACGCGGGCTGGTGACTTTTCAGCGATGGATTCAATCCTCCTTATTGCCCTCGGCCTCATGCTCGTGATCGAGGGCGTGTTGCCTTTCGTGGCTCCACGCCTGTGGCGCGACACCTTTCGTCGCGCGATCGAACTGAACGATGGTCAGCTTCGTTTCGTGGGCCTGACTTCAATGATTATCGGTATGGCGCTGATTGCGCTGTTCAAGTGATGCGTCGCTGGCTACTTCCTGAATCGATAGAAGACCTTCTGCCGGACGAAGCCCGGCAGGTGGAACATCTGCGTCGTCTGTTGCTCGACGATTTTGCACTGCATGGCTACGAACTGGTCGTGCCGCCGCTGGTCGAGTACATCGAGTCACTGCTGACCGGCAGCGGGCGCGACATGGATCTGCGCACCTTCAAGCTGGTCGATCAGTTGTCCGGACAGACCATGGGTCTGCGTGCCGACATCACGCCGCAGGTGGCCCGCATCGATTCGCACCTGCTCAATCGCAACGGTGTTGTGCGGTTGTGCTACTGCGGATCGGTCGTCCATGCCCTTCCGGCCGGTTTCAATGCCACGCGCGAGCCGATACAGCTCGGCGCAGAGCTCTACGGCCACGCCGGCATCGAGGCGGACGTCGAGCTCGTCAATCTGCTGCTGCGGTCGCTTGATCTGGCCCAGGTCACATTGGCACGCATCGATTTCGGTCACGTCGGTATTTTCCGGGCGCTGGCCTCGCAGCTTGAATCGCCTGGTCTGCAGCGTGAGGATCGTCGTCAGGATCTGTTTGCGGCACTCCAGGCAAAAGACACCCCGTCACTCCGTCAGCTCGTCGCCGACGAGAAGGCTGCCGTCCGTGATGCCTTCCTGAGTTTGCCGGATCTCTACGGCAAGACAGACACGCTGGCACGTGCTCGCGCCGTGCTGCCTGATCTGCCGGACATCCGTACCGCCCTGGACGAGTTGTCGCAGGTCGGTGCTGCGGTCCCCCCTGCCCTGCTCGGATTCGATCTGGCCGATCTGCGTGGTTATCACTATCACAGTGGAGTCTCCTTCGCTGCATACTGCGCCGGGCAGGCACAGGCAATTGCGTTCGGCGGACGATACGATGAAGTCGGGCGTGCTTTCGGACGGGCACGGAACGCGACGGGCTTCAGTCTGGACCTGCGGCAGCTAGCACGGCACGCGCCCCGGGTGGGGGGGCGCCCTGCGATACTCGCACCGCATCTGGACGAGGCAGGCCTGCGTGAATGTGTTCGGCGTCTGCGGGCTGCCGGAGAGGTGGTGATCAGTGCGCTACCCGGGCACGATGAGGATGTCGGGGAACTGGCGTGTGGTCGCCAGCTGGAATTCGTTGAAGGTGAGTGGCGGATCGTGCCGCTCGAAAGAAAGGTTTGAGCATGTCGAAGAACGTGGTGGTCATCGGTAGTCAGTGGGGCGACGAAGGCAAGGGCAAGGTCGTCGATTGGCTGACCGATTCGGTACAGGGGGTGGTGCGCTTTCAGGGCGGTCACAATGCAGGCCACACGCTGGTCATCGGGGGCAAGAAGACCGTTCTGCACCTGATTCCGAGCGGCGTGCTGCGCGAGGGTGTTGCGTGCTACATCGGCAACGGCGTCGTGCTGTCGCCGGAAGCGCTGCTGGCCGAGATGGACGAGCTCGAGGCGGCCGGTGTCGATGTTGCAGCGCGACTGCGCATATCGGAAGCCTGTCCGCTGATCCTTCCCTACCATCAGGCACTTGACCGTGCGCGCGAGACGGCCAAGGGCGAGAACAAGATCGGCACCACCGGGCGCGGAATCGGCCCGGCCTATGAAGACAAGGTTGCGCGCCGGGCACTTCGCCTGCAGGACCTGCTGCGTCCGACGCGGTTTGCCGCGAAGCTCGCCGAAATACTCGATTTCCACAACTTCGTGCTGACCCAGTACTTCGGTGCGCCCAAGGTCGATTTCCAGCAGACGCTGGATGGCGCCCTCGCGCTGGCTCCGCGCATCGAAAAGCTGGTGGTCGACGTGCCGCGCGCGCTGTACGAAGCCAACAAGGCCGGGGCCAACCTGTTGTTCGAAGGCGCGCAGGGCACCTTGCTCGACATCGATCACGGAACCTATCCGTTCGTGACGTCGAGCAACTGCGTTGCAGGTGCTGCGGCAGCCGGTGCCGGCGTTGGCCCGACCATGCTGCACTACGTGCTGGGCATAACAAAGGCTTATACGACACGTGTGGGCAGCGGGCCGTTCCCGACCGAGTTGTTCGACGATACGGGGCGGCACCTGGCGACCAAGGGCAATGAGTTCGGTGCGACGACCGGTCGTCCGCGTCGCTGTGGCTGGTTCGATGCGGCGGCTCTGAAGCGCTCGATCCAGATCAACGGCATATCAGGTCTTTGCGTCACCAAGCTCGATGTGCTCGACGGCGTCGAGGAACTGAAGGTCTGTACCGGCTATCGCATCGACGGTCACCTGTCGGACATTCTGCCGGTCGGGGCTGAAGAACTGGCGCGTTGCGAGCCGGTGTACGAGACCCTGCCTGGCTGGAAGGATACGACCTTCGGCATCAAGGAATTGAACGAACTACCGGCCAATGCACGCAGCTACCTGAAGCGCATAGAGGAAATCTGCGGCGTGCCGGTCGACATGATTTCCACCGGACCGGACCGGTCCGAAACGATTCTGCTTCGCCATCCGTTCGAGTGAAGGTATGGCGGGCGCCGATTCGCACGACCTGTACGGGTATTGCGGATCGGGCAGTGGCTGCACGGTGCTGCAGCGAATGTCTCTGCTGGAACACGTCTGCGGAACATTCGGCGATGCAAAAGAAAAAAGCCGACATCGCTGTCGGCTTTCGTCTTTGCTCTTGGTGCCCAGGAGAGGACTCGAACCTCCACACCTTGCGGCACTAGTACCTGAAACTAGCGCGTCTACCAATTTCGCCACCTGGGCAAGAGGCTGCGCATTCTAAAGAAAGCATTTACGTTGTCAAGAGAAACAGAGAAGAGAGTGAAACCAGGCAAAGTCAGGCGTGCCGACCCGTTCCTCGAACGGGAGTCGACGCGCTACGAAAATCCGCTGCCTAGCCGCGAATACATCGTCCAGATACTCGAAGAGGCCGCAATGCCCATGAGCGCCGACGAGCTGGCGCAGGCGCTGGACATCCAGCCGCATGAGCGCGAACACTTTGTCCGCCGCCTGGGCGCCATGGAGCGCGAGGCGCAGCTGATGCGCAACCGCCGCGACGCATACATCATCCCCGACAAGGCGGATCTGGTTGCCGGGCGGGTCGAAGGCCATCCGGACGGTTTCGGATTCGTGATCACCGGTGAGGACAAGGGAGACGTCTTCCTGAGCGCGCAGGAAATGCGCAGTGTGCTGCACGGTGACCGTGTGCTCGTCCGCATCTCCGGACTCGACCGTCGCGGTCGTCGCGAGGGCAGGGTGGTCGAAGTCACCGAGCGCGCCAACACCCGGCTGGTCGCCCGTGTGGTCGAAGAGCATGGGGTGCAGTTCTGCATCGCGGAAAATCGCCGCATCCGCCAGCAGATCGTGCTTGCGGCGCCCGAAAAGGGCCGGCGCACGTTGCGAGCTGTCGCCGGCAGCGTGGTCGAGGTCGAACTGATCGAACAGCCGACGCGCTACGCCCCGCCGATCGGCCGTGTGGTGGAGGTGCTTGGCAACTACGGCGACTCGGGCATGGAAATCGAGATCGCGCTGCGCAAGCACGACATGCCGCACGAATTTTCCGGCAAGGCGGTCGCTGCGGCGAAGCGCCTGCCCGATGAGGTGCGCGAAGCGGACATCGGAAAACGTGAGGATCTTCGTGCGTTGGAACTGGTCACCATCGACGGCGAAACCGCGCGCGACTTCGATGATGCTGTCTATTGCGAACGCAAGGGACGCGGCTTCCGGTTGATCGTTGCGATCGCGGATGTAAGCCACTACGTCAAGCCGGGTGCGGCGCTCGACGACGAAGCATTCGAGCGCGGAAACTCGGTCTACTTCCCGCGCCGCGTGATTCCCATGCTGCCGGAGAAACTGTCAAACGGTCTGTGTTCGCTCAATCCGCTGGTTGATCGCCTGTGCATGGTGTGCGACATGGACGTGTCGTCGACCGGTGCGATCCAGCGCTTTCGCTTCTATGCGGCCGTGATGAATTCGAAGGCGCGGTTGACCTACACGGAAGTCGCTGCCGCACTGTACGAAAAGGACGCTTCGGCACGCGAACGTCTGCAGCCGCTGCTGCCGCGACTTGAAGCGCTCGATGCCGTGTTCCGTGTTTTCGAGAAGGCGCGTGCCAAACGCGGGGCGATCGATTTCGAAACCATCGAAACGCTGATGCTGTTCAACGACGAGGGCAAGATCGACCGCATCGTGCCGTACGCGCGCAACGATGCGCATCGCCTGATCGAGGAATGCATGCTGGCGGCCAACGTGTGTGCCTCGCGCTTTCTCGAGGAAAGCAAGCAGCCGACACTTTACCGTGTTCATGAAGGCCCGAGCGAAGACCGCCTGCTGAAGCTGCGCACATTCCTCGGTGAATTCGGTTTTCAGCTGGGTGGCGGCGACAAGCCGCACGCCAAGGATTATGCGGCACTGCTCGCACTGATCGGCGATCGACCGGACAGGCAGTTGCTGCAGACGGTCATGCTGCGGTCGTTGCGTCAGGCGGTGTACAGCCCGGACAACGTGGGGCATTTCGGTCTCGCCTACGAGGCCTACACGCACTTCACGTCGCCGATTCGCCGCTATCCCGATCTGCTGGTTCATCGGGCGATCAAGGCGGCGCTGGTGAAGAAGCGTTACGAGCCGGGTGACTGGTCAGACATCGGCCTGCATTGTTCGACCACGGAGCGGCGTGCCGACGAAGCCAGTCGTGACGTGCAGAACTGGCTCAAGTGTTATTTCATGCAGGATCATGTCGGCGAGGAATTCGAGGGCAGTGTGTCGGCCGTCGTGCCGTTCGGTCTTTTCGTCGCGCTCGACAATGTGTTCATCGAGGGGCTGGTTCATATTTCGGAACTGGGAGCCGACTACTTCCACTACGACGAGGGCAAGCATCGCCTGGTCGGCGAACGCAGCGGACGCATGTATCGCCTGGCGGACCGGGTGCGCATTCAGGTTGTGCGTGTGGACCTCGACAACACGCGCATCGAATTCCGCCTGGCCGGCGGCAGTGCCGACGATTTTGCGCGTGTTCCGCGTGCTACCCGGACGCAGGACGCATCCGTCAGAGGGCGGAAACCGCGACACGAGCCGCATCAGGTTCAGGTCAGGCCGGCAGACGACGTTTCTGCGGGATCCGGGCGTGCGAAAAAGTCCGGGCTGAAATCCGCTGCGAAGTCGGCTGTGAAACCGGTTGCCGTCGCACCTGCAGCAGTGATGCCGGCCGTGAAGTCCGCTGCAAAGTCTCGCAAGGCAACGAAGGCGCCGAAGCAGGCGCCGGCAGGAAAAGCTCCGGTCAAGGCGCCGAGGGCAGCGAAGACCGTGGTTGCGAGGGCTGCTTCAGGGATTTCGGGTTCGGCTGGCGGCAAGGCTTCGTCGGGCGCTTCCGGGAAATCGGTCAAATCGGTGAAGCAACCCAAGTCCGTGATACCGACGATGTCTGCAAAAACGGCCAAGTCATCGGGATCGCCCAGGTCGAAGCCACCCAAGGCAGCCAAGCCTGCGAAGGCATCTCGCGCGAAGACGGGAGCCGGCAAATGAGTGGCGATACCCGTTACATCTTCGGTTTCCACGCCGTGACGGCCAAGATTCGTCACGCCCCTGACAGCGTCAAGGAAGTGTATGTGTCCGCTGCTCGTCAGGACGGGCGCATGCGGGATCTCGTACGCGCTGTAGAGGCGGCGGGCGTCAAGCTGTTGCAGACGGATCCGGCGCGGCTCGACGGACTGGCCGGTGGTGCCGCGCGGCATCAGGGTGTCGTGGCGCGGGTGCTGGCGCAGATTCCCTACCGGTCGCTCGACGATGTACTCGATGCTTTGGCGGAGCCGCCGCTGCTGCTCGTGCTCGACGGCATCCAGGATCCGCACAACCTCGGCGCCTGCCTGCGTGTGGCGGATGCCGCCGGCGCACACGCCGTGGTGGCGCCCCGCGACCGCGCCGTGGGACTGAACGCGACTGCCATCAAGGTGGCTAGCGGCGCTGCGGATACGGTTCCCTATGTCACGGTGACCAACCTGGCACGCAGTCTGCGCGAGATGAAGGAGCGCGACATCCTCACCATCGGCGCAGCCAGCGAAGTTACGCAGTCGATGTATTCCATCGATCAGTCGGGGGCGGTCGCGTGGGTGCTCGGGGCAGAGGGTGAAGGCATGAGAAGGCTGACGCGCGAAACGGCCGACGTGCTGGCAATGATCCCCATGCACGGTACGGTGGAGAGCCTGAACGTGTCGGTCGCGAGCGGTATCTGCCTGTTCGAGGCGCGCCGCCAGCGCAGTGCCCGCATCGGCTTGTAACAAGGCCTGTACGCAAGCTATACTTATAGGCTTACCTTGCCTCACCGGACTCGCATGCCGGGAGGCTTAACCGCCGATTGCCTGCTGCAAGGCAGGCCGGCAAAAAACCGCAAGGAGATTACATGCGACATTACGAAGTTGTTTTCATCGTCCATCCGGACCAGAGCGAGCAGGTGCCTGCGATGGTCGATCGCTACCGTACGCTGGTCACCGGCCGCAGCGGCAGCATCCACCGTCTGGAAGACTGGGGCCGCCGTCAGCTGGCCTACCCGATCCAGAAGGTGCACAAGGCCCACTACGTGCTCATGAACATCGAGTGCGACAACGAAACCCTGGCCGAGCTCGAACACGCCTTCAAGTTCAATGACGCAGTGCTGCGTCATCTGACGATCAAGATGCGCAAGGCGGTTGTCACGCCTTCGCCGATGATGAAGGAAGAAAAGTCACGCTCACTGCTCGCCCCGGCTGCTGAATCTGCGCCGGCCGCAGAAGCGGAAGTGGAAGTGGCCGCAGAACAGCCGGCCGCTTGACAGCGGAGAACGGGGTCACGAGAAGAGATTCGGGCAGTTCAGAGGAAGCGGGGAATCAGGTTCAGGTTCGTGGCGCGGCAGTCAATAGTTTCAGACTCCACGGCAGATTGCTCGAATCGGATGCCCTGAGGCAAACCCCGGCTGGCGTGCCGGTCCTGCGAGGATGTCTTGAACATCTTTCGCAGCAGATCGAAAACGGTGCGCCGCGCGAAGTCAGGCTGGAAATGAACTTCGTGCTGCTGGGTGATCAGGCCAGACTCCTCTCGGCAAGCCCGCTCGGAACCACGTTCATTGCGCAGGGATTCATGGCTGCCCGCAGTGCGAAAAGCAAGCAGGCAGTCATGCACATAAACAGTATCGAATTCGTGACGGGCAGCTGATTCGGCGACCGTTGCAAAAATGGAAGGAACCACCATGGCTTTCAGACCGAAAAACGCTAAGAAGAAGGACGATCGCGGCTCGCGCAGCATGTTCAAGCGCCGCAAGTTCTGCCGCTTCAGCGCCGAGAAGATCGAAGAGATCGATTACAAGGACGTTGAAATCCTCAAGGACTTCATCTCCGAGAACGGCAAGATCATGCCGGCTCGCCTGACCGGCACCCGCGCCGGCTATCAGCGCCAGCTGTCGACGGCCATCAAGCGCGCGCGCTTCCTGGCCCTCATGCCTTTCACCGACCTGCACCAGTAAGCGAGGAGACGACCATGCAAATCATTCTGATGGACAAAGTCGCCAAGCTGGGCGATCTCGGTGATGTCGTGAAGGTGCGTGACGGTTACGCCCGCAACTTCCTGATTCCGACCGGCCGTGCAAAGCGTGTCACCCCGGAAAATCTGGCTGTTTTCGAGGCGCGCCGTGCGGAACTGGAAAAGGCCGCTGCAGAGCGTCTGGCCGGTGCCAGGGCCGTCGCTGAAAAGCTGGAAGGTTTCACCGTGAAGATCGCCCGCAAGGCTGGTGTTGACGGTCGCCTGTTCGGTTCTGTGTCGACGTCCGATATCGCCGAGGCACTGACCGCTGCATCGTTCCCGGTCGACAAGTCGATGGTCCGCATGCCGGACGGTCCGGTGAAGGCAGTCAGCGAAACGCCGTTCGAAATCGCGCTGCATTCGGACGTGATCGCCACGGTCACCGTGTCGGTCGTCGGCGAAAGCTGAAGACGCTCTGCCCTTGCGGGCAGCGCTGGAAGAGGCCACCTCCGGGTGGCCTTTTTTCTTGCTGATTCATCCACCGCGCTTCCCACAGCTTATCCACAGCTTGCTCCATTGTGTCCTGCACCCTGCAGGGCTAGATTGCGGTATTGCCGACGCCGGTTCCAGACAATGAAGAAGACAACATGAGCAGCGTTCGCAACGCACAGGCCCCTGAAGTGCAGGCCGCACAGGCTGCGCAGGACAGGCAGGTGGCGGCGCTGAAGCTGCCCCCGCATTCGATCGAGGCGGAACAGTCCCTGATCGGCGGCCTGCTGCTCGACAACAGCACGTGGGACCGGGTAGGCGACCAGGTCAGCGAAGCTGACTTCTACCGTGATGATCATCGCCGCATCTTCCGTCATATCGCCAGGCTGATCGAACAGGGCAAGCCGGCGGACGTGGTGACTGTCTACGAGTCCATCGAAAAGTCTGATGAAGCACAGCAGACTGGCGGAATGGCCTATCTCGGAGAAATCGCCAACAACACGCCTTCTGCGGCAAACATCCGGCGGTATGCGGAAATCGTTCGCGAACGCGCCATCCTGCGCAAGCTGGTCAGCGTAGGTGACGAGATTGCAGCCAGCGCGCTGTCACCACGCGGGCGCGATGCAAAGACTCTGCTGGACGAAGCCGAATCCAGGATATTCGAGATTGCCGAAGCCGGTGCGTCGAGTGGTTCGGGTTTCGTCGCGATCCAGCCGCTGCTGGTGCAGGTGGTCAATCGCATACAGGAACTGTACGACCGCGACGATCCGTCCGACGTGACCGGCGTGCCGACCGGATACGTCGATCTGGACGCGAAGACGGCCGGTCTCCAGCCGGGCGACATGGTCATCGTCGCAGGCCGCCCGGCCATGGGCAAGACCTCGTTCGCATTGAACATCGCCGAGCATGTCGCGGTGGATCTCGGTCTCCCGGTGGCGATCTTTTCCCTTGAAATGCCGGGCACGCAACTGGCCATGCGTTTCGTGTCGTCGGTCGCCAAGATCGATCAGGGTCGCCTGCGCACCGGACGTCTGACGGATGACGACTGGGGCCGGCTCACCATGGCGCTGGGCAAGCTGCATGAAGCGCCCATCCACATCGACGAAACCGGCGGCATCAATCCGACCGATCTGCGCGCAAGGGCGCGTCGGTTGTACCGTCAGTGCGGCAAGCTCGGCTTGATCGTGGTCGATTACCTGCAGCTGATGTCCGGGACGCGGGACGGCGAGAACCGGACCGCGGAAATTTCTGAGATATCACGTTCAATCAAGTCGTTGGCCAAGGAGCTTCATGTGCCGATCATTGCGCTGTCGCAGTTGAATCGTGCGCTCGAGCAGCGGCCGAACAAGCGGCCGGTGATGAGCGACCTGCGCGAATCGGGCGCCATCGAGCAGGACGCAGACATCATCATGTTCATCTATCGCGACGAGGTCTACAACCAGGACTCGCAGGACAAGGGACTGGCCGAAATCATCATCGGCAAGCACCGGAACGGCCCGACCGGAACCGTCGTTCTTGGTTTCCAGGGCGAACACACCCGTTTCGTCAATGCGGCACGACCGGGTCAGTACTGAGGTTGGTCGCAGATGAACACGTGGTTGCGCCGTCTGCTGATCGGCTCAGCACTGCTCGTCCTGTTGCTGCTGATCGCCTTCCAGGTGGCGGTGCGTACCTTGCGTGCGCAGGTGGAAAGTGCGCTCGGTCCGCGCGGAGAAGTTGCACGGATAGAGCTCGGACTGCGTGCCGTGGTGCTGCATGATCTGAAGATCCGCGCCGATCGAGAAGGAAAGATACCGTGGCCAGCCGAAGACGAACTGCGTGCGCGGCGGGTGGTGGTGGTACCGCAGGTGCGCGACCTGCTGTCAGCCAGGGTGCGCGTCGCATGCATCGAGGTGGAAGGTGGCTACCTGTCCATGCTCCGCACCCGTGACGGCGCACTGCGGGTGCTGCCGGCGCTTCTGGACATGTCCGGCACGCAGGCGAAGCCGAATGAGGTGCCCGGCGCGTTGCCGGAAATCCTGATCGATCGCATCGAACTGCGCGACAGCTCGGTGGATTTCTTCGATGCCAGTGTGCGCAGGACGCCGCACAGGCTGGCGCTGGAAAAAGTGACGGCAGACGTCGGGCCGATCGATCTGCCGAAGCTGGAGGGCAGGGTGGCGGTCGGAATCACTGCAGCCTTGCCCGGTCCCCGGAACGAAGGAGAACTCAGCCTGACCGGGCACATCGTGCCGGCGACGCGTGATGCCCGGCTCGATTTCGCGTTGCGTCAGGTCGACGTGCGCGTCTTCCAGCCCTATCTGATCCAGGCTGCTGAAACCGGCGTGAAACGCGGTACGCTGGATCTCGATCTTAAAGCCACGGTGTCCGACAATGTCCTCATGGCGCCCGGCAAACTCACGCTGACTTCGCTCGAACTGTCATCCGGCAACACCTTCATGGGCATGCCCCGGGCCGCGGTGGTCGGTCTGCTGAAGGACAGGAACCAGCGCATCAGCGTCGACTTCACGCTTCAGGGGCGGCTGGACGATCCGGCCTTTTCCTTGAACGAAGGGTTCTCCACACGCGTCGCGACCTCTGTGGCCGAGTCACTGGGTGTCAGCCTTGGCGGGCTGGTGCGTGGCGTCGGCAGCGCCGGCAGTTCGGTCGTGAAGGGCGTGGGCGAAGCGGTGGCAAAGCTGTTCGGAAACTGAAGCTCTTGCGCTCAGGCTGCGTTCTGCGATGCGTTCCCGTCACCCTTCAGCCGCACGCTCAGTTTCTGCAGTTCGCTGCGCATGCGCGCCATGACGTCGGGCGCCAGACCCGATTGCATCGACACTTCGATGTGCACGGTCTGCGCGTGTTCCCGCAGATCCCGCCCGGTATCGGTCAGTCGTATTTCAAGCGCCCGTTCATCTACCCGGCTGCGCTCGCGCGTGATGTAACCGCTGGCCTCGAGTCGCTTCAACAGCGGCGTGAGCGTGGGTGAGTCGAGATCGAGACGTTCCGCCAGTGCCTTGAGCGTCAGCGCATCTTCCTGCCACAGCACCAGCATGACCAGGTATTGCGGGTAGGTGAGCCCGAGCGCCTTGAGCCCCGGCGAGTAGCAGCGGGTGATGGCGTGGGTCGCTGCATAGAGGGCGAAACAAAGCTGCTGGTCCAGCAACATCGGATCGATGATCATGGTTCTGTCTCCTTCCGGCGATTTACAGCACTTCGGCAGCGTGATCGGCAAGGCGTGACCGTTCTCCGCGCTGCAGCGTCACATGACCACTGTGCGGCCAACCCTTGAAGCGGTCGACCACATAGGTCAGGCCGGAACTGCCTTCGGTCAGATATGGCGTGTCGATCTGTGCGATGTTCCCCAGACAGATCACCTTCGTGCCCGGACCGGCTCGCGTGATCAACGTCTTCATCTGTTTCGGCGTGAGGTTCTGCGCCTCGTCGATGATCAGGAACTTGTTCAGGAAGGTCCGGCCGCGCATGAAGTTCAGCGATTTGACCTTGATGCGGCTGCGGATCAGGTCGAGCGTTGCGGCGCGCCCCCATTCGCCCGAGCCGTTCGGATCATCCGTCTTGTTCAGTACGTCGAGGTTGTCCTCGAGGGCGCCCATCCACGGCGTCATCTTTTCCTCTTCCGTGCCTGGCAGGAAACCGATGTCTTCGCCGACAGGGACCGTCACGCGAGTCATGATGATTTCGCTGTAGAGCTTGGTTTCAAGCACCTGTGTGAGGCCGGCGGCAAGCGTGAGCAGGGTCTTGCCGGTACCGGCCTGGCCGAGCAGTGTCACGAAGTCGATCTCCGGATCCATCAGCAGGTTGAGCGCGAAATTCTGCTCGCGGTTGCGCGCCAGAATGCCCCATACCGAATTCTTGTGATGGCCGAAATCGATCAGCGTCTGCAGCACCGCCGTCTTGCCCGAACGTTCGCTGACCAGAGCGTGGAAAGGCTTGTCCTGCTTGGCGCCGGTTTCCCGGTAAACGAATTCGTTGATCAGCAGGTCAGGGCACAAAGGTCCCTTGACCCGGTACACCGTGCGGCCGTTTTCCTTCCACGATTCTAGATTGCCGCCATGTTCGTCCCAGAACTTCTCCGGCAGCTCGCGCGTGCCGGTGTAGAGCATGTCGGTGTCTTCGAGCACCTTGTCATTGAAGTAATCCTGCGCCGCCAGTCCGAGCGCACGTGCCTTGATGCGCATGTTGATGTCCTTCGACACCAGGATGACTTCGCGGCCCGGGTGCCGTTCGGACAGATGCATCACCACCGCGATGATCTGGTTGTCAGCCTTGCCGATCGGCAGGCCGATCGGCAGCACACCGTCGATTGCTTCGGTCTGCAGCAGCAGATGCCCGCTCGCCAGATCGCTCGATGCGGTCGCCAGCGGAATGCCCCTTGCGATGCTCTCCTCGGCACCGCTGACGATCTCGTCGAGCAGACGGCTGACCTGGCGCGCGTTGCGCGCCACTTCGGTCATGCCCTTCTTGTTGTTGTCCAGTTCCTCCAGCGTCATGATCGGCACGAAGATGTCGTGCTCCTCGAAGCGGAAGAGGCTCGTCGGATCATGCATCAGCACGTTCGTGTCGAGTACGAACAGCTTGGTGGTCGCAGCGGATTTGCGTGATCGGCGGGCAGGGGCTGCGGCAGAACGTCGGGTGGTCATGGGGCGTTTTCCGTGTCGTTTTCGACCGGTCTCAGAGTGATTTCACGAAGGCGAGCACTTCGTCGGCATGCCCCGGCACCTTGACGCCACGCCATTCGCGCAGAATCGTGTTGCCGGCGCCGATCACGAACGTGCTGCGCTCGACGCCGCGCACCTGCTTGCCGTACATGTTCTTCATCTTCATGACGCCGAACACCTGACATGCCTTTTCTTCGGGGTCGGACACCAGTTCGAAGGTCAGGTCGAGCTTGGACTTGAAGTTAAGGTGGGACTTGATGCTGTCACGCGAAATGCCGATCACCTCGGCGCCTGCCGACAAGAATTGCGCATGCAGGTCACGGAACTGCGCGCTTTCCGTGGTGCAGCCCGGCGTGCTGTCCTTGGGATAGAAATAGATCACAAGCGGTCTGGCGGCGGCGGACAGGACGAAATCCTGTCCCGAAGTCGAAGCCAGCGCGAAATCATCGATCGGGGTGTCGCTCATCGGAATCTCTTCTCCTTGCATTGCGGTTTCGTGGCGGGGCGACTTTCGGTCCGGGCACCTGTCCGATGCAGCGTTCTCAGGAAGGCGCTTCGGGCTGCATCAGCACGGCGGCCACCGACCGACCTTCGGCGACCAGAATGTTGTAGGTCCGTGCGGCAGCGAGGGTGTCCATCACTTCGACGCCGATTCCCGCGTCGATGAGCGGACGCAGCAGGGACGGGTGCGGGAACTGCTGCACCGGACCCGTGCCCAGCAGGATGATCTGTGCCTGCAGCGTCGCAAGCTCCGCAAAATCGCCCGTGTCCAGCTGTTCGATGCTTGCTGCCCCCCAGCCTTCCAGCAGAACGCCGGGGCCGAGCACGATGGTGCGGGTAAGCCTGCGATCGCCGACCTGCAGGTATCCGTCACCGAATCCGGTGACGAGGTATGTGGCCTGGAGCGGGTTCTGATGCAGCTTCACGGTTGATTCGGTCTGGAGTGATCGGGAAGTCCGTCGGCACGGCTGCCTTGCCAGCTTTGCCCTGCCTTCGACGGTCGCATACAATCATATCTTTTTTCGCAAGCGGACAAAGCTGTCCGAGCGACGGCCTGCCGAGAGATGCGGCCTCGCTGCATTCTTCATGACCCGTCATTCATCCAACGCCTCTTCAGACTCAGCCATCGTGCATCCTCCGGTCACCAAATCATCCAAGCTCGCCAACGTCTGCTACGACATCCGGGGTCCCGTGCTCGCCCGGGCCCGGCAGATGGAAGAAGAAGGCCAGCGCGTCATCAAGCTGAACATCGGCAACCTCGCACCCTTCGGCTTCGAAGCGCCGGAGGAAATCGTGCAGGACGTGATCCGCAATCTGCCGGATGCATCCGGCTACACGGATTCGCGTGGCATGTTCGCGCCGCGCAAGGCCATCATGCAGTACAGCCAGGAAAAGCGGATTCCGGGTGTGGGCGTCGACGACATCTTCATCGGGAACGGCGCATCCGAACTCATCGTGATGGCGATGCAGGGTTTGCTCAACAGCGGCGACGAGGTGCTGGTGCCGGCACCCGACTACCCGCTCTGGACGGCGGCCGTCACGCTGGCCGGCGGCACTGCCCGTCACTACATCTGCGATGAAGGTGCCGACTGGATGCCCGATCTGGCCGACATACGCGCCAAGATCACGCCGAGCACCCGCGCCATCGTCATCATCAACCCGAACAACCCGACCGGTGCGCTCTACTCTGACGCGCTGCTGCTCGATCTGGTCCAGATCGCGCGCGAGCACAACCTGATCGTGTTCGCGGACGAAATCTACGACAAGACGCTGTACGACGGCGCCACGCACACGTCGATCGCCTCGCTGGCCGACGACCTCCTGTTCGTCACCTTCAATGGTCTGTCGAAGAATTACCGTGCCTGCGGCTACCGCGCCGGCTGGATGGTGGTATCCGGCGACAAGCGGCATGCACGCGACTACATCGACGGCCTGAACATGCTGGCGTCGATGCGCCTGTGTTCCAACGTACCAGGCCAGTTCGCGATCCAGACTGCGCTCGGCGGCTATCAGACAATCAACGACCTGGTGGCGCCCGGCGGGCGACTTGCGCGCCAGCGTGATACAGCCTGGGAACTGCTCACGCAGATTCCCGGCGTGAGCTGCGTCAAGCCGCGGGCCTCGCTCTATCTGTTCCCGCGCCTCGATCCGAATGTCTACAAGATCGAAGATGACCAGCGCTTCATTCTCGAGCTGCTTGAAGAACAGCGCGTGCTGCTGGTGCAGGGAACCGGATTCAACTGGCCGCGGCCGGATCACTTCCGCGTGGTGTTCCTGCCGCACGAAGATGACCTGCGCGAAGCGATCGGTCGCATCGCGCGCTTTCTGGATGGTTACCGGAAGCGTCATGGCAGCTGAGGTAAAGGTCGTCCGCGTCGCTGCGTCGCGGACGGTGCTGGAACCCGACTGGCTTGCGCGCGCCGAACCGGTGCATAGGGAGCTGCGGCCCGATCTCCCCGGAGACTACGCGCAGACGATGCAGCGCATCGTTGCGGACGGCGGCGACATGGTGGCGGCCGTGGCGGGCGACTGCGTGGTGGGCGTTGCCGTTTTCCGCAGCTACCGCAACACGGCAAACGGCGTCCACTTCTACGTAGATGACCTGGTCACTGCGGCGGCGTCGCGATCGCGGCGCGTAGGCCGACTTCTGCTCGACTGGCTGGCGGATGAGGCGCAGAGGCGCGGTGCAACGCGTCTGCGGCTCGATTCGGGCACGCAGCGCATCGATGCGCATCGCTTCTACCATCGCGAAGGCATGCACATCGCCTGTTTTCATTTTTCGCGGAATCTGGCCCCGGCCGTTCCGCAGACACCACTCGACGACACGACAAGGTAAAGCATGAAACCCATCAACGTAGGCCTGCTCGGCATCGGCACCGTAGGCGGCGGCACCTGGACGGTGCTCACGCGAAACCAGGAAGAAATCACCCGTCGCGCGGGGCGCCCGATCCAGATCACCGTCGTGGCCGATCGCGATACCGAGCGCGCAAAGGCGCTGACCGGCGGCGCAGCGAAGGTGACCGCCGATGCGTTCGACGTGGTGCGTGACCCGGACATCGACATCGTGGTCGAACTGATCGGCGGTTACACCATCGCGAAGGAACTGGTGCTCGAGGCGATTGCACACGGCAAGCATGTCGTGACCGCCAACAAGGCGCTGCTGGCGGTTCACGGGCAGGAAATCTTCGCGGCGGCGCAGGCCAAGGGCGTAATGGTGGCGTTCGAAGCCGCAGTGGCGGGGGGCATCCCGATCATCAAGGCGGTGCGCGAAGGTCTGACGGCAAACCGCATCGAGTGGGTCGCCGGCATCATCAACGGCACCACGAATTACATCCTGTCGGAAATGCGTGACAAGGGACTTGCCTTCGACGAAGCGCTGGCCGACGCACAGCGGCTCGGTTACGCGGAGGCTGATCCGACCTTCGATATCGAAGGTGTCGATGCCGCGCACAAGATCACCTTGCTGGCGGCCATCGCCTTCGGCATTCCGGTGCAGTTCGACCGTGTACATATAGAAGGCATCACCAAACTGACGGCAGACGACATCCGTTACGCCGAAGCGCTTGGCTATCGCATCAAGCTGCTGGGCATCACCAAGCGCAAGGCCGATGGCTTCGAGTTGCGCGTGCATCCGACGCTGATTCCGACCAAGCGCTTGATCGCCAATGTGGAAGGCGTGATGAATGCGGTGGTGGTCAAGGGCGACGCAGTGGGCGCCACGCTTTATTACGGACGTGGCGCCGGCGCCGAGCCGACCGCCAGTTCGGTGATCGCCGACCTGGTCGACGTGACGCGGCTGCATACCGCGGATCCTGAACATCGCGTGCCGCACCTTGCGTTCCGAGCCGACCAGCTTTCCGATACGCCGATCCTGCCGATCAGCGAAGTCGAGAGCGCCTACTACCTGCGCCTGCGCGTGCAGGACAGACCGGGCGTGCTGGCCGACATCACGCGCATCCTCGCCGATCAGGGCATCAGCATCGATGCCATGCTGCAGAAGGAACCGTCGGAAGGCGAGCATCAGGCGAACATCATCATCCTTACCCACGTGACGCGCGAAAAGCACGTCGATGCGGCGATTGTCCGCATCGAGGCGCTGGACAGCACGGTCGGCAGCGTCACCCGCCTGCGTCTGGAAGAACTGAACGGCTGATTCGGCCGTTCAGCCGGCGTGCATCGCATCGGCCAGCGCGATGCGGTGATACAGCGCGGCCACCAGATCGGCACGCCCCAGCGTGCCGACCAGGCGGTCGGCGCTGTTGATGACCGGTACGGCGGGCTGACGCCCGCTTGCCATCGCCTCCGCGACCGCGGCAACGCCCTCGTTCTTGCGCGCCACCAGCAGGCCGTCGCGTGCGTCGCGCATGACCTGTCCGACCACCTCCGGCTTGTCCGAATGGGCCTGCTGCACACGGCCCAGCAGTTGACGGAGTGAATCCCGCATCGAGCGGTCGTCCGCCGGCGACACGTGCAGCAGGAAATCCTCTAGTACGAGCAGCCCGATCACCCGCCGGCTGCGGTCGATCACGGGCAGCGCATCGACCCGCAGCCGGCGCATCATCAGCCAGGCATCCGCGAGCGGTGTGGCGAATTCGACGGCCGGTACCGGCGTCACACGCTCGATCAGATCGCCGCAGCGCAGCATGTGCGTGCGCTCGAAGGCCTTTCGCATCGTGCGTTGATACAGATTGACCAGGTCGTCCTCGCGCACATCGAGAAAGCCTTCGATCTCGCCGAGCGCCGCTTCGAGATCCTTGTGCGTGATGGCGTCGGGCGCCCGGTGATCACGCCGCTGCTGCGCGGCGGGTGGTGTGCCCTGAGGATAATGCCGGCCCGGAATCAGGTTGTTCACCACCATGACGGCGACCATGACGGCGATCGTGTTGGCCATGGCAGCCAGCATGCCCGGCGCGAACGCTGCACCTTCGACTGCCGCCATGGCCATGGTCAGCGCCATGGCGCCGGCCGGCGGGTGCAGGCAGCGCGCCAAGGCGGTCAGCCAGATCGATGCGGCCAGCGCGATGGCCACTACCCACGGGCCTGCAGGCAGCCAGTATCCGCATGCATAACCGAGGGGGGCGGAGATCATCAGGCCGCCGATGATGGACCAAGGCTGCGCCAGCGGACTGTGCGGCAGCATGAACACGATGATGGAGGTGGCGCCGATCGGCGCAAGCAGGCGCTTTTCATCCGGTGCGAGGGGCAGTACGAAGAGCACGCCCTCGAACAGCAGCAGGCCCAGAAAGCCGGCGATCGTGCTGCGCCAGCGTTCATCGCGCGTCATCGGCGGAGCGTCGGACACAAGGTGGCGGCGCAGCAGATCGATCAGGCCGTTCATCGGTGGCTCGCGCAAAGTCGCAAGTCTAGCGCTGCGCCCCACGATGGTGCGTTTCATGTCGGCATAACCGGCCATCAGCGAACGGACCGGTTGCGGCGCTGTGATAAATTGTGACCCCTTGCGCCGGCTCTGAAAGATGGCCCTGCGCGCTTTCCTGACTGATATTGAATCCGATGCGCGACGCGATGTATTACGTATCCACCCGCGGCCAGGCGCCGCAGAAGCGCTTCACCGACATCCTGCTGGGCGGCCTGATGGACGACGGTGGTCTCGCGATGCCGGTCAAGTACCCGACATTCAGTCGCGCCGACCTCGATGCGATGCGTGGCATGGACTATCGTCAGCTCGCATTTGCGGTTCTTTCGCGTTTCGCCGACGACATTCCGCCGGATGACCTGCGTGCGCTGATCGATCGCACCTACCAGCCGGAGGTCTATTGCAACACCGTGTCCGGCTCCGACGCCAACGAAATCACGCCGCTCTGCACGCTGGAAAGCGATCTGCACCTGCTTGAACTGTCCAACGGCCCGACGCTGGCGTTCAAGGACATGGCGATGCAGCTGCTCGGCAACCTGTTCGAGTACGCGCTCGAGCGGAGCGGGGCGGAACTGAACATCTTCGGCGCCACGTCGGGCGACACCGGCTCAAGCGCCGAGTACGCGATGCGCGGCAAGCACGGCGTGCGCGTGTTCATGCTGTCGCCGCATCTGAAGATGAGCCGTTTCCAGACGGCCCAGATGTTCAGCCTGCAGGATCCGAACATCTTCAACATTGCGGTGCGCGGCGTGTTCGATGATTGCCAGGATATGGTCAAGGCGGTGTCGAACGATCTCGAATTCAAGGCGAAATACCGCATCGGCACCGTGAACTCGATCAACTGGGCGCGCGTGTCGGCGCAGGTCGTCTACTACTTCAAGGGATACTTTGCCGCCACGCGCAGCAACGACGAGCAGGCCAGCTTCACCGTGCCGTCGGGCAACTTCGGCAATGTCTGCGCCGGCCACATCGCCCGCATGATGGGCCTTCCGATCCGCCATCTGGTCGTGGCCACGAACGAAAACGACGTGCTCGACGAGTTCTTCCGCACCGGCATCTATCGGCCGCGCGCCACGGCCGAAACGCTGCACACCACCAGCCCTTCGATGGATATTTCCAAGGCCAGCAATTTCGAACGTTTCATCTTCGACCTGACCGGCCGCGATGCCGGACAGGTCCGGGCGATGTGGGGCGAGGTCGATCGCGGCCGCCCATTCGATCTGTCGGGTTCGCCGCTGTTCGGTCGGGTTGCGTCGGAGTATGGATTCCAGTCGGGTTCCGGCAATCACGCGCATCGCCTTGCGACCATGCGTCTGGCGCATCAGCGCTGGGGGCGGGCCATCGACACGCATACGGCCGATGGTCTGAAGGTCGCGCTCGAACTGCGCGAACCCGGTGTACCGATGATCGTGCTGGAAACGGCACTGCCCGCAAAATTCGCGGAAACCGTGGTCGAGGCACTGGGCAGCGAACCGGTCCGTCCCGTCGGCATGGAACACCTCGAATCGCTGCCGCAGCGCTTCGAGGTCATGGACGCGGACGTTGCCGCGATGAAGGCGTACATCGCGCGCAACGTTGTGTAGACCGGGCTTCATGAGGGCGCCGGCAGGGTCAAGTCCACCGGCCCCCGTGCCGTAAATCCAGACATTGAATCAGCTGCACGCTTTCGTGTGCCACGGAGAAATGTCATGGGTGAGCCGGTAAACGAATCGCTTGAAGCGTTGCAGAGGCTTTCGGCCGAACTTGAATCGGGCGACATCGTCTTTCCCACCAGTATCGATGTGTCCCTGCGCATCCGCCAGGCGCTTGAAAACCCGGACATCAACATCAACGAAGTATCGCGGCTGGTGAGTGCCGAACCGGTACTCAGCGCCAAGGCGATCCGCCTTGCCAATTCGGTTGCCTACAACAGAAGCGGCAATGAAATCAGTGACGTACGCACAGCCGTCAACCGCGTGGGTACGGAACCGATCCGCATGCTGACGATGTCGCTCATCGTGCGGCAGATGGTCGATGCGCGCGCCGACGAACGTCTGAGGGTGCTCACGCACGATCTCTGGCGCCATACGATCCATGTTTCGGCGCTGAGCTTCGTGATTGCCCGCAGATTGTCGCGGTTGAATCCTGATGCCGCGATGTTCGCCGGTCTGGTGCACGAAATAGGTCAGTTCTACCTGCTGGCCAGGGCGTCGGCCTTCCCCGCGCTGCTGCAGCGCGAGGCGGAACTCGGCGGACTCATGTACAGCTTCAGTCACAGTGTCGGGCGTGCCGTGCTGGAGTCGCTGAAGGTACCCGAACAGATCGTCACTGCAGTCGACGATTCGGCCATAGAAGGTGCCGTGGTGCCGCCGCGGACGCTGGCCGATGTATTGTTTCTGGCGGAAAGCATGGCTGCCTTTCCCAATCCTTTCAGCAACGCATCGCCGGCGGAGGAAAGCCTGCTGGCTGATGTTGCCACCTCGGACATCGACAACGAAACACTCGAAGCGGTAGTTGCCGAATCGAAGGAAGAGATTGATTCCATCATTTCCACCCTGCAGATTTGAGCGCTTGTTAAAGTTACGGCAGTATTCGCCGTTACGATCGCTGTGAAAATGAATTGAAGCTGACCCAGGGCAAACCCAGCGAAAGTTGGGGACGCAAAGTTTCCGGTCTACCGGGTGCCTCGCGCCCCACGACAGCGGGACCGCCACGACGCTGACCTGTGCTTCGTGCTCGGCCTCGAATTGATCCCTGTGTCGGCCTTTTCTGGCCGCTTCGCGCGGCCGCAAAGGTTAAACATGAGCGCTGCGCCCTTATCGAATCCGAATGCCGTACCGCCAGAGCGAGGGCGGGTGATCAGCGACTGCCGCGATTTCACGATCCGGCGTCTGCGTGATTCGCTGCGCGGCATGCTGGAAAAGATTGAAGAGGACCTGGTCGCCCGTGCCGAGGCTGAACTCGACCGTGACCAGCGCAACCTCTACATGTTCACCTGCGGCAAGGCCCGTCAGCAGTGGGCCGGCATCGAACAGACTTTCATCGATCACCTGACCCGCTACTTTGACGCACGCGTGCGCGGTGATTCGCTCGATGCGGACAAGGGTGCTGCACCCAAATCGCTCGATGAGCTCAGTCTCGTCGGCGAAGATGACTTGACACAGGATCTCGCAGTACTCGAATTGACGCGAAAGCTGAAGGAACAGTGCGACGAGGAGTTGTTCGGTGTGGAGCAGCGCCTGGGTTCGCTGCTCGGCAAGTCCGACCCGACCGATCGCGATAATCCGCTCGGTACGGAAGGCGTTGCCAAGGCACTGCGCGCCGCCTGCGAAGAAGTCGATGCCAGTGTCCAGATGCGTCTGGTGCTGCTGCAGTCGCTCGAATCGCAGATTTCGCGCGAGCTGTCCAGGCTCTATCAGGATCTGAACGTTCGATTGCAGCGTCAGAACGTGCTGCCCGGGCTGCGCCGTGGTTTCCGCCGCAGCAGTGCTCGGACGGGCGGCGCCGGCGTGGCCCGTCCGCCCGTGCCGGGTGCCGGAACGCCAGCCGGCAGTGCGGTGCCTGTTGTCGGCAGTGGATATCCGGGTGGCGCTATGGCGCAGCAGGATTACGGTTTCACCACGTCGCTTACCGGTGCAGGTCTCGGTCAGTCAGGCGGTTTCGGCGACGCGGGCGCAGTCGGCATGGTCAGCGAAGCCGATGGAGACATCTACGCGATGCTGGCCCAGCTCGTCCAGGGGCAGATGGCAGCGCAGGGCATTCCGTTGCCTGTTGCCGGTGCCGGCCCTGCAGGCATGACGACGCCGTTCGTTTTTGAAGCGCTGACGGCGCTGCAGGCGGATACCGATATGTCGGTGCCTGCGTCGGCGGCAGCCGGCTTCGGTGTGCCCCCCAATCTGCTGCGAGATTTCCGCACCTCAGAACTGGGGCGGCATCTCGGGCAGTTCGACGCCATCACGGTCGATATCGTCGCGATGCTGTTCGACCTGATCTTCGACGATGCGGACATCGCCGATCCGATCAAGGCACTGGTCGGCCGTCTGCAGATTCCGCTGGTCAAGGTGGCCATGCTGGATCGCAGCTTCTTTTCCAGCAAGGCCCACCCGGCACGCCACCTGCTCGACCTGATCTCGCAGTCGATGATGCGCTGGGGACGGGATGTCGGGCACGACGACCCGCTCTACATCAAGCTGGCCGAGATCGTCGATCGCATCCTGCGTGACTTCGATCGCGATCTCAGTCTTTTCGAGGCGTGCAGCGTCGATCTGCAGAGTTTCATCGTTTCGCTCGAAGCGGAGGAAATGCAACGAGCCGAAGCGGCCTCGCTGATTGCCAGTGCGCGAGAGCAGGAGCGTCTGCGTCGGGAAGATGCTCGTCGCGCGGCCGAGGACGAAGTCGATGAGCGGTTGCGCAAACCCTTGCCCGGTGTCGTGCAGAGCCTGCTCGACGGCGTTTGGCGTCGCCTGCTGCGCAAGCTGGCGGACGGTGGCGCGGATACGGCGGTCGACTACCAGCAGGCGCTGGCAACAGCGGACGAACTCATATGGAGCGTCCAGCCCAAGGCGGATGCCGACGACCGTCGCGCGTTGATCAGCGCCCTGCCGGGCTTGCTGCGCAGGCTGAATCAGGGTTTCGATGGCGCCGGCACCCATCCGGCGGACAAGCTGATGCTCCTCAATGGCCTGTTCGACCTGCATGCGCAGTGGATCAAGCCGGGGCTGACGCCGAGTGCGCCGGCTGTCGATCAATGGGTGCCCGAGGTCATCTCGGCAAATGACGATGTGCCAGCGCCTGAAGTGGTCAGCGAACATGTCGAGCAGGACGGATTCGACCTTGAAGACATTTCACTGAACCTGCCGGCACATCTGGATATTCAGGATCAGGATCGTCTGGTCGAACTCAGGCGCGGTGACTGGATCGAGTTTCTGCAGGCCGATGGCAACTTCGTGAGGATGCGCCTGAACTGGGTCAGTCCGCAGCGAGGCATCTATCTGTTCACCAATCCGGGATCGCCGCGTGCCATGTCGGTCGCCCCGGACGCACTTGCGCTTCAGCTGGCGCGCGGTGAGGCTCGGATCGTCGATGCGGCGCCGATGTTCGATCGTGCGGTGAGCCAGGCGCTCGGACAGCACGCACGCGCGTCAGCGCCTTAGGCGCTGCGCGCGCCGAAATGGCGCCGAGGCGTCGTCAGCGTCGTGCCTGACGGTCATGCTTCTGGTGACGGATGTTCCGTCCGGTGCGGTCCTGCATGCCCTCGAGTCGATGAGCTTCCTTGCGATTCAGCTTGCCGTCGGCCAACGCTCTATTTTCGACACGGTCGATTTTCGACTGCTGGTGTTCGAGCCGGTCAGCTTCGTGCGCCGTGATCGATCCGTTCTCGATGCCCTTGTCGATACGGGTTTCCTGCCGGTCCTGTCGCTGATCCACCCGCTGTTGCATTCTTTCCGATGGGGTTGTCTGTGCCATCGCAGAGGCAGAGATGGCGGTGAGGAGCGTGAATGCAGCGGCAAGCGGGATGAATTTCATGATTTTCTCCTGTGGCTCAGCGTAAGCGGAATGCGTCGGCTGTGCAGGTTGAACGGAGCATTCAGTCAGTCTCTTACGCGAAGATGCTGTAAGCGGATGTAATACGCCCGCGTATCACCGTCCTGCGCGTAAGAATCCGGAGCGTCAGGCGTTGAATGCAAAACAACTTCATCGATGGTCATGAATATCGTCCGTCATTCTCTCGTGCCGTTGCTTGCAACTCTGCTCTGCGTTGCCTGCGGGGTGACACGTGCCGATCCGCTCGAAGTGCCTGATCCCAAGGTCTGGAGCACGCTGCCCGCCGACGTCCGGGACGAGCGCGCACGTGCGCTGCGCGAGCAGTTGCGTGCTGTCACGCCCGCACAGCGCGCGCAGTTCCGGGCGCAGTTGCGCGAGCGCCTTTCGTCGCTCCCACCGGAACAGCGCCGGGAAATTGCCGATCGCCTGCGCGGCGACTGGCAGGTGATGAGCGACAGCGATCGGGATCGTCTGCGTGCCGAGCGCCGGGCATACATACAATCCCTGTCGGCGGACGAGCGTCGTGCGCTGCTGCGGGAGCGTCGTGAAATGCTGCAGCAGATGACTCCGGAAGAACGCAGCCGCTGGAAGCGCGAACTTGGCCGCTGATCTGGGGATTCCTCTGCTCGGCGGCCTGCTGCCGCAGGCGTGGCGTACCGAAGCCACCCTGCTGCGACAGGCATTGGCCGGAGAGCGCAACGCATCTGAGGAACTGGTGCGACGACTGTTGCCGCCGGCGCATGCGCTGGCCTGGCGATTGACCGGCAACGGAACGGAGGCCGAAGACATCGTGCAGGAAGCGTTCTGCCGATTGTGGCAGCTTGCCCCGCGCTTCGAGCCACGGGCCAGGGTGTCCACCCTGTTCACGACCATCGTGCGGAATCTCTGTATGGACCGCTTTCGCCGCCACCATGAAAACGCGGGTGAAGAGGCGCTTGAAGCCCTGGCGGATCCCGGCCGGACACCGGAAGAGAATTGGCTGGATGGAGTGCGCAGCGCGCGGCTGCATGATGCGCTGCGGCGTCTGCCATCACGCCAGCGTGCAGCATTGATGATGTGGGCCTGGCAGGAGTGCGACGTCGGCGAGATTGCACATGAACTGGGTGTGGCCGAAAATGCAGCGCACCAGTTGCTGTTCCGGGCGCGCGCCCGGCTCAGGGCCTTGCTGTCGGGAGATGAACATGACTGAACATTTCAGGGACGACGCGCTGCGCAACGATCTGCGCGCATTGCCGACACCGCCGCCTTCGGATGCATTGGTGCAGCGCGTGCTCGCGGGCATGCCCAGGCGACGCAGCCGGTCTGTGCCTCATTGGGTGACCGGGCTTGCCCTGTCGGGGTTCTTGCTGGCCGTCGTGATCGGTGTGTTCGAATACAGGGCCTGGCAGACCACCGAAGAGCTGGCACAACTCGATGAGTTGTCGATTGCATCGATGCTTGTCCTTTAGGCTACCTCATTCAGGTCATCCTTCATGTCCCGTGCAAAGGCGCATGTCATCGTATGGAGAAACGGATGCTGATCGACCGCGGGAATTCGTCGCTGCTGCTGATAGACATGCAGGAGCGCCTGCTGCCCGCCATGGACGATGCCGGGTGCCTGCTGGACAACGTGCTCTGGCTGCTGAACATCGCACAGCGTCTGTCGCTGCCGGTCACGCTCAGTGAGCAGTATCCGAAGGGACTGGGCACGACGGTCGCGGCATTGCGCGATCTGATTCCGGAACGGGACATCGTGTCGAAGATGCATTTTTCCTGCGTTGCAGATGGTTGTCTGCGCGGGGTGAGTGCCCTCGATCGTCCGCAGGTGGTGGTGTGCGGCATCGAGGCGCACATCTGCGTGCTGCAGAGCGCGATGGATCTTCAGTCGAGCGGCAAGCAGGTGTTCGTGGTGGCCGATTGCGTCGCGTCACGCGATCCGTACAACCGGAGCATCGCGCTCGAGCGCATGCGCCAGCACGGCATCGTCATCGTGTCGCGCGAAATGGTTGCATTCGAGTGGCTGGGTGTTTCGGGCACGGAAGAATTCCGCGAAATCAGTCGCGCTTACCTGCGATAGCCGCCACGCTGGCCTGGCCGCACAGCGCCATGCACAGTTCGAGTTCATCGCGCATCAGGCGGATGATGTGCGCGACACCCAGTGCGCCGTTTCCCGCCAGCCCCCAGATGTAAGGCCGTCCGACCAGTACGGCACGTGCGCCGGCCGCCAGCGCGCGGTGAACGTCGCTGCCGCTGTCGATGCCGCTGTCCAGCAGCACCGGAACATCCTGACCGACGGCCGACACGATGTCCGGCAGGGAAGACAGACTTGCTGGCGCACCGCGCAGCACCCTCCCTCCGTGATTCGACACCACGAGCCCGTCGCAACCCAGTCGTGCCGCACGCACTGCGTCTTCCGCATGCAGCACGCCCTTGAGCAGCAACGGCAGTGTTGTCTGGTCACGCAGCCAGACGAGATCGTCCCAGGTCGGGGCCTGTGCCATCCAGCCGTCGAACACCTGACTCTGGCCGTCGGCGATGCTGACCGGGTGCGTCGGTGCGTCGAGATTGACGGCGCCGACCTGTGCCGGAAGGACGAGCGTCGTCTGCTTGACCGGCGCATCGATGGTGAACACCACCGCTCTGACACCTGTCGCCTGCGCGCGGTCGAGCAGCCGGCGCGTCGCATCGCGACTGCCCTGCCAGTAGAGCTGGAACCATGGCGCGCGCCCGGCTGCGTGGGTGATGGCGTCGAAAGACTGGCTGGCCAGCGTGCTGATCACGATCTGTCCGTCCTGCGCGTGCGCCGCCATGGCGCTCGCCTGCTCGCCATCCGGGTGGTACAGGCGCTGGTAGGCAAGCGGTGCCAGCAGCATCGGGTGGCCCAACATCTCGCCGAACAACTCGATGCGGGTGTGACCACCGCGCACATCGGCCAGCGGCCGCGGCATCAGTGGTGCAGCATCGAATGCGGAACGGTTGGCGCGACCGCACGGTGTGTCGCGACCGTCGTCGAGGTAGTGCCAGATATCGGGATGCAGTCGCGATCGCGCCAGTTCGCGATAGTCGGCAATGGACTGCGGCAACGCCGGCCGCGTGTTCATGCGTCTCCCCAGCGGCGCAGCAGGTTGTGATAGATGCCGCTGAGCCTGACCATCGATGCTGTCTCTCCCAATTCCTGCCGCAGCGCGAGCAGCTCCATGTCGAGATCGAACAGCAGCCGTCGCTGTTCGGCGTCACGCACCAGGCTCTGGATGAACATGAAGCAGCCGATGCGTTCGCCGCGCGTCACCGGCTGCACCTGATGCACCGACGATGACGGGTAAATCACCAGACTGCTGGCCGGCAGCTTGACTTCATGGCGGCCGAAGGTGTCTTCGATCACCAGTTCGCCGCCGTCGTAGTCGGCCGGATCCGACAGGAAAAGGGTTGCCGATACATCGCAGCGCACATAGCCGCTGCCGTCGGGCAGCGCGCGCATCGCGTTGTCGACATGCGCGCCATACCGATTGCTGCTGCCGGCGTAGCGATTGAAGCAGGGGGGCACGATGCGATTCGGCAATGCCGCGCTGAAGAAGAGCGGTGACCGGCCGACCGCACTCAGCACGATGCGGCGCAGTTCCGGCAGCAGGGGGGCGTCTTCTGCCAGCTGTTCGTTGTTCTTGACTACAGAGGCCTGCGGCCCGGCGGTCACGCGTCCGCTCGTCCAGTTCGAGCGCGCGATCAGGGCGCGTAGCCGGCCGAGTTCGTCGGCGGTCAGCAGGTCATTCAGCGTCGTCAGCATATGCAAGTCCCGAGAAGGAATGAGGCCTAAACCCGGAACGACGGGTGCGGTCCGCCGGTCGGGCTGCGAGCAGGATTTTGGGTTCTACTAATAAGGATTGTAATAAGAATAAATCGTATTTACAATTCGGCACGTCGCGTTAACATTTGACCGATCCGCCAGCTGTGTCCGTCGCGGCTGATAGGCATTCGAGCGCGCCGATGACCGAACAGCCCGCCAACGGATATTCCGTCAGCCAGCCATCGATTCAACGCCAACTGTTGACTGGAATGCCATGAACACCTGCTTCAAAGTGCGCCCCCTTGCCTGGGCCGTGTCCGCTGCCGCGGCGTTGTTTGCCGGCCAGACCTCAGCCGAACCTGCGAAGGCTGTCGTGTTGCCGTCGATCAAGATATTCAGTGATGCCGGTACCCTGGACGTCACACCGGGATCCGGCGTGATCATTGACCAAGCGACCATCGAAGCGACACAGCCGCTGAGCACCCAGGACGCATTGCGCCGCACACCGGGCATTCATGCCGTTGAAACAGAGGGTTACGGTTTCTATCCGCGCATCACGATTCGCGGCATCGGCTCGGACATGAGTCGCAAGGTCCTGCTGCTCGAGGACGGCGCCCCCATTGCGCTGGGCCCATACACTGACCCGGCTGCCTATTACAGTCCGCCGATCGAGCGCATGGAGCGCATCGAAGTACTCAAGGGCAGCGGCACGCTGCGCCACGGCCCCTCGACCATAGGCGGTGCGATCAACTACATCACACGCAACCCGCCGACCACGCCGGGCGGGCGCGTCAAGGTCGGCATGGGTGGCGATGGCTACCGCAATGTGTTCGCCGAGTACGGCGGTACCTGGGACAGTCTGCTCGGCAGCATCAGCGTGTTGCGCAAGGAGGGCGATGGCTGGCGCAACATGCCGTTCGAGGTGACCGACGTGGTGCTCAAGGGCGGGCTGGTCATCGACGACCGGAATTTCCTCGGCATCAAGTTCACGCACTACGATCATGATGCAAACCACACCTATCTCGGTCTGACACAGCGCGAGTACGACAGCGATTACAAGCAGAACAAGGCGGTGAACGACAAGATGTACCTGCGCCGCAACAGCGTGGACATCAATCATGAACTCGATCTCGGTGGCGGTGCCAGTCTGAAGACGCTGGTGTATTGGAACAACACGACTCGCGACTGGTGGCGGGAAGGATCCAGTCAGGCGACCGGCGTCAGCGTGATGAGCGGCCGTTCGGATGGTCGTCTGCGTGAATTCGATGTTGCCGGCATCGACATGCAGCTGGCGCTGCCGCACCGGACGTTCGGCATCGGCAATGACCTCGAGACAGGCGTGCGCTTCCATTGGGAAAAGATGCACAACCGTCGAGTCGAAGGCGCGCAGGGCTCGCCCGCCGCACACGTTATCGATCCGACCCGCAACAATGCGAATGCGATCAATGGTGTGCGCGAGGATGACGTGCGTCGGGCTCACGCACTGGCCGTTTTCGTGCAGAACCGTTTCCACCTGACCGACCGCTGGACGGTCACGCCCGGTGTGCGCGTCGAGAGCTACAAGCAGAAGCGCAATGTTGCTGTCTGGCAGCAGTTGGGTCCTTCTACCAGCAAGACCGAAAACACCGAGGTGGTTCCAGGCATCGGCACCACGTGGAAGATCTATCCGGATGCCACGCTGTTCGCCGGTGTGCATCGCGGATTCGCGCCGCCTCGTGTTCAGGACGCAATCGCCAACGACGGCAGCGCGGTCGACCTCGATGCGGAGCGCAGCACCAATTACGAAGCGGGTGTGCGGGGCAGGTTCTCCCGCGGCAACTACGAAGTGACTGCCTTCCGTCTCGATTTCGACAACCAGCTCGTGTCACAGACCGAGTCGGGTGGCGCCGGCACGCAGCTCGCCAATGCGGGCAAGACGCTCAATCAGGGCATGGAATTTTCCGGGGATGTCGCGATCGGCGCCGGGTTCAGCCTGGCCGGCAACTACACCTGGTTGCCGACGGCGAAACTTGACAGCACGCGCTTCATCGGTGGCGCCGACCGCAACGGCAATCGTCTCACTTATGCACCGAAGCATCTGGCAAATCTCAGACTTGCCTATGAACAGCCGGTCTGGAGTGCGAATGTCGGTCTGTCGCATGTCGGCGAACAGTTTGCCGATCTTGAAAACACGGAAGCGGGAAGTGCCAACGGCCGTGCCGGCATTCTGCCGAGCTACACGGTGTGGGATCTGAATGGCCGCATCAAGCTCGACCGGACCATCACGCTGTATGTCGCGGTGCGCAATCTGTTCGACCGGCAGTACATTGCATCGCGCGCACCCGAAGGCATCTTTCCGGGTATCGGTCGCCTGATGGAGATCGGTGTCGAAGCGCGCTTCTGATGGGGTTCATGAACAGCGCGGGCGCGGCATGACGCGAAGTCCGCGCTTCAGGACGACGTCGGAGCGCTTTGCCGCGACTCAGGCTCCATCGGGTCGCACGTTGGCGATCGATCCGTCAGAGCGGCCCTTCAGATAGGCATACAGATCGTCGAGCTTGGGTTCGAGGTAAGGATGGCTCGGCATCCCCTTTTCGAGGCGTCCCTCAAGCAACACCTTCCTGAACTCGTCCCTGCTCAGCACCTTCAGTGAGGCGATAAGCGAAGGGCCGACCATGCCTTCCTGGGCTGCGCCGTGGCAACGCTCGCAGGCAGCTGCCCGCCAGGCCTTCCAGCCCTTCACGACATCGCCGGCTGCTGCAGCCGACGGGGTGTGCTCTGACGCAGGAGCTGTCGGTGCAGGTGTGGCCGCCACCGGGGCACGCTTGACGGAAGATGCCGAGGCCATCGGTTCGGCTTCAGGTGCCTTGCTGCAGGCAGCAAGCAGCAGGCTCATGCAGAGCAGGGCTATCGAAGTACGGTTCATGGCGATCCTCGTTCGGCCTGGGTCAATTCTTCAAAGATAGATCACGGCAGGAAAGACCGTGACTGCCAGTACGAAAACCAGCCATTCGAGATTGTTTCTCGACAGAAAACCCGTGAAATGCAGGATCAGTACAGTGATTGCGACTATGTAATAAAGGATGAACCACATCAGCCCGGGTCTCCGCAGGTATCGTTCGCAGGTGTCGAACGCTTACCGTTCGACATGTCGCAATGAAAGATCGATGGCACGTACGTTCTTGGTCAGCACGCCGATCGAGATGCGATCGACGCCTGTCTCGGCAATCGACCTGACGCGATCGAAATCCACCCCTCCGGACGCTTCGAGTTCGGCGCGCCCTTCGTTGATCGAGACCGCCTCCGTCATCTGGTCGATGCTCATGTTGTCGAGCAGCACCATGACGGCCCCGGCGTCGAGCGCCTCGCGCAGCTGCCCGAGGGTTTCCACCTCTATCTGGATGAATGCATTGGACGGCGCGATACCCCGCGCGCGCGCCAGAACCGGGCGGATGCCGCCGGCTGCCATGATGTGGTTTTCCTTGATCAGTATTCCGTCATACAGGCCCATGCGGTGATTCAGGCCGCCACCGACCCTGACCGCATACTTCTGCGCGAGACGAAGTCCGGGCAATGTCTTGCGGGTGTCGACGATGCGCGCCGGCGTGCCGGCGATCGCATCCACGAAACGGCGCGTGATGGTGGCCGTCGCCGACAGGAGCTGAACGAAATTGAGTGCTGCGCGCTCTGCCGTAAGCAAGGCGCGGGTTTCCGACAATATTTCGCACAGCTTGTCGTCCGGGGCAATCCAGGCGCCTTCGTTAACATGCCAGGCAACGGTCGCCTTGGGGTCGAGCGCACGCAGGCAGGCTTCGAACCAGTCGCGTCCGCACAGCACGGCTTCTTCACGTGCAGTGACCAGACCCTGCGCCGCGCGGCCCGGCGGAATCAGTCGCGCCGTCAGGTCGCCGGTGCCTACATCCTCCGCGAGTGCCTGCGATACGTTGCGCTGAATTTCGATGGACAGTTGTTCGTTTTCCCGCATGGCACTCACTCTGATTTCAGAGCGGCCGATTCTAGCATTGCGCCCCGCAGCGCCATGCGGCGCCAGTCACATCGTGCGGGCCGGGACGCCCGGCAACCGGGCGCAAAACCCGTGCGGCGATACCTGCAAGGTGCTCGCGCCTTGCCCGGGGCTTTCAACGGCGATGAGCCAGCCAGGCGCTCAGCAGTCCGCTGACGACGATGATGGCAGCGCCGCCGATTGCACTGGCTCCCGGCAAGTCCCCGAACACCGCCCAGCCCATCAGCGTTGCCCACACCAGCTGGACATAGATGAGCGGGCTCAGCGTGGAGGCCGGTGCGAAGGCCATCGCACGGATCAGCAGGAAGTGTCCGGCCATGCCCGACACGCCGAGCGACAGGACGAGCAGCGCGTCCCCCCAGCCAGGTATGTCGCTGTGTGCAGCTGCCGGCAGGGCGACCGACGACAGGCCGGCGCCGATCAGCGCCGTGTAGAAAAGTGTCGTCAGCGGGCGCTCGGTGGGCGCCAGCTTGCGCGTTGCGAGCTGGTACAGGGCGTAGAGCAGCGAGCCGGCCAGCAGCATGAGTACCGGGCCGAGCGGCAGATCGCCGTCCGGGCGCGCGATCAGCAACACGCCGGAGAAGCCGAACAGCGCGAGCAGCCAGTGCGCCGGCGTGACCCGTTCGCCCAGTACCGGGCCGGCCAGCAGGGTCACGATCAGCGGAGTGATGAAGAACAGCGAGGTGCCTTCTGCCATCGGGATGGTGCGCAGCCCGCCCATGATCAGGAAGGATACGCCGGCCAGCAGGGCTGCGCGCACGATCTGCAGTCGCCAGCGCGCCGTCGCGACGAGGTTCCGTCCCATGTGCGGGTAGAGCACGGCGCCGAGCACGACGGCGGGTACGAGATAGCGCGCCCACACCAGCACGCCGACCGGATAGCGCTGCGAAAGGTACTTGCCCGTGGTATCCAGAACCGCGAAACAGAATAGTGCCGCCAGCATGAGCATCACGCCGATCAGCGGGTGCTTGCGCTCAGGTGTTGATATGGCCGGCTTCCTGCATCTCGTGACCTGCGATCAACGCGTTGAAGGCGCTGCGTGCGGATTCGATGACCTCGCCTGCAGTCAGGCCATTCGGCCCCTTGCCCTGTTCAACCAGCCGGTCGCCCGCCATGCCGTGCAGGTGTACGCCGCCGATCAGTGCCAGATCGGCAGGCCATCCCTGTGCCAGCAATCCGGCAATCAGCCCTGTCAGCACGTCGCCCATGCCGGCAGACGCCATGCCGGGATTGCCCGTAGTGTTGATGAACCAGCGTCCGTCAGGCAGCGCGATCACACTGCCGCATCCCTTGAGTACGGTTGCCGCCCGGTAGCGCAGCGCAATCGTGCACGCCGATTTGATGCGGTCCTCCTGAATCTGTGCCGTGGTGCAGCCGAGCAGGCGCGCCGCCTCCGTCGGATGCGGCGTGAGCAGCGAAGGTGCGCCCCGAGTCTGCACGGCACTTGCAAGATCGGCATGCTGCGACAGCAGATTGAGTGCATCGGCATCGAGCACCAGCGTCGCCGGTGTCGTGACCGCTTCGCGCATCAGATCGAGCGCCGCCGGGCTTTGTCCCAATCCGGGGCCGATGGCGAGGCAGGTCGCAAGGTCACCGCCGAGCACCTCGGCGGGCGTGCGTATCATCAGTTCCGGCTGTTCCGGATCGAGCGGCAGCGCTGCATGGTCGAGCATGCCGACATACACGCGGCCGGCTCCCACCTTCAGCGCGGCTCGTCCCGCCAGCAGTGCCGCCCCGGCCATTCCCCTGGCACCGCCGACCATGACAGCGTTGCCGTTCGTACCCTTGTGGCTGTTGCGTGCGCGCGGCCGCAGCAGGTGGTCGAACAGGGCGCGCCCGACCTGCCAGCCTGAGGGTCTTGCCACGGCACTGCAGTCGAGACCGAGGTCATGCAGCGAAAGCGTCCCGCAGTGATCCGGGCCATCCAGCGTCAGCAGACCCGGTTTCAGCGCAATCATCGTGGCGGTATGCGAGGCGCGGATGGCGCGCCCGAGCACTCGACCGGTATCGGCATTCAGCCCGCTCGGTACGTCGATCGACAATACCGGGCATTCCATGCTGTTGACGGATTCGATCCATGCAGCGTGTTCGCCTTCGACAGGTCGGGTCAGCCCGATGCCGTAAAGTGCGTCGATCACCAGCGAGTATTCGCCGCGTGGCAGTCTTGGCAGCGTGACGCCGCCGATCGCCCGCCATGATGCCCACGCCGATACGGCATCCGTCGCCTGCGGGTGTTCGTCACCGGCGTAGGCCACCACCACATCGAAACCGGTCTGGCGCAGCTGCCGGGCAATCACGAACCCATCGCCGCCGTTGTTGCCGGGTCCGCACATCACCAGCACGCGGCCGTGACGACCGCCCATAATCTCCATCGCCTTTGCCGCGCCGGTGGCACCCGCCCGCTCCATCAGTCGCGGTGAACTGCGGGGCGCGTAGTGCTGTTCGATGCGCCTGAGCGCTTCTGCACCGTACAGGGCGGGCAGCGCGGCGGTGTTCAGGGCTTTCTGGCTGGATTGCATTCTCGATCCGGTTTCGTCGGGCCATCGATGGCCGAGCGGTCTGCCCGCATTTTATGCCTTGCCGCGGCTGCGTGTTGGGGCGTGCGGCACTTCGAATATCCGGTCCGGTGTGGCGACGAAGCAGCGCATGTCGGGATCGGGCTCGATGTCCATCTTTCCGGTGAAGGCACCGAAGGCCGGCAGCAGCCCGACAGCAGGGCCGAACGCGAAGCAGGGCAGTCGCAGGCGGTCGCCACCCGCGGCGATACGCAATGCAGGGTGCAGATGTCCGGCCAGCACATAGTGTCCGGGCTGAGGTGCCGGGTGGTGGCTCAGCGCGAACGGCCCCTGATGCCACGGTTCATCCACCACGGTCAGACCCAGTTCGGGCGGTACGCCTGAATGCATGTCGTGGTTGCCGCGCACCAGCACCCATTCGATGGCCGGCTTGCGCAGTGCGGCAAGGCGTTCCAGCAATGCCGGCCGGCGCGCCTCGCGAGCGTGCAGGAAGTCGCCGAGAAAAATCAAACGTTGCGCCCCGGTTTGTGCGAGCAGCCTCTCGAGGCGCTCGAGCGTCTCGCCGGTGGTACCCGACGGCACGGCGATGCCATGTGCGCGGAAGGTTGCGGCCTTGCCGAAATGTGCATCGGCCACCAGCAGGGTGCCGCATGCTGGCCACCAGAGCGCGCGTTCGGCAAGCAGCACGACCCGTTCGCCGGCTATCGTCAACTCATGCATGTCGAGACCGTCATGCCGCGAGCTGAGGCATTCTGGCTGATGCTCCGGGATTCAAGTCGGCAGGCATTTTTCCGATAGTGATGAAACCGAAATGGATCGCCATGAAAAAAACAATCCGACCGGATCACTTGCGTATCCCGGAAAACATGTCGGACGATCGACGCATGAGTGACATTATTGCCCGCGTGGAACGCGAAGCCCGAAACCTTTTCCGCATCTACGATGCCGACGAGAACGTGGCGCCTGCCTTTCGCGCGAAGCAGATCCGCTCGGTGCTCCGGTTCGCTCCGCTGTCCATTTTCACCTGTATTTTCAACGCAACCCTCATTGTGCTGATGTTCGGCGACCGGACATCGTTCTGGGTCGTTGCACTCTGGCTGGCGGGGCTGGTCGCATGCATGAGCGGTACGATGCAGGCCTGGGTGCGTCAGAGACGGCGTCCGGCCCGTACCGGATTATCCGCGAGGGCACTCCGTCGCGCCACGCTGCACGCCGGATTTTTCGGCGCGCTGTGGGCAGTGCCGGCATTCATCTTCTTCGATCGCAGCGATGCCGACGCGACGCTGATCATTCCGTTCGTCACCGTAAGCATGCTCTGTGCGGGCGGTTTCGTGCTTGCCAACATACCGACTGCCTCGGCAGCGTACATCGTCGTACTTTCTCTGGGCACCTGCATTGCGTTCATGATCGACGGACCGGTCCGGAATCTCGATCTCGTCCTCATGTTTTCTCTCTATGCAGTCCTGACGCTCGCCTGTTGCATCGGGAGCGCGCGCACGTTCGGCGCCGGCTTGATGACCGAGGCGGAAGCTGAACGCCAGAAGGAGCTCGTTGGTCTGCTGCTGCATGACTTCGAGTCGCACTCGAGCGACTGGCTCTGGGATACCGACAGAAACGGATTTCTGCAGCACGTGTCTGCGAGGCTGGCGGAAATCTTCGGCCGGACGCAGGAGGAATTGCGGTCCAAACCCTTCATCGAGCTGTTCGTGAGCGGCGACGCCGACATGAGCGATGGCCAGCGGGACGCGCTCATGAAGCTGAGTGCGCATCTCATGCAAGCGGTGCCTTTCCGTGATGTTCCGGTTGCCGTGAATGTGTCGGGTGAGTGTCGCTGGTGGTCGCTCACCGCGCGGCCCCTGTTCGATACGCGTGGTCACCACGCCGGTTGGCGTGGTGTGTGTTCGGATATCACCGACAGTCGACGCGCCGCGCTAGAAATGGCGACGCTGGCCAATTTCGACTCGCTGACCGGGCTTGCGAACCGTCACTATTTCCGCACCCAGCTATCCATCATCCGGCCATCGGTCGATGACCGCGCGCGGCCGTGCGCGCTGATGTTCTTCGACCTTGACGATTTCAAGGACGTCAATGATTCGCTCGGACACGCGGCCGGCGACCGCGTCCTGCAATTGGTGTCGCGCCGCCTCAAGGAACGCATCGGTGCAGGCGATCTGCTGGCTCGCCTCGGCGGCGACGAATTCGCGCTGATCTGCTGGGGAGGGCACTCGCCCGAGCGCGCCTCGGCGCTGGCGGATCGTCTGCTCGAGGCCTTCCGCGAGCCGGTGCTGATCGATGACGTGAGCGTGCAGATCGGCTGCAGCATCGGTATCGCACTGGCCCCGCTCCACGGCGACGACCCGGACGTGCTGCTCAAGAATGCCGATATGGCGCTTTACGCTGCTAAGGCTGCAGGGCGCAATACCTGGCGCTTCTTCGCGCTCGACATGGACGAGCGCGCACGCCACCGGCTCAGCGTTCACAGCGATCTGCTCGGCGCACTCGAACGCGGTGAGTTCGAGCTTCACTACCAACCCCAGGTCGATATGCGCAACGGCCGCGTGGCCGGCTTCGAAGCGCTCATCCGGTGGCGTCATCCGCAGCGTGGCCTGGTGGCGCCGAGTGATTTCATATCGATCGCGGAAGAGACCGGCCTGATCGCTTCGATCGGCCGCTGGGCGCTGGAACGAGCCTGTCAGGACGCGATGTCGTGGCCGGACGGCATGACGGTCGCGGTCAACGTGTCCGCCGTTCAGTTCGCGCGTGGTGCCGTGGTCGACGTCGTGCGTGCGGCGCTCGCGTCGAGCGGACTCGAGCCATCGCGACTCGAGATCGAAATCACCGAGTCGCTGCTCATTCACGACAGCGCAGCGGCACGCGATATATTGGGTGCGCTGCGCCAACTCGGCATCGGCATTGCACTCGACGATTTCGGCACCGGCTATTCATCGCTTGCGTATCTGCGCAGTTTTCCGATGACCAAGCTCAAGATCGATCGATCCTTCGTGATCAGCCTCAGTCGTGACGAAAGCGCACGCGCCATCGTGCGCGCAATCATCAACCTCGCGCACGCACTGCGGCTCGAAACAACCGTCGAAGGCGTTGAGACACCGGCACAGTGGACGGCGCTGTCGGGTGAGGAATGCACTTACGCGCAGGGATTTCTGATTGCGAGGCCGCTGCCCGAACCACGGATACCTGATTTTCTTGCCGACTGGCGAGGTGTTTCACTCAGTGCCAGCAATGACAGGGTCGTCGGGCCGAACGGCAGGGTACCGCTCACGCTTTGATGCGGCGAGCGCCGGTGCCGGTCGCCGCGGCCTTTTCCAGCAATTCAATCATGCGTGCAACCCGTTCCGACAGTTGTTCGCTCGACAGCCGTTCGCGCAACCGCGCCACCAGCAGCGGAAAGGCGAAAGGCGTCATCGACGGCGGTGTCGTGATGCGGCGCTGCGCGCTGCGCATCATGGCCAGCGTACCGGCGATGCGCCCGGCGGCCAGTTCCTCGTGCAGCGCTTCCTGCCTGGCCTGCCGCAACAGCAGATTGTCCGGGTCATGACGCGAGAACACGTCGAACAGCAGCTCGCTGCTCACCTGAAGCTGGCGCGCGGACTTCCCTTGTCCCGGATAACCCTGGAAAGTCAGCCCGGCAACGCGGGCCACTTCGCGGAAACGACGGCGCGCCAGCTGTGCGGCGTTGAGGCAATGTCCGATGTCGGTGTCCAGGCCACCGTCCGACAGCAGGCCGTGGTCCAACTCGTCAGCCCAATCGACTGCTTCGGCCGACAGCAGTTCGAAGCCGTAGTCATTGAATGACAGCGAAAAGGTGATCGGCCTCGTCCGTGCGATGCGCCATGCCAATAGCGCGGCGAGGCCGGCATGCACCGGCCGGCCGGCGAATGGAAAGAAGAAGGCGTGGTGGCCTTCGCGCGACTGCAACACCTCGATCAGCAGCTCGCCCTCGCCGGGCAGCGCGGACCAGTCGCGCTGCAGGTCGAGCAGGGGGCGCAGTGCCTGCATTTCAGGTTCCGGGTAATCGCCGCGCGCCGCCAGTGCGACCAGTGCACGGATTTCCTGCGCCAGTTCGCTCGACAGCGGCATGCGCCCGCCGGCCCAGCGTGGCACCGTACCGCGTGACGCATCGCCGGCCCGCACCAGTGCCTGCATGTCGCGTATCGCGACCAGTTCCAGAACGCGACCGGCGAACAGGAAACAATCGCCGGGCTTGAGCCGGCCGATGAAGGACTCCTCCACCTGACCCAGCCGGCCTCCGGCCAGCGCTGCGCCGCCTGCGCTGCCCGCAGCCCCGCTGTTCCGTCCCCCCTTCGCCCAGCGTACGTCCACCGCGGAATCAGCGGTGATCGTGCCGATCTGCATGCGGTGCCGCCGCGCGATGTCGGCACGTGGCACCCGGTGAAGGCCGTCCGCGCCGCGTTCGATCTTGCGGTAATCCGGATAGGCCGCCAGCGATGCGCCGCCGCGGGACACGAAGTCCATTGCCCAGCGCCAGGTGGCCTCATCGAGACAGCGGTAGGCGTGCGTGCTGCGTACTTCCGTCTTGAGCGCGTCCTCGTCGAAACCTCCGGCCAGCGCCAGCGTCACCATGTGCTGCACGAGCACGTCCAGCGGTGCTGCCGGCCCGTATCGGGGCTCGATGCGTCCGGCGGCGACCGCGCGCCGCGCGGCGGCCGAGTCGATCAGTTCGAGTCCGTGGCCGGGTACGCAGGTAGCGTGCGGCGTGCGGCCCGGCGCGTGACCCGAGCGGCCGGCACGCTGCATGAGCCGCGCCACGCCTTTCGGCGAACCGAGCTGCAGAACCCGGTCCACCGGCAGGAAGTCGACGCCCAGATCCAGGCTGGATGTGCATACCACCGCGCGCAAGGTGCCGTTCTTCAGCCCGGCCTCGACCCATTCGCGCACCTCGCGCGACAGCGAGCCGTGATGCAGCGCGATCAGACCCGCCCAGTCGGGCCGCGCCGCGAGCAGCGTCTGATACCAGAGCTCTGCCTGCGAGCGGGTGTTGGTGAACATCAGTGTCGAGCGGCTTGCATCGAGCTCGGCCAGCACTTCATCGACCAGTTTCACGCCGAGGTGACCGGCCCACGGAAAGCGTTCGGTACGCGCCGGAATGAGGCTGTCGAGCTTTACCTGACGGACCATCTCTCCCGCCACGCGGCGGGCATGCGCACCGCACAGCACCTCCATCGCATGATCCGGGTTGCCGAGCGTGGCAGACAGGCCCCACACCGGTAGCGCGGGCTGCCATTGCCGTAGCCGCGCAAGTGCCAGCTGCACCTGTACGCCGCGCTTGTTGCCGATCAGCTCATGCCATTCATCGACCACCACGGCGGTCAGTGCACCGAGCTGTTCGCGGGCCGACTCGTGGGACAGCATCAGACACAGGCTTTCCGGCGTGGTGACCAGCGCCTGGGGAAGGGCTCGTGCCTGGTGCGCGCGCTCGGACGAACCGGTGTCACCGGTTCGCAGGCCGATATCCCAGTCCAGTCCGAGCGTGCTCGCAGATTCGCGCAGGGTGAGTGCGGTGTCGGCCGCGAGGGCGCGCATCGGGGTGATCCACAGTACCCGCAGACCGCTGACGGGCGATTCGCCTGCGGCGCGCCGCAGTGCGCCTAGCCATACAGCCAGCGTCTTGCCCGAACCGGTGCCGGCATGCAGCAGGCCGCTGTGCCCGTCCTTCAGATGCATCCACACTGCGCGCTGAAAGTCGAACACCTTCCAGCCGCGTTGCTCGAACAGCGCGTCGATGCGTCGTGAAAGCGATGCCGGGTCGGGCAGCTCGCCACCGGCGCGGCGACTGCGTCGGGCCGGTCGGGCCGGCGCGGGTTCGCCGGCTGCAATCCGCTGTTTCGCACGAGCGGCACGCAGCTGGCGGCCCAGCGAGGACGACACCACGATGCGCCGGATATCTTCGCGTGCGGGTTCGTCGGGAGGAAGGTCGGAGTCGGACATCAAAGCCGCATGCGCAGTGGGAACACGGCGCTCAGACTATCGTTCGTCGCGGCGGTTCGCCGGCGCGGCGCGCCCCGGCGATCAGTCCAGTGGCCGGATCAGTTCGCGATGGCGGAAACAGTCGACCAGATGATCGTTGACCACGCCGACCGACTGCATCCACGCGTAGACGATGGTGCTGCCGACGAAGCGGAAACCGCGCTCTGCCAGCCGTTTCGACAGCTGGTCCGACATGGGGGTGCTTGACGGGCAGTCCGCTGCATGCCGCCAGTGATTGATGAGCGGCTGCCCATCGACGCTGTCCCACAGCAGCGCAGCGAGGCTTTCGCCACGGTCGTGCAGGTCGATCAGTGCCCGCGCGTTGGCGATGGCGGCATCGATCTTCAGACGGTTGCGCACGATGCCGGCGTCACCCAGCAGCCGCGTGCGTTCCGCCTCACCGTAGCGCGCGATGCGCGGCGCGTCGAAGGATTCGAAGGCTGCACGATAGCCTGCGCGCTTGCGCAGGATGGTGAGCCAGGACAGTCCGGCCTGCGCGCCTTCGAGAATCAGCCGTTCGAACAGCGCCGTTTCGTCGCGCACCGGCACGCCCCACTCGGTGTCGTGGTAGTCGACGTAGAGCGGGTCGCGGCCACACCAGCTGCAGCGCACGGGCAGCGTGCTCATTCCGGGCGCAGTTCCAGCTCACCCAGGCTCAGCGAACTGTCTTCCGGGTCGCGGTTCACGTGAAAGCCGAGGCTCTGGACAAAGCGCAGCATGCGTTCGTTGCTGGCCAGGAAAACGCCTTCCATCACGCGAAGCCGGCGCTCGCGTGCGGTTTCGATCAGCAGGTTCATCATGATGCGGGCCAGTCCCTGACGCTGCCATTCATCGCCGACGACGATCGCGAATTCGCACGATTCGCCGTCCGGATTCACCACATAGCGGCAGACGCCGATCTGTTCTTCCGCATCACCGTCACCGGTCAGGGCGACCAGCGCCATTTCGCGGTCGTAGTCGATCTGCGTGAGCCGGGCCAGCAGCGGTGTAGGCAACTCCTTGATGGTGCTCATGAAGCGCATGTATCGCGTTTCGGGCGAAAGCCCGCGTACGAAATCGGCTTCGCGGTCGGCGTCCTCCGGGCGGATCGGCCGGATGATCACGCGAGCGCCGTTGGGCAGCGTGACCACATGCTCGAGCCGCGCCGGGTACGGATGGATCGCCATGTGCGAATAGGGGGTTGCGGTGGCCAGCACGTCGCCCAGGATGATGCGGGCGTCCACCGCGACGCAACCGCTCTCGTCGACCAGCAGCGGGTTGATGTCCATCTCGCGGATCCACGGCAGTTCGCACACCATTTCGGACACGCGGATGAGCACCCGTTCAAGGGCATCCATGTCGATCGGCGGCATGCCGCGGAATTCGCCGAGCATGGCCGATACCCGCGTGCGTGCGATGGCATCTCGGGCAAGTTCGATGTTGATCGGCGGCAGCGTGACCGCGCGGTCGCGCAGCACCTCGATGCGCGTGCCGCCGTGACCGAAGGTGATCACCGGCCCGAATACCTCGTCGTGCAGCACGCCGACGAACAGTTCGCGGGCGTTGCGTTTCGTCACCATCGGTTCGATCGATACGCCGGTCAGGCGTGCGCTCGGCGCACGCCGGCCCACCTCCGCCATCAGTTCCTGCCAGCAATCCCTCACCGCCCGCAGATTGTCGACATGCAGGCGAACGCCTCCGACATCGCTCTTGTGCGTGATGTCGGGCGAGTCGATCTTCATCGCCACCGGCAGCCCCATCTCCTCGGCGTAAACCATCGCTTCGGTCGCGCTGCGCGCCACCACAGTCTGTGCGATCGGAATGCGGAACGCTGCCAGCAGTGCCTTCGATTCCATTTCCGTCAGCACCGTACGGCGTTCGGACAGGGCCGTTTCGATGACCAGTCGCGCCGATTCCACCGACGGAGGATCCAGATCCTGCGCGAGCGACGCCGGTGCATGTCGCAGCAGCTGCTGATTGCGGTAGTAGGACGAAATATTGTGGAACAGTTCCACCGCCGGTTCCGGCGAGCGGAAGCTCGGGAGGTGCGCCGCCTCGAACAGCGCGCGCGCCGCACGTACCTGATCACCGCCCATCCAGCAGGTCATGAGCGGCTTGTGCGCAGTCGCAGCAATTTCTATTACCCTCTGCGCGACCACCGTCGGTTGCGAAAGGGCCTGCGGTGTCAGCAGTGCAAGCACGCCGTCGACGCCCGGATCGGCAAGAACCGCCTGCAATGCCACGCTGTAACGCGTGGCATCGGCATCGCCGATCAGGTCAATCGGGTTGCCGTGCGACCAGTTCGGTGGCAGCGCGCGATTGAGTGCATCCATGGTTTCCGGCGACAGCTTGGCCAGCGAAATGCCGAGATCGGCCGCCCGATCGACGGCCATCACGCCCGGCCCGCCGCCGTTGGTCACCACGGCCAGCCGCTGCCCGGAGGGCTTGAAGCCGGTAAACAGTGCATTGGCGGCGGAAAACATCTGTCCCATGTTGGCCAGACGCACCACGCCGGCACGGCGCAGCGCTGCGTCGAACACGTCGTCCGAACCGACCATGGCACCGGTATGCGAGGTCACCGCCTTCGCTCCAGACGTGTGTCGCCCGACCTTGATGGCCAGTACCGGCTTGACGCGGGCGGCGGCGCGAACTGCGCTCATGAAGCGACGTGCGTCCCGGATGCCTTCGACGTACATGAAGACGCTTTCCGTCTGCGGGTCGGCAATCATGTAGTCGAGGATTTCACCGAAATCGAGATCGATCGACGCACCGAGCGACACGACGGTCGAAAACCCCACGCCGTTGCTCTGGGCCCAGTCGAGCAGCGCAGTGCAGATCGCACCGGATTGGGAAATCAGCCCGATGCTGCCCGCAATGCCCGACGAATGGGCAAAAGTTGCGTTCAGGCCCAGCGACGGTCGCATCAATCCCAGGCAGTTCGGACCGATGATGCGAACGCCGTTGCGCTTGGCGGTCGCACGGGTGCGTCGCTCGATCTCGGCGCCCGCCGGCCCGGATTCGCCGAAACCCGCGCTGATGATCACGGCCGCCTTGATGCCGGCGCGACCGCATTCCTCGATCAGGCACGGTACGGTTGAAGCAGGCGTGCAGATGACCGCGAGGTCGGGGCGCTTGCGCAGCGCGTCGATCCGCGGCACGCAGGGATGGCCCTGAACCGAATCGTGTTTCGGGTTGACGGGGTACAGGTCACCCTTGAAACGTGCTTCGATCATGTTGCGCATCAGCAGCGCGCCGATCGAATCGCTCCGCTCGCTGGCGCCGATGATGGCCACCGACTGCGGCTCGAACATGGACTTCAGATAGTGCTCGTACTGCATGGTTACTCCCGTGGCGGGGATGCGCCATCAGCGGTCAATGCCAACTGCCTTGCCGCGTCGTGCGCGATGCGCAGATGCACGTCGAAGCTCATTATATTGCATTGCAGCATAAAAACCGGCCGATCAGAGTTCGAGTTTGTTCCTCATTCGAAATCTTCAATCCAGTCAGAGGATTGCTTTTCTTTCGTGAGGTGATTTGTCAGCGCATGCATCATGCCGGCATCGCACGTTTCCGCCAACTTCTAATTGGCCGGGTCCGGCAGCGTGAAGTAGAAGGTCGCACCCTTGCCGGGTGCGCCCTCGGCCCAGATTCGGCCGCCGTGCCGGTGCACGATGCGCTGCACGGTGGCCAGCCCGATGCCGGTGCCGCTGTTGTCGGTCTGGTCGTGCAGGCGGTTGAACGGACGGAACAGCTGTGAGACGTGTTCCATGTCGAAGCCAGCGCCGTTGTCGCGGATGTGGAAAACGACTTCCCGGCTGCGCAGGCGCGCATCGAACTCGATTTCCGCAGGTGTCCGTCCCACTGTGAACGCCCAGGCGTTGCGCAGCAGATGTTCGATCAGGACCCGTGCGAGCATCGGATCGACACGTGCCATCAGGTGCAGGCCGATGGTCAGCCGGACGTCCCGATCGGGTTCCTTCTCGTGCAGTTCGCGTCCGATGCTGCGGGCCAGCGCCGACAGGTCGACTTCGATGCGGCTGATCGGGGCGCGCGTCAGCCGGCCGAGTTCGAGCAGGTCATCGATCAGCCGGGACAGTTTCTGCGACGCGGCGCGGATGCGGCTCAGGTGGCTGTGTGCGACGGCGTCGAGCTGGTCGCCGTAATCTTCGATGATGATCTGCGAGAAGCCGTCGATGGCGCGCAGCGGATTGCGCAGATCATGCGATACCGAGTAGGAAAAGGCTTCCAGCTCGCGATTCGACGCTTCGAGCTCCGCCGTGCGCCGCTTCACGCGACGTTCCAGTTCGGTGTTGATGTCGTAGAGGGTGGCTTCGGCCTGTTTGCGCTGGGTGATGTCGTCGATGCTGCCGGCCAGACTTTCGAGCTTGCCGCCGCTGTCGAAACGGGCGCTGACGGCGATCTCCAGCCAGCGCGCGGATTCTCCGCGGCTGCTGGTCCGGACCTCGACCTGCATGGAGTCGCGCCGGCCATCGAGCATGGGTTCGAGGCGTGCCAGCAGGTAACGTGCTTCGTCCTTCGACAGCCAGCCCAGCACGTGGCGTCCGATCGCCATCGAGGCGGGTTGACCCGTGAGGTCCTCCCAGGCGCGATTCAGATAGGTGAAACGGCCCCGTGCGTCGATGCGGAAAATGACTTCACGCAGGTGATTCACCATTTCCCTGTGCCGCACTTCCAGTTCGCGCAACGCCCGTGTCGACTGCACGAACGGGCTTTCGTCCCGCCCCGTGCCGCGGTAGCCGCAGAATTCTCCCTGCGCGTCGGTCACCGGGCGGCCGCGCAGTTCGATGTGACGCACGTAGCCGTCGGGCATGCGCAGAACCAGAGGAAACTTCAGGGGCAGTCGGGCCTGAATCTGCCGGTGGCACTCCTCCCAGTCGCCGTGCACAGGCGACAGCACGTCGATTTTCCAGAGCTGGCGGCCACCGAGTACGTCGATGCCCAGCGCGCCGGCCAGTTCGTTCTTGGCCTGCGACAGACGAATCCGCAGACCGGCATCGGTTTCCCAGAGCCAGTCGGTCGCGAGTTCGGCAAAATCCTGCTGACGCGCGCATTCGAATTGCCGCGTCGCTGCCAGAGCCGCTGCATCGGAGATAGTGCGCGTCGCGAGTGCGCCGATGCAGGCAGCGATCACGAACACCGCCGCGCCAGCGGGCAGCGATACGGCGGCGGCTGCACCGCCGGCGAGGAGTGCGAGTGGCAGCGCGCGCCACAGGAAAAAGTCGGAGGCGGCCGTCGGGGCCGCCGTTGAATCCGGCGAATGGAACATTGTCATCCTTGATATGCCACGGATGATAATGCGCCCCTCACCACAACAATCCCGAATAAAGGCCTCTAGATGCCATCTGATTCACATTTCCAGATTCAGGATCCGTCGTCCTGGGTCACCCGTTTCGCTGCATGCATTCGACCCGCTTCACGGGTACTCGATCTTGCGTGCGGAACAGGACGTCATGCGCGCTGGCTGGCGGAGCACGGCTTCGAAGTGGTGGCGGCCGACCGTGATGCGTCCGCACTGGCCCGGCTGGCGGATGTGCCCCGTGCAGGTACGCTCTGTGTCGATCTCGAAGAGGGCACCTGGCCGTGGACCGATGCCGGTTTCGACGCGGTGGTGGTCACACGTTATCTCTTCCGGCCGCGATTGGACCGTCTGGCCGCCTTGCTGCGTCCCGGTGGCGTGCTGATCTACGAAACCTTCATGGCGGGCAACGAGCGTTTCGGCAAACCTTCCAACCCGGATTTCCTGCTGCGGCCGCATGAATTGCTGGACTGGGCCAGAACCTGGGGCCAGGTGCTGGCTTTCGAACAGGGTGAAATCGCGCGACCGGCGCCGGCCATGATTCAGCGCATCTGCGCCGTGCGCTCGGATGCTGCGTCCGTGCTGCCCTGAACCGACAGCTGCAGGACCTGCGTTGCCAGGGAGTCGATCCCCGCTTCGTCGAGACTGTGGCTGCTGGCGATCGGCGCAGTATCGAGGTGAGGAAAGCTCTTGTTCTGCGATCTGCGATACAGCGGGTCGTAGTGCTGCTCGAGCAGGGCATCCACCAGCTTTTCCCATTCGCCGCCGCGTGCCAGTGCGGCCCATGCGTCGATCGTGCTGCGGCCGCGCAGCTCGCTCAGGCGTTCAAGCTGTGCGATCAGCGTTTCTGCATTCTGCGTCAGATAGGCGTAGTCGCGAAGCAGGAAACGGGTGCGAGCGGCGACCGGCGCATCGATGCGCAGGCAGATCGATGCGCGCATGCGGTCGAGCAGCGCATCGGGCAGGGTGATGCTGCCGATGCGCCGACTTTCTGCCTCGGCGAAGACCGGTCGCGACGGGTCGAACGCCAGCAGTTTCTCGATCAACTGCGATTCAAACAGCCGTTGCGGCGGCTGCGGCTGCCCGGGCTGTCCGCCCAGCACCGAGCCCTTGTGCGATGCCAGTGCTTCCAGATCGAGCACCTGCTCGCCAAGTGCCGCCAGTCGTTCCAGCACGCCACTCTTGGCGCTGCCGGTCGGTCCGGTCAGTACGCGGAAATCGAAACGCGCCGGCAGGCTGTCGAGCTGATCGAGCACGCTGCGCCGATAGCTCTTGTAGCCGCCCTCGAGCTGGTGGGCGTCCCAGCCGATCTGGCGGAGCACGGTGACGAAGGCGCCGCTGCGCCGTCCGCCGCGCCAGCAGTAGATGAGCGGCCGCCAGTCCGGCCCCTTTTCCTGGAAGCGCTCCAGCAGATGACGACCGATGTTGAGCGCGACCAGTGCTGCGCCGCGCCGTTTCGCGACGAAGGGAGAAACCTGCTTGTAAAGCGTGCCGATTTCGGCGCGCTGGGCATCGTCGAGTGCCGGGCAATTGATGGCGCCCGGTACGTGATCGAGCGCGAATTCGGCGGGCGAGCGCGTGTCTATGATCGTGTCGAAATCGTGAAGACGTTCGACCGTCGCCAGCCCCGAGGGGCGCCGCTGCCCTGATGTGTCCGTCATTGTGGATCGTTCCTGTGCGCGAATCGTTGCGGTGTTCCGAAGGTTTCCAGGCGCCGGGGGCCGAGTTAACGGCCGGCGATCAGTGCTTGCGTGCCTGCCTTGTGCCACCCTTGCCCAGCAGCGGCGCGAGCGGGGTCCATACGTTCTCCACGATGCGCGCCTGTGCGGCTGCGACGGGATGAATGCCGTCGGACTGGAAGCTCAGGGGGTCGCTGCCGAAGCCGTCGAGCAGGAATGGCAGCAGTGCAGATCGCGTACTGCGGGCGACCTCGCCGAAGGTTTCCGCGAACTTTTGCGTGTAGTCGGGGCCGTAGTTCGGCGGCAGTTGCATGCCGGCAATCAGCACCTTGGCGCCCGCCGCCTGTGATTTGCGGGTCATGCTTTCGATGTTTTCGCGCATGCTTTTCAGCGACAGGCCGCGCAGCCCGTCGTTTGCGCCAAGCGCGAGAATGACGACATCGGGTTTGTGGGCAGACAGCGCACCGTCGATGCGCGACAGGCCGTTCGCCGTGGTGTCGCCGCTGGTGCTGGCATTGACGACCGAATGAGCGTAACCCGCCTGTGCGAGCTTCTGGCCGAGCAGTACCGGCCAGGCCTCATGCTGGCGCAGACCGTAACCTGCTGACAGACTGTCGCCCACCACCAGCACGGTCTGCGCCTGAACGGGCAGTGCGGCAACCACCATGCAGAACAACCAGAACAACACTTTCTTCATGCCTACAGACACTCCGGAAACGCGCCCGTCGGTACTTGAAGTCGACAGGCTGGGAAAACAGGTCACCAGCGGCAATGCGCCGCTGCAGATCCTTCAGGATATCGCCTTCACGGTTCGTGCCGGCGAAGCTTTGGCCATCGTCGGCGCCAGCGGTTCAGGAAAGTCGACCTTGCTCGGACTTCTGGCCGGGCTGGATCTGCCATCGACCGGCACCGTAAGGGTCGATGGACAGGATATCTTCAGGCTGGACGAAGACGCGCGCGCGCAGCTGCGCGGTGAAAGGATAGGCTTCGTGTTCCAGTCCTTCCAGCTGCTGCCGGCACTCACGGCGCTGGAAAACGTGATGCTGCCGCTCGAACTCGCAGGCGTAGACCGGGTGCGCGAGCGGGCTGTTGCGCTGCTCGAGCGGGTCGGTCTGGCCGGACGCGTGACGCATTATCCGCGGCAACTGTCGGGTGGTGAACAGCAGCGGGTGGCGCTGGCGCGGGCATTCGCCCCCGAGCCCGGGCTGCTGCTGGCCGATGAGCCGACCGGCAATCTCGATGCGGCAACCGGTGCATCGGTGATCGACCTGATGTTCGAAATGAATGCCGAACAGGGCACCACGCTCATCCTGGTGACGCACGACGAAGCACTCGCCTCGCGCTGCGCGCGCCGCATCCGGCTCGCCGCCGGGCGGATGATTTGAGATGCAAGTCGGTCGTTCCTCGAGTCTTTCATCTTGAATCCTGCATCTGCCCTCAGAGATCGAAGCGGCGCATGAAGCTGCGATCGATGTGGTCCTTCCAGCGCCATACCCAGTCACCCTGGATCACCCAGTTGTCGCGTGACGCAATCGCGTGCCGCCGGCCGCAGGCGATCAGCATCAGTGCGCCGGCCTGCGGTTTCCACGGCAGGAGCGGCGTACCGGCAATCGCATGCAGCAGATTCGATGCAAGCGGCGGACCCGCGCGGACGGCGAACACACCTGATTTCGGCCGCGGCGAGTCGATCATCGTCGCAACGTCGCCGGCGGCGAACACCTCGGGATGCGAGGCGGACTGCAGCGTCGGGAGCGTCGATATGAAGCCGCGTTCGTCCAGTTGCAGACCACTTTCACGCAGCCATCCGGCGGCTGCAGCACCGGTCGTCCAGACGGTGAAATCGCTGGCGACCGCGCGCCCGTCCTGCAACAGCAGGCGCTCGGCGTCGATCTGCGCCAGTTGTGCGCCGGTGACCACCTCGATCTGCTGGCGCCCCAGTTCGCGCATCACCACTGTGGCCAGCCGGTCGGGCAGCCCGGCGAGAATGCGGGGTGAACGGTCGATCAGCGAGCATGACATGCCGGGTCGACGATGGCGCAGCGCCATGACGATCTCGACACCCGCGGCACCGGCGCCGACCACGGCGGCTGCCCGCGGGGCGCCGCTGGACTGCCAGTGTTCGAGCAGGGAAGCGATCGGTTTGACCGGGAGCCCATGACTTGCCGCGCCGGGCAGGTCGGGCAGCACCGGCGTCGAACCGGTATCGATGGACAGCAGGTCGTAGCCGATCGCGTCGCCGCTGGCCAGCTGGATGCGCCGGTTCGATGCATCCAGCGACACGGCCGCATCGAATTTCAGCGTGCAGGCTGTGCGTCCGGCGAGCGGCCGCAGATCGATGCAGGCCTGGCGGTGGCGGTAATGACCGGCGATCACACCGGGCATCATCCCTGAGTAGGGCGTCAGTGCATCGGGTGTGATCAGCAGCACTTCCGCCGTGGGTGGCTGTTTCGCGAACGCCTCGAGCACGAACAGGTGGGCATGACCGCCACCGAGCAGAACCAGACGCTTCACGGCCGCGCCTGCGCGTCCAGCGACAGGTCGCCGAAATAGCCGAGCGCGCGGCCGGCCGTGTTGTCGGTGTCGCTGGCGACCACGATGCCTGTGATGGCGGGCGGGTCTTCGCCGAACGCTTCCCGGAAATCGTCCGCGACGTTCCGGCTCACGGTGCGCCAGCCGCCGGGCGTCGAGCCTGCGCCATCGACGGCAATCATGCGCACCCGATCGGTGTAGGCACTCCATGCCCGCGTGCCGGGTGCGGCACGGGCATCCCACACGTAGCACAGCACGGCAGTCGGCACCTGCTCGCCGTAGAAGGCACGCGCGAGACGTATCTTCGTGCGCGTGCCGAAGCCCAGCTTCGACAGGTCGTAATCGAACAGCACATAGATGCGCAGTACGTAGTCGTCGCCGTCGCGCGTGGCGAAGCGCCCGCCTGCGGGCAATTCGTCGGCACGCCAGCGCCAGTTCAGCCACGGCGTGGCGAGCGGATCGAAGCGACCGGCGTGGCTCAGCGCCGATGCGGCGTTCGATGCCTCGACCCGCAGTACGACGCTGCCGTCCAGCTCGACCAGCCGGAAATCGGCGGGCGCCGCCTTGCCACCCAGCGTGTAGGGTGCCCAGCCGGTGACCGCGCCGCCGGCAGCCAGCGTCGAAAAGGCGGGCAGCCTGCCCTGCGCCCACGCATCGCCCGACGAGGCAAGGGTCAGGGCGATGGCAGATGCAATGGCCAGCGCAGGCAGCAGCGCGTGCAGGCGGGTCAGCATGGTGTGTCCTCGAGCAGTCCGTCGGCCAGTGCGCGCCGGTAGTCCTGCGGCTGGTCGACGTCGTAGCCGGTGGCGAGTACGTGACAGCGCAGACCGAGTGCGGCGATGCGGGAACAGGTCTGCCGCCACACGTCCGGTCCGCCCCATGCGATGTTCTCGAACAGCCCGGGCTGAGGTGCATTCAGACCGACCAGCAGATAGCCGCCATCTTCCGCCGGTGCGAACACCGCATCGTGATGTGTCAGCGTGTCGGCCGCGGCGATGAGGTCTGCAGCCTGCAGCGACACCGCATCGGCACCGATCAGTACGACGCGCGCGTGGCGTGCGAGGGCATCGTCGAAGGCCGCTGCCATGCGTGCGCCGATGTCGCAGCCGGATTGTGCATGCAGCGCGACGGCAAAGCGTTTGCGACAGTCGGTGAAGAACGGGTGCGTGCAGTCGGGTGCGCACCACAGCTCGACCGGGCCGATACCCGCTTCCAGCGCGCTGCGCAGCGCGCGCAACGTGAGCCGGGCGCTGGCGTCCGCTGCGCCCGCGTCGCCCAGCAGCGGCGCGAGACGGGTCTTGGCAGCGCCCGGCACCGGAGCACGCGCGAACACCAGCACTGCCGTCCGGCGTTCATTCATGATGCGGACGGTAGGCAAGCGCGAGCACCTGCGGATCGGCGCCGAAAAAATAGCGCAGCCGCAGCCGCCACATGAGCAGCACGGTGCGCAGCACGCCATGCTTTTCCCAGCGCCGTCCGGAGGTCGTGACGCGTGCCCGCAGGCAGGAAGGCGCGAATCGCGCGCGCGCGCGCCGGGAGAAATCGATGTCTTCCATCAGTGCGATCGGTGCGTAACCGCCCAGCGCGTCGAACAGCGCACGCGAGCAGAAGATGGCCTGATCGCCGGTGGCGATGCCGGTCAGCCGCGAGCGCAGGTTCATCATCCGGGCGATCAGGCCGAGCAGCGGATGCTGACCTTCGATGCGCACATCGAAACGGCCCCAGACGGCACCTGCGCCGACGGCATCCGTGATGGCGGTCAGTGCGTTGTCCGGCAGGCGGGTGTCGGCATGCAGGAACAGCAGCACGTCGCCGTGTGCCGCGGCTGCACCTGCATTCATCTGCAGGGCCCGGCCGCGCGGTGCAGCGACGATACGGTCGCAGAGCGGCTGCGCCCGTGCGACCGTGTCGTCGCTGCTGCCGCCGTCGGCGACGATGACTTCCACTTCCGGCCGGCGAAGGTGCGCCAGCGTCGTCGTGATCGTATCTGCTTCGTTCAGCACGGGCAGGACGACGGATAGTTGCATCAGCTGCGCATCCAGGCGTGATAGCGCGCCACCCACGCGAGCAGGCTGTGCGGCGCATGTGCCTTCTTCCACACGCCCGCTGCGTACTTGTTCGCTTCGTTCATCGTCGGGTAGATGTGGATGGTGCCGAGCAGCTTGTTCAATCCGAGGCCGTGTTTCATCGCCAGCACGTACTCGGCGATCAGCTCACCCGCATGTTCGCCGACAATGGTGACGCCCAGTATCCGGTCGCGGCCCGGCACGGTGAGCACCTTGACGAAGCCGTGTGCCACGCCGTCGGTGATCGCGCGATCGAGATCGTCGAGTTCGTAGCGGGTCACTTCGTGCGGAATGCCGCGCGCCGCCGCCTCGCTTTCATTCAGTCCGACGCGTGCCACTTCCGGTTCGGTGAAGGTGGCCCACGGAATGACCGAGTAATCGACCCGGAAACGACGGAAACGTCCGAACAGCGCATTCACGGCGGCATACCAGGCCTGATGCGCTGCGGTGTGCGTGAACTGGAACGGTCCGGTCACGTCGCCGCAGGCGTAGATGTTCGGATAGAGCGTTTCCAGATAGTCGTTGGTATCGACCGTGCGGTTGCCGCGCAAGGTGATGCCGAGTTCTTCCAGGCCGTAACCCTGCACATTGGGCGTGCGACCGACTGCGCACAGCAGCGTGTCGAATTCGATGCGCACCTCGCCTGCCGGGCCCTCGGCATAGAGCACCTTTGCGTCCGCTTCGCGCGCAAAGCGCACCGCCTTGTGACCGGTCAGCACCGAAATGCCTTCGGACGCAAACTTCGTCTCGACCAGTGCCGATACGTCGGGATCTTCCCGCGCCATCAGACGGGGCGCCATTTCGACCTGAGTCACCTTCGCGCCGAAGCGTGCGAAGGCCTGCGACAGTTCGCAGCCGATCGGGCCGCCGCCGAGCACCAGCAGCCGGCCGGGCAGGGCGCGCAGCGACCACAGCGTGTCCGACGTAAGCAGCTCCATGTCGTCGATGCCCGGAATCGGCGGAACGAAAGGGCGGGCGCCGGCTGCGATCACGATGTTGCGCGTGGTCAGCGTACGGGTGCCGCCGTCTGCCGTCTTCACGTCCACGGTCCACGGCGAGGTGATGCGCGCCCTGGCGTCCAGACAGTCCACACCGAGCCCGCTGTAGCGTTCGACCGAATCATGGGGTTCGATGTCGCGCACCACGCGCGACACCCGCTCCATCACATCGGCGAAATCGAATTTCGCACTGGCTTCGCGTACACCGAGCGAGGGTGCGTCGGCGATCTGCGACAGCAGGCGCGCCGAGCGGATCAGAGCCTTGGACGGCACGCAGCCTGTGTTCAGGCAGTCGCCGCCCATGCGATGCTGCTCTATCAGCGCGACTTTCGCCTTCACGGCAGCGCCGATGTAGGCCGTCACCAACCCTGCGCTGCCGCCTCCGATCACGACCATGTTGTAGTCGAAGGAGGCCGGCTTCGGCCAGCGCTTGAACACCGACCGCGCGCGCACGATGTCGATCAGCTTGCGGGCGATCAGCGGGAATATGCCGAGCAGCACGAAGGCGCCGATCAGCCCCGGCGACAGGATGCCGGACAGGGATTCAACCTGCGCCAGCTGGGTGCCGGCGTTTACGAACACGACGGTGCCGGCCAGCATTCCGAGCTGGCTCACCCAATAGAACGTACGTGCCGGCAGCGCCGTGAGGGCCATGGCGAGATTCACGACGAAGAACGGGAAGGCCGGAACCAGTCGCAGTGTGAAAAGGTAAAGCGCGCCATCCTTTTCGACGCCGCGATTGATCGACTCCAGCGATGCACCGAAGCGCGCCTGCACCCAGTCGCGCAGCAGCAGGCGCGCGATCAGGAAGGCGAGCAGCGCCCCCAGACTTGAAGCGAACGAAACAATGACCAGCGCCTTCACGAAACCGAACAGCGCACCGCCGGCCAGCGTCATCACCACCGCTCCGGGCAGTGACAGTGCCGTAACGACCACGTAGATCGAAAAATAGATCGCAGCCGACGCCCACGGCGCCGCATCGACCTGTTCGGTCAGCGCCTGCTGCTGTGTCTTGAACCACCCCAGATCGAAGAATCGACCGAGATCGAATGCAAAAAAGGCGGCGATCAGCACTCCGATAACGATCAGCAGCGACAGCTTGCGTGCATTCATGTCTGTGCCTCGGCAATCGTCCAGGCCGGGCCGGCAAGGATGCGGTCACGGTAGTTGAGCGCAGCGGGTGAGCCATCCGGCCACTGCGCGTTGAATTCGGCGAGCCAGGCGCCGACGTCGTAACGCAGTGCGAGCGCATCGACATGCAGGGCGCCGATGCGAGTGCCGTACAGCACCGGATGCGGCGACGGCGTGAGCGCGATGCGGCTCACGACGCCGAAAAGATGTTCTCGAAAGTTGGGCATGCCGGCAGTACCGTTGTTGATGACTGCACGCTGCTCGAAGCGGGCCAGCGCAGGGAGGCAGGTATGACTGCTTGCAAGGATGTCGCAGCGCGCCTTGTCGAAGACGCCGACATGATGCGCGTGACGGCCTGGATCGCGCAGTGCGCGGGCGTCGAAATCCCAGCCCGCAAGCGATTCGGCGTCGCCATGCACGACGCCCACGCGCGCATCACCGATTCTCACGCCACGCCAGAAATCGAGTGCAGCCAGTTCGCCGCGCCAGTGCGGGTCATGCCGCGCCGTACGCGACAGTTCGGTGTGAATGCGGTTCGAGCGGTCGACCACGGCATGCGGTACGTCGTCCGGGTAGGCGCAGCCGCAACCGGCGTCACCCGAGCCGTCGGCCAGTTCGGCCTCGACATTGCCGGCGATGGCCCGATGCGCCAGTACCCTCCGCTGCACGTCGGCGAAATTGTGCGGATCGACGTCGAACCAGTGGAAGTCGCCGTTGAACAACAGCTGTGCGTTGCCGCGCTCGGCATCGACCATGCGCCCCAGCGCATCGAGTGCAGGACGATTGCCGTAAAGCCCGCCGGCCACATAAAGAGTGTCGGCGTGCAGGTCGTGTTCGGTGCGCTGCAGCGCTGCAGCGCCGTAGCGGTAGTGCAGCGGGCAACTGCGGCCGGGTTCGGCAAGGCTGTCTTCGTACGGTTCGGTGCTCATCGAACTCGGACCGCAATCAGTGGCGGCAGCAGATAGCCTGCGGTGCACAGCAGCAGCCCGTAAAGATTGACGCCGAGCAGCCTGGCATATTTGCCGTCGCCGATGGCCCAGCTGTCGGGTATCTGGCCGATGGCAAGCAGCACGCCGAGCACGAGGCCGGTCCAGAAGGCCAGATGGAAGGACCACGCCGCAGCGCGCGTGCCGGGCCGCGTGAAGCCCGCCAGCAGGAAGACCGGCGCCAGTCCGATAACCATCGTTCCGCTGATGGTGGTCGCCTTCAGGATGTCGGTGCCGGCGATCATCGGAAGATTGCCGATCAATGCAAATACTGCCATGGTGGCCATGCCGAGCGCGATGGCACGCTTCGGTTCGGGGCGCCCTGCCAGTTGCGGCAGTTCCTGTGCCACGTGACGGGCCAGCGATGAAAAGGTGGAGTCCAGTGTCGAGCCCGCAGCAGCCACCATGACGATGGTCATCGCGAACAGGGCTGCAGGTCCCATGCTGCGTGCCAGCGCAGCCGGTACGTTGTCGCCGCCGGCGAGACCCTCCAGCCGCGCATGCACGCCGACCAGTGAAAAAAGCAGGATGCAGATGAAGCCGAGCACACCGGCCCAGATGAACGCGCGCAGCATGCACCGCTCGTCCGTAATGAAGCCGCGATCGGTCAGCACCGGATCGTGAAATGGGTAGGACAGGATCTGCAGCGCCGCGACCAGCAAAAGGTCGACGCCTGCATCGAGCCGGAAATCGCCGGTGCTCATCAGCTTCACCGGGCCATGTTCGGGCAGCACGAGCAGCAGCACGACGGCGAAGAACAGCACGAACAGGCCGGTCTGCAGCACGTCGGTGTAGATCGACGATCGCAGTCCGCCCTTCAGGCTGTAGAACAATGTGGCCGCGGTGAACAGCATGGCCGCGCCGATGAATTCCGCAGAGCCGGCCGGGCCGTAGTAGCCCCCCACGACTGCAGTATTGCTCCACACCTCGTTGAACAGCCGCACCAGGATGGCGATCGAAAAGGCCAGTGCTGCAAGCCTGCCGTGCCGGCTGGTCAGGAAGGTCATCAGACTGGTAGCACCGCAGCGCCGCCGCAGTCGCAGGATGGCCCAGCCGGCAAGCGGAATCGATAGCCAGTAGGTGGCATAGGCCAGTCCTCCGACGACGCCGTAGGTGGCGCCGAGGTTGGCGGCATTGGTGATCGACTTGGCGAATATCCAGGAGATGAAGATGCTTGCACCGAGCGCCCAGGTGCCTGCCGGGCGACCAGTCTCGTCGTGTCCCTGGAAGAATCCGGCATGGCCCACCGCGCGTGGCGACAGCGCGTACATGCCGACACCGTAAAGAATCAGGAAGCCCCAGAAGGCAAGGCCGAACACCACGGGATTGTTCATCGCGGCCGCCTCAGTTCAGCGCGCCCGCGCAGGACGAGCCCTGACCCGCAGTGCAGCCGTAGCAGTGATCCATCACGACGATGGGGGTGCCGGCAACGTCGCGCCCGATCAGTTGCGACAGATGAGTGCGCGGTCGGCCGTCGATGCGCAGTGGCAGGCCCAGCATCTGGTTGAAGTCGCAGTCATAGACATTGCCTTCCCAGTCCACGCTGAGCAGGTTGCGGCACATAACTTGATCGAGGTTCTCGTCGCGGTGTGCGCTGCGCAGCGTCTGCATGTACGGGTCGAATTCTCCCTTCGACACGAGCGTGGATCCGAAACGCTGGATCGGCATGTTGGTGATTGTGAACAACTGCGTGAACACGATGCCGAACTCGCGCATCAGGTGGTTGCGATAGGCAGCCTCGAGTTCTTCCTGCGGCGGCGGCAGCGAAGGACCCTGAGGATTGAATACCAGGGTGAGTTCGAGTGCCGATCCGGGTTGCCCGTAGCCGAGCGCGTTGAGTTGCTGAAGGGCCGCGATGCTGCGTGCGAAGACGCCGTTGCCGCGCTGGCGGTCTACGTTGTCTTCCAGGTAACAGGGTAGCGACGCGGTGATCTGCACGTCCTGTTCTGCGAGGAACGCGGCGAGCGTGGCATGACCCGGTTCCGACAGGATGGTCAGATTGCATCGATCCAGCACGCTCACGCCCAGTTTGCGTGCTTCGGTCACCAGCCAGCGGAAGTTGGGATTCATCTCCGGTGCGCCACCCGTCAGGTCGATCTGGCGGATGTCCGATGCACGGATGAAATCGAGCACGCAGTGCAGGGTTTCCAGACTCATCTGTTCGGTGCGTGTAGGCCCCGCATTGACATGGCAGTGCAGGCAACTCTGGTTGCAGGTGTAGCCCAGATTTATCTGCAGTATCCCGGTTCGACGTCGGTTGATTGGCGGAAAATCGGTGCGGACGAGCAGGGGCAGGGTGGCGTGCATGAATAGTTGTCCAGTTGATGCTTCAGCGCGAGAGACCGTCGGCTCACGGCAAACCTTACAGCAGCATCGGCTTGCTGAAGTATCCTTTGCGCGCGTTGCCGTAAATGACTGGAGAAAATTCAATATGTTCAAGGCCATATTGCTGGAGCAGGGCGAAGACGGCAAGACGATTGCCCGGCTGACGGATCTCGATGATGCAGCACTGCCGGATGCGGATGTGCGAGTCGAGGTTCAATGGTCGAGCCTGAACTACAAGGATGCGCTTGCCATCACCGGCTGCAGTCCCATCGTGCGCAAGTGGCCCATGGTGCCGGGCATCGATTTGGCCGGTGTCATCGAACAAAGCAGCCACCCGTGCTGGAAGGCGGGTGACCGTGTGGTCCTCACCGGCTTCGGTGTCGGCGAAGGCCACTGGGGCGGCCTCGCGCAGCGCGCGGCTGTCAAGGGCGACTGGTTGGTCGGCCTTCCTGCCGGACTGGATGCGCAGCACGCCATGGCCGTCGGTACAGCCGGTTTCACCGCCATGCTCTGCCTGCTGGCGCTGGAGCGACACGGCCTAAGGCCCGGCGATGGCGAAGTGCTGATCACCGGGGCCAGTGGCGGCGTCGGATCTGTTGCGGTTGCCTTGCTTGCCAGGCTCGGCTATCGAGTGGTCGCCAGCACTGGACGCCTCGACGAAACGGAGTATCTGAAGTCGCTGGGTGCCGAATCGGTGATCGACCGCTCCACGCTTTCGTCCCCGGGCCGGGCACTGGCCAGGGAGCGCTGGGCCGGTGTGGTCGACAGCGTCGGTTCGCACACGCTGGCGAACGCTTGTGCCGCGACGCGCGAGAACGGCGCGGTGGCTGCCTGCGGTCTGGCCCAGGGCATGGATTTTCCGGCGACGGTTGCGCCGTTCATCCTCCGTGGCGTCACGCTCTACGGCATCAACAGCGTGACCGTGGCGCACGGACCGCGCGAAGAAGCCTGGGCGCGCATCGTGCGCGACATGCCGATGGACAAGCTCGATGCCATGACGCAGGTTGTCCGGCTCGACGAGGTGATCGATGTGGCGCCGCGTTTTCTGGAAGGCAAGGTGCGGGGGCGCATCGTCGTCGACACATCATCGAGTTGAACACCTTGCGCATGCGCGTGCGGCTTGCTTTGACGCTTCCCCCGTCCTTCGCTAAACTCCGCGCGGTTTGCAGAAATAACATCAACCAGGAAGAAGAGAGATTCAATGAGCGCCAGGACCCTTCTCGCTGTCGTTGCAATGTGCGCCAGTCCGTTTGCGTTTGCCGTCGAGGGCAGCGCGGATGCAGCCAAGGACAAGGTCGCGATGTGTATCGGTTGCCACGGCATTCCCGGCTACCAGACCGTCTTCCCCAAGACGTACAAGGTGCCGCTCATTGGCGGACAGTACGCGGAGTACATCGTCGCGGCGCTGCAGGCGTACAAGAGCGGCGATCGCAAGCATCCTTCGATGACGGGCATTGCCGCCAGCCTGAGTGATCAGGACATGGCCGATATCGCAGCCTACTACGCCTCCCAGAAATAAGGATTGCAGTCATGATGAAGAAGACGATGCTCGTTGCAGCGCTCATGCTGGTGGGCGCGGGTGTTGCGCACGCAGCTGATGCCAATCGCGGCAAGGAAAAGTCGGCGGCCTGCGCGGCCTGTCACGGCGCGGACGGCAACAGCCCTGCGCCGTCTTTCCCGCGCATCGGAGGCCAGCATGCGGATTACCTCCTGCATGCACTGCAATCGTACAAGAACGGATCACGCAAGAACGCCATCATGGCTGCGCAGGTGGGCGCGCTGAGCAAGCAGGACATGGCCGATCTGGCCGCCTACTTCTCGAGCCAGGCCGGTCCGCTCGTGTCACGTCGCTGAAGCTGACCGACGAAATGAAAAAGCCGGCTGGTGCCGGCTTTTTCATTTGTGGTGCAGCCCTGTGCGGATGTGTGCAGTAAAACGTCCGGTCAGGAAAGCCGTCGCGCGATGTCAGACTGCCGACGTCCGTCCATCGCCGATGAACAGGCTGCCATTGCGATTGAAGCCGGCCTTCTCGAGGCGACTGAGCGTGGGAGCAAGATTAAGCCCGGTTTCCGAACGCAGAACGCCGGCCCGCTCGCGCATTGCGTTGAAGGGCACTTCGATGCCCGCTGCTGAGGTACCGATGCAGATCGCGTTTCCTTCGTCGAGCGAAGGCAGCACCAGCGTTTGTCCCTCGTAACCCTCGCGCAGCCGCTGCGCACTGGCCCGGAAACCGCGCAGACGTCCGAACAGGTTGAGGCAGGCGAAGCCTCCACCCGTCAGATGTTTGCAACAGTCCTGATGGAAACGGATGCTGTCCAGCGTATTCGCGCGTGCCTTGTGGTCATAGCCATCGACGAGGATGAGGTCCCACATCCGGTCGTCCCGGGCGATGAAATCCGCGCCATCGTCGATGACGATGTTCAGACGGGTGTCTTCCTTCGGCAGCCGGAAGTAGCTGGTTGCGACGCCGGGCATGCGCGCGTCGATCTCGACCACGGTCATGCAAGTCTGCGGACAGTAGCGATGCAGGAACTTGACCACCGACGCCGCACCCAGGCCGATTATCAGCACCCGCGACGGCCAGGAGTCGTCCGCTGCCAGTAGCAGCGGCAGCATCATTTCACGCGTGTACTCGAGTTCCAGCGCGAATGGACGTGCAACGCGCATTGCACCCTGCACCCATTCGGTGCCGAAGTGCAGGTAGCGCACGCCTGCTTCTTCGGAAATGTCGATTGCGTTGTGCGGCGCACGTCCTGACGCCAGAAGGGAGGCGAAACTCAATTTCGCTGATCGGGCAGGACGATGTTGACTTCCAGAACCTCATAGTTGTCCTGCTTTTCGAGCTGGACCTTGATGTCTTCCGGATTGACGCGCACGTACTTCGAAATGACGGCGACCAGTTCCTGCTGCAGCGCCGGCAGGAAGTCGGGCGAGGAATTCGCACCGCGCTCGCGCGCGATGATGAGCTGCAGCCGTTCCTTCGCTATCGACGCGGTTTTCTGCTTCTGGCCGAAGATCAGTGAAAGCAGCGACATCCTTACTTCCCTCCGAACAGGCGCTTGAGCAGGCCAGGCTTTTCATAATCTACGAAGCGCAGCGGGCGCTCTTCGCCGAGGAAGCGCGCCACCACGTCCGCATAGGCCTGCGCAACGTCGCTACCCTCCATGTGGATGGCCGGAGTCCCCTGATTCGAAGCCTGAAGCACGATTTCCGATTCTGGGATGACGCCCAGCACCGGAATGCGGAGGATTTCCTGCACGTCGCCAAAGGTGAGCATTTCGCCGTCGGCTGCACGTTTCGGCGAATAGCGGGTGATCACCAGATGTTCCTTGACCGGCTCGCGACTTTCCTTCGCCCGGCGAGATTTCGACTGCAGGATGCCGAGGATGCGGTCCGAGTCACGCACCGAACTGACTTCCGGATTGGTCACGATGATGGCTTCATCTGCGAACGTGAGGGCCATGATCGCGCCATGTTCGATGCCGGCCGGCGAGTCGCAGACGATGTAGTCGAAGCCCATGCCGACGAGGTCGTTGAGAATCTTCTCGACACCTTCCTCAGTCAAGGCATCCTTGTCGCGGGTCTGCGAGGCCGGCAGCACGAAGAGATTTTCGCAATGCTTGTCCTTGATCAGCGCCTGAGTCAGATTGGCTTCCCCGTGCAGCACATTCACGAAGTCATACACGACGCGCCGTTCGCACCCCATTATCAGGTCGAGGTTGCGCAGGCCGACGTCGAAGTCGATGACGGCTGTCTTCTTGCCACTCATGGCGAGGCCGGACGAAAACGCAGCGCTGGTCGTGGTCTTGCCGACGCCGCCCTTGCCGGATGTGACGACTACGATACGGGTCACTCTTCTCTCCCTCTGGTGATTCAGGTGGTCGCCAGTGCGGCGACATCAAGTACCTGTTTGTCTGCATATTCTTCCAGTCGGACATGCGCCGGGCGCCGCAGCAGCTCGCTGCTGGCCGAATGTTCGAAGGTACGGTACACGCCCGCGATCGATACCAGTTCCGCTTCGAAGCAGGTGGTGAAGATCCGCGCCTTCGTATCGCCCGATGCCCCGGCCAGCGCGCGGCCGCGAAGGGGCGCGTAAATGTGGATGTTGCCGTCGGCGATCACCTCCGCACCGGCGCTGACCATGGCGAGTACCACCAGATCGCAGCCCCGGGCATAGATGCGCTGTCCTGAACGCAATGGCTTGTCGACGATTTCGGTGCGACGCGCCGCTGGCTGTTGCACCGCAGCGGCTTCGATCGGCGCGACGGTTTCCATTTTTTCAGGTTCGGCAGGGACGGGTATCGGAGCCGGTGCAGCATCCGGAGTGCGGACGGGTGGGCTGTCGGCCGGCAGCAGCGCCAGGCCGCTGGCACGAGCCGCTTCGGCGGCGAATTCGCCGGCGCCCTGCACGGCGACTGCCGTCAGTCCGTGGTGAGTGAGTACTTCGCGGATACTGCCCCATTCGGGTGCAGCATCCGGGGCCAGTTCGGTACAGTCCAGGATCGCTGGCTCACCCGAAAAGAAACCGGGCGCCGAGCCCAGACGGGAGTCCAGCGCTGCCGCGATCGCGACTGCGTCGGCGCTGCGCAGCAGCAAGCGCATGGCGTCCAGCGTGGCGCTTTTCAGTTCGATTGCCGGGGGAGCGGGCTTGCGCGCCATGTGGGGTCCGCTGAAAATGAAGGAAGTCTACTCAGTGCCCGTCTTGCGGGCAACCACAAGTCATTGCCGCATCAATGCACGGCCGGGGGGGCATCTCCGAACAGAAGCTGGACGTCGAGTGCAGTGAAGCGGTAGTCGTGGTTGCACATGTCGTCGTGAATGCGCACCTCGCCCTGTTCGCGCAGGATGGCTTCGACCTCCGCGCGACCCAGCGACAGCACCAGACGGCGCAGCTTGTTTTCATCGCGCGGACAATGATGGCGCGGCAGCGCCTGTTCGAAGATGCGTATGCCGCCCGCTGCGATTTCTTCGGCAAACAGCCGGCTCAGCAAGACTTCCGGCAACAGGGACCTCATTTCTTCCGGCGTCACGGTCGCCGCGAGGTGGCACACCCGATTCCAGCCGTCGGCGTCGCGCAGGTCGGCACCAGGCATCTTCTGCAGGAAAAGGCCGGTTGCGCAGTCCTCGTCGGCGTTCAGCCAGAGCGCCGCAGGCTGTTGTTCGGACTGTTCGAGATAATGCTCGAACACGGCCGCAACCGTCTCGCCCTGCAGTGGCACCAGACTTTGGTAGGGCGTGGCGGCTTCGTCCGTCTGCAGCGTCATGACCAGATGTCCGTCGCCGAGGAGCGCTGAAATCGGCGCTTCGACAAGGTCGGCAGGCGCGCTCGCCATGCCGCGAATACGCATCTGCTGGTCGCAATCGACCACCAGCGTGCTCACCGGGCCACGTCCGCGCACCTGCACGGTCAATCGCGCAGGCTGCTTCAACTGGCTGGCGATCATCAGGGTCACTACGCTGACTTCGCCCAGCAGTCGGATCGGTGTCCGGCCATAACTCCGCCCGCGCAACATGTCCTGCCAGCCGCCCTCGAAGCGCACCAGCGTTCCGCGGATGTCCAGCCCTTCGAACATGAAGCGCTGGATGAAATCGCGCTCGTTCATTTGGAACTCATTCGAAAATCACTTGAAAATTTCGCTCCAGCGCACCGGATCGAAGCCGATAAGCAATTGTCCGGCATGTTCGATGATAGGGCGACGTATTGCCGACGGATTCGCTGTCAGCAGGGCATGTGCCCTGGCGTCGTTCAGGTCAGCCGTCTGTTCCGATGGAAGCTGACGAAAGGTCGTACCCCGGCTGTTGACCACGGCTTGCCATCCGGCCCGCTCGATCCAGCCGGACAGGCGGTCAGCCGGAACGCCGTCCTTCTTGTAGTCGTGCAGGTGAAATTCGATCTGGTGCTCGTTGAGCCAGGCCATGGCGCGGGACATGGTGTCGCAACGCCGGATACCGAAAACGCGAAGCATGTGCGGGAGACGGGAAAATAACATCGACCATTGTAACGTCGTGCGGCGGCTCGGCAGCCGCACTGGCGCTGACTGGCTTCAATGGTTAATATTGTAAAAATCGTTGCAGACAAGAAAATACGTCACGGCAACGCGCTGGCCGCCTTGCGTCATGCGCGCCGTGCGTCACATGGGAGGCATGCATGATCTTTCGCAACTGGGGCGCTTGTGCCCTTTCGGTCGCAGTGGCATTTTCGCTGGGCGGCATCGCCCACAACGCGGAGGCGGCCCGCTCCTCCGCCAGCAGTCAGCAAATCAAGAAAAAGAATGTCCGGGTGGCTACCAAGGCGGTCTCCAAAAAGCGTGTCGTTGCTGCAGCTATACCGGTTCGCAGGCAGCTTGCATCTGCCGCACCGATCTTCCGCCCGCCCAAGGCGCCGGCGCAACGTCACTACGCGGTGGATGGCAGTACCTTCTACGCCGACGGTGTGCGCGTCCGTGCGGCAGGACTCGAATTGCTCGAAAGCTCTGCAGTGTCCAGCATGGGCAAGCAGAAGCTTCAGCAACTGCTCGATTCAGGTCGCGTCAGCATCGAGCCGCTGGGTATCAAGGATGGAGATGTGACGCTCGCACGCGTGCGGATCGACGGACAGGATGTAAGCGAACTGGCCTCGGCGCGCTGAATCTTCCGGTGCCGGCAATACAACCGAATGGAGAGGGGCTCGGCGGCTCGCGCGATCAACGCGGGATTCCCGCCGGTTTTCCGAAAATCATCCCGCGGTCAATGCGGGATTTTTTTCGCCCTTCGAACCTGCAGAAGCTGGGGAGGCATCGGTAGCCTCGCCCTTTGTGCGTCCGGAATGTTCGGTTTCAGGATGTGCTTCCGCCGGGGGATTTTCGCTGACCGAAACCTTCTTGTTGTGCGTCGGAAGCGTCGGCAGCACGACCTCGAGCTTGTTTTCGGTCATGTAGTCGTTCATTTCGCGCCAACCGGCAAAAACGGCGGACTTGGACGCTTTCGGATTCAACTTGTAGCAGTCCTCGATGGCGCGCCCCGCGTGCCTGCATGCAGCGCCCACGGCCTTGCCGTCCTGTTCCTTCTGCATCGCGGCGCGGTTCGGATCGGGGATCGGCAGCTTGTCACAGGCGGCGAAGCTGCCAGCCAGCAGTACGAGCAGTATGGATTGAACGACCTTCACGTTGAACGTGGTCCGGATGGTAAGCACACATCCGGTTTACGGCTGTTTTTCCGCGTGCTTGAGTCGCTTTATGTGCAGTTCCTGCCAGGAAGCTTACTGTGTCCCGCGCGAATACTCGGCAAGCAGGGTTTCCTGGGCGCAGTGGCGAGCGGCGCGCGAAACGCGGCGGCGATACCGGCCATCCGGTTCCATTTCCCATGACTGGCTGTTGTCCAGCAGGTAGGGGCGCAACCCTTCCTTCATCACGCGTCGCTTGAGCTTCGGGTCGAGGATCGGAAAGGCCACCTCGATGCGGCGGAAGAAATTGCGCTCCATCCAGTCGGCACTGGCCAGATAAAGCTGCTCCTCGCCGTCTGCGTGGAAATGATAGATGCGCGAGTGCTCAAGGAAACGTCCGACGATCGAGCGTACGGTGATCCTTTCGGACAAGCCCGGCACGCCAGGGCGCAGCGCGCATACGCCACGAATGATCAGATCGATGTCCACGCCGGCCTGGCTTGCTTCATAAAGCGCCTCGATCGTCTCATCCTCGACCAGTGAATTCATCTTGGCGATGATGCGTGCCTTGCGTCCCTCGCGCGCAATCCCTGCTTCGCGCCGGATCGCGGCGATGACATTGCTGTGCAGCGTGAAGGGTGCCTGCCAGAGATGAGTCAGCGTACCGGCATGTCCGAGGCCGGTCAGCTGCTTGAATACTTCGTTGACGTCCTCGCCGATCTGTTCGTTGGCCGTCATCAGGCCGAAGTCGGTGTAGAAGCGCGCCGTACGCGGGTGATAGTTGCCGGTGCCGAGGTGCACGAATCGCCGGAAGCGGCGATGGCCGTCTATGTCCTCGCGCCGAACCACCATGAGCAGCTTGGCGTGGGTCTTGTAGCCGAAAACGCCGTAAACCACGTGCGCGCCGGCGTCTTCCAGACGCGATGCCCAATTGATGTTGGCCTCTTCGTCGAAGCGTGCCATCAGTTCCACGACGACGGTCACTTCCTTGCCCTTGTGCGCGGCGCGCACAAGCGCCTCCATCAGCACTGAATCCGTGCCGGTGCGATAGACCGTCATCTTGATCGCCACCACTTCGGGGTCATCGACTGCCTGCTGTACCAGATCGATGACCGGCGAGAAGGATTCGAACGGGTGGTGCAGCAGGATGTCCTGCCGGCGCAGCATGGCGAAGATGTCGTAGCGCTTTTCCATGGCGCGCGGAAGGGTCGGGGCGAAGGGCGGGTATTTGAGGTCGGGGCGATCCACCCAGTCCGGCACCTGCATGAGCCTGACCATGTTGACGATTCCCGGTGCCCGATAAAGGTCGTCTCGCGTGAGGTTGAACTGCTGCAACAGGAAATCCGCCATGTGTTCGGAACAATTGTCGGCAACTTCAAGCCGCACCGCGTCGCCGTAGTGGCGCTGCGGCAGTTCGCCCTGCAGCGCCTGACGCAGGTTCTTCACTTCTTCCTCGTCGAGGAACAGATCCGAATTCCGCGTCACGCGAAACTGGTAGCAGCCGAGTACATTCATGCCCTCGAAAAGATCGCCGACATTCATGTGCATGGCCGACGACAGGAATACGAAGCCGTTGTCGACACCGGTGAGTTCCCTCGGCAGCTTGATCACGCGGGGCAGGGCTCTCGGCGCCTGCACGATGGCGTAGCGGGAACTGCGCCCGAAGGCGTCACGCCCCTCGAGTTCGACGGCGAAATTCAGGCTCTTGTTGAGCACGCGCGGGAACGGGTGTGACGGATCAAGCCCGATCGGCGTCAACACCGGCATCAGTTCGCGGGTGAAGTAGTCGCGAATCCAGCTGCGTTGTTCATCGGTCCATGCGCCACGGCGCAGGAAGGCGATACCTTCGGTTTCGAGCGCAGGAAGGATGACGTCGTTGAGCAGCGAGTACTGTTCGGCGATGAGCTGATGCGCCTCGCTGGCGATCAGGCGCAATGCCTCCTGCGCCGATCGTCCATCCGACGTGACGCCGCGTGCGCCCAGTTTCACCTGTTCGCGCAGGCCGCCGATGCGAACCTCGAAGAACTCGTCGAGGTTGCTCGATACGATGCACAGGAATTTCAGTCGCTCCAGCAGCGGCACACGGTCATCCGCAGCCTGGGCAAGCACCCGTCGGTTGAAGGCGATCAGCGAAAGTTCGCGGTTGATGAAGTGATCGGGCGCGAAACGTGGAACCGGCAGGATGGGACTCATACGCTGGGCTGTCTGGCTGTGGAAATTCAGAACGACATTGTGTGACAGAAGTACTAAGAAATTATTACCTTGCTGGAAGACTAATGCTGCAAAGGCTTGCTGGCGACCGACTGTTAAACTCCGTGCCTGTTGATTCACTGTATTCCGTTGCATGACCTACGAACTTCTCGCAGCAGTCGATCTCGGATCGAACAGCTTCCGGCTGCAGGTGGCCCGCGTCGTCGATGACCAGATCTATCCGCTTGACGGTCTCAAGGAAACCGTTCGGCTGGCTGCCGGCCTCGGTCACGGCAAGCTGCTCGACGGGCCATCGCAGTTGCGTGCCATTGAGGCGCTGTCGCGCTTCAATGAGCGCCTGCGGGGCTTTGCGCCGGATCAGGTGCGCGCGGTCGCGACCAATACCCTGCGTGTGGCGAAGAACGCACCGCAGCTGCTGCAGCAGGCGGAAGCCGCGCTCGGCTTCCCGATAGAGGTGATCGCGGGGCGCGAAGAAGCGCGGCTCATCTATGTCGGTGTTGCGCATACGCTGCCGAATCCGTCCAGTCAGCAATTGGTGGTGGATATCGGGGGCGGTTCAACCGAATTCATTGTCGGTCGAAGCTTCGAACCGCTGGCGCTCGAGTCGCTTTATATGGGCTGTGTCGCCTTCAGCCTGAAGTACTTCCCGGACGGCCGGATAGACAAGCGATCCCTCCGCGAGGCCGAGTTGGCCGCCCGGAGAGAGCTTGAAACGATCGAACACGGCTTCCGCGATCTGGGATGGGATGAAGCTGTGGGTTCGAGCGGTACCGCTCGAGCCCTGCTCGACATCATGGAGCTCTACGGCTGGAGCCACGGTGCGCTCACCCGCGACGGCATGGAGAAGCTGCGCGCGATGCTGCTGCGCAGCGGTGATGTGAATCGTCTGGGCATACCGGGTTTCCGCGCTGAACGCCTGCCGGTACTCCCCGGTGGTTTTGCCATCATGGCGGCCATATTCGACGCCTTCGATCTCGACCGGATGAGTTTTTCGGAGGGCGCGCTCAGGCTCGGCGTTCTGTATGACTTGCTGGGTCGCTACCACCATCAGGATCTGCGCGATGCGACGGTGCTGCAGTTCATGCGCCGTTACCAGGTGGACAAGCGTCAGTCGGATCGCGTGCATGCGACGGCCTTGCGCCTGCTGAGTGACCTATATCCCTCCTATCCTGACGACCATCCGGATTTTCAGCTGCTCAGCTGGGCAGCCCGGCTTCACGAGATAGGTATTTCGGTGGCCCACGCCGGGTACCACAAGCACAGCGCCTACATCGTCGGCAATGCCGATATGCCGGGCTTTTCGCGCATGGATCAGTCGCGTCTGGCGCGCGTCGTGCTGGCGCACCGGGGCAAGCTTGAAAAGGTCAATTCCGCGTCGGCCGACACGCGAGACTGGCCACTCATCCTGTGTCTCCGTCTGGCGGCGCTGATGCATCGCAGCCGTGAAGATTTCGCTGATCTGCCGCTGCGGCTGGAGCGAACTGCGCTGGGTTACCTGCTCGTCGTGCGGGCCGAGTGGCTCACCGGCTCACCGCTGACGGCCGCCAGCCTGCACGATGAAGTGCGCCT
>JAGNYW010000001.1:157193-164097 GCA_017984755.1 Methyloversatilis sp.
CTGGTTGCCGTGCTCGTTGCGGGGCGCTCCGGCTCTGCCATGACGGCACAGCTGGGCGTGATGCGTGTGACGGAAGAAATCGACGCACTGGCTGCGATGGGCGTATCGCGCAGCCTCCGGCTGGTACTGCCCAAGGTGGTGGCGCTGGTTGCCGCGATGCCGCTGCTGGTGTTGTGGACTTCCGCGGCGGCCCTGTTCGGCGGCATGGTTGCTGCGTCCTTCCAGCTCGACATGAGCTATGCCTTCTTTCTCGACACGCTGCCGCGTGTGGTGCCGATCGCCAATCTGTACATCGGCCTCGCCAAAGGATTGGTTTTCGGCCTCGTGATTGCACTGGTTGCCTGCCACTTCGGCCTGTCCGTGCGGCCGAATACCGAGAGCCTGTCGGCGAACACCACCAAATCCGTGGTGAGCGCGATCACCTGCGTCATCCTGGTCGATGCCATGTTCGCCATTGCTACCCGTCATACCGGCATGCCGATATGAACGCGCCGGTCATCCAGATCGAGGGTCTGGTTACACGCTTCGGTGCGAACGTGGTGCATCGGGACATTGATCTGGATGTCGCGGCGGGCGAAGTGCTGGCGCTGGCAGGTGGTTCCGGCAGCGGCAAGACGACGCTGCTGCGCGAGCTCATAGGGCTGCTGCGCCCGGACGCGGGCCGGATCAGCCTGTTCGGCCAGTCCCTGTTCAGCGGCAACGTACTCGCCGATCGTCTCCTGCGACGGCGTTTCGGGGTGCTGTTCCAGAACGGTGCGCTGTTTTCCGCACTCAACGTGTTTGAAAACATCGCCTTTCCGCTGCGCGAATCGGGCTGGCTTGATCGTCCGACGATCAAGGATCTGGTGATGCTGAAGCTGGCGATGGTCGAACTGGAGCCGCAGCATGCGTGGTTGATGCCCTCCGAACTTTCCGGCGGAATGGTGAAGCGCGTGGCGCTGGCGCGTGCGCTGTCGCTCGAACCTGAACTTCTTCTGCTCGACGAACCCACCGCCGGACTCGACCCGGACCGGTCGGCGGCATTCGTCAGGCTCATCCGGCGGCTGAGCGGACAGCTCGGGCTGACGGTCGTGCTGGTGACCCATGACCTGGACACGCTTGCTGCACTCGCCACGCGGGTCGCGGTAATTGGTGAGCAACGTATACTCGCGCAGGGTTCGCTGGAGCAGGTCATGCAGATCGATCATCCGTTCATCCGCAGTTTTTTCGGCGCCGGGCACATGCAGCCGGCGTTCTCGCGCACCGGAGGCTGATCTTGGAAAGTCGTGCGCACGCGCTGGCAGCGGGCCTTTTCATCGTCGTGATGAGTCTGTGCGTCGGTGCGGCCGTGTGGTATCTGTCCGGCAGCAGCGAGCGCGGTCGTGACTACGTGCTGGCGACGACCTCCGCGGTCGGCGGACTCAACCCGCAGGCGCAGGTGCGCTATCGCGGCATTCGCGTGGGCAAGGTTCAGGACATTTCGATCAATCCTTCCGATCCGCGCGAAATACTGGTGCGCGTCAATATTCCCGAGCGTTATCCGGTCACGAAGGCGACACGTGCGAGACTGTCCTTTCTCGGTGTGACCGGTCTCGCCCTGATCGACATCGAGGATGACGGATCGGACGCCACGCCGTTGCCGACGGGCACCGACGGTGCTGCGCGCATTCCGCTGCGTGGCTCTCCGTTCGATGCGCTCGGCACGCAGGCGGTCGACACCATGCAGCTGCTGCGTGATGTGCTGCTGCGGCTGAACGCACTGCTGGACGAGCGCAACGTCGAGAGCATCTCGGCGACGCTGGCCAATCTGCGGTCAGCCACGGGTCACCTGGATGCGACGCTCGCCGGAGCTCCTGCGCTTGTCCGGCAGGCGCAGGGCGTGATCGAACGTTCGCGCAATCTGCTGTCGGCGCAGAACATCGACCGTATCAACCGCATTCTTGCGCATGCCGAAGCGACCAGCAGCCAGAGCGCACCGCTGGCGCAGGACCTGCGCGCGCTGCTGGCATCCATGAAGCAGCTGTCTGATCGCCTTGACGCACTCGCGCTCACGGCGGGGTCGCAGGTGACCGACGACACCTTGCCCGGACTGCAGGCACTGATCGACGAAGCCCAGAGGAATTCGCGCCAGCTGGGCCGGGTGCTGGGCGAGCTCGAATCATCGCCGCAGATGCTGCTTCTCGGCCGTGAAAACTATCGTCCGGGGCCCGGTGAAGCCGGTTTCGGTGTGAATTCGGAAGGAGCGGGGCGATGAAGTACTGGCTCACCTGTGCGTTGCTGCTGACCCTGGCGGGTTGCGGTTCGCTGGTCACGCGGCAGCCCCCACCGGCATTGCATGACCTTGGAAGCGCGCGTGAGCGCCTCGATGTGTCGCTGTCCGTGCGCGACATCGAAGTGCGGGCGCCGAGCTGGCTGGAAGGCAGCGCAATGCACTACCGGCTGGTGTATGAAAGCCTGACGCGGCGGAATGTATACGCCTACAGCAGATGGGCGGCTGCGCCGTCCGAAATGTTGCGAGTGGCACTGCGGCGCATGCTCGAAACCGATGTGGCGGGTGACGGCAGGGCCTGTCGCCTGGATATCGAAATCGATGAGTTCATTCACGATTACGAACGCCCGGATCGCGCGCGCGCGCTGCTCACCGGGCGGGCGTTGCTGATGGACAGCCGCGGTCAGCGTGTACTCGCGCGGCTGCCCTTCGCGATCAGCGAAGCGGCGACTAATCCGGATGCGGCAGGCGGCGTCGCCGCCATGGTCCGTGCCGTCGATGTCCTCGGGCGGCACGTTGCTGCATGGATGGATTCGGCCGCCGTGAGGGGCGGACACAATGGCTGCTGAAAAGAGGCGGGAAGGTACCGATCCGGATGCCGGGCGGGGTTTGCTGCAGGCCGCCCTCGATCAGTTGATCGAAGTGCTGTGGGCCAGCCTTCGTTGCTCGCGGGCGTCGGTCATGCTTGCGGACGGCGAAGGTGAGAAGGCATCGCTCGGCGTTGCCGCATGGCGGGGAGATCTGGCGGATGAAGCGGTGGAGGCACGGGTCGGCAGCGGCACATCGATTTCCGGCAGCGTCTTTGCGTCGGCGCGCGCGCAGCGCGTCGATGACACCGACCGGGTCGATGCGGATCCGAGGGCGGGAGCTTCATCTGCATGCCGCTGCCGCTCGATGGACGCGTGCTGGGCGTCATCAATGTGAGTCGGCCACGCGGTGAATCGCCGTTTTCCACCGATGACGAACGCGTGCTTCATTGCCTGTCGCTTTTCGCGGGCAAGGCCATCCAGGCGGCGCAACTCGCCTACCTGCTGAATTCCGGATTTGCACAGCGAGCGCTGGAAAGCGAGCGCGGGTCGCCGTCACGTGTGCTCGATGCATTCTCTCAAGGCACGGCACAGCCGGCACAGGTGGCGCGCCTGCTCGCCAAGTCCTTCTATCGAGAAATGAAGGCCGCCGGTTTCGGCGCGAACCAGATCGTCGGCGCAGCCGGCGAGATCATCGAACAACTTTCGGTCAGCCTGCGCAAGCACGGCCAGCGCATCCGCCGCGCGCGGCAGTGAAGCGCCCGCAAACCGCTGCAGAGCGCCCCATGGCCGTGGTTCAGCTCAACGAGCTGCCGTAGTCGGCGGCGTTCCGGAGCGAATCGAGTTCGCTCGCATCGTCCGGCTTGATCACGAACATCCAGGCGCCGTAAGGATCCTTGTTGATCTGTTCGGGCTGATCTGCCACCGGCTGATTGATTGCCGTAACCGTGCCTGACACCGGAGCATGGATGTCTGACGCGGACTTGACGGATTCGATCACTGCCATGGAGTCCGTGCGCGCAACATGCGATCCCACGTCCGGCAACTGCAGAAAGACGACGTCGCCAAGCGCGTCCTGTGCGTGATCGGTGATGCCGACGGTGATGCTGCCGTCCTGTTCAAGCCTGACCCATTCGTGTGTGTCAGTGTAGCGAAGGGTGTCCGGATGATTCATTGCTGTTCCTGGTTGAAATGACGACCCGGATTGTAGCCGCACAGGGCAGGTGCTCCACGCCTGTTAGAATCGCGGTCTGATGAACGCTGACCTGCACTGCCACTCCTGCCACTCCGACGGCGTACTGACGCCGACCGAACTTGCGCTGCGGGCTTCGGCCAACGGCATCGACCTGTGGGCGCTGACCGACCACGACAGCCTCGGCGGGCTGGATGAGGCGCGCACCGTCGCGCGCTCGCTCGGCATGACCTTCATCGACGGAGTCGAAGTGTCCGTCACCTGGTGCGGCACGACGGTACACATCATCGGTCTGGGAATCGACCCCTCGGATATCGCGCTCGAAAGAGGGCTGAAGGGAGTGCGCAGCGGACGCGACCAGCGCGCGGTCGACATGGCGGTTGCGCTCGAAAAGCTCGGCGTGCAGAACGCGTACGCGAACGCCATGCGCCACGCCGGCAACCCCGCTCTGGTCGGACGTTCGCATTTCGCGCGTGTACTGGTCGAGCAGGGATACGCGACAGACGTGCATGCCGTATTCCGCAATTACCTCGTGCCGGGGCGTCCCGGCTATGTGGCGCACAGCTGGACTTCGCTGGAACGGGCGGTGCGCTGGATCTGCGGAGCCGGCGGGCTGGCGGTCGTTGCACACCCTGGACGATACCGGTTGTCCGACGCCGGGATCGAACATTTGTTCAGTGAATTCAAGGCCTTCGGAGGTGCCGGCATTGAAGTGGTGTCAGGCTCGCACGGTGAAGCCGAAGTGCGTACGTTCGCACGACTGGCGCGACAGTTCGGTTTCTATGCATCGCGGGCATCGGATTTTCATGCACCCGGCGAAAGCCCTGTCGACCTCGGGCGAAGCGAAATGCTGCCGGATGGTGTCGTGCCGATATGGCACGCGCCCGCGCTCTCGGGCAGCCTGGCCTGTCATCTCTGACCCCGAGACCTTACGCCTGTATTCCAACCAACCTTTCCACGACTTCTCCAATTGGCTCAGCTCTTCAATCTTCACCCGGACAATCCGCAGCCCAGACTGATCCGGCAGGCGGCAGACATCCTTCGCGCCGGCGGTCTTGCGGCGATACCGACCGATTGCGCCTACTCGCTGGTCGGCCACATGGGTGACGCCCGGGTGCTGGAACGCATCCGTCGCATCCGCGATGTCGATGTGCAGCACCACTTCACGCTGATGTGTCGTGACCTGTCCGAAATCGCGAATCTTGCGCGGGTCGACAATACGCAGTTCCGCCTGCTCAAGAGCGCAACGCCGGGTGCATACACCTTCATTCTGGAGGCGACGCGCGAGTTGCCTCGCCGCATGCTGCATCCGAAGCGCAAGACGATCGGACTGCGGGTGCCCGATCATCCGGTCGTGTCCAGTCTGCTGGCCGAACTGGGCGAGCCGTTGCTCGGTTCGACCCTGCTGTTGCCGGGCGAGGAGTTGCCGCTGACCGACGCAGAGGAAATCCGTGAGCGCCTGCAGCACGACCTCGATCTGGTCATCGAAGCCGGTTCGTGCGGAACGCAGCCGACCTCGGTGATCGATCTGTCGTCCGGTGCGCCGGTGCTGATCCGCGCGGGCGCGGGCGACGTTTCCCGGTTCGGACTCGAATGATGGTTCATCTCGATCGCGCCATGGTCTGCAGGATCTGCACGCATGGATGACGTCGTCGCCCGCCTGGCCATCATCGTGCTGCCGGTGGTGCTCGCCATTACGCTGCACGAAGCGGCGCACGGCTACGCGGCCCTGCTCAAGGGCGATCCCACGGCGCAGCGTGCCGGACGCATTTCCGCCAATCCATTCAGGCACATAGATCCGGTCGGTACCGTTCTCGTGCCGCTGGTGATGTACTTCGGCGCAGCGATGCTCGGTCAACCCGGCCTGCTGTTCGGCTGGGCCAAGCCTGTGCCGGTCAATTTCTCGCTGCTGCGCCGCCCGAAGCAGGACATGTTGTGGGTCGCTGCAGCCGGACCGGGCGCCAATCTCGTGATGGCCCTCTTCTGGGGGCTGGCCTACAAATTTGCATTGAGCGCGTCGCCCCAGTATTTTGGCGAGCCGCTGATGTTGATGGCGGAGGCCGGCATCCTGATCAACCTGCTGCTGATGGTGCTCAACCTGCTGCCGATTCCACCGCTGGATGGGGGGCGCATCATGGTGAGCATCCTGCCGCCGGGTCTGTCGATGGCCTTTGCCCGGCTTGAACCATACGGACTCGTACTGTTGCTCGGCCTGCTGCTGACCGGCGTGCTGGACAGCATTCTGCGACCTCTGCTGACACTTGCGAAGACGGCTCTGATGTCGCTGCTTTTCTGAACTGGATGAATTCACACCATGTACGCTGAACGCGTTCTTTCAGGCATGCGTCCCACCGGACGCCTGCACCTTGGTCACTATCACGGCGTGCTGAAGAACTGGGTTCGCCTGCAGCATGAGTATCCCTGCCTGTTCTTCGTCGCGGACTGGCATGCGCTGACCACCAACTACGAAGACACCGAAGTCATCGAACGCAGTGTGTGGGACATGCTGGTCGACTGGCTCGCGGCCGGCGTGGATCCCTCTCAGGCGACACTGTTCATCCAGTCGCGTGTGCCGGAGCACGCCGAACTGCATCTTCTGCTGTCCATGATGTGCCCGCTGGGCTGGCTGGAGCGCGTTCCGACCTACAAGGATCAGCAGGAAAAGCTGGCCGACAGGGATCTGGCGACGTATGGCTTCCTCGGCTATCCGCTGCTGCAGTCGGCTGACATCCTGATCTACCGGGCGAATCTGGTGCCCGTCGGTGAAGACCAGGTGCCGCACGTCGAGCTGACGCGCGAGGTTGCCCGTCGGTTCAATCATCTGTACGGCCGCGAGCCGGGCTTCGAGGACAAGGCGCGCGAGGCGGTCAAGAAGCTCGGCGGCAAGCGCGGCAAGCTGTACGAGGAACTGCGCAAGCTCTATCAGCAGGAAGGTCG
>JAGNYW010000002.1 GCA_017984755.1 Methyloversatilis sp.
GCACTTCATCTCGTTGTCATGCCCGCTTCAATCACCCCAGGTTCCCCCGAAACGACATCTGCAAGCCGTTACAACTGAATCGCGCCCACACCTATCGGCTGTTTATCTTTTTAAAGAGCTTCGCTGCTGAGCAACGAGAGGTGCGCATTCTACGGATTCTCGAAAGGCCGTCAATACCTTTTTTGCAGAAAGATGAAATTCTTTTCAACAAGTACCCGGACCGCGCTCTCGATTGGCATTTTTCGATCAGAAAACTCCTACGCGATCAGCCAACTAGCCAGCGGGAGCTACCGGACGATAATCCTGCAATATTTTCGCTTGCCGACCTGAACAACTACGTCCCCCCCACCCGGAAGCAACAGACCTCGATCGGAAACTTTCACCCCGTCGATGCGGACACCGCCCTGATCGATCATGCGCAGAGCCTCCGACGTGGTCGCCGTGAGCCCTGCGGCGCGCAGCGCCTGCGCAATTGGCAGTCCGGCCTCGGGGGCATCGAGCACAACTTCAGCAAGATCCTCAGGGATACCGCCCTGACGAAATCGGTTTTCGAAGTCCATGAGCGCCGATTGTGCCGCAGCGGACCCATGGAAACGGGCTACGAGTTCCTGCGCGAGCAGGACCTTCACATCACGCGGGTTCCTGCCCGAAACGATCTCGGACCTGAACGCGTCGATCTCTACCGTGCTGCGGAAGGACAAGAGCTCGTAGTAGCGCCACATCAGCGTGTCGGACACCGACATCACCTTCCCGAATATCTCGTTAGGGGGCTCCGAAACACCTACGTAGTTGCCCAGTGACTTCGACATCTTGTTCACGCCGTCGAGACCTTCGAGCAACGGCATCATCAGCACCACCTGCGGGACCTGCCCGTACTGCTTCTGCAGTTCGCGCCCCATCAGCAGATTGAACTTCTGGTCGGTACCGCCAAGTTCGACGTCCGCCTTCAGCGCGACGGAGTCGTACCCCTGGCACAGGGGATAAAGAAATTCATGGATCGCTATCGGCTGGTTTCCGGCATACCGCTTTGAAAAATCGTCACGTTCAAGCATCCGCGCGACGGTATGCCGCGCCGCGAGCCGGATCATGCCTTCGGCGCCGAGCGCGTTCATCCACGTCGAGTTGAAGACGACCTCTGTTCGCTGCGGGTCGAGAATCTTGCTGACCTGCTCCTGATAGGTGCGCGCGTTGTCCTGGATCTGCTCGGGAGAGAGCGGCGGCCGCGTGGCATTCTTCCCGGTCGGGTCACCGATCGCACCGGTGAAATCCCCGATGAGGAACAGGATGTGATGCCCTAGATCCTGAAAATGCTTGAGCTTGTTCAAAAGAACGGTGTGCCCAAGATGCAGGTCTGGTGCGGTAGGATCAAAACCGGCCTTGATCCGGAGCGGTCGCCCGGACTTCAGCCTTTCGACCAGATCCACCTCGGGCAGGAGCTCTTCGACGCCCCGCTTGATCAATTCCAACGCCTGTTCCAAATCTGACATGACAAAACCCCAATTATCGATGCCTGCGCGCGGGCAACTGCCGCGCTCACTGGCTCGCAAATCGCGCGATGGTATCGCATGGCCGTCGCGAGGTTACGAGGTTGCATCGTGACCGAGCTCTACATCGGAATCATGTCGGGTACCAGCCTGGATGGCGCTGATGCTGTATTGGCAGACTTCGCCTGCGCGAGACCGGTTCAGCTTGCCCACAGGCACCGCAGCTACAGCACAGCTCTACGGGACACGCTTCAGGGACTTTGTGTCACCGGCCGGAACGAAATACATCGCTCGCAACAGGCCGCCATCGAGCTCGCGCATCTCTACGCTGCAGTAATCGGGGACACCCTGGAGGCCGCCGGCGTTTCAGCCGCAGAGGTGCAAGCCGTGGGTTGCCATGGACAGACAATCCGGCACATGCCGGAGCAGGGCTATACCGTACAGCTCAACGCGCCAGCCCTGCTTGCCGAACTGACAGGCATCCGGGTTGTGGCCGACTTCAGATCACGCGATGTGGCAGCCGGGGGCCAGGGCGCGCCTCTGGTGCCCGCGTTCCATGCAGCGATGTTTGCCGACGCGACGCACATCCGCGCAGTTCTGAATCTGGGAGGAATGTCAAACGTCACTCTGCTTGAGCCCGGCCAGCCGGTGCGAGGCTTCGATTGCGGTCCGGCGAACGTGCTGATGGATGGCTGGATCGAGCGCATCCTGGGAGAAAAGTACGACAAGGACGGCACGTGGGCCGCGTCAGGCGTCGTCGACAAGCAAATGCTCACCCGGATGATGGCGCACCCGTTCTTCGCGCTGCGGCCGCCGAAAAGCTGCGGCCGGGAGCAGTTCAACCTCGCATGGGTGATGACGCAACTTTCCCCCGACGTTCCGCCGGAGAATGTTCAAGCCACGCTGGCGGAACTTACGGCGCAGTCGGTCGCGCACGCCTTGAAAGCAGCCGGATGCAGGCCCGACGAGCTTGCGGTCTGCGGCGGCGGCGCGTTCAACCTGCACCTACTGCGCTGTCTGAGTGCAGCAACTGGCGTAACCGCGTCGAGTACATCCGGGTGGGGCATCGCACCGGACGCAGTCGAAGCCATGGCTTTTGCGTGGCTATCCCGCTGCACACTGTCGGGGCGCCCCGGCAATGTACCGGAGGTCACGGGAGCCGCAGGCGCCCGGATACTCGGCGCAATCTGGCCTGCCTCGTAGCGCTGCGAATTACGCCGAGAACGACGATCCGCAACCGCAGGTAGAGGTGGCATTCGGGTTCTTGATTACGAACTGAGCGCCTTCAAGACCTTCGCTGTAGTCGATCTCCGCACCTACGAGATACTGGTAGCTCATCGGATCAATCAGCAGCGTCACACCGTTCTTCTCGAGTGCCGTGTCGTCTTCATTCGTCACTTCGTCGAAGGTGAATCCGTACTGGAAGCCCGAACAACCGCCACCCGATACGAAAACCCGCAGCTTGAGGTCCGGATTGCCCTCTTCAAGGATCAGGTCCTTAACCTTGTTCGCCGCACTGTCGGAAAAAACCAGCGGCATCGGCACTTCGGTCATTGCGTTCATGTTTCAGCACTCCTCATTCATAGAAATCTGCGAAAGCCATCAGCTCCCACTCGCCAACTTGAGCTCGATTGCCCGTGGGACTGCGCTCTGGTGCTCAAACTGGCCTTTGACAATAGCACCGAGATGCACTTCCAGCCGATTATAGACAACGTCTCCAGCAATTCGTGCCTCTGGCTGCAGTTCAAGAAATTCCGTCGATGCAATGGGTCCCAGGATGGAACCGTTGATCACCGCGTGCGTCACGGTGACAGCACCTTCGATCCGTGCATGTTCGCTCAGCACAAGCGTGCTCGATTCATCACCTTCGGCGCGCACGTTGCCGATCACCTCGCCATCGACCCTCAATCCGCCACGAAAATAGACGTCGCCAATGACGCGGGTACCCGCGCCAATGAGGCTGTCTATTCGATTGCTGGGCTTACGCGATTTCCTACCGAACATGGTTTCGTTCCTCTCTCGGACGGATTAGATTACCGCAGTTGCACGCGCCTTGATCTGACCATCCTGAACAAAGCGGGCCTCGATCGATTTGACTACGGCACCCTCCGGCACCGTGATCACACCATCTATCCGTTGGAAATGCCGGAATGTCACGTTGTTCGAAATCTTCTGCGTATCCACTGTCCGCTCGATGGTAGCACCCTGTCGGGGGCGGTCAATCACTGCCACGATTTCATAGATTCCCTTGGCGTCCTGCTCTACTTTCCCGCCCTGGCGCACGATGAGCATACGGTAGCGGTAACGTCCCGCCTCGCTGTCCGGTTCGAGCACGAGTCTGTTGATCTTGAAGCCCTGCGCAGCGGCCGAAGCCCCGGCAAGGCTTTCGAACACCAGCATGTCTTCGCGCAATCGACTGTTTTCGCTCTCCAGCGAACGTATCCGGGCGGTCAGCTGATCCCTGGCGGACCGCTCGATCTGCATCGTGCTGTAAGTCGCGTCGGCTTGCTGTCGGGTGCTGGCCAACTCCGCTTCGAGAACGGCAAGCCGATCCTGCAGTACCGTAGCATCTGATTGCATACCCGAAACATTGAGCCCGACCCAGCCACGACCCGCGTCATGGATGCTTTTGCCTGCAAGTACCGTAACCAGTACGGCGCCGGCCAAGGCAAGTACCTTGAAATACCAGGGCGTGTTTGACCTGATCGCAACCCGGCGGGCGGCGATGCCGTGGCGCGTACGCCAGCGGCGTGCCTTTAGGGCAAGACCGGAACGAGTTCTAGCCCACATGACTCGTCCAATCCGAACATCAGATTCATGTTCTGAACCGCCTGCCCTGCCGCACCCTTGACGAGGTTGTCGATCACGCTCAGCACGACCACCACGTCGCTGCCCTGCGGCCGATGAACCGCGATACGGCACATATTGGATGCTCGGACCGAGCGCGTCTCGGGATGACAGCCGGACGGCATGACATCCACAAACCGCTCGCCACGATACCGCTCCTCATAAAGGCTCTGGATATCGCAATCGTCGGTGAGCCGTGCGTACAGGGTCGCATGGATTCCCCTGATGAGCGGCGTGAGATGCGGCACGAAGGTGAGCCCGACATCGCGCCCGGCAACGGCTTCGAGACCCTGACGGATCTCCGGCAGGTGCCGATGGCCACTCACACCGTAGGCCTTGAAGTTATCGGCAGCTTCGGAGAAAAGCGCATGTACTTCCGCCTTCCGGCCCGCGCCGGAGACTCCTGACTTCGCGTCCGCAATCAGACCTCCCAGATCAATCACTCCCGCCTCCACAAGCGGAAGGAAACCGAGCTGAACCGCTGTCGGATAGCAACCTGGGTTCGCAACAATGCGCGAACCGCGGATGCGCTCGCGGTTGACTTCCGGCAGCCCATAGACGGCTTCTGCGAGAACATCCGGACACGCGTGGGCCATGCCATACCACTTTTCCCAGGCAGACTCATCCTTGAGACGGAAGTCGGCAGCCAGATCGATGACCTTGACACCCGATTCGAGCAAGGCCGGAACCTGATGCATCGCCACACCGTTCGGCGTTGCAAAGAAAACCACGTCGCACTTGTCGAGCCCAGCCTGTGCTGGATCCGAAAACGCGAGGCTCACGTGCCCGCGAAGACTGGGAAACATGTCGGACACAGGCTTGCCTGCATCACCGCGGGAAGTAATGGACGTCAGCTCCACATCCGGATGCCGGGCAAGCAGACGAAGCAGTTCCACCCCGGTGTAGCCGGTCCCACCCACGATCCCCACTCTGATTGCCACCGCGCGCCCTCCTCCTGAATGAATGTGCAGTACCTGACCCGGCCCCGCATGATGCCAGAAACGAAAAAGGCCGCTTTGCGGGCGGCCTCTTCCGGAATGACGTGTGCGATCAGCGCTTGGAGAATTGCTTCCTGCGGCGTGCCTTGTGGAAGCCGACCTTCTTTCGTTCGACCTCACGAGCATCACGCGTCACAAACCCGGCCTTGCTCAACGCGGGTTTCAGCGTCGCATCGTAATCGATCAGAGCGCGGGTGATGCCATGACGGACAGCGCCTGCCTGACCCGATTCACCGCCACCGATGACGTTCACCAGAATATCGAAGGTCGTCGTGTGTTCGGTGAGTTCCAGTGGCTGACGAACAACCATCCTGCCCGTTTCGCGAGAGAAGAACTCATCAACCGGTTTGTTGTTCACAACGAACGCACCCTTGCCCGGACGGAGGAACACGCGCGCCACCGCTGTCTTGCGGCGGCCTGTGCCGTAGTAATAATCAACGTTGAAAGCCATTACCTGTCCGTCCTCAAATGTTCAGCGCTTTGGGTTGCTGCGCCGAGTGCGGGTGCTCTGTACCTGCGTAGCACTTCAGCTTCTTGAGCATCGCGTAACCGAGCGGTCCTTTCGGCAGCATGCCCTTCACTGCTTTCTCGAGAACGCGCGCCGGAAAGCGTTGCTGAAGCTTCGTGAAATTCGTTTCGTAGATACCGCCCGGGTAACCCGAGTGACGGTAATACTTCTTGTCTTCCGCTTTGTTGCCGGTGACACGCAACTTCTCGACGTTAACAACAACAATATAGTCACCGGTATCGACGTGCGGCGTAAACACCGGCTTGTGCTTGCCACGCAGACGGCGTGCAATTTCGCTGGCAAGGCGCCCGAGCACCTTGTCAGAGGCATCGACAACGTACCAGTCGCGTTCGACTTCGTGCGGCTTGGCTGAAAAGGTTTTCATCTCGAACGTCCCATGATTTCGGGCCAGATCGCCCAAAAGCCGGCAAATATAGCTCGAGGCATTGCGTGTGTCAATGCCAGTGATTGAATAAAAAAAGCGCGACTCATGAGAGTCGCGCTAAATCCACACCAAAGGAGGAGGGTGGAGGAGACACCGGGGTCGGAGATCGCGTGACGACATCCGACTGAACTGCCTGAATTATGGTTCACCGCTGCAGCCGACGCAAGGATTTTCTTGCGGCGCACAAAATAAAGCTTTCCACTTTTAATCTTATAACCCACCCCGCCACCAACTCTTTTTATTTTTTTAACAAGTAGTTAGATAATAATTATGAATCTTTTTTTCGCAAATAGAATTCTTTTCCACTCTGACGGAGTTTTAGCACCCCTGATATGGTGCATCGCATCAAAGCTGGGTGGCGTGCCGTATCCGGCACCTCGCATTACAATCCTGCATACGGTCAAAGGGAGGAATGTTCAGTGGAATGCGTCGTGAAGTGGCTGGACGGTGTGAGCTTCGTAGCAGAAACAGGGTCAGGCCACATGTTGGCAATGGACGGGGCTCCGGAAGCCGGCGGACGCAATCTTGCTCCGCGACCCATGGAATTGCTGCTTGCGGGCACCGGCGGGTGTACAGCATTCGACATCATGCTGATTCTCAAGAAGAGCCGGCAGCAGGTAAGTGGATGTGAGGTCGCCTTGAAGGCCGATCGCGCACAGGAAGACCCGAAGGTTTTCACCCGCATCGTCTTTCATTACCGGATCAGCGGCTGCCGATTGAAGCCGGACGTCGTCGAGCGGGCAGTCCATCTGTCGGCAGACAAATATTGCTCTGCATCGATCATGCTCGGCAAAACAGCCTCAATCGAGCACACTTGGGAAATAATCGAGACGCCGGCCACCTGATCCGAGCGGCGCTCAGCCCAAGCCTTACACGTAATAGGCGATCCCGGTCATGACCCTTGAAACGGCGCGCATGGCCGCCTTTGCCGGTTCAGGCAACTCGGCGGCCCCGAGTCTTTCCGCGGTTCGTGCGTGCTCGCGTTCGTCCTGCCTCATCTGTTCCAGGATGCGCCACGATTTCTTGTCGCCGGAGGGCAGCCGTTCAAGGTGTCCCTGCAGATGCGCCTCGACCTGCTTTTCCGTTTCGGCAAGGAATCCGAGGTTCCACTTGTCACCCACAAGACCCGCAGACACTCCCATCAGCAGCGCGCCACCGTACCAGAGCGGATTGAACAGACTCGTCCGCGAACCGAGCTCCCCGATTCGCCCTGAGGTCCAGCAAAGATGTTCCGTCTCTTCGACCGCGGCGTGCCTCAATGCTTCGCGCAGTGAATCATCACGACAGGTTAGCGCCTGCCCCTGGTAAAGCGCCTGCGCGCAAATCTCGCCGACGTGGTTGATGCGCATCAGCGCACCGACATGCCGGCGTTGCGCATCATCAAGGTCGACATCCGGCAGTTCCCCGCCGGGGACAGGACGACAGGTTCGCGCGGGCGCCGCGAGCGTGCGCAGCGCACGATCCAATTCAATGATCAGGCGATCAATCACGAGATGAATTCCAGGCTGGTTCGACGGGCTTCAACGATACCCCGTGAGCGGGCTGCCGGCACGTGCCTTGAAGCTGGCCGCCATCGAGGCCAACGAATCCGCCGGCGCCATGGGCTGGTCTCCCGCGCACAGAAGACCGAAATACAGCCCCTGCCGATAATCGTTCAGACGGTTGCCCGTGAAAACCGATTTCCAGCCGCTGTCACGTGCGCGCACCCATTCCCGGCCATTCCTGAGATTGGCGTACAGGCGTTTTTCGCCGGTCTCGCAACGTATTGCCTCGACCGAAATATTCTCGGCACCACCCGCGGTGAGCACACGCGACACAAACCGGGTGACCCCATCCGGACCGACGGAAAGGCTGTCCCTGGCCACAAAGTAACGATTCCGCGTTTCCGAACCGATGTGAAACTCGACCCAGTTCGATGCAACCGCGACGTCCGGCAGCAGAAAGTCATCTTCCTTCAGATCCTTCGGCCCGCTTTTCTCAACCCCCCGAAACGGCTCGGGCTTCTGCCAATCGGTGATCTGGGCATGAGACAGGGCACTTGCCAGCAGAAGGCAGGCGCCCGAAAAACAACGAATCAGCAAACGAGAGTTCATATCGAGCATGCAGAGATGTCCGGAGTGCAGGCAGTATGCAATGGGCGTCCGCCCGATGCTGTCCGACGCCAGCCCGAAGCGGCAATCGCGGCTGACTTCCGCCTGTTTCGGCAAAGCGGCGGCGGCACGCGGCCTGGGTGTTCGCGGGTCACCACGAACTGAGCGGCTCGATCCGGTGGCACATCGGCGCGCTTTGCAGCATTCGGCACGCAAGCATCGATCGACCCGAAACGATCATGTCGGCGCCACTGAATCCGGGCTCTGATCTGCCAGAAGTATCTGCTGGCCAACATCGCTTCCGTCGACGCCGCCACGCCCGCCGTCCTTGACGCGCACGCTGCGGAATGCCAGCCGGGACAATTCGGTAAGCGCCTGCTGATAGACCTGCCGCTTGAACTCGATGACGGATTCGAGCGGGATCCAGTACTCATTCCAGCGCCAGGCGTCGAATTCCGGATGGTCGGTAGCACGCAGGCATACGTCGCAATCTCGCCCCACCATGCGCAGCAGATACCAGATCTGCTTTTGCCCCCGGTAGGCGCTGCGCCACTCTCGTCGGACCCAGTGCCTTGGCACGTCGTAGCGCAGCCAGTCGCGAGTGCGGCCAACGATGCGCACGTGATGAGGCATCAGGCCGAGCTCTTCCCAGAGCTCGCGATACATCGCTTGCTCGGGTGATTCGCCATGGTTGATGCCGCCCTGTGGAAATTGCCAGGCATGCTCGCCTATGCGCTTTCCCCAGAAGACCTCATTACGCCCATTGATGAGAATAATGCCGACATTCGGGCGGTAACCTTCCCGGTCGAGCATGGTTTGACCTGCCTGTGAAATTTTTGTGGATTCTTCCACAATTCGACGCCGAATTGAAGCCAGCATGCAAGCTGCTGCCGTTCGGCGCCCAGCGGATAGAATCACGGGTTGATCGCCACACCCACTCACGGATTTCCGACATTCATGCACGCCAGCCAATTCTTCATAAGCACCCTCAAGGAAGCGCCCTCCGACGCGGAAGTCGTCTCGCACAAACTGATGACACGCGCCGGCATGATCCGCAAGCTTGCGGGCGGCATCTACAACTACATGCCGATGGGCCTGCGGGTGATCCGCAAGATTGAAGCGATCATCCGCGACGAGATGAACAAGGCTGGCGGAATTGAGCTTCTGATGCCGCTTATCCAGCCGGCAGAGCTGTGGCAGGAGACGGGGCGCTGGGACAAGATGGGCCCGGAAATGCTGCGCGTGAAGGATCGCCACGACCGCGACTTCATCATCCAGCCGACGTCGGAAGAGGTCGTGACCGACATCGCGCGCGCCGAAATCCACAGCTGGCGTCAGCTGCCGAAGAACTTCTATCACATACAAACGAAGTTCCGGGACGAACGCCGGCCACGCTTCGGCGTGATGCGCGGGCGCGAATTCACGATGAAGGACGCCTATTCCTTCGACCGTGACGACGAGACTGCGGGCCGCAGCTATGACCGGATGTTCGCCGCTTACCTGCGCATCTTCACCCGCCTCGGGCTGGAATTCCGCGCCGTGGCAGCCGATACGGGCGCCATTGGCGGCTCGCGCAGCCACGAATTCCAGGTGATCGCCGACACGGGGGAGGATCTCATCGCCTGGTGCCCGGATTCCGACTACGCCGCCAATATCGAACTGGCCCAGGCCGTGCCGCTGATTGCTGCGCGCGCCGCTCCGGTACAGGCGCTCGCCGTGGCGCCCACCCCCGGCACCACCCGCTGCGAGGATGTCGCGAATCTGCTCGGCTTGCCGATTGCCGCAACGGTAAAGTCAGTCGTGCTGGCTGCCGAAAAGGAAGGCAAGACCGAACTCTGGCTGCTCATGTTGCGCGGTGACCATGAACTGAACGAAGTGAAGGCATCGAAGCTGCCCGGCCTGGGTGACGGCTTCCGCTTTGCCACGGAGGCCGAAATCGTCGAGCACTTCGGCTGCTTGCCGGGTTACCTCGGTCCGATCGGACTGAAGAAGCCTCTGCACATCGTGGCGGACCTGACCGTGGCAAACATGAGCGATTTCGTCACCGGGGCCAATCAGGTCGATGCCCACCTGACCGGCGTGAACTGGGGCCGCGACCTGCCGGAACCGGATGCCGTGGCCGACCTGCGCAACGTCGTCGAAGGTGATCCGTCACCGGACGGCAAGGGCGTGCTGGCCATCCAGCGCGGCATCGAGGTCGGCCACGTGTTCTTCCTCGGCACCAGGTACTCGGAAGCAATGAACTGCACCTATCTCGACGAAACAGGCAAGCCGCGCACCATGGTCATGGGTTGCTACGGCATCGGCGTGACGCGTCTGGTCGGCGCCGCGATCGAACAGAACCATGACCAACGCGGCATCATCTGGCCGCAGACAATTGCGCCGTTCGAGGTCGTGATCTGCCCGGTAGGCTGGAGCAAGTCGGAGCAGGTTCGCTCGGCTGCACTGGCACTGCACGAAGAACTGGCGGCCGGGGGCTTCGATGTCATCCTCGACGATCGCGACGAGCGCCCGGGTGTGATGTTCGCCGATTGGGAACTGATCGGCGTGCCGCACCGGATCACGGTGGGGGAACGCGGCCTGAAGGAAGGCCTGATCGAGTATCAGAACCGGCGCGGTGGCGAGGTGCAGAAGGTCGCACCGGACGCGGTCATCGCCCTGCTCGGATCTCCGACCACCCCATGAGGCACCGGTGGCTTATGCTGACCGGCCTGCTGCTGACGTCGCTGACGACGGGCGCCGCAGCGTCGCAACTGTACGAGCCGATGGCAGCCAGCGTGCGTGCAGCTCTGCACCTTGCGATCAGTGATCGTGCTGCGCCGGAACAACCGGCCACTGCATCGCCGCAGAGAGCACTTTGGTTGAGTTCGATGTCCGAGCGGCTATCGCGGCGCATGCCCGACGAAGCCGGACGCATGGAATTCCTCAGAGCCGTACATTACGAGGCAACCCGTGCCGGGCTGGACCCCCAGCTCGTGCTCGGCCTGATCCAGGTGGAGAGCGGCTTCCGGAAATACGCCGTTTCCAGCGCAGGAGCGCGGGGCTACATGCAGGTGATGCCGTTCTGGGTGAAACTGATCGGCAGCGAGGAAAGCAATCTGTTTCACCTGCGGACGAACCTGCGCTTCGGCTGCACCATCCTGCGTCACTACCTCGACATCGAAAAGGGCAACCTCTTCCGAGCGCTGGGTCGTTACAACGGCAGCCTGGGCCGGGCCGAATATCCAAATCTGGTGCGCGGCGCGTGGGAACGCCACTGGTCATGGCCCGCGCTAACCGCCAGCAATCCTTGACCAGGCCACGGACGCCGGACCGGACAGCAGGCGCAATTCGGTCACCCGCGCCACCAGTTCCGCGAGCGAATCGGCTTTCATCTTGTCCATCACACGGGCGCGATGCTGCTCCACCGTCTTGATGCTGATGCCCAGATCCGCAGCAATCGCAGCATTCGCACACCCATCCATGACACGCTCAAGCACCGAACGCTCGCGTGGTGTGAGCGTGCCCAGACACTGGGCCAGATGGTGCAGGCGGTTGCGCCGCAACTGACGCGCGCGGTGTATGGCCACCGCCTCGCTTACGCGTGCCCGCAACAGTGACGGATCGAGCGGCTTGAGCATGAAATCCAGTGCGCCCGATCGCAGCGCCTGAACAGCGGTCGACACCTCGCACGGGCCGGACACGAAAAGCACCGATGCCCGGTTGCCTATCATGTTCAGATCGGCCTGCAGCTCCAGTCCGCTGGTGCCACGCAACGATGCACTCAGTACCAGGCAGGCTGCGCGAGCCGCAACTTCGGTGCGTTGCAGCAACGCCCCCGCACCGACGAAAACCTGTACTTCCAGACCAAGCGGGCGCAACGCTTCCGCAATGACGCCGCGCGCGCCGTCGTCATCGTCGACCACGCATACAAGGTCGTTTCCAGTGATCACGTGCGGCGACACCCGCGATCAGCGCGTACCCGGCAGCATTCCCTTCATGCTGCGCATCATCTTCTGCATGCCGCCACGCGAGAACTGCTTCATCATCTTCTGCGTCTGTTCGAACTGATTGAGCAGGCGATTCACCTCCTGCACCGACGTTCCGGAACCCGCTGCGATGCGGCGCTTGCGACTGGCCTTGATCAGTTCAGGCTTGGTGCGCTCGGTCGGCGTCATCGAATTGATGATGCCTTCGATGCGCGCAATGGCCTTTTCGTCCTGACCACCCTGCAGTTGCTGGGCGGCGCCGGCGAACTGCGCCGGCAGTTTGTCCATCAGCGCAGACAGCCCGCCCATCTTGCGCATCTGGGCGATCTGCTGCTTGAAGTCGTTGAGGTCGAAGCCCTTGCCACTCTTGAGCTTCTGCGCGAAATCGCGCGCCTGGTCTTCATCGACCTGACGGCGCGCATCCTCCACCAAGCCCAGGATATCGCCCATGCCGAGGATTCTCGACGCCATGCGCTGCGGATGAAATTCCTCCAGCCCGCTCAGCTTCTCGCCGACCCCCGCGAACTTGAGCGGTGCACCGGTGACATGTCGCACCGACAACGCCGCACCACCCCGGGCATCACCGTCGAGCTTGGTCAGTACGACACCGGTCAGCGGCAGCGCATCCTTGAACGCCTTTGCTGTATTCACGGCATCCTGACCGAGCATGGCGTCGACCACGAAAAGCGTTTCGATCGGCTTGATGGCTTCGTGCAACGCACGTATTTCATCCATCATCGGCTGATCGACGGCCAGACGGCCGGCCGTATCGACCAGAAGCACGTCGAAATAGCGCGTTCTTGCGAATTCCACTGCTGCGCGCGCGATGTCGATCGGCTTCTGGTCCGGCGTAGAAGGGAAGAACTCCGCGCCGGCCTGCCCCGTGACGGTGCGCAGCTGCTCGATGGCGGCAGGTCGATAGACGTCGCACGACACCGTAAGCACCTTCTTCTTCTGCGTTTCGCGCAGCCACTTGGCGAGCTTGCCGACCGTGGTCGTCTTGCCCGCTCCCTGCAGGCCCGCCATCAACACGATGGCCGGGGGCTGGGTCGCGAAGTTGAGGCCGACCGACGCACCGCCCATCAGCGCGGTCAGTTCGTCATGCACCACCCCGACCAACGCCTGCCCGGGTGTGAGCGAACCGACGACTTCCTGGCCGACTGCCTTCTCCTTGATGCGCGAGATCAGTTCCTTGACCACCGGCAGCGCAACGTCCGCTTCCAGCAGGGCCATGCGCACCTCGCGCAACATGTCGGCGATATTGTCTTCTGTCAGGCGAGCCTGACCACGCAGGGTCTTGACGACCTTGGCAAGCCGTTGGGTGAGGTTGTCTAGCATGTCGGAGCGGCGAACGCCTTGGGTTAAACTCGGAGCAATGATTCTAATCGAACTGCTTCCTTCAGCCCTTTACGCCGCGCTTGCGGTCTGGCTGCTTCGTCCGGCCACCAACGGAAAGACACATCCCCTCTCCACCGGCAACATCCGGACGGTTGCACTGGCGGCAGCCCTCCTTGTGCATGCACTCGTTCTGTCCCAACAGATATTCCCGCGGGACGGGATGCGCTTCAGCGCATTCGACGCACTCGCCGTCATGACCTGGCTGGCCCTCGTCTTCTACTGGATCGAAAGCCTGTCGTCGCGACTGGACGGACTGCACACGCTGGCGCTGCCGGTTGCTGCCGTCTGCGCGCTCATGCCGGTCGTATGGCCGGAGCGGCACGCGATCGGCAACGCGGACAACCTGTTGTTCCGCACCCACTTTGTGATGGCGATGACTGCCTACAGCCTGTTCACCCTGGCGGCACTGCACGCCATGCTGATGTCGGCAGTCGAGCGTAGTCTGCATCGCGGGCGGCTGACCCGGCTGCTCGACAACATGCCGCCGCTGCTCGTGATGGAAGGTCTGCTGTTCCGGCTGATAACGGTCGCCTTCGTCCTGCTCAGCGCAACGCTGATCAGCGGCATCGCCTTTTCCGAGCAGGTTTTCGGCAAACCGCTCACCTTCAATCACAAGACCGTATTCGCGATCGTGTCCTGGATCGTCTTCGGAACGCTGTTGGTCGGACGGCACTTCCGCGGCTGGCGTGGACGACGGGCGCTGCGCTGGACGCTTGGCGGATTTTTCGTGCTGCTTCTCGCCTACATCGGCACACGCTTCGTCCTCGAGGTCGTGCTCGGCCGCGCCTGACCGATGGATTCAATTCCCTTGTCAACCCAGTTCGTGGCGCTGGGCGTGCTGCTGGTGCTGTCGGGATTCTTCTCGATGGCGGAGACATCGATGATGGCCTGCAACCGCTACCGCATGAAGGCGGCAGCACAGGCCGGATCTCGCGGCGCGCAGTACGCGCTCGATCTGCTGGCCCAGACGGACAAGCTGCTCGGCGTCATCCTGCTGTTCAACAATCTGGTCAATGCCGCGGCTGCCACCCTCACCGGCGTGATCGTGATCAATCTCTTCGGTGAAGGTGAGCTCACGCTCGGCCTGGGCACGCTGCTGGTCACGTTCCTGATACTGGTGTTCTCGGAAATCACGCCCAAGGTGGTCGGTGCCGGATACGCGAACTCGATCGCTCCGATCGTCGCATATGTCCTCACGCCGCTTCTGAAGGTTTTCTATCCGGTCGTATGGACGGTAAACCTGTTCGTCTCGGGCTTGCTGCGCATCACGCGTCTGCGCCCCGGCGATCAGGAGGAGGGGCATGCCCTGTCCGCGGACGAACTGCGTGCGCTGATGACGGAATCCGGTCATTTCATTCCCGCCGCGCACAGGCGCATCCTGATCAACCTGTTCGAGCTGGAAGACGTGACGGTCGAGGACGTGATGACGCCACGGAACCAGATCGAGGCCATCGATATGGAGCAGCCGCTGGAAAGCATCCAGCGTGAGATCGCCACCAGTCACCACGGCCGGGTGCCGGTTTTTGTCGGCGAACTAGATCGTGTGCTCGGCGTGCTGTCGCAGCGCCGCGTGGTCAGTTCGCTGTCGGCCGGCGAACTGGACAAGGATGAAATCCGCGGCCTGCTGACCAAGCCTTACTTCGTGCCTGCCGCCACCCCTCTATACAGCCAGCTGCAGTTCTTTCAGGAAAACCGGCAGCGGCTCGCACTGGTGGTCAACGAGTACGGCGAGGTCGAAGGACTGGTGACACTGGAGGACATCATCGAGGAGATCGTGGGTAAATTCACGACCGGTCAGCCCGGCAGCACGATCTCGCTGACCTGGGTTGACGGCAGCGTAATCGTCGATGGCGGCCGCAGCCTGCGCGAGCTGAATGGCAAGTTAGGGCTCAATCTCCCGCTGAACGGGCCGAAAACACTGAATGGACTGTTGCTCGATCACCTGCAGGACATTCCCGAATCGGGTCTTTCGGTGCGAATCGACAATGTGACGATGGAAATCCTGCACACCGAAGATCGCATGGTGCGCAGCGTACGTCTGTTCAAACCGGGGGAGCGCCCGTAGGCAGCCAGGACGTAAAACGTTTACATATCAAACGTGAATCTTCATCATCGAAGGCGATACATCAATACTGGACGGACACCGCCTCACTTCTGACCATGGCTGCCACTGCAAAAAGTTCACTGTCGGGTCTGGCGCGCGCGCTCGCGCAGCATGGCCGCCTGACCGAGGCTGAAGCCGGCACGCTTACGCGGGAAGGCGACCAGTCGGGTAACGGCTTCGTCGCACAACTGGTCGCCAGCGGAAAGATGACGGCGCGCGATGCGGCCGTTTTCGCATCCGAAACCTTCGGCTACCCGCTTCTCGATCTCGCGCAATTCGACGCGGACCAGTTCGCCGCCGACGCGATCGACAAGAAGCTGATGCGCACCCACCGGGTTCTGGCGCTGCGAAAGCGAGGGAATCGCATAGCAGTCGCCATCGCCGATCCGTCGAACCTGCGGGCCATCGATGAAGTGCGGTTCCAGACCGGTCTGGCCGTAGATCCGGTCGTGGTGGAAACGGACAAACTGTTTGCCCTGGTCGACAAGCTGTCGGAATCGGTCGAGCGGACCCTGGAATCCCTGTCGTCGGCCGAATTCGACTTCGAAGGCGACATGACGCCTGACGAAGACGCCGCAAGCAACGATACCGGCGCGCTCGAAATCGATGACGCACCTGTGGTGCGTTTCATACAGAAGATCCTGCTCGACGCGATCAACGAAGGCGCTTCCGACGTTCATTTCGAACCATACGAAAAGTATTACCGCATCCGCTACCGAACAGACGGCGTCCTGCGCGAAATCACGCAGCCGCCGCTCGTGCTGCGCGAAAAGATAGCATCCCGCATCAAGGTGATTTCGCGGCTGGACATTTCGGAGAAGCGGGTGCCGCAGGATGGCCGCATGAAATTCGTGCTGTCGAAGACGCGCGCCATCGACTTCCGGGTCAGCACGCTGCCGACCCTGCATGGCGAGAAGATCGTCATGCGCATTCTCGACCCCAGTTCGGCCATGCTGGGTATCGACGCGCTGGGCTATGAACCGGCGCAACGCACAGCGCTGATGAATGCCGTCGGCCGACCGTACGGCATGATTCTGGTGACCGGGCCCACCGGCTCCGGCAAGACGGTGTCGCTGTATACCTGCCTGAACATCCTGAATCAGCCAGGCGTCAACATTTCGACTGCCGAAGATCCTGCCGAAATCAATCTTCCGGGCATCAATCAGGTCAACGTGAACGACAAGGCCGGCCTCACTTTCGCTGCCGCGCTCAAGTCCTTTCTCCGGCAGGATCCCGACGTGATCATGGTGGGCGAAATCCGTGACCTCGAAACGGCCGAGATTTCCATCAAGGCGGCACAGACCGGTCACCTCGTGCTATCGACGCTGCACACCAACGATGCGCCGACGACGCTCGACCGGATGCGCAACATGGGTATTGCCGCGTTCAACATCGCATCGAGTGTCATATTGATCACCGCGCAGCGTCTTGCGCGACGCTTATGCTCCTGCAAGCAGCCCATGGACATCCCGGTAGAGGCGCTTCTCGAGGCAGGCTTCACCGAAGACGAGGTCGACGGATCCTGGCAGGCCTACGGGCCGGTCGGCTGCGAACGCTGCAAGGGAAGCGGCTACAAGGGTCGCGTCGGCATCTACCAGGTGATGCCGATCTCGGACGAGATTGCGCATATCATCATGACCAACGGCAATTCCATCGACGTCGCGAATCAGGCCCGGCGCGACGGTGTGAGGGACTTGCGCCAGTCAGGCCTGCTGAAGGTCAAGCAGGGCGTCACATCGCTGGCTGAAGTTCTGGCCTGTACCAATGAATGAGCAGGCCCGGCACACCCGCCGGGGCATCATGAGCGGGCACGTCCCGCAAGGAGTCTGATTTGGCCACCGCAACCCGACCCATACGCAAGGACAGCGGTTCCAAGGAACAGGTATTCAACTGGGAAGGCAAGGACAAGAGCGGCAAAGTCGTGCGCGGAGAAATGCGCGCAGGCGGCGAAGCGATGGTCCAGGCGACGCTCAGGCGCCAGGGGATTCTGGTCACCAAGGTCAAGAAGCGCAGCTTCGGCCGTGGCGGCAAGGTCACCGAAAAGGACATCACGCTTTTCACGCGCCAGCTGGCAACGATGATGAAGGCCGGCGTGCCGCTGCTCCAGGCCTTCGACATCGTCGGCAAGGGAGCCGCCAACGGCGCCGTATCCCGACTGCTCGGCGACATCAAGCTCGAAGTCGAATCGGGTTCCAGCCTGAATCAGGCTTTCCGCAAGTATCCCCAGCACTTCGACCAGCTGTTCTGCAACCTCGTGTCGGCGGGCGAACAGGCCGGTATTCTCGACAGCCTGCTGGACCGCCTGGCGACTTACCGCGAAAAAATCCTCGCCATCAAGGGCAAGATCAAGTCGGCGATGTTCTATCCGGCTTCGGTGCTCGGCATCGCCATCGTGATCACGGCGGTGATCATGATTTTCGTCATTCCCGAATTCAAGAAGGTCTTTTCGAGCTTCGGCGCAGATCTTCCGGCGCCCACGCTGGTCGTGATCGCCATTTCCGACGCCTTCGTCCAGTATTCATGGCTGCTGCTGCTGATCGCTGTCGCCGGCTTCGCCACATTCGCCTACATGCTGAAGCGGTCGCTTGCGTTGCAGATCGCCGTCGACCGCCTCCTGCTGCGCCTGCCGGTGATGGGCGACATCGTCCGCAAGGCGACGATCGCACGCTGGGCGCGCACGTTGTCCACGATGTTCGCCGCCGGCGTGCCGCTGGTCGAAGCGCTGGATTCGGTTGGCGGGGCAGCCGGCAATCACATTTACAAGATGGCAACCAAGCAGATCCAGTCCGAAGTCAGTACCGGCACCAGCCTCACGGTCGCCATGCAGAACACCACGGTGTTCCCGGTCATGGTGATACAGATGGCATCGATCGGCGAAGAATCGGGGCAGCTCGATTCGATGCTGTCCAAGGTGGCCGACTTCTTCGAGCAGGAGGTCGATGATTCCGTGGAAGCACTGTCCAGTCTGCTGGAACCGATCATCATGGTCATTCTCGGGACACTGATCGGTGGTCTGGTGGTTGCGATGTACCTGCCGATCTTCAAGGTCGCCCAATCCGTCTGACAGGGTTTCTTCGAAGTGATCAACCCTGACCTGCTGTTCCAGTCCGGACCTCTGCTTCTGCTGACCGGGCTGGTCGGCCTCTCCGTGGGTAGTTTTCTCAATGTCGTGATCCATCGACTGCCGATCATGATGGATCGCGACTGGGCTGCGCAGTGCGCAGAACTGCGTGGCGAAGAGACCACGCCGGGCGACACCCTGACGCTGTCGAAGCCGCGCTCGCGCTGCCCGTCCTGCGGCCACGTCATCACGGCAATGGAAAACGTTCCCCTGCTGTCATGGCTCATGCTCCGTGGCCGCTGCAGCGCCTGCGGCACACGGATCAGCGTGCGCTACCCGCTGGTAGAACTGCTTGCCGGACTGCTCAGCGCCGCCTGTGCCGTCGCGTTCGGTCCGACGCTGCAACTGATCGGCGCACTGGTTTTCGTCTGGGCGCTGATCGCGCTGACCTTCATCGATCTCGACACGCAGTTGCTGCCGGACAGCATCACGCTGCCCCTCGTCTGGGTGGGTCTTGCCATCAATCTGCCGGGTGGATTCACCGATCTCGAATCGGCAGTGACCGGCGCCATTGCGGGATACCTTGTGCTGTGGACGGTGTTCTGGGCCTTCAAACTGGCAACCGGCAAGGAAGGCATGGGATACGGCGACTTCAAGCTGCTGGCGGCCATCGGTGCATTTCTCGGCTGGCAGGTGCTGCCGGTCGTGATCCTGCTGTCGTCGCTGGTCGGCGCCGTGGTCGGCATCGCCATGATCGTCCTGCGCTCGCACAAGCGTGAGGTACCCATCCCGTTCGGCCCCTATCTGGCCGCGGCAGGCCTGATCGCACTGTTTTTCGGACAGGCCATTAACACTGCGTATCTGAGCTCTTTCTAGGGCTTGAATCCGTTCGCATTGCACCGCATCTGAAGTCCGCCGCAGGCGTGCTGAAATGTGCATGCGCAACAATGCCTTAGTCTATACTTTCGCGTTTTCTGGAGCTTGACATGCCGATTTACGGATACCGCTGCTCATCTTGCGGTCATGAGAAGGACGTGATGCAGAAGATCAGCGAGTCGCCGCTGACAGTCTGCCCGTCGTGCGGTGCACCAACATTCGTGAAACAGCTGTCGGCGGCAGGCTTCCAGTTGAAGGGCAGCGGCTGGTACGCCACGGACTTCAAGGGCGGCCCCAAGTCCATTAGTGGTGGCGGTGCAGCGGCAACCGGTGAGGCCGCTCCCGAACAGGCGTCCTCCGACGGCGCTTCCTCGTCCGCCGCGTCGCCTGCAGCAGACGCCGGCACAGCCCCCAAAGCCTGCGGTGGCCCCTGCGCCTGTCATTGATGAAGCGTTACTTCATCACCGGGCTTCTGATCTGGATTCCGCTGGTCATCACGATCTGGGTGCTCGCGTGGATTCTCGGCACGCTGGACTCGACCATGCTGCTGGTGCCCTACGCATGGCAGCCGCAGCAGTTGGTCGGCTTCGCGATCCCCGGACTCGGCGTCATCCTGACCCTGCTCATCGTGCTGCTGAGCGGCCTGATCGGCCACAACATCATCGGTCAGCGATTGATCCGCTACTGGGAAAGCCTGCTGTCGCGCATACCGGTTGTGAAATCGATCTACAACGGCGTGAAGCAGGTGTCGGACACGCTGTTTTCGAGTTCCGGCGAAGCATTCCGCAAGGCGCTTCTGATCCAGTACCCGCGCACCGGCAGCTGGACCATCGCCTTCATGACCGGCCAGCCCGGTGGCGATGTCGCCAATCACCTGACCGACCACATCAGCGTCTATGTTCCGACCACGCCCAACCCCACATCGGGTTTCTTCCTGATGGTTCCGCGCGGCGATGTCATCGAACTCGACATGACCGTGGATGAAGCACTCAAGTACATCGTGTCGATGGGCGTCGTCCCACCGCCGCGCAAACCCAGGGCACACCCCACGGCGGTGCCCGCGCTCGACAATTGACCCCGGGGCCCGAGTCATACGACGCAGCCCTGCCTCTTTTCCGGAAATACACCATGCGCACGCAATACTGCGGCCTGCTCGATGCGGGCTACCTCGACCAGACCGTGACACTTTTCGGCTGGGCTCATCGCCGGCGTGACCACGGCGGCGTTATCTTCATCGACCTGCGCGATCGCGAAGGCCTGGTGCAGATCGTATGCGACCCCGATCGAGCGGAAACCTTTGCCGTGGCCGAATCAGTGCGCAACGAGTTCTGCCTGAAGGTCATCGGCCGGGTGCGGTGTCGCCCGGAAGGGACGACCAACGCCAACCTCGTGTCCGGCGAAATCGAGGTGCTGGCGCACGAAGTCGAGGTGCTGAACCCGTCGGTCACGCCACCCTTCCCGCTCGACGACGACAATCTGTCGGAAACCGTGCGCCTGACGCACCGCGTGATCGACCTGCGCCGCCCGGCCATGCAGAAGAACATGATGCTGCGCTACAAGACAGCCATGGCCTTCCGCCGCTTCCTCGATGAAAAGGGCTTCATCGACATCGAAACGCCGATGCTGACGAAGAGCACGCCGGAAGGCGCGCGCGACTATCTGGTACCCAGCCGCGTGCACGACGGCCAGTTCTTCGCGCTGCCGCAGTCGCCGCAGCTGTTCAAGCAGCTGCTGATGGTAGCCGGCTATGACCGCTACTACCAGCTCACAAAGTGCTTCCGCGACGAGGACCTGCGCGCCGACCGGCAGCCGGAATTCACCCAGGTCGATATCGAAACCAGCTTCCTGACCGAACACGAAATCATGGCGATGATGGAAGACATGATCCGTCATGTCTTCAGGGAGGCGCTGACGGTCGAACTGCCGTCACCTTTCCCGCGCATGACCTACGCCGAGGCGATGACCCGCTTCGGCTCGGACAAGCCCGATCTGCGCGTCACGCTCGAACTGGTGGACGTGGCCGATGCCGTCAAGGACGTGGCGTTCAAGGTGTTTTCCGGCCCGGCCAACGACCCGGCCTGCCGCGTCACTGCATTGCGCGTGCCGGGTGGTTCGTCGCTGTCGCGCGGCGAGATCGACAGCTACACCGAATTCGTCAAGATCTACGGCGCACGCGGCCTGGCCTACATCAAGGTCAATGACGTCACGAAGCTGAACGAAGAAGGCCTCCAGTCGCCCATCGTCAAGAACCTGAACGAAGCGGCACTGAAGTCCATCATGGAGCGCACGGGCGCGCAGAGCGGCGATGTGATCTTCTTCGGCGCCGACAAGACCAAGGTGGTGTCGGACGCGCTCGGCGCACTCCGCCTGAAGATCGGCCATGAGAAGGGCTACCTGACCGGCGACGCATGGCGCCCGCTTTGGGTGATCGATTTCCCGATGTTCGAATACGACGAAGACGAAAAACGCTGGAACGCCTGCCATCACCCCTTCACCAGTCCGAAGGACGATCACATCGCGCTGCTGAAGACCGATCCGGGCAAATGCCTGGCCAAGGCCTACGACCTCGCACTGAACGGCTGGGAAATCGGCGGCGGTTCTGTGCGTATTCATCGTGCGGACGTCCAGGAGACGGTGTTCGAGGCGCTCAACATCGGTCCGGAAGAACAGCAGCTCAAGTTCGGCTTCCTGCTGGATGCGCTCAAGTACGGTGCGCCGCCGCACGGTGGTCTGGCTTTCGGTCTGGATCGCATCGTCACGATGATGACTGGCTCCGAGTCGATCCGCGACGTCATTGCCTTCCCGAAGACGCAGCGCGCGCAGTGCCTGCTGACGCAGGCCCCGAGCCCGGTGGACGAGCGCCAGCTGCGCGATCTGCACATCCGCCTGCGCGGCACGACCAAGGCAGAAACTGCACAGTGAGCCGGGTCGGATGAGCGCCCGTCCGTTGCGCTGGTTCGCCGCCACATCGCTGCTTGCAGCGATGTGGCTGCTGCTCAGCGGCTTTGCACCCCCTGCCGGACTACCCGAAGTCGAACTCGGCAGGCTTCCGCCGGAAGCAGCGCAGACGCTCACGCTGATCAAGAAAGGTGGCCCGTTCAGGTATCAGCGCGATGGCGTGGTGTTCCAGAACCGAGAACAGCGCCTGCCCGGACAGAAGCGCGGCTACTACCGTGAGTACACGGTACCCACGCCGGGACTGAACCATCGCGGAGCGCGGCGCATCGTCGCCGGCAGCGGCATCGACCATGACGTGCGCACCTCGGGCGAGTATTACTACACCGGCGATCATTACCGTAGCTTCCGCCGCATCAAGGAATAAGCACATGTCTTCCCTGCCCCCACCCACCTCGATGGAGGCGCGCCTGCGCGACGCCTCGCGCAGCGGCGTGTTCTATGCTCAACCCACCGCCGCCATTCGCGCCGCCCGCGTGGCCGACGACGCCGGGCTGCTGCTCATCGGCCTCGACCTGAAGGACACGCGCGACCGCGCCGGCATGCTTCAGGTTTTCGCTGCCACCTGCGGCTTCCCGGAAACCTTCGGCCACAACCTCGACGCGCTCGGTGACTGTCTGGGCGACCTGTCATGGATGCCGCAGGGCGGCTATCTGCTGCATCTGAGCGGCTGCGCGAAGCCGGTCGAACACTGCAAGGACGACTTCGACGCCATCATCGCCGTACTCGAAGATGTGGCTGCCGAATGGCGCGCGCGCAACACGCCGTTCTGGGTGCTGATCGACCAGCCGAACACCCGCGCACGTCCGTTCATGGCAAGCGCATGAAGCGGCCGCAGTCGGTTCTGGTGCTTATTCACAGCCCGGAAGGCGACATTCTGCTGATCGAGCGGGTGAAACACCCCGGATTCTGGCAATCGGTCACCGGCAGCGTCGAAGCAGGCGAATCATTGCCGGAAGCGGCGCAGCGCGAGGTTGCCGAAGAAACAGGCATCATCGCGCCGCCGGAAAGTTTCGAGCGCTGGCATCACAGCAGCCGCTTCGAAATCTTCCCCATGTGGCGTGATCGCTACCCGCCCGGCGTCACCCACAACACCGAACACCTGTTCAGCCTGTGCGTGCCGCGCGACACGCCGGTGACGCTGGCCCCCGAGGAGCACCGCGACTGGCGCTGGCTAACGTGGCGGGACGCGCTCGATGCGGTGTTTTCCTGGACCAATCGCGACGCGATACGGATGTTGACGCAGCGCAAGCCGCTGCATCGCAGACGGGCTTGAAATCACATCGGCCGTCCTTAATTTCCGGACATGCGGGGAATATCCCGCGCACGGACAGAAAAGGATGAATGATGAACCAGATGACACGTTGGGACCCTTTTGAGAACTTGTTGAAGGATTTTCGCGGCCTGGTGCTGCAGCCGGTGGATCTGTCTGCCGGCAATCCGGACATACCCACACTGAAGGTGGACGTGAAGGAGGACGGCGAGAACTACACGGTCCACGCCGACCTGCCGGGCGTCGCGAAAGACGACATTCACGTCAACATCGAAGGCGCTGTGGTATCGATCAGTGCCGAGAAGAAGCGGGTGGTCGAGAACAAGGAAGGCGAACGCGTGCTGCGCTCGGAACGGCACTACGGCAAGGTGTCGCGCAGCTTCCAGCTCGGCCAGGAAATCGACGAGTCACGCGCCCAGGCCCGCTTCAACGACGGCGTACTCGAACTGACGCTGCCGAAGAAAGTCGCCGTCGCCGCACGCAAGCTGAAGATCCAGTAAGCGTCGCGGGACGTGCCGGAAAGCGGACACTGCGGTGTCCGCTTTTTGTTTGTGCAGTGCGGGTCTAGAATCCGGCCCCATCACAACCGCTGCAGAGCACGCACACATGACCCAGCCCACAGATCTCACGTCCGGCCTGTCGCCCCACGCCAAGGCGGCGGTGCTGTCCGAAGCCCTGCCCTACATCCGGCGCTTCCAGGACCGGACCATCGTCATCAAGTACGGCGGCAACGCGATGACCGACCCGGCGCTCAAACTCGGCTTCGCGCGTGACGTGACGCTGCTCAAGCTGGTCGGCATGAACCCGGTGGTGGTGCATGGCGGCGGGCCGCAGATCGACGATCTGCTCAAGCGCGTCGGCAAGCAGGGTACCTTCGTGCAAGGCATGCGCGTGACCGACGACGAAACGATGGACATCGTCGAAATGGTGCTCGGCGGCCACGTGAACAAGGACATTGTCAACCTGATCAACCAGGCCGGCGGCAAGGCGGTCGGTCTGACCGGACAGGACGCGTCGTTCATCCGTGCGACCAAACTGATGATGCCGAACAAGGACAAGCCGGACGAAATGCTGGACATCGGCATGGTCGGCGACATCGTGTCGATCGATCCGACCATCATCAACTTCCTCGACAGCGGCGATTTCATTCCGGTCATCGCGCCGATCGGCGTCGGCCCGGATGGCGAGAGCTACAACATTAATGCCGACGTGGTCGCAGGCAAGCTGGCGGAAATCCTGAAGGCAGAAAAACTGATCCTGCTCACCAACACGCCCGGCGTGCTCGACAAGGCCGGCAACCTGCTCACCGGCATCACACCGCGCGATGTTGACGCCATGATTGCAGACGGAACACTTTCCGGCGGCATGCTGCCCAAGATCAGCTCGGCACTTGACGCGGCACGCAGTGGCGTCAGGAGCGTGCACATCATCGACGGCCGGGTGCCCAACGCGCTGCTGCTCGAAGTGCTCACCGACGACGGTGTCGGTACGCTGATCAAGAGCAAGTGAACGCCTGGCGTCGCGCGGGCCGGGCTGCCGGTGACGCCCCGGTCTGGATCTTCGATCTGGACAACACGCTGCACGACGCCGATCCGCACATCTTCCCGCATCTGAACCGCGCCATGACCGCCTGGCTGGTTGAGCAACTCGGGCTGGACGAGGCCGAAGCGGACCGCCTGCGCGTTCATTACTGGCATCGCTACGGTGCCACGCTGCTCGGACTGATGCGCCATCACGGCACGCAGCCAAGACACTTTCTGCAGGATACGCACGACGTCGGAGCCCTGCGACCGGGTGTGGTGTTCGATCGTGCGCTGATGCAGACACTGCGCCGGCTGCCCGGCCGCAAGATCGTATTCACCAACGGTCCCCTGCACTACGCCGAAGCCGTACTCGACGTCATGGGTGTCCGGCGGATGTTCGATGCGGTGCATGCCATCGAACACTCCCGCTTCGTGCCGAAACCGCGCATCGGCGGTTTCCTGCGCTTGCTGCGCGACAACCGGCTGACCGCGGCGCGTTGCATCATGGTCGAAGACACTGCTGCCAATCTGCGCACCGCCAAGCAGCTCGGCATGCGTACGGTGTGGATCAGCCGCAGCGCCGCCCATCACGCCTATGTCGATCTCAGGCTGGGTTCGGCCCTGGAGCTGCCGCGCGCACTCAATCTTCTCTGAGCCAGCGCGCAGCGTCGAGCGCGTAGTAGGTCAGGATGCCGTCCGCCCCCGCCCGCTTGAACGCAAGCAGCGCTTCCATCGCGGTGGCGCGCTCGTCGAGCCAGCCGTTCGCCACGGCCGCCTTGAGCATCGCGTACTCGCCGCTGACCTGATAAGCGTAGGTCGGCACACCCAGTTCAGCCTTCACGCGGCGCACGATGTCCAGATAGGGCATGCCCGGCTTCACCATCACCATGTCGGCGCCTTCGGCGATGTCCAGTGACACCTCACGGATCGCCTCATCGCTGTTCGCCGGATCCATCTGGTACGTATATTTGTTGCCCTTGCCGAGATTCCCGGCCGACCCGACTGCGTCGCGGAACGGGCCGTAGAAGGCCGACGCGTACTTGGCCGAGTAGGCCAGGATGCGCGTGTGGATCATCCGGTGGGCATCAAGCTCGAAGCGGATGCGGCCTATGCGCCCATCCATCATGTCCGACGGCGCGACCACGTCGGCACCGGCCTGCGCATGGCACAAAGCCTGTCTGGCGAGCGCTTCCAGCGTTTCGTCGTTCATGACGTAGCCGGATGCGTCGATCAGTCCATCCTGGCCATGACTGGTATAGGGGTCGAGCGCCACGTCGGTGATGACGCCCAGTTCCGGAAACCGGGCCTTGATCGCCTGTACCGTGCGCGGCACCAAGCCGCCCGGGTTCCACGCCTCAGCCGCGTCGTCAGTCTTCAGGCTGCCATCGATGACCGGAAACAGCGCCATCGCCGGCACGCCCAATGCGACCGCCTGTTCCGCGACGCCCAGCAGCAGGTCAACGCTGACGCGGCTGACTCCGGGCATGGATGCCACCGTTTCGCTGCGCGTCGGTCCATCCAGCACGAACACCGGATAGATCAGGTCATCCGTGGTCAGACGATGCTCACGCATCAGGCGGCGCGAAAAATCGTCCCTGCGCATGCGACGCATGCGGGTGGACGGAAAGTGGCTGGCTGGAGGAAAGGACATCATGAGCGCCCGGCAAATAAAGCGCAGATGATATTACGACGCGCGTCGCCGGCATCCCTTCCGGCAACCGGCATCGACGGAACTCGCAGCGAAACAGGCGTGTCAGAGCATTCGACGGTGCGAGCCGTTACCCGCTTCACCTCCCTGAGCGGGTGCTTCTTCACGAGGCGTTTTCGGCCCACGGCTTTAATCCCCTTTAGCCGTGGGCTCTTTCTTTTTTCGGCTGGTGTATTTTACGTCGAATGTCGGGTCGAGTCTCGGGTCGATTCTGCCCCGGATGCCGGCAACAGAGGCGTCAGCCAGGGCGCGACGATGGCTTCCACATCTTCGACGCCGGTTTTCTTCAGGCTGGAAAACAGCAGCACATTGACCTGATCCCCCATGCCCGACAACTGCCGCCTCACATCGGCCAGCGTCGCCGCCTGCGCGCTGCGCGTGAGCTTGTCGGCCTTGGTGAGCAAAACCAGCATCGGCTTTCCGCTGACCGAGAACCATTCGATCATGTTCCAGTCGAGAGGCGTGAGCGGGTGGCGTGCGTCCATGATGAGCACGAGGCCAGCCAGGCACTCCCGCTCCTTGAGATAGCGCTCGATGAGCCCAGCCCAGGCGCGACGTACTTCGACCGGAACCTGGGCGTAACCGTAGCCAGGCAGATCGACGAGGAAGCCACCCCGCACCAGGCTGAAATAGTTGATCAACTGCGTGCGGCCGGGCGTCTTGCTGACGAAAGCCAGCCGGGTGTGTCCGACAAGCGTGTTGATGGCACTGGATTTGCCGGCATTGGAACGGCCGGCGAATGCGACCTCAGGACCGGCCGGAGCCGGCAGGCCGGAAGGCTTGGCCACCGACAAATGAAAAGCTGCGCCACGGAAGAGTGAGGACAAATCGATCTCGCGCGATGCGCGTCCAGGAAAACACGGTAAAATGAGGAGTTTACCGTATCACCAAACCTTTCCCGGCACTTGCCTGGGTTTACTGTTCAAGGATTGTCATGCGCACGCTCAAATCGCTCGGTTTCGTCCTGTCTCTGACTTTCGCTTCGGCCAGCGTGCTGGCTTCCGAAGAAAAAGCCGCACCCAAAGCGGATCCGGCGGCCGGGAAAACAGTAGCCACCCAGATCTGTGCTGCCTGCCACGGCGCTGACGGCAACAGCACCATTGCCGTCAATCCGAAGCTCGCCGGCCAGCATCCGGAGTATCTGTACAAGCAGCTTTCGAACTTCCGCAGCAAGGACGGCAAGCCCGCCGAACGCGTGAATGCGATCATGGGTGCGCTGGCTTCGGGTCTGTCCGAAGCGGACATGCGCAACGTGGCAGCGTATTACGCCAGCCAGACGCAGACGCCGGCACAGGCCAAGGGCGACCGCGAAAGCATCGAACTCGGCCAGAAGCTGTGGCGTGGCGGTGACCAGACCAAGGGTCTGCCGGCCTGTGCCGGTTGCCATGGTCCGGCAGGTGCCGGCATGCCGGCCCAGTACCCGCGCATCGCCGGTCAGCACGCCGAGTACACCGAATCGCAACTGAAGTACTTCCGTGTTGCAGAGCGCGCGAACGACCCGGCCAAGATGATGCGCATGATCGCTGTCAAGATGACGGACGCCGAAATCAAGGCGGTATCGGACTACGCAGCCGGTCTGCGCTGAACCCCGCCACAGCGCGGCGATCGTTTCAGTAAAAGCCCGCCGCATGGCGGGCTTTTTCACGTCTGGCGCGCACGCAGTGCGGTCAGGCGCGTCAGTTCCGCTGCGGAAAAGCCGGCAGCAATGCGGGCTGCCACATTCACCGGCGGCTGCAGCCGCGGCGCACCGAACTGTTCGAACAGTTCGATGAAGGTCTTTTCGCTGTCCAGCCCGGCCTCTCCGCACAGATGACGAAACCAGCGGTCGCCGATCGCGACATGCGTGATTTCGTCGTTCAGCACGATGTCGAGAATGGCCAGCGCCTCGGCATCACCGATCGCACGCAGCTTGGCTGCAATCGGCGGCGTGGCGTCCAGACCCCGCGCTTCCAGCACGCGCGGCACCAGCGCCATGCGCGTCAGCGCATCACCTGCCGTACGTCGCGCCATGTCCCACAGGCCGGCGTGAGCCGGAAATTCTCCGTACGCGTAGCCCAGCGTCTGCAGATGTTCGCTCAGCAAACAGAAATGGCGTGCCTCGTCGGCCGCTACGCGGAGCCAGTCGGCAAGGAAGTCATCGGGCAACTGGCGAAAGCGCCACGCGGCATCCAGCGCCAGGTTGATGGCCGTGAATTCGATGTGGCAGATGGCGTGAATCATGGCCGCGTGGCCTTCGCGGCTACCCAGGCGACGCGAACGCAATGCCGCCGGCTCGACCAGTTCCGGCTTCGCCGGCCGCCCCGGATCGTCGACGGCATGCGGCGGCGCAGCCGTGCGGTCGAACTTCGCGCCGGCGCGCCAGTCTTCCGACAGTGCCGCAACGATTGCGCACTTGGTTTGCGGCTCGTCGCACATCAGCGCATCGAGCAGTTCGGGAAAAATCTTTCGGTTCATCCGCAATCGAGCAGTAAGTTCAGGAGCAGGTCGTCGGTCACTTGAGACGTGATGGTGCGGCAATGGCCGCAGGCCTGCAACGAGGAGTCGTCAAATGCTGATCAAACGTCCGGCCGACATCGCGCCGTCCGAAATCACCCCGCCCGCGCTGTTCGACACGCGGCGCAATTTCATTCGTGCAGCCGGACTGGGGGTGGGTGCCGCACTGCTGGGCAGCGCACTGCCGCAGGAGGCGCACGCGCAAGCTGCAAGACGCGGCCAGCCTCTCGCGCCGTTGCTGAAGAGCGCGCTGTCTACCGACGAAAAGCTCAATGACTATGCCGACATCACCAGCTACTGCAATTTCTATGAATTCGGTACCGACAAGAGCGACCCGTCCCGCCACGCGCACCGCATGACGACACGGCCGTGGACCGTCAGCATCGAAGGTCTGGTGCAGAAGCCGAAGACGCTGGCGATCGACGACATCCTGAAGATCGCGCCCCTCGAAGAACGCATCTACCGTCTGCGCTGCGTCGAGGCCTGGTCCATGGTCGTGCCCTGGGTCGGCATTCCGCTGTCCGCGCTGCTCAGGCAGGTCGAGCCACTCGGCAGCGCAAAGTACGTCGAATTCATGACCTACAGCAATCCAAAGGAAATGCCGGGCGTGCAGCGCGATGTACTCGACTGGCCCTATGTTGAAGGCCTGCGGCTGGACGAGGCGATGCACCCGCTGACCATCATGGCAGTCGGCCTGTACGGCGAAGTGCTGCCGAACCAGAACGGCGCACCTATCCGTCTCGTCGTACCCTGGAAGTACGGATTCAAGAGCGCCAAATCGATCGTGAAGATCCGATTCACCGACAAGGAGCCGGTCAGCGCATGGACGCGCGCAGCATCGCGCGAATACGGTTTCTACTCGAACGTGAATCCCGAAGTCGACCACCCGCGGTGGAGTCAGGGGCGCGAGCGACGCATCGGCGAATTCACCAAGCGCAAGACACTCATGTTCAATGGCTATGCCGATCAGGTCGCGTCCCTGTACACCGGCATGGATCTGAAAAAGCATTTCTGACGCAATGGCGCGTGCTTCGACGACTGCCGCCCCGGGCGAGGCGCCGCGTGGCTTCACGCCGGATCGTTCGCAATTCGTCCGGATCTGGCGCGTCATCGTGCTGGCCTGCCTGCTGCCACTCGTCTGGCTGATCGTGGGCGCATGGCGCGACACACTGGGCGCCAATCCGATCGAAACCATCACGCGTGCTACTGGCGACTGGACCCTGCGCATGCTGTTGCTGACGCTCGCCGTCACGCCGCTGCGCCAGCTCACTGGCTGGCACTGGCTGGTGCGGCTACGCCGCACGCTGGGGCTCTGCACGTTCTTCTATGCCAGCCTGCACCTGCTGATCTATCTGTGGCTGGACCAGTTCTTCGAGTTCGACGGCATAGTGAAGGACATCATCGACCGCCCCTTCATCACCATCGGTTTCGGCGCCTTCGTGCTGATGCTGCCGCTGGCAGCCACGTCAAGCAACGGCATGATCCGCCGCCTCGGCGGACGTGCCTGGCAACGCCTGCACCGCGTCGTATATGCGGTGGGCGTGCTTGGTGTGGCGCATTACTGGTGGCTGGTGAAGAAGGACATCACCGAACCCGTCATTTACGCACTGGTGCTGGGCGCACTCTTCGGCGTACGCATCTGGCACACGCGCCGTCAGCGTTCGGCGCTCCGTGCGCACGCCGCCACGCTGACCGCCTGAGCCGCAGGCCGCTCAGCGGCGGACGCGACGTGCGGCGCCAGCGACACCGATCAGGCCGGCCAGCATGAGTGCCCAGCCTTCCGGCTCGGGTACTGCGGGCGCAAAGCTCAGGGAGCCGGTACCCGAAAGCCCTGTGGATGTGTCATAGGCAAAGTAGGCATCTGCAAGGGATGCAAAACCGGCGATCAGCGCAAACTTCGGGTCCCCGGCTTCGACCACGTAGCCCAGGCCCACGAATGCACCGTCGACAAACGCCGCTTCCGGCACGGCGGCAGCCTCGATCGTGGAGTAACTCTGCCCGAGGAGAGTGAGATTGATCGCATCAAGCGCGATCCACTCCTCTCCGATGCCGGTCAGGACGGCATCATCGAAGCGGGCATTTCCGGAAAACACGGCGCCCGCGTAGGCACCACTTTCGAGCGTGCCCGAAAAATTCCAGTTCTGGATGGCAGCCTGAGCGGGCAGTACCACCGCCGTTGCAAGGACAAGAAGCGTGCTGCGCAATGTGGTGTTCATGTCTGAAATTCCTTGTATGAGATGCGGCGCTTACAGGCCGAGGTCGCGAGCCGGATCAATCTGGCTGCTCATCACGCCGCGCAGCGTTACCAGGGCACGGGCAACGCCGGCGCCGGCTGTGCCGTCGGCGTCGATCTGCACGCTGACGCCACCGGTCACCGCGATGATGCGGACGTAACCACCACCCAGCGCTGCAGTGCGCTGGATGCCGAGGCTGGCGAACAACGCCGACAGGTCGAGACGATCGGTACCCGGCAGGAAGTCGGTGATGGTGTCGATGCCGTCACGCACGCTGCCATAGACGAATGCGTCGGCTCCGCCGCGGCCGGTCAGCGTATCGCTGCCTGCACCCCCGGTGATCACGTCGTCACCTTCGGTACCGACCAGCGTGTCGCGGCTTGCACCACCGTTGATCTTCGCTAGCAGGTTGAGCCCGACCAGCACCGGATCGTGGTCCGAAGAGCGGTAGGGATGCGACGCATAAAGATCCTGCGTCTTGAACTCGAGGTTGTAGTCGATCACCGACGGCTCGTCGGCGTTGATGCGCCAGTGCCGGGCACCGGTAATCTGCGTACTCAGGCTGGTCGAGGCCAGCGCATGATCGAGATACCCGGCCTCGCCGTCGAACACGTACGAATAGCCGAAGGCATCGAAGCGATCGATCTGGTCGACATAGCCGTTGGCGGTGAAATCGAGGATCGGATCTTCCTTGCCGTAGGCATTCAGGTCGCCTATCACGATCACGTCGCTGTCACCGGTGCTGGCCGGCAGGGCACTGATGTATCCGCGAAGCGCCTGCGCCTGCTGGATACGCAGCGCATTCCAGCAGCCCTGGCCATCGCCCTGATCGGCATCGGCACCCGCTTCGGCGGGGCAACTGCCCTTGGACTTGAAGTGGTTCACCACGACGCTGAACCGTTCGCCGTTGGCGGCGGCAAAGGTCTGCACCAGCGGCGGGCGGCTATGTACCGCGTTGGTGTCGCTGAGCGCCTCTCCGACCGGGCTCACCTTGGCTGGCTTGTAGATCATCGCCACCCGGATCGCATCGGTACCGGTGCCACCGGTCGGCAGCGCCACGCTGACATAGGTCCCGGCGCCGACCACGGCGTTCAGGCCAGCCACGAGATCGTTAACTGCGGTGTTGCCATTGTTCTGGATTTCCATCAGCCCCACGACGTCCGCGTTCAGCCCGACCAGTGCATTCACGATCTTTGCCTTCTGACGCTGGAACTCGGCCAGGCCGTTGGCACCGCGGCAGTTTCCGGCGGCCACGTCACCACCGAGGCTGCAACCCTGGCCGCTCTGACCGAAGACGGTGTTGCCGTCGATGAAGGTGGTGAAGTAGTTCAGCACGTTGAAACTGCCGACCCGAACGTTGCCGCCCACCGCCTCTGGTTGAACCTTGCGCGGGTTACTGCGCACGAAGACCGGCGTCTCGACCGGAATGATGCGGTAGTCGCTCAGGCCGGTGGTGCTGTTCGTGGCCAGACCGTAGTCGATCACACCCGTCAGGCTGGCCAGGGTATCGCCGGCGCGCACTGTATTGTCTGCACCGATGAACGGGATCGGATTGGGATTCTGGGTACTGACGCCATCTTCGAGGATGATGCTGCGGCGGGCGTTGTCCAGTGTCAGCGCAGCCGCCTCGGGCGAGCCTGCCGGATGACGGTTGGTCGGCTTTTCGAGCCGGCCTTCGGTCGACAGCGTGAGCTGGCCGTAACGGCCGAGGAAGAAGTTCTGGCCAACGGTGATCGGGCCCTCGATGCGCACCAGCATGCCTTCATGGCGCTCGAGGCCGTCGGCCGGCATCGTTGCGATGACGGTCGGCGCGATCGAATGACCGCTGCTCAGCACGTTCGTCGCCGTCGCATTCGACAGCTGGGTGACGGTATTGGCCAGCGTACCGACGTTGGCCGCGGCGCCGGTGTTGAACTCTGCCACGGTCGCCGAAATGCGGATACGCTGACCCGCCGTCACGGTCGGCACCGTGCTGGTGAACACGAACACACCCTCGGACGTCGCGTCGTCGGCATCCGGCTGGTCGCTCTGCAGATAGTAGCCATTGTTGGTCAGCCGCGTGACCACGCCCTCGGTAGTCACTGTCTGACCCTTCAGCGGGCTCGCATCGCCGCTGCCCTGAATGGCCGAAATCGGCGTGATTGCTGCGGCAGCCGCAACCGCCAGGTTCACCGTGCAGTCTGTGCCCTGCGCTTCATTGTTTGCAAAGCGCAGCGTGATTGTGTAGGAACCGGCGGCCGCAGCTGCGGACACATTCAGCTGCGCCGACGCGGTGTCGCCGTCCGCTGCGGCAGGCGTCAGGCTGCCCAGCGTCACACCGGCCGGCAGGCTGCCGACCACGCTCAGCACGTTCACCACGCTGTCGGCATCGCTGGCCGACACGGTGACGCTGCCGCTCTGCCCCGCCTGCACGCCGAGCGCCGGGCACGATGCGATGATCGGCGCATTGACGCCACCGGCCGTGCCGCCGTCGATCATGATGTTGTCGACGCCGACCCACTCGTCGTTGCCAACCGCATTCGTCGTGATGATGCGCAGCTGGAGCAGCGGCTGGTTGTCGGCGTCGGCCGGCAGGGTTGCCTGGACCGACGTCACCTTGGTTGTCAGCGACGGACCCTCTGCTGCGTCGGCCACGAAAGCGTCCGGAACATTGATGAAGTCACCGCTCGAACCTACCCGGTACTGCAGCGCAACCGGCTGCACCGCGTTGTCGGTCGAGCCGTCGAGATCGCGGAGGTCGTAGCGCACCGTGATGCCGCTGTGACCGGTGGCGTTCAGCGAAAGCAGCAGAAAAGGGGCATCCGCGGTGCCTGAGCCGGTCAGCGCAACCGCCGGGTCGGCCAGATGGAACTCGGTCAAGCCGCCGGTCGTGAAGGTGGCCGGATTGGTCTGGTTGGCATTCACATCGACCGGCGTGCCGCTGCCGTCCGCGATGATGGTCTGCGGGTCGACGCCGGTCGCGCCCGTCAGGCCGTCACCGCGATAGCCGGTGATGCCCGGCACGCCACTCCAGTCGTCCGACGTCGTGATGAGGCCGATGTTCGACCAGTCCTGCTGGAACGGCAGGTTTTGCGGGACGTTGTCGGCCTGGGCGGCCGATGCGAACAGACCGGCGATGGCAAGCGCAAGAGCGAGTCGGGGCGATGAGAGACGGATTTTCGATGACATTTGTATTTCCGGCGATGTTTGAAGGGTAGTCGAAGCGGCCCGCCGGCGATACCGGCCGGGCCGCTCGCGGGATCAGACAGCGACAGTGCGCCGGCGGGCGAAGAAGCCGAGCAGGCCCAGACCCGCCATCAACATGGCCCAGGTATCGGCCTCGGGCACCGGCGAAATGGCCAGATCGACCAGTCGGCCGGCCGCATCGAGCGGATTTGCCGGGGCATAGCGTGCAGCGCTGATCACACCACCCAGGCCACCTTCCGAGGTGGGATCGCTGATGAACTCCTGCAGCGCCTGCTGGTAAGTGATCGAAGCGACCGCGTTCTCGAATTCGATGCCGGCTGCTGCGAAGGGATATCCGTCGCCGCCGTTTGCCGTGAAATCGATCGTGGTGAGCGAGAAGTTGCGCGCGCCGCTGACCACTTCGCCGTCCCGCACCAGCACCGTACCGTCGTCAAGCACGATGCTGACGACACGATCACCCGACGCACGCGTCGTGTCATACACGACACGCATGCCGGACACCTGCGCGAAGCGACCCTCTGCCGCGCCGCTCGGCGACGACTTGGCGACCGAATGCTCCATGATGGTCTTCAGCTGTTCGGCATTCACGCTGGGGGCTGTCTTGACCAGATTGGTGAAGGGGAGCACGTTGAACGTGTCGCCCACGGTCACGTTGCCGGCGCTGATCGAGGCACGGATGCCACCGCCGTTCTGGATCGCGATGTCGGTGCCGCCGGCATGGCGCATCGCATCGGCCACCACGTTGCCCAGGTTGGTTTCCGCGTTGCGCACACCCGCCTGGAAGCTGCCGGGCGTGGTGCTGGCCGCGCCACGCAGACCGTTGAGCGACACTTCCGACTGGCCGATCACGGTGGCATTGAGCACGCCGATGTAAGCCTTGACCGGATCAACCACCGCGGTCTTCAGAAAACTGTCGCCGACGACGGCATCGGCGTCTGCCGACGCGCCGGACACGCGATACAGGTTCGAGCCGTTGATGGCGGTCACGACGCCGGTCGTATCGTCCAGCGTCAGGTTCAGTTCGCCGACGTAGCGGTTGCCGTAGCTCGAAGTCACCATGGCCACACCCTTGCCATCGGCGCCGGTGACGATCTGCGGCATGCCGGTGATGGCGCGCACGTCCCCCGGGATCAGAGCGTCGTCCGTGTCGGCCATCAGTTCATGTCCGCCACCGGACAGCACCACATCGACTCCCTTCAGCCCGGGAATCAGCACGTTGCGTTCGTTGGCGGCATTCTGAAGGTGGCTGATCACGATGACGCTGCCGGCGCCCTGCGCGCGTGCCGCGTCGATCTGCAGCTGAACGTGAGGCACCAGGGCCTGCAGGTTCTGCGCCTCGGTGTTGGCCGCGCTGTATCCCGCAGTCAGATTGACCGCGCCCGGCGAACTGATGCTGGCCAGCAGCGGCGTCGTCACGCCGACCACGGCCACCTTGTTGCCGCCGGCGGTACTCAGCAGCGTGTAGGGCGCAACGGTGCCCGTGGCCGCCAGCGATGAGAAGCCGGGTGTCGCGTTGAAGTTCAGGTTGGACGACAGATAGGTCGTACCCGAGACTTCGGCGAATCGTGCGGCGACGGTCGGGCCGAGATCGAACTCATGATTGCCGAATACCGCCGCATCGAAGCCGATGTGGCGCATCGCGATGGCGTCGTAGAAGTCCTGACCGCCGTCGGTGTGGGCCGAGCCGAGATTGACGAAGCTGGCGTTGAGGCGCGGCCCCGGAAGGAAGGCGTCGCCCGCGTTCAGCTTGAACACCGTGTTGCCGGCCAACTCGGCGGCCGACTCTGCTGCGAAGATCACGCTGGCCAGACGATCGACGCCGCCGTAGAAGGAAACCGGCTGCGACATATCGTCGCGCAGATTGCCCTGAGCCGACAGCAGCCAGGACTCCTGATCACCGACGTGCAGCAGGGTGAGGCCTTCGGCGAAAACAGGAGCGGCGAAGGTAGCGGAGACAGCAAAGGCGAGCGCTTGCTTGCGCAGCGAAGCAGGGAAGGAACGCATGATCGGTACTCCGGACGGTTGCGAAATGGCTCGACGCACGGCGCGTCGGGCGGCGTGCAGATTTACCGGAGGTTATTCGCCGAACGTTACCGACAGCGGTTCCCGGATCGGCTGGAAGTGATCCGTTCGAACCATGCCTGAATGATCCGTACGGATCATGCCGCAGAGGCGGTGATTCACCCGATCCGGCCGGATCCGGCGCGTGCATCGGTCGGAAGGGAAACTCCTGTGCAGCAAACGGGTTGCAGCACAGGTGCGTTGCCGTCAGTCCTGGTCGCCCGGCTGGCGGCGCGAAACCGCCTTGGTGCGGGCCCGGCCGGCCTTCTTGTCACGCCGCTGGTGCGCTCCGCCCTTCTTCATCAGCGCCGCGGTGGCCAGCGGGTTGCGCGGTTTCAGGCTACGTCCCTTGCCGCTCAGGCGGACGGCTGCTTTCTCGTTCATCGACGACGTCCGCTGTCGAACCGGATGATGGCGCGACCATCCTCGGTCTGTTTCGGTTCGCCGCGCCAGGCGTGTCCGTAGGTGATTTCCATCGTCGCCGGCAATCGCCCGTCCTCGCACAGACGCATCAGCGCATCACCGAGCCGGCTGCGACGGCGCGGCGTCAGCAGACCGCGCGGCCGGGCCGCGAGCGCGCAGTGACTGCCGGTGTCGGTCAGGTCGCGATACAGGCCGGCGGCCGAATCGAAGGTGAGCGTGATGTGTTCCATGTCCATCACCGGCTCGGCGAAACCGGCTTCGACCAGCATGTCGCCGACGTCATGCATGTCAACGAAGCGATGCACGCGTCCGGGCAGACCGGCCGCGGTGAGTGCCGCACGCAGTTCGCGCAGGGTGTCCGGGCCCAGCATGGAAAACATGAACAGGCCACCGATGCGCACGCAGCGCTGTACTTCGCGCAACGCTCCAGGCAGGTCCGGCACCCAGTGCAGGGCAAGGTTCGACCACACCATGTCCATGCTGCGCGGTGCGATCGGCAGGCGCGCGATGTCGGCGCGCACCAGCGCGGTCTGGCTGCCGCCCAGCACGCCGGGCAGCCAGCGCCGCCAGCGCGGCGTGCGTGCGTCGGCCAGCCGCAGCATGGCCATCGAACGGTCCAGTCCGATCATCTGTGCGTCCGGGTAGCGCGCACGCAGCGGCTGCAGGTCAGCCCCGGTGCCGCAGCCCAGATCGAGCAGGCGCGCCGGCTTGAGCACGACCATGTCGAGTCGCTCGGCCATGCGACGCGCCACTTCGCGATGCAGAACCGCGGCTTGATCGAAGCCGGGAGCAGCACGTTCGAAGCCGTGCGCTACCGCGCGCGGGTCGAGGGCAAAGTCGGGCGGGACGGGCGCGGCGATCGCGATCGACTCCGGTGGCGGCGTCCGCTCAGACCGACTTGATGTCGAGCCGCTCGAACAGGCGACGGTCGTTTTCCGCCTGCGGGTTGCCGGTGGTGAGCAGCTTGTCGCCGTAGAAGATCGAATTTGCGCCGGCAAGAAAGCACAGTGCCTGCATCTCGTCGTTCATGGCCTCGCGGCCGGCCGACAGGCGCACGTGGCTCTTCGGCATCGTGATGCGCGCGCAGGCGATGGTGCGCACGAACTCGAACGGATCGAGATCCGGCGCATCGGCCAGCGGAGTGCCTTCGACCTTGACCAGATTGTTGATCGGCACCGATTCGGGCGGCGTGTCCATGCTGGCCAGCGTGGCGATCAGGCCGGCGCGCGCGCGGCGCGATTCACCCATGCCGACGATGCCGCCGCAGCACACGTTCATGCCGGCTTCGCGCACGGCTTCCAGCGTATCGAAGCGGTCTTCCTGAGTGCGCGTGCCGATAACCTCGCCATAGAACTCCGGAGCGGTGTCGATGTTGTGGTTGTAGTAATCCAGCCCTGCCTGCTTGAGCTTTTCGGCCTGGCCTTCGCGAAGCAGACCCAGCGTGGCACAGGTTTCGAGGCCGAGACCCTTGACTGCCGAAATCATTTCGGCCACCGCATCGACCTCGCGGTCCTTGGGGCCGCGCCAGGCTGCGCCCATGCAGAAGCGGGTAGCGCCCGCATCGCGTGCGGCACGCGCCGCGGCCAGCACATCCTCGATCGGCAGCAGATCCTGGCTGGTGACGCCGGTGTCATGACGTACCGACTGCGGACAGTAGCCGCAGTCCTCGGGGCAGCCGCCGGTCTTGATCGACAGCAGAGTGGATCGTTGTATGGCATTGGGATCAAAATGCTCGCGGTGTACCTGCTGCGCGCGGAACATGAGATCGGCGAAAGGGAGAGCGAACAGCGCCTCGACCTGGGCGGTGGTCCAGCGCGCAGGCGACTGGGAACGGGAGGACGGCGGCAGATGAATGACCTGGGTATGCATGGGATGAATGCGGGCGCGCATGAATGCGCCGAAACGGCGAAGCTGCCATTTTCTTCGAAAACGGGCTTGCGATGTTGCACCGCGTGATGAACCGCACTGCGCAGTCCCTTCGGGCACTCCTGCTGCCTCAGGACTGCCGCCTGTGCGGGCTGTCTTCGGGCGACGCCTTGCTGTGCTCCGGCTGCCGGAAAGACCTGCCGCTGCTTCCCGCGACGCATTGTCCGGTCTGTGCGCTGCCGGTGCCGGCCGCGCGGATCTGCGGCCGCTGCCTGAAGAAACCGCCTGCCTTCGACGGCACGCTCGCCGTGTGGGCCTATGCCGAGCCTGCGGACGGACTCATCCACGCGCTGAAGTTCCACGCGCAACTGCCGCTGGCCCGATGGTTCGCGCAGGAACTGCACGCGCTCGGCCCGCCACCGTGCGATCTGCTGCTGGCGATGCCGCTGCACCCGAAACGACTGGCGGAACGCGGCTTCAACCAATCGGTCGAGATCGCCCGTGCGCTGGCCCGGCTGGCTGGCTTGCGGTTCGATCCATTCGGCCTGGAGCGACTGCACGACACACCGCCGCAGCGCAATCTGGCGTGGTCGCAGCGGCGGCGCAACGTGCGCGGCGCCTTCGCAGTGCGCACATCTGTCACGGACCTTCACGTGGCGGTGGTCGACGACGTGCTGACGACCGGAGCAAGCCTGCACGAAGTGGCGCGCGTGCTGAAGGCGGCCGGTGCGCTGACGGTAACCAATCTGGTGCTGGCGCGCACGCCGAAGCTGCGGGGGAAGTAGGGCGAACGGTCTCGTCACGGATGAACACGGAAAATGCAGATGCCGGCCGATCGATTCTCCCGGCGTTTTTGCATCGCATGGACCGGCGTTGATCAGCTTCTTCCGCACCCGCCTGCGACGGTCGTACGCGCGCACGGCGATCCGCGGCACAATTCGGCTCCCTGACCCGGCGTATGCCCATGTTCCATATCATCCTCTACCAGCCGGAAATACCGCCCAACACCGGCAATGTGATGCGCCTCTGCGCCAACGGAGGTTTTTCGCTGCATCTGGTCAAGCCGCTCGGATTCGAAATCACCGACCGGCAACTGGCTCGCGCCGGGATGGATTACCGTGACCTTGTGAACGTGACAGTGCATGAAGACTGGGAAACGCTGGCAACCACGCTTTCGCTGAAAACAGATGATCCCCGCCTCTTTGCGCTCAGCACGCGCGGTCGGGTGGCGCACACGGCGCCCGCTTACCGGGCAGGTGACATATTTCTGTTCGGGCAGGAGACTGCCGGACTACCGTGCACCCTGCTCGACGCCATTCCGCCGGGTCAGCGGCTGCGCATACCGATGCGCCCCGACTGCCGCAGCCTGAACCTCAGCAATTCGGTCGCCATCGTCGCCTACGAAGCGTGGCGACAGCATGGCTTCGACGGGGCGCTGAATCCGGACTGAACACCGTGAATCAACCTGTGCAGACTCAGAGCGCACAGGTATGTGCGCAACGATCAGCTGGACGTTTCGGCCTTCGGATCGCGCGACAGCAGCAGTTCGGCCGCCGTACCCGCAGCGAGCCGGCCGTCAAGCACGGCAGACACCGCCTGCGTGATCGGCATGTCCACCTGCAGGCGTTCCGCCAGCGCAGCGGCTTCGCGCGAGGTCGGCACACCTTCGGCCACGTGACCCAGCGTCGCCAGTACCTCGTCGAGCGGACGGCCTTCGGCCAGCAGCAGGCCGACGCGACGATTGCGCGACAGGTCGCCGGTGCAGGTGAGTATCAGATCGCCCATGCCGGCCAGCCCCATGAAAGTCTGGCTTCGCCCCCCCAGCGCGACGCCGAGGCGCGCAATCTCGGCGAGACCGCGGGTGATCAGCGCGGCACGCGCATTCATGCCGAAGCCCAGGCCATCGCAGACGCCGGTGGCAATCGCCATCACATTCTTCACCGCACCGCCGACTTCGACGCCGGTGAGATCGTCGTTGGCATAGAGGCGCAACCGCGGGCTGTGCAGTGACGCCACCATCAGGCTGGCGAATTCAACGTCTTCGCTGGCGACCGTGATGGCCGTCGGCAGGCCGCGGGCGACTTCGATGGCAAAACTGGGGCCGCTGAATGCACCGCGCGCAACTTGCAGCGGCAGGATGCCGGACGCCACCTGATGCGGCAGCAGGCCGCTGCCCTGCTCGAAACCCTTGCAGGCCCACAGCACAGCCGGAACTCCGGAGCGGGCAACCGCTTCAAGGGCCGCACGCAAACCGGAAATGGGCGTGGCGACGAGCGCCAGATCGCAACCATCCAGCGCGGCATCGGCATCACTCGATATCGCAATGCCGGACGGCAGCTCGAAATCCGGCAGATATCGCTGATTGCTGTGCGACGAACGAAGCAGCTCGGCATGCGCCGGATCGCGCGTCCACAGACGCACATCGTGGTCCGACGCATAGGCGACAGCCAGCGCGGTGCCCCACGCCCCCGCGCCAAGCACGCACAGCTTCATTGCGGAAAAACCCTGCTCAAAGCCCCCACACCTGGGAGATGCGGACGAACCCGGTCTGGCCGTCGCGATGCTTCACGCGCAGCCATCCTGCCGGCGCAGGTTCCTGAATGGGCTCGAGCAGAACGCGCCGTTCCGCTTCAAAGACAAGCGCAGCGCCATCGTCTGCAGCGATCAGCACTCGGGCACGTTCAGCCGTCACGATGACCATGCGCTGCGGCGCCAGGACCGATGCCTCGAGCCAGGCAAGCATGCCGCCGGGTTCGCGCACCTTTACCCAGCCAGCCTGACGACGCACGACTTCGACGGGCGTCTGACGGGCGATCACGAACTGCTGGCGAGCCTGCTTCGACGGTGCGTCGTACATCACCGCAGACTCGGACAGCGAGCGGTATTCAATACCGGCCGCCTGAATGGCGGCCGGGCATGCAAGCGCGGCAAAAGCCGCAAAAGCGGCCTGCCGTATCACTGAACAGTCGGGCTGCTCTGGCCTTCGGCGGCCTGGGTGCGCTGCTGATAGATCGACTCGAAGTTGACCGGCGCAAGCACCACGGGCGGGAAGCCGGCGCGATTGACCGCATCGGACACGCTTTCGCGAGCATACGGGAACAGGATCGTCGGGCAGGCGATGCCGAGGATGGGCTGCACATCTTCGGTCGGCACATTGCGGATCTGGAAAATGCCTGCCTGGCGCACTTCAACCAGGAACATGGTCTTTTCTTCGATCTTGGCCGTGACAGTGACGGTCAGCGTCACGTCGTAAACACCTTCCTGAACTGCCTTGCCTTCGGTCTGAAGCTGGATCTGAACAGTCGGGTTTTCGCGCGTCAGGAAGATTTCCGGGGCATTCGGGACTTCGAGCGACAAATCCTTGACGTAGATCTTCTCGATGGAAAACACGGGGCCCGTGGGCTGTTGGGGTTGCACTGCTTCTTCGGCCATTTTTCGCTTCTCGGTTGGTGGAATTAACGCTGCAAAGCCCGGAATCAAGCCTGCAGCAAGGGATCCAGCTTGCCATCGCGGTCGAGTGCATGAAGATCATCGCACCCGCCCACATGGAAATCGTCGATGTAAATCTGCGGCACGGTGCGTCGCCCCGTCCGCTCCATCATTTCTGCACGCCGCTCCGGATCGGTGTCGATACGCACCTTCTCGATGTCCGTCACGCCCTTGGACAGGAGCAGGCGCTCCGCCTGCGAGCAGTATGGGCAAAATCCGCTTGTATACATCAGGACGTGTGCCATCGCATCACTTCTTTGCAAGGGGGAGACCCGCCTGTTCCCAGGCACCCAGACCGCCATCGAGTGCGAACACCTTCTCGAAGCCTGCCTTGCGCAATGCCGCACAGGCGCTGGCCGAACGGTTGCCGCTGGTGCAGGTGACGATGACGGGGCGCTGCCTGAACTTCGCCAGTTCGTCAAGGCGCGTCGCGATCTGACCGGCCGGAATGTTGCGGGCACCGTTGATGTGACCTTTCGACCATTCGGCCTGTTCCCGCACATCGACCACCTGCGCGTCCTCGCGATTGATCAGCTGGGTGGCCTGAGCCGGCGACAACCGTGGCCCGGACATGCGCTCGCGAACGGTGATGATGACGAGGCCGACCGCACTCATGAGCGCAGTGATGACCCAGATATAGTTCTCTGTAACGAATTCCATTGGATGAGTCTGAAACCTGTGTTGTGGTCTGAACGAAGAGCAATTCCGCAGGAACGCCGGGGTGTATCCGGGGGCACGACTCGTCATGCCGTCGGACGCATGAGTTCCGAAACGCCCGGGTGTGTCGATTTTTTACGGGGCTGCGGGAAGCTTTTTCTGGGAAAATGCCGATTTTAGCCCAAGCGCGGCCTGCCCACCTACAGACCACGAGTCTGCAGCGCACCGGGGTGCTCAGGGAAGCCGCGCGAAACATAGAACCCATCACATGCACAAGCTCGTTCTGCTGCGCCACGGCGAATCCGTCTGGAACAAGGAAAACCGCTTCACCGGCTGGACCGACGTCGGTCTGACCGAAAAAGGCGAAATCGAGGCGCGCGAAGCGGGCCGGCTGCTGCTGCGCGAGGCCTACCGCTTCGATGTTGCATTCACGTCGGTGCTCAAGCGCGCGAACAAGACACTGTATGTCGCACTCGAGCAGATGAACCTGATGTGGATTCCGATACGCCCGAGCTGGCGCCTCAACGAGCGCCACTATGGCGCGCTGCAGGGCCTGGACAAGGCGCAGACGGCACAGAAATTCGGCGAAGACCAGGTGCTCGTCTGGCGCCGCTCCTACGATACGCCGCCACCGGCGCTGGACGAGGACGATCCGCGGCTCGATCGCCGGAATCCGCGCTACGCCGAGGTGCCGAACGACGAATTTCCGCGCACCGAATGTCTGAAGGACACCGTCGCACGCGTCCTGCCGTTCTGGAATGACCAGATCGCCCCACAGATCCGCAGCGGCAAGAGTGTGCTCATCGTCGCCCACGGCAACAGCCTGCGCGCACTGATCAAATATCTGGACAACGTGTCGGAAAAGGACATCCTCGGCCTGAACATTCCCACGGCCCAGCCGCTGGTGTACGAACTGGATGACGATCTGAAGCCGATCCGCCATTACTACCTGGGTGACCAGGAAGCGATCAAGGCCGCCATCGATGCGGTCGCCAACCAGAGCCGGGCCGTGCCGCAACGCCAGCGCCCGCCGATACCCGGCACCGAGGAAGCGCAGACCGAACAGCGTTCGCCGTGGATGGAGTGAGGGGCTGGGTCACCGGCATCCTGTTGGGCGTGCTGAGCGGAGCATCGTTCGCGGAGCGTGCAGTCCAGTCGGGTCCTGAACAGCTGCGTGAGCTGCAGCAGCGCATGGAAGCCCTGCGCGACGAGCTGAACCAGTCCGAATCGGCCCAGCGCGAAGCGCGCGACGAACTGCGCGCTTCGGAAAAATCCATCTCGGACGCCACTCGCGCGCTGCGCAACATCAGTTCGCAGCGCAAGGAAGTCGAAGCGGCACTCGTACATACCCGTCGCGACATCGCTGCGGGTGAAGAAAAACTCGCCATCCAGCAGGCCCGGTTGACGCGCCTGCTGCGCGGCCATCAGCGCACCGGCGAGGCCGACGCGCTGCGCCACCTGCTTTCGGGCAGCGACCCGAACCAGAGCGCACGCGATCTGCATTACCTGCGCAGCCTGTCGCGCAGCCAGCTCGCCCTGATGAACAATCACCGCGATGCACTCGCATCCCAACGGGAACTGCTTGCACGTCAGGATGTGCAACTGGAGCAACTGCGCGTGCTCGAGGGCGAACGCGAACTGGAACGCAAGCGGCTGGCGTCTGAACATGATGTCCGGCGCAAGGTACTGGAACGCATTTCCACCCAGCTGCGCACGGAACGTCGCGAACTGGCGACACTCAAGCGCGACGAGGCGAGACTGAGCCGGTTGATCGAGGCACTGTCGAAGAAGAGCGTTCGCACACCGTCACCGGACAGTGGCAAAACCCCGGCAGGGACGGAAACGCCTCGCGGCTCCGGGGACAGCGGGCCTGTCGTGCGGTCGGTTCCGATCGATCATGGCGGTCAGCCCTTCCTCAAACTGCGCGGAAAGCTGCCCTGGCCGGCGAGTGGAGAACTTGCACGGCGCTTCGGTGCCCAAGGCGGCGAAGGCGGGACACCGCTGCGCGGTATCTTCATCCGGGCGGCAGCCGGAGACGTCAGGTCGGTGGCCGCCGGCACCGTGGTCTTCGCAGACTGGTTGCGCGGTTTCGGCAACCTCATCATCGTGGATCACGGCGATCACTACCTGAGCATCTATGGCAACAACGAAGCCCTTCTGAAGCAGGTGGGTGCAGCCGTGAAAAGTGGCGAGAACATCGCTTCGATCGGCAGCAGCGGTGGGGCTCTGGAATCAGGTTTATACTTTGAATTGCGGCATCAGGGGCAGGCGCTGGATCCCTTGAAATGGGTGTCCCGCTAGCCTTCCAGCCGACATACACGCGGAGTGCTTTCGATGCAAAAGAAGCTGCAGCAAACCGGGCTGGTCATGATTGGGCTATGCGCCGGCGTGCTGATCAGTCTGAATTTCTCCGCCAATGCCAACAAGTCGATCGGTGCATCCCTGCCGGTCGAGGAATTGCGCCAGTTCGCCGATGTGCTGAACGCGGTGAAAGCCGGCTACGTCGAGCCGGTCGATGACAAGAAACTGATAACGCATGCCATCAGCGGCATGCTGTCCGGCCTCGATCCGCATTCGGCCTACCTCGACCAGGATGCATTCAAGGATCTCCAGGCGGGGACGCAGGGCGAATTCGGCGGTCTGGGCATCGAAGTCGGCATGGAAGACGGTTTCGTCAAAGTCGTCTCGCCGATAGAGGACACCCCGGCGTTCCGCGCCGGCATCAAGCCGGGCGATCTCATAATCAAACTGGACGACACGTCGACCAAGGGACTGACTTTGGGCGATGCAGTCAAGCGCATGCGCGGCAAGCCGAATACCAGCATCCGTCTGACCATCGCTCGCAAGGGTGAAAACACGCCGATCGAGGTCACGCTGACGCGCGAAGTCATCAAGGTGCAGAGCGTGAAATCGAAGCTGGTCGAACCCGGCTACGGTTATCTTCGACTGACCCAGTTCCAGGAACAGAGCGCGGAAGATCTCGCCAAGCACATCGGCAAGCTCTACAAGGACGGCGAACTGAAGGGGTTGGTGCTCGACCTGCGCAACGATCCGGGTGGTCTGTTGCATGGCGCCGTCGGCGTGTCGGCGGCCTTCCTGCCACCGAAGGCGCTCGTCGTATCGACCGATGGGCGCACCGAAGACGCCAAGCGTCGCTTCGTTGCTTCGCCTGAAGACTACCTGCGCGGCACGCGTGATGACTTCCTGCAGGCCTTGCCTGCAGGCGCGAAGAGCGTGCCGCTGGTGGTGCTGGTGAATTCCGGATCGGCATCGGCGTCGGAAATCGTGGCCGGTGCGCTGCAGGACCACAAGCGCGCGGTCATCATGGGCACGCAGACCTTCGGCAAGGGCTCGGTTCAGACCATCATGCCGCTGGCCAACAACACCGCGATCAAGCTGACGACGGCGCGCTACTACACGCCGAACGGCCGCTCGATCCAGGCCAAGGGCATCGTGCCGGACATCGTGGTCGAAGAGACGGCCAACGGTACGACCGGCCTGCGTCTGCGCGAGGCGGATCTCGATCGCCACCTCGACAACGACCGTGAGGGCGAAAAGAAGTCTGCGAAACAGGAAGCCGGCGCGGCAAGCAAGCCCGCGGCCGGCAAGGACGGTGAAGACGACGCGGCAGAAGCGCCGTTCGAATTCGCCACGAAAACCGACTATCAATTCACTCAGGCCCTCAATCTTCTGAAGGGCCTGCAGATCATGCAGAAGAACTGATACCCGGACTTCGCGGACCGCGCAGGGCTGCCTCACGCACCCTGCGCCAGCGCGTGCCGGACGAAGGAGCTGATCAATGGCCGCGCATGCAAGTCAGCGTCGTTTCGGCAGGGAACACCGCGCACCCAGAAAACCCGGTTATGGTCCGCAGGCCGGACTGATGAAGCATCGCGAACTGCGATTCTCGACAGACGGTTTCGAGCGCATCGATGAAGCAGGCCGCTTTCTGACGGCACTGAGCAACGTTACCGTGACCGGTCGGCGCGGACGTGCGCTTGCCATCGAATACAGCCTTGCCGAACACAGTTTTCGCCGCATCGAAAAACTGTTGCGTACCCGGGGGTTTCTGCTCGACGCATCATTCTCGATGCGGCTGATCCGCGCCGTACTCTATTTCTGCGAAGACACGCAGATGCGCAACCTGCGCCAGCCGGAGCGACTGATCAAGAAATCGAACGAAATCTACGTCAAGGCCTGGCAGCACCACCCGCACGGTGATCACGACGACACTCCGACGGAACTGCGCGAATACCGCTGACCCGCCGACAAAAACCCCGCGTCTGTCATGTCTCCGCCATCGGCAGACGCCTCCGCCCGACCAAATACATGAATGACCAGCAACTTCTGCGCTACAGCAGGCACATCCTGCTCGACCAGATCGGCATCGAGGGGCAGGAACGACTCCTTGCCTCGCGCGCACTGATCGTCGGCGCCGGTGGTCTGGGCTGCCCGGCGGCACTCTACATGGCTGCTGCGGGGGTCGGGACGCTGGTCATCGTCGATGACGACGAGGTCGATCTGACCAACCTCCAGCGTCAGGTATTGCATCGCGAAGTGTCGGTCGGACAGGCCAAGGTAGAATCTGCACGCCGATCTCTGCTCGAAATCAATCCGGGGATCGACGTGATCGCGCTCAGGCAGCGGCTGGAGGGTGAAGCATTGATGACCGAGGTCACCGCCGCCGACGTCGTACTCGACTGCAGCGACAACTTCGCCACCCGCCACGCCATCAACCGCGCCTGCGTCGCGGCGCGCACGCCGCTGGTGTCGGGCGCGGCCATCCGCTTCGACGGTCAGGTATCCGTATTCGACAGCCGCGATGCGGAATCACCCTGCTACCACTGCCTTTTTCCGGAAGACGGCGAATCGGACGAAGTGCGCTGCGCAGTGATGGGCGTATTCGCGCCACTGACCGGCATCATTGGTTCCGTCCAGGCAGCCGAAGCCCTGAAGCTGCTGGCTCAGACCGGTCGCTCTCTCGCCGGTCGCCTGCTGCTGCTCGATTCGCTGGGGATGGAATGGCGCAGCATCGCGCTGCCGCGCGACCCGGCCTGCGAGGTCTGCGGCAACCGAACCTGAACTGACTGAGTCTCGGGATCCAGCCAGTCCATCGGGCGAAAAAGCTTCAGTACGTCGCCCGCGCGATGCCACTCCTGCCTTGCCTCTTGAATCTTGCGTCTTGCATCTGCCTCAATGCAGCTTGACGTGCGGTTCGGTGCTCTGCTTGATGACGCGCGCCAGCGCATCGATCGAACTCTTGATCCAGCCGTGCAGGGCGATCTGGTGCATCTGGTAGAGCGAGCGGTACATCATGCGCGCGATCAGACCTTCGATGAACATGCTTCCGCCGATCACACCACCCATCAGATTGCCGGTGGCCCCGCTCTTGCCGAGCGACACCAGTGACCCGAAATCCTTGTATCGGAAAGGTCCGGGGTCCGCCTTGCCGAACAAGCGCATGTCGAAAATCCTGACCAGATAGCTGGCCTGCTGATGCGCCGCCTGCGCACGGGGCGGAATCGTGCCTTCGCCGCCGATCCAGGTGCAGGCAGCACAGTCGCCGAACGAGAACACGTCCGGATCGCGCGTGGTGGTCAGGTGATCATCGACCACCAGCTGGTTGATGCGGTTCGATTCGAGCCCGCCGAAACCGGCCAGCATGTTGGGCGCCTTGATGCCGGCCGCCCACACCATGAGGTCGGCACGAATGAAGTGACCGCTGGCCGTGGAAAGACCTTCCCGGGTCACTTCGCTGACCCGCTCAGCCTTCAGTACATCGATGCCCATGCCGCGCAGCAGCTTTTCCACTTCACCCGAAATACGGTCGGACAGGGCAGGCAGGATGCGGTCCGCCGCCTCGATCAGCGTGATGCGCACATCCTGCTTCGGATCCATGCGATGCACGCCGAAGGCGCGCAGCACGCGGCTGGTATGACGCAGTTCCGCCGACAGTTCCACGCCGGTGGCGCCCGCGCCGATGATGGCGATGGAAACCTCATGCGACTCGCCGCGTTCGGCACGTGCATCCGCGCGCATGCATGCCGCGACGAGCTTCTGCCGGAAGCGCTCCGCGTCATACGTGGTATCGAGCGCCATGGTGTACTGGTCCGCCCCCGCAATGCCGAAGGTATTCACAGTGCTCCCGACGGCAACGACCAGATAGTCGTAATGCAGTGCGCGCGCCGGCAGCATCGGTTCGCCGTCGAGGTCGGCCACCGCCTCGATATGGATGGTCTTGCTCTCGCGATCGATCGCCGTCATGCGGCCGAGCTGGAACTCGAAGCCGTGCCAGCGCGCCTGGGCCACATATTCGAGCCGGTGCATGTGCAGATCCATGCGGCCTGCGGCGACTTCGTGCAGGTGAGGCTTCCATATATGGATGGGTGACGCATCGACGAGCACGATTTCAGCCAGCCCCTTCACGCCATGGCGATCACCCAGTCGGGTGACCAGCTCGAGGCCGCCGGCACCGCCGCCGACCACCACGATGACCGGCTTGTTCATAGTGTTCATGCTTCCTCGGAGGGTGACGCACCGTCGCGCGATGCGTCCATTGTCCTATAGCCTCCGCTGCTTGTGCAGACGCGCAGCTTGTGTGCGCCGTTCATGCAACAGCTCGCCCGCAGACTTTTTCAGCGATGGCGCAGCGACAGCAGGACGGATATCAGCGTGAGCGTCACCAGCCACAGCAGGGACCACTCGGGGATGTCGAGCTTGAAGATGGGCGGCAGCTTCGCGCCGCAGGCGCCGTCGGCAAAGAACACCTGCGGAAGCCACTGCGCGGGCGGCAGGCTGTTCACGAAGTCTTCGACCGGATCCAGGCCGCAGCTGACGCTCGGGTTGTACAGCACATACACATGACGACCGGCGACGGCAGCGCCTGCTGCAGCCACCAGACCGGACAGCCACAATCCGCTGCGTGCCAGCGGACCGCTGAACAGACCGCTGAGCATCAGGAACAGGCCGGTGCCGGCGAATGCGTAGCGCTGAAGGATGCACAGTGGGCACGGAGCAAGGCGTTCCACATGCTGCAGATAGAGCGCGTAGGCAACAAGGCCGAAGCAGATGTAGGACAGGAGGAACAGCAGGCGCGTACGGGCGAGAGGAGTCATCGGGAGCTTGAGGTGGGAATCAGTGCGGCGAAAAGCGGGTATCGCTCAGAGAACATAGCGGGCGAGATCTTCGCTCTGCGAAAGCTCGCCCAGCCTGGCATCGACATAAGCCGCATCGACCGTGAGCGCCTGCACGTACTGACCGGCGTCGAACGATACCTCTTCGAGCAGCTTCTCCATCACGGTATGCAGACGACGCGCGCCGATGTTTTCGGTGCGTTCGTTGACCGACCACGCGACTTCGGCCAGCCGGCGGATGCCGTCCGGCGTGAAATCCAGCTTGACGCCGTCCGTCGCCAGAAGTGCTGCGTACTGACGCGTCAGACAGGCGTCGGTCGAGGTGAGGATGCACTCGAAGTCGCCCACTGACAGCGATTCGAGCTCGACCCGGATGGGGAAGCGCCCCTGCATTTCCGGAATCAGGTCACTCGGGCGGGACAGGTGGAACGCGCCGCTGGCGATGAACAGGATATGGTCGGTCTTGACCATGCCGTACTTGGTGGTGATGGTCGTACCTTCCACCAGCGGCAGCAGGTCGCGCTGCACGCCCTGACGGGATACATCCGTGCCGCCGCTGTCCGGGCGGGTGGCGATCTTGTCGATCTCGTCGAGAAACACGATGCCGTGCTGTTCGACGGCAATCAGCGCCTGCTGCTTCACTTCCTCTTCGTTGACCAGCCGCGCTGCCTCTTCGTCAGTCAGCGCACGCAAGGCTTCGTCGATGCGCATCTTGCGGCTGCGTCGGCGCTGATTGCCCATGTTCTGGAACATCGACTGAAGCTGCCCCGTCAGCTCTTCCATGCCGGGCGGCGTGAGTATTTCCATCGAAGCGGGCGCAACGGCCACTTCGATGTCGATTTCGCGGTCGTTCAGTTCGCCTTCGCGCAGCTTCTTGCGGAATTTCTGCCGCGTGCCGGATTCGTCCGCCGACGGAGGATCGACACCGAAACCGACCGGTCGGGCCGGCGGCAGCAATGCGTCGAGGATGCGATCTTCGGCGGCATCTTCGGCACGGGCTCGCGATGACTTCATCGCACGCTCGCGCAGATCCTTGACCGCGATCTCCATCAGGTCGCGGATGATGCTGTCGACGTCGCGACCGACATAGCCCACCTCGGTGAACTTGGTCGCCTCGACCTTGATGAAGGGTGCGTTCGCAAGCCGCGCCAGCCGACGTGCGATTTCGGTCTTGCCGACGCCGGTCGGCCCGATCATCAGGATGTTCTTGGGGGTTATTTCCGTGCGCAGCGGCTCTGCCACCTGCGCGCGGCGCCATCGGTTGCGCAGCGCAACGGCCACCGAACGCTTGGCGCGCGTCTGGCCGACGATGTGCTTGTCGAGTTCCGAAACGATTTCCGAGGGTGTCATGGTTTGATGCAAGGCAGACGGAAGGCTCACCACTCGATCGTCTCGATCGTGTGGCTCTGGTTGGTGTAGATGCACAGGTCACCAGCGATCCCCAGTGATTTCGAGATCACCTCGCGCGCCGACAGTTCGGTGTTCTCGATCAGCGCGCGGGCGGCGGATTGCGCAAATGCCCCGCCTGACCCTATGGCAACGATTCCGCCTTCGGGTTCAAGCACGTCACCGTTACCCGTGATGATCAGCGACGACTCCCGATCGGCCACCGCCAGCATGGCTTCCAGCCTGCGCAGCATGCGGTCGGTACGCCAGTCCTTGGCCAGTTCGACGGCGCTGCGCAGCAGATTGCCCTGATGCTTTTCCAGTTTGGATTCAAAGCGTTCGAACAGCGTGAAGGCATCAGCCGTACCGCCGGCGAAGCCCGCCAGGATGCGCCCCTGATAAAGCCGCCGAACCTTGCGTGCGGTGGCTTTCACGACGATGTTGCCCAGCGTCACCTGCCCGTCGCCGCCCAAGGCGACCTGACCGGGTCGGCGCACCGACAGGATGGTCGTGCCGTGATACTGCTCCATGCCGAATCCTGATGAGAATGCAAGGCCGCGTACTTTACTCTTCCGGGCTGCACCCTGGCGATGTCCGCCTGTACGGATGTGCGTCCCGCACGCCCATGGAAGGACGATCCTGCCTCAGAAGCGACGCTGCTGGATTTCGGCGACCGCCGCCACGCCGATGAGCAGGAACAGCGCGGCAACCATCGGCCGCACGTCGACAAAACAGGGCTGGCGACCGGTTGCCTGCACGGCGGTGATGACGTTGAACAGCAGACCGGCACTGATGAAATCCATGCGTTTGAGGTCACAGCACTCGACCGCAAGTACCCCCGGCGGGTTGTCCGGTGCCATGAGCGCCGAAAAAGCGTCCTGTTTCGCACCCGTGATTTCGCCGAGCAGCGCGACCGCGGGGCGCACGGTCGATTTCCTTGTCTCGACCGCGGCGACCGGCAGCGGCACCAGCGCCGCCGACACCCAGCGCGCGTCCCAGGACGGGGGCGACTGTTCGAACGTGATCGCATACTGGATGGCGAGTTCTTCAAAAGCCGCTTCATCGCCCAGTTGTTGCAGGGTTTCCAGATAGAGAAGCCACTGTGCCGGATCCTCTGCCCTGCCCGGCATGATGCGCGGCGTCAGCACATCGTGCAGCGCGCTGGTGTTGACCATGGCGACACCGTGTCCGCTGCGTCGGATCTTGACCAGGACTTCCACCAGCATGCGCGCGCCATCTTCATCGACATCCTGCACGCGGACGACATCCAGACGCACCACGGGTGTCTTCCCCCCCAAGCGGTCGAGCTGGTCGATCACGGCACGGCTTTCGGCGTTGAGACGGTTCGGCAGCGTCAGGGTCGGCGGGCCGCTCGCGGCACAACGCACCGGGCTTTCCGGCCACGCCGGCGCCGAACGCTCGAACCGCTCGGCGTACGCCAGTGCATGCGCCTCGAACGCGTCGCTCCGGCCCAGTGCGTGACACAGATCGAACAGCATCGCCCATATCTGTTCAGCCGAACTGCCCAGATCATCGAAGGTCGCGCGCTCCAGGGCGACCAGCGCTGCCTCGTCCTCACCATTGGCGAAAAGGATGGCGGCTTCCTCGATCACCGGATGAAGGCCTGCGCTGACGTCCTGCACTTCCAGCTCGCCCTTGCCCATGCGGCGGGCACCTTCGAGCGGGTCACGTGAAATGAAGTCCAGCGAAATGAGCCCCTCCGACGAAGGACCGCTCGGCGGCAGGCTGCCGGGCGCACCAGGCTTCGATGGCGTCGGCAGACGCGAGGCCGGGCCTCCGGGGCTTGCCGGCTGCGCAGGTTTGCGTTTTTCCACCTGCGACGCAGGCGATTTTTTGAAGAATGAAAATGCCACGGAGGAGAGCGACTCAGTTCGACCTGGAGTGGATTAACGGCACAAAGTGCAATAAATCGACACTGATCGTCACTTTACCTCGCAAAGTCGCAACCCCGCGTGACCGAGCGGTAACGAGACGTGACAAGGGGCGGCATCGCATCCCCGGCGGCTGCCGGGGAAGTCTGCACGGATTAGGTCAGAACACGGCCCTGAGCCCGGCCATTGCGCTGCGACCGGGCAGCGGCGAAATGTCTTTCAGAAACGAGACGTGGTTGCGCGCTTCATTGTCGAACAGGTTGTTCGCGCGCAGCCAGGCCTGCCAGCCGACACCACCGGCCTTGAAGCCGTAACTGGCAAAGACATTCACCAACATGTAGCCCGCCGTCGGCGCGCCATTGCTGTCGGTGCGATCCTGCTGCCGGGCACCCTGCGCCTCGAGACGCACCTGCAGCACATCCTGCTGCCAGTTCACAGCGACCGTGCCCCGCATCGGCGCGATGCGCGGCAGCGGTTCACCGGTGTCGCGGTTGCTGGCGCGTACGGCATCCGCCTGCATGTCGAGATGCAATTCGCCGGCACATCGGCACAGCAGCAGGTGGGCTTGCGCCTCGAAGCCGCTGAACTTGGCGGGCACGGCCCGATAGACGAACTCGGGTAGCTCGCCGCCCGGATTGATCAGGCCGTCTTCGTCGCGATTGATGCCGGTACCGGACAGGGCAATGAAGTTGTTGAAGCGACTGTGGAACACGCCGACGCTTCCGCTGTGCTCGCCATGCTTGAGACGCAGCTGCAAGTCGAGCGAATTCGACTTCTCGGCATCGAGCCTTGCGTTGCCCAGTTCGTAATTGCTGGTCGCCGCATGCGGGCCGTTGGCGAACAACTCGTAGAAGGTGGGCGCACGCTCGGTATGCGCCAGCTGGGTGGCCACGGACAACATGTCGTTCAGCGGATAGATGGCGCCGAGCGCTGCGCTGCGGCCGGTGAACCGCCGCTCCTGTGCCGGATCGAAACGTGGCGTTCCGGGGTTGTTTGCGTCATCGGGGCCACCACCATCCGAACCGACCTTCACACGCTCGATACGGCCGCCGAAGGTGAGCTTGAGTTTGCCCACGAACATCTCTTCGAACAGAAACAGTGCGCGCGAATCGGTCTGCGTCGACGGCACGAAGGCCTCGTCGCCGAGCGCTGAAAAATCGCTGCTGTCCACCTGCAGACCAACCACGCCACGCAGCGGTCCGACCGGTGCGTGGCTGGCCTCCAGTCGCAGATCGCTTCCCCGGGAGGCGAAGCGCGTGGCGGGAGCGCCATCATCAAGTTCGGTGTGCTTGTAGTCGGTGTGCCCGATCCGGAACTTTACCCCCGTGATGAAACTGTCGAGTTCGCGTGCTTCACCGGCCACATCCCAGCGTTCGCTGCGCATGTCGATGGTGACCGTCGGCTCCGCCACCGTTCCATAAATACTGTCGTAAAGACCGTAGGACGCGCCGATGTAACCGTGATCGCCGGCCAGCGACATGCCGATGCCGCCGCCTTCGCTTTCCGCAGCCGAATTGCGCAGCCGCGACGCACCCGTACTGTCCGGAATGCGCATGTCGCTGGTGCGCCGGCGGAAACCGTCGGCATGCAGCGTGAGCCCGCCGCCGCCGAATTCAACGCGGCCGGCCAGCGCACGGGTCGAATCGGCGCCGCCGATGGCGGTGTCGACGCGCCCGCTCGCCCCGGTCTGGGGCGCCTGCGGGATGCGATTGTCCAGTGCATTGACCACGCCGCCGACGGCATTGCCACCGTACATGAGCGCAGCCGGGCCACGCACGACTTCAACACGTTCGATGACCAGCGGATCGATGGTGACCGCATGATCGAAGGACAGCGACGATGCATCCACCGAAGCACCACCGTTGGACAGAATGCGAACGCGGTCTCCATCGAGGCCGCGGATGACCGGACGACTGGAATTGGGACCGAAACCGGTGCTGCTGACGCCCGGCAGGTTGCCCACAGTTTCACCGAGCGTGCTGGCGCCACGCAGCGTAAGGTCCTGATCGTCCATCACTGATACCGGGCTGACCAGATCGGACAGGTCGCTGCCCAGCGGATTGCCGGTCACCACGACAGCCGGCAGATTCTTGATTGCCTGAGCGCATGCAGGCAGCGAAAACGACAGGATCGAAGCCGCCATGGCGGCGCCTCGCATTGAAAGCTTAGACATTGGAACTCCCTGCGCACAACGGCGCACAGGCTCGCAAAGCGCGAGCCTGTCTGTTGCTGAGTGGAAACGGCGCCTGAAAGGCGCCCGACGTCAGATCACAGGGAGTACGGGGGTGGCCCCTGGGCACGCAGGTCGAGCAGTTCGCGGGCGCTTCTGATTCCCGCTTCGTGCGCGCTGAATACATGGCCGAAGGCTGCTTGCGGCAGCAGCGGCGAAGCGACTGTCGAAATCGCTGCGATGGAATGAGCCGTCAGGCAGTCGGGACAGACCAGGGCGTCGCCGCCGTCATTCCCGCCATGCTCGCCGACCGAACCCGCATCCTGCAGAAGGAAGTGTTCGTAGTTGTGCGCGAGCGCAGCATGCTGTGCGCCGAGCAGGCACAGCAGCAGCAGGATGCGTCGCAACACGAACCGGTAATTCACGATGGGATCTGCCCGCCTCAGTCGCCGTAGAGCTTCTGCAGCCTCTCGCGACGCTCCTGCGCCTCGATCGTCAGCGTCGCCGTCGGACGGGCGAGCAGACGCGGGACGCCGATCGGTTCGCCGGTTTCGTCGCAGTAACCGTATTCGCCCGCATCGATGCGGTCTATGGCCTGCTCGATCTTCTTCAGCAGCTTGCGCTCGCGGTCGCGTGCACGCAGTTCGAGCGTGTGTTCTTCCTCGACCGTTGCACGGTCTGCCGGATCGGAAACGTTATCGACTTCGCGCATGTGCTCGACCGTCTCATCGGCCTTGCGCAGGATGTCGTCCCTCATGCGGGCGAGGAGCGTACGGAAAAAGGCAAGTTGCGCCTCGTTCATGTAGTCCTTTTCCGGCATCTTCAGCATGTCGGCTTCAGTCAGCGGCTTGTCGGCCTTGCTGGCATTCTTGGTGGCCATCCGCGGGACTCCCAAGGTTGGAAAGACGTGGAGGATACCAATGTTTCACTAAAAAAAAGATACGCGATTTCAAGGACGCACTGATGCGGTGCGACGACGGTCCGCATGCGCTCGCCACAACCGACGGAGGGGAAGGCACCCCGGTACTCGGCACCGCCGGATCAGCAGTCTGCCCCCGCGCGCATCCGGTCAGCCCAGTTCGCGGATAAGCGCAGCCCCCAGCAACTCGCCGATGCGTTCCAGATACAGCGTGCCCATATCGGACGTGAAGCGCGCCGGATCGCTGGCTCCCAGCGCAAGCAGGCCGACCGTGCGCGACTCCCGACGCAGCGGGATCAGGGCCATCGACTGCAAGGAAGCTGCTGCATCGCCAAACCATGCCTGCACGCCCAGATCATTGACCGCGCCGCAGTAAGGCTCGGTGCTTTCACTCGCGAAAACCCGGATGCCCTCCTCGACCGGCGAGAAGACTTCGCCGTCGCGGGTCAGCACGCTGTTCCAGAGGCGCAGCGCGACATCGGGCACGGCGAACGCCTCGGCCAGCTGCTCGCGCAGGGCATTCATCACCGCATCGAAGCTGCCGGCCGTGAGCAAGGCCAGCGACAGCGCATGCACGCGCGTTGAGATCAGATCGTTGTCTTCGCCGAAATGCAGCAGTTCCGACAATTTGACCTCGAGCGCCTTGGCCTTTTCGCGCAGCGTCAGGATCTGCCGCTCGGTGATGGAGATGGTGCGGCCGCCATGCGGGTGCGGGACGTAGAGCTGCGCCAGCAGATCGTGATAATCCTCGAAGAACTGCGGGTGATCCTGCAGGTAACGCGCGATGTCGTCGGCTCTCATGCCTCGGTTACTCCAGATGAATGTCTGCTTCGAAAACAGTGACCGCGGGGCCGGTCATGAACACCGGCTGCCCTTCGCCGGCCCAGGTGATGCGGAGTTCGCCGCCGCGCGTGGTGACGCGCACCGGACTTTCGAGCAACTGGCGCACCATGCCGGCGACCACGGCCGCGCAGGCACCCGTGCCGCAGGCGAGTGTCTCGCCGGCACCGCGCTCATATACACGCAGCCTGATGTGATGCGCATCGACCACCTGCATGAAGCCTGCGTTGACCCGCGCCGGGAATCGCGGATGCGATTCGATGGCCGGCCCGACCTGCGCCACCGGCGCCAGATCCACATCCGCCACCACCTGTACCGCATGCGGATTGCCCATCGACAGGGCGGTGATCGCGCAGGGAGTGCCGGTCACCTCGAGCAGCTGGACGAAGGCGTCGGACGCAGATTCGAACGGGATGCGAGCGGGTTCGAACACCGGCACACCCATGTTCACGGTGACTTCACCGTTGTCTTCCGCGGTCAGCGTGATCACGCCCGACATCGTCTCGACGCGGATTTCGCGCCGGTCGGTCAACCCCTGTTCGCGCACAAAGCGTACGAAACAGCGCGCGCCGTTGCCACACTGTTCCACCTCGCCACCGTCCGCATTGAAGATGCGGTAGCGGAAATCGACGCCCGGCTGCTGCGCGCACTCGACCACCAGCAACTGGTCGCAGCCCACGCCGAAATGGCGATCGGCCAGGAAACGCACGCGCTCGGGGGTCAGATCGACCTGCTGACGAATGGCATCGATCACGACGAAATCATTGCCGAGGCCATGCATCTTGGAAAAATGCAGCTTCATCCGGTCACCATTGAAACGTAGTCGCGCCAGACGCAGCGATCCATCACCACGGTGAGGCCCGCGTCATGCGCGCGCTGCGCAGCCGCATGATTGGTAACCCCTTCCTGCAGCCAAAGGGCCGGCAGGCCGAGCACGATGCACCGATCGACGATTGCGTCGACGCGATCCGGCGACAGGAACACATCGACCAGATCGATCTCCCGGCGCAGCGCTTCCGGAATGGCGTCCAGCGACGGGTACACCGGCTCGCCGAGTATCGCGGCAACGGCGGGCCGCACCGGCACGATGCGCCAGCCGAACCGCTGCATCGAGCGGGCGACGCGATGACTCGGACGGTCTTCATTGGGCGACAGCCCGACGACGGCAACCGTGCGCACGCGGCGCAACAGGTCTCCCATGGCCTGCGGCGAAGGGTTTTCGAACATGTCCATATTCTACAGTGCGGGTCGCTGCACGCCGGGCGGGCACTTGTAGCGCTTGTAGCCCCAGAGGTACTGTGCCGGATAGCTGCGGACCAGCGCCTCGACGTTGCGGTTGATCGCCTCGACGCGCTCGCGCGTGTCGCCGGTGACCGGCGTGTCCGGCTGCAGGAAATGAAGGTGGAAGCCCCGCCCACCCGGCAGGCGCTCCGCGAACACCATCAACGGCCCTTCCGCCGCTTCCGTGAGTCGCGCCGCCAGCGTCATCGTATAGGCCGGACGACCGAAGAAGTCAGCCCACAGTCCTTCGCCGTGAGCCGGTACCTGATCGGGCAGGATACCCACAAGGCCGCCTGCCCTCAGGGTTCGCAGCAGACGCCGCACACCGCCGGCATCCGCAGCGGCCAGCGACACGCCGCCGCCTTCGCGCCCTCTTTCCATCAGCGGCGCCAGCCAGGGTTGGCGCGGAGCCCGGTACAGCACGGTGATCGGCAGACGCGATCCGATCAGTTGCGCCGCCACCTCGAATGCCCCCATGTGCGGTGTCAGCAGCACCACGCCGCGTCCCTTCGCATGAAGCGCCTCGACGTGCTCCCAGCCGGACACGCCCACCACACGTGCCAGCACTTCGGCGCGCGGCCGCATCCATACCCACGGCAGTTCGAACACGACGCGCCCGGCATTGTCCGCCGCCTGACGGATCAGATCCGGGCCCGCCTCCGGCACGGCGGAAAGCAGATTGCGGTCGAATTCACGGCGGAACTTCGCGGAGAAGGCATACATCAGACGCCCGGTCGCTGCGCCGGCCGACTGCAGCGCAGCCAGCGGCAGGCGCGACAGGAGGCTGAACGCGGTATTCGCGAGTCTGCTGGCGATTACAGACATTGATAGATGCGTGACGCACGGAAACATTCGGACGCAGTAGACTAATGGTTCCGCCGAGTTAAACGAGACAACTTGCAGGGCGGATTAAAAATACTGCTAAAGCGTCGCCTGCTCGATTCCCGGGGCTGGTTCGACGAACCAGCACAGGGATCATCAAAAGGAGCAGCTGCATGTCAGATTATCTATTCACCTCGGAATCGGTATCGGAAGGCCACCCGGACAAGGTGTCCGACCAGATTTCGGATGCCATCCTCGACGCCATCCTGGCGCAGGATCCGACCGCCCGCGTCGCCGCCGAAACGCTCTGCAACACCGGCCTGGTGGTGCTGGCCGGTGAAATCACGACAACGGCCAACGTCGATTACATCCACGTCGCACGCGATGCAATCAAGCGCATCGGCTATGACAACACCGAATACGGCATCGATTACAAGGGTTGCGCCGTGCTGGTCGCCTACGACAAGCAGAGTCCGGACATCGCGCAGGGCGTCGACCGCGCCAGTGACGATTACCTGAATCAGGGCGCCGGCGACCAGGGCCTCATGTTCGGCTACGCCTGCGACGAAACGCCGGTGCTGATGCCGCTTGCGATCCACCTGTCGCACCGTCTGGTCGAGCGTCAGGCTCATCTGCGCAAGGACGGCCGTCTGCCGTGGCTGCGTCCGGACGCCAAAAGCCAGGTCACCATCCGCTACGTCGACGGCAAGCCGCACAGCATCGACACCGTCGTGCTGTCGACCCAGCACGCGCCGGACATGTCGCTCGAAGCCATCCGCGAGGCGGTCGTCGAAGACATCATCAAGCCGGTGCTGCCGGCCGAACTGATCAAGGGCGAAATCAAGTATCTGGTCAACCCGACCGGCCGCTTCGTCATCGGCGGCCCGCAGGGCGACTGCGGCCTGACCGGCCGCAAGATCATCGTCGACACCTATGGCGGTGCGGCACCGCACGGCGGTGGCGCCTTCTCGGGCAAGGATCCGTCCAAGGTCGACCGCTCGGCCGCATACGCCGCCCGCTACGTCGCGAAGAACATCGTCGCAGCAGGACTTGCGACGAAGGCTCTGGTCCAGGTGAGCTACGCCATCGGCGTCGCCCAGCCGACTTCCGTCATGGTCGATACCTACGGCACGGGCAAGATTTCCAACGAGAAGATGACTGAACTCGTGAAGCGCCACTTCGATCTGCGTCCGAAAGGCATCGTGCAGATGCTCGACCTGCTGCGCCCGATCTACCAGAAGACCGCGGCCTACGGCCACTTCGGCCGCGATGAGCCGGAATTCAGCTGGGAAGCGATCGACAAGGCTGCCGCACTGAGGGCCGACGCGGGGCTCTGAGAAACGCCGAATCGGTAGCCCGTTCGAACGACACCGGGCCGCATTGCCGCGGCCCGGTGTCGTTCACGGCAGCCTCGTGCAAGGTCAGCGCACTGAAAATCCGTCGGAAAAATTGACAACCCGGCCCCGCTTTATACGCCGCCCGTTCCAAGCCCATGAATGGCAATGAGAAATTCCAACGTTTCTGTCTGGCGCCGGATTTGCTTGGGATAAACACTGGCAACGCCAGCATCACATCCTCTTTGGCCATGGACGTCGAACAATGAAAAAAATCCTATCGCGAGTGCGCACCGCACTGGGTTGCGTCGCACTGATCACGACCGGCGTTGCGTACGCGGGCACCGACGACATCGAATTCCCCGACATCACGCCCTCCAGCACCATCCCGAGCTGCGAGGTCGGTACCTGCGGCAAACTGGTCTGGCCGATATCCGAACTTGCGGACGGCATCATCGCGGACGGACCACCCTTCAATGGATTCGCCGGGCTCACCGGTTCGCTCGGCACGATCTCGTTGGATCTCGCCGGCGACTTCGACATAGACGCCTTCTACCTCTGGAACGACATCAACATCGTCAACGAGGGCGTGCGCAGCTTCCGTCTCAACTTCTTCGATTCGGCGGATTCCTCCGTCGGCAGTTCCGGCACGCTTTCGGCCGTTTCGAAGTTCGCCGCCAACGAATACACCTTTGCCTCGGCGTTCAGGCGGGTGAGCCGTGTCGACATGGTGATTCTCGGCGTATCCGGCCGCGTGGAAATCCGCGAGATCGGGTTTGCCGGCGCGGTGTCGGCACCGATACCCGAACCCGGCTTGCCTGCAATGTTCGGTATCGGGCTCGCCGCAGTCGCCCTGCTTGCCCGTCGCACTGCCGGCGAAACCTGATCGGCCCGTGACCGCGATCCGGACTGGAAGCGCTTGCAACGCTTCGGCCTCATCCGGATCACCCGGCAAACATCATCTGTCGGCAGGTTTTACACCGGCCCGCTGAACGCGCGTTCAGCGAATCCGCCGGCACGGCACGCCGCATCAACACAAGTTTTGTTACCCATGACCCGCATCCCCCTGCTCGGAGAACCACGATGACGTCAACGTCGCGCCGCACCTTTACCACCTTCCTGTCTGCCACGATCGTCACACTGTTTCCGACCTTCGGTCACGCGATCGATATCAGCCATGACGACTTCAGTGATGTATCGACATTACAGCTGAACGGCCGGGCTGCCTCGGTCGGAAATAGCGTCACCGCGAGTGACGGCCTGAAAGTGCTGCGGCTGACCGACAACTATGGACAGTCCGGTTCGGCCTACCTCAAGACCGCCGTCTCACTGGCGAACAACCTGTCCTTTTCGACCTTCTTTCAGTTCCGCATCACTGCCGGCGGCGGTTTCTTCGAAAGCGGCGAATTCGTCAAGGGCGCCGACGGCATCACCTTCGCGCTGAACTCGGTCAGTAACGTCGCCGGTCTGGCGGGCGACGGCATCGGCTACCAGGGCAACCCCTACAGCGCCTCGATCGAATTCGACACCTTCAACAACGGCGCCCCCAAGGACACGGACGGCAACCATGTCGGCGTTAATCTTTACGGCTCGACGCGCTCCGTGACCACTGCGCCCGTCACCCAGGCCCTGATGAACAATGGCCAGATCTGGAGTGCGTGGATCGATTACGACGGGGTGACCGACCTGCTGTCGGTGCGACTCGCCCAGGGCAGCACTGTCACCCGACCGGATACGGCGCTGCTGAGCCATACGGTCGACCTGTATGAGGCGGTGTATCACCAGGATGTGTATTTCGGCTTCACGTCGGCGACCGGTTCGCTGACCAACACACACGACATCCTGCGGTGGGAAGCGCAGACCCTGGCCGCGCCGGTGCCGGAACCCGCCACGCTGAGCTTGTTCGGCATCGGCGGCCTGCTGATCGCAGGGGCTGCCGCACGCCGCCGGACCTGACGCCTAATCGACCGGATGCCTTCCTGCGAAGGCATCCACCGAGTTCTCTGCGATGCGGGTCCACAGGTGCTGTTCCGAGCGGAAGCGGTTCCACGGTTCGAACACCTTGCGGAACATCGGATTGGCCTTCGCGATTTCCCGATACAGCGCGAACGCTTCCTTCTGGCAAGCAAGCAGGATGTCGCGCGAGAACATGCGCAGCTGCGCGCCGCCTTCTATCAGCTTCTTCATCGCTGCCGGATTGCGCGCGTCGTAGCGGGCCTGCATGCCGACATGCGCAGCCGCGCAGGCGGCTTCCAGAATGAGCCGGTATTCCTCCGACAGGGCTTCGTACGCCTGCCGATTCACGTAAATGCTCAGCTGCGGACCGGCTTCCGCCCAGCCCGGATAGTAGTAATAGGGCGCGACCTTGTAGAAGCCCAGCTTCAGGTCATCGTATGGTCCGACCCATTCGGCGGCGTCGATGGCGCCCTTTTCCAGCGCCGGATAGACATCCGACCCGGGAATCTGCTGCGGCACCACGCCGAGCCGCGTCATGACCTGACCCGCCAGACCGCCGACCCGCATCTTCAGACCCCTTAGATCGGCCACGCTGAGGATTTCACGCCGGAACCAGCCGCCCATCTGGGCGCCGGTGTTGCCGCACGGGAAATTGACGATGTTGTAGGCGGCGAAAAGCTCGCGCATCAGCGCCATGCCGCCGCCATCGAGCAGCCAGGCGGTCTGCTGACGACTGTTCAGGCCGAAAGGCACGGAACAGTCGAAGGCAAAGGTCGGGTCCTTGCCGATGTAGTAGTAGGAGGCGGAATGGCCGCATTCGACCGTACCTTCGCGCACCGCATCGAGCACACCGAAGGGCGGCACCAGTTCATTGGCGGCGAACACCTGGATCTGGAAGCGTCCGCCGGTCGCCGCACTGACCTGCCGGGCAACCTGTTCGGCCGCCGCGAACAACGCATCGAGCCCCTTCGGAAAACTCGACGCAAGCCGCCAGCGGATCGCCGGCTGTGCGCCGACGACGGCGGGTGAAGCGAGCAGACCTGCGGCGGGTGCGGCCTTCAGAAAACTCCTGCGGCCACGCCCCGTGCTCACGCGCCGGCGATCCGCATGCGGTCGATCAGGATAGAACCGCTCTGCTTCGAACCACGGATCAGCGTGTCGGCGCCGACTTCCCTGATGCCCATGAACATGTCGCGCAGATTGCCCGCGATGGTAATTTCCTGAACCGGGTAGGCGATCTCGCCGTTCTCGATCCAGTAACCGGCAGCGCCGCGCGAGTAGTCGCCGGTCACGTAATTCACGCCATGCCCCAGCAACTCGGTCACCAGAAGGCCGCGCTTGATCGAACCGATCATGTCGGCCAGGCTGCGCGCGCCCGGCTGCACAATGAGATTGTGCGAGCCACCGGCGTTGCCGGTGGTCTGCATGCCGAGCTTGCGCGCCGAGTATGTGCTCAGGAAGTAGCCATTCAGCACACCGTTCGAGACCACTTCACGATCCCGTGTCGCGACGCCGTCGTCGTCGAACATGCCCGAACCCATCGCACGCGGCAGGTGCGGATGTTCCGAAATGTTGATCAGCGGCGAAAAGATCTGCTTGCCCAGACTGTCGAGCAGAAACGATGACTTCCGATAAAGCGAACCACCGCTGACCGCCTGGACGAAATGGCCGAGCAGGCCGATGGCCAGCGGGGCCTCGAACAGCACCGGTACGCGCGAAGTCTTCACGCGCCGAGCACCCAGTCTCGCCAGCGCGCGCCGGGCGGCGTAATTGCCGACGGCCTCGGGAGGCGGCAGCTCATCTGCGGCGCGGCGGCTGGCATACCAGTCTTCACGCTGCATGGCGTCGCCTTCGCCGGCGATGACCGAACAGCTGATGTACTGGCGAGTGCTTGCATAACCCGCCATGAAGCCGAGGCTGTTGGCGGAAATGAATTGCGATTGCTGGGCAGACACGGCACCGCCTTCGGAATTGCGGACGTCGGGCGACGTGGCGAATGCGGAGTCCTCGCAGCGCTTCGCCAGTTCGATCGCCCGCTCGACCGGCAGGTCCCACGGGTGGAACAGATCGAGATCGCGGAAGTCCCGCGCCAGCAGTTTCGCGTCGGGCAGGCCAGCGCAGTCGTCCGCTGCGGTGAAGCGCGCAATCGACAATGCGGCGTCGACGCTGGCACGCATGGCGTCGCGCGAAAAGTCGCTCGAACTCGCATACCCCTTGCGCTGGCCGACATAGACGGTCACGCCGATGCCCTTGTCGCGGTTGTATTCGATCGTTTCGACCTCGCCGCGGCGTACCGTGACGGACTGTCCGAAGCCTTCGGATACATCGACTTCGGCCGCCGTCGCACCGCCGGCGCGGGCGTGATCGAGCAGGTCCTGCGCGATGTCGCGCATGTTTGCATCGGTATAGCTGAAACCCTGTCGGGACATGAGGGAGCCCATCTCGCAGTCAAATTCGGTGAGTGGCACCCGACCGGCACTTGGCGTGCGGCCGGGCGTGTCGCGCCAAAGCTGCAATAATAGCCGCTTGCCAAGCTTCGCCCCGCCCCATGCGCCCGAAATCAATCTCGACACATTCCGATCCCGACGACGAGCCGCAATACGACGGCCCGAGCAAGAGCCAGCGCAAGCGCGACTCTCATGCGCTGCAGGACATCGGAACGCAACTGGTCGAACTGTCCGCCGCGCAGCTCAAGCGCATCGACATGCCGGAAAACCTCCGCATCGCCATCGAAGAAACCCAGCGCACGCGCAGCCGCGAGGGCCTGCGACGGCAGATGCAGTTCATCGGCAAAGTGATGCGCGGCATCGACACTGCACCGCTGGTCGAGGCGCTTGACGCCCTACGAGGTGTGTCCGCCCGCGCGGTCGCACGCGAGAAGATGCTCGAACGCATGCGCGAGCGGCTGCTCGCAGACGAGCAGGTGCTGGGCGACATCGCCGCTCAATGGCCGGGCGCCGATCTGACGCACCTGCGCACCCTGCGCCGCAATGCGCTGCGTGAAACCGAACTGAACAAGCCGCCGCGCGCGTTCCGCGAAATCTTCCGCGTACTGCGCCAGCTCGACAGCGGTCAGACCGAAGCGCCGGAAATCGAAGAGGAAGAAAACGAAGATGAATGAAGCAGATGATCTTCTCGTCGTCGGTCTGGTATCGGTGTCCGACCGCGCCTCGACCGGCGTCTATCAGGACCAGGGGATTCCGGCGCTGCAGGAGTGGCTGACCCGGGCACTGACCACGCCGGTTCGCTTCGAAACCCGGCTGATTCCGGACGAACAACCACAGATCGAAGTGACGCTGATCGAACTGTGCGACAGCGCGCACTGCGATCTGGTGCTGACCACCGGCGGCACCGGCCCTGCGCCGCGCGACGTGACGCCGGATGCGACGGCCGCCGTGGCGCACAAGCTGATGCCCGGCTTCGGCGAACAGATGCGCCAGATCAGCCTGCGCTTCGTGCCGACGGCCATCCTGTCGCGCCAGACCGGCGCCATCCGCGGCAGGACGCTGATACTGAATCTGCCCGGTCAGCCCAAGTCGATCCGCGAAACGCTGGAAGGTGTGAAGGACGCCGACGGCACCCAGGTGGTACCGGGAATATTCGCCGCCGTACCCTATTGCATCGACCTGATCGGCGGGCCCTACATCGAAACCGACGACACCGTGGTGAAGGCGTTCCGGCCGAAATCGGCAATCCGTGCGCCAAAGGCCTGAGCGTCACGGTTCCTGCAGGAGGCTGCCCTGCCGGTGGCGACACTCGTGAATCAGGCGACTACGGCACCTGCGACCGGTGCATGCGCCCGGCGATCCGCGACGCATGCGCCGCCAGACGCGGGCCGAACTGCTTTTCGTACTTGCGCGGGTTGGGCAGCATGACGGCCAGACGCGCGGCCTGATCCGGGCCGAGTTTCACTGCGGGAATGCGGTAGTAGTGTTGCGCCGCCGCTTCGGCGCCGAACACGCCGTCGCCCCACTCCACCACGTTCAGATAGATTTCCAGAATGCGCCGCTTGTCCATCACTGCCTCCATCATGAAGGTGATGATCGCTTCCTGCCCCTTTCGCACATAGCTGCGGCTGGGGCTCAGGAACAGGTTCTTGGCCAGCTGCTGGCTGATGGTCGAGCCGCCGACAACCGAACGTCCCCGCTTGCGGTTCTTTTCCATCGCCTTCTGGATACTGTCCCAGTCGAAGCCTTCGTGATCGATGAAGCCGTCGTCCTCGGCGGCGATCACCGCGCGCTTCAGGTGAACCGATATCCGCTCGTAAGGCACCCATTGCCAGCGCAGTTCGGCATCCGGCCGTCGTTCGCGCAGTTCCGACAGGCGCAGCGACATGAAGCGGGTTTCGGACGGGTCGAACCGGGTCCACCACAGCAGATGGCCGAATACCCAGAGCTGATAGCCCAGCACCAGCAATACCAGTGCGGCCAACCCCCATTTCAGCAGTCGCAGCGCGCGGCGCATCAAATGCTCCGGTCAGGCCAGCGGCGGCAGTGCGGCGCGCAGCTGCGCGCGCACCGGCGCGGTGTCAGGCTGCACGCCGCGCCACAGAGCGAACGCCTCGGCCGCCTGCTCCACCAGCATGCCCAGACCGTCCGCCAGCGTTGCGGCGCCCTGATTGCCAGCCTGCTTCAGGTAGGCGGTCAGACCGCGCCCATAGACCATGTCGTAGGCGAGGCTGCCCGGTGCGTACAGACCGGACGGCAGCGGCGGCGCCTCGTCGCCGAGGCTGGCGCTGGTGGCGTTGATCACAATGTCGTACGGCGCGCCGGCAGCATCGTTCCAGCCGCCGGCGGCCAGCGTGCCCCGCGTGTCCCGTCCGGAAAAATGTGCGTGCAGCGCACGTGCCTTGTCCGCCGTTCGGTTGGCAATGAACAGTCGCTCCACACCCGATTCCAGCAGCGGGAGCACTGCGCCGCGCGCGGCACCACCGGCACCCAGCAGCAGCACGCGGGCACCGGCAAGCCGGCTGCCGAGCCATTGCAGGTCACGCACCAGCCCGGCGCCGTCGGTGTTGTCACCGAACAGTCCTTCCGGGCCGATGACGAAGGTGTTGACCGCGCCCGCCAGCCGCGCACGCGGGGTCAGAAGGTCGGCCATCCGCCAGGCTTCCTCCTTGAACGGCACCGTGATGTTCACTCCGCGTCCGCCGCCGGCGCGGAACTGCGCAAGCGTGTCGGCGAAACCGTCGAGCGGCGCGAGCAGCGCCTCGTAGCTCATGTCCTGTGCCGTCTGCGCGGCGAACGCGGCATGAATGGCGGGCGACTTGCTGTGCCCGATGGGATTGCCGATGACGGCGTAGCGGTCAGTCATGAAGCGAATGAAGCGCGAGTGCCGCGCAGAGTGTTAGCGGGATTCGACCAGGTCGCCCTGCAAAAAGATGAGACTGCGAGTAATAGAGACAATGTCGTATTCGCTCCGGATGTACTTGGGGAAACGCGGATAGGGCGCTGCCATTCGCACAATCCGAATGGCAGCATCGTCCAGTACCTTGTGGCCTGAAGAGTGCTCCAGTACAACCGAAACAAGCTCACCGTCGTGGCGTATCTCAATCGTCAGGGTCACGTTGCCGTAGAGCTTCCCGCGCGCTGCCGTTGGGTAGTTGAGGCTGCCGATGCGTTCGACCTTCTGCCGCCAGCCCTCGATGTACTGTGCGAAGCGGTATTCCTGGGTGCGCGCACCTACGAATTTCTTGCGCGGGCGCTTGTTGTAGTCCTCGTCGATACGAGCGATCTCGGCATGGCGGCGTGCCATGGCCATGGCGCGTTCCGCGAGATCGGCGCCGGTCGGAGCCGGAACCGGCTGTGGCGTCGGCTCCGGTTGCTCGACCTTGCGCTGATCTTCGGGCAGCTGGATCTTCGCACGGGCTTCGGCCAGCAACTTCTGCTGCAGCGCCTCCAGTTCCTGCACGCGCTTCTGGGTACTGACCAGCTGATCGCCCGTCTGGTCGCGCCGACTGGCCGGCAGTGGTGTCGTCGCGCGGCGGTCCTGGTCGGTGTTGCCGCCGCCGTCCAGATTCGCCTGGGCGAGTGCCTGTGGATCCAGCGGCTTCTGACGACTCCGCGCGTTGACGAGAACGACCTCGAGCGCCTGATCGCGTGCCTTCTGCTTCGGCTTCAGATCGGGGGCGAAGTTGATCGCCAGCACGAAGGCGTGCACGAGAATCGAGATCGCAATGCCGACCGCCAGCGGCGACAGCGCCGGTACGGCTTCGGTCGCGACAACGGGCGAACTGCCCGGCAACTGCGCAGGATTGCGGGTTGCGGAAGCCTTGTTCTGCCTTCTTGCAGCGGCGCTTTTTCGGAGCATGGCGCGGGATTTTACAGGCGAGTGGAGAAATACCACCGCAGAAATGGAGGACATCCGTCCGGACGCAAACGTCCTGTCATGCGCCGCACCTTATACTCAAGCGCTTTCGTGTGCTTCAAAGTCAATGGATCCGCTGCTGATAAAGGCCTTCATCCTCGGCATCATCGAGGGGTTGACCGAGTTCCTGCCCATTTCCAGCACCGGCCACCTCATCATTGCCGGCAGCCTGCTCGGCTATACCGATGACACCAGCCGGGTGTTCAAGATCGTCATCCAGCTGGCGGCGATTCTGGCGATCTGCTGGGAGTACCGGCGCAAGCTGATCGACGTCTCAGCCGGCGTGATCGCCAGGGACACCGCCGCCGTGCACTTTGCGCGACTGGTGATGATTGCCTTCATGCCGGCGGCGGTACTCGGCCTGGCATTCCACAGCATCATCAAGACCTATCTGTTCAACCCGCTGACCGTTGCGGGCGCGCTCATCGTCGGCGGCATCCTGATCCTCGTGATCGAGCGACGCGATCACCAGCCGCGCTTCGACACCGTGGACGACATGGACTGGAGAGCGGCATTGAAAGTCGGCTTTGCCCAGTCGATCGCCATGTTTCCGGGCGTCTCGCGCTCGGGCGCGACCATCATGGGCGGACTGGTATTCGGCCTGTCGCGTCGCGCAGCGACCGAATTCAGTTTCTTCCTCGCCATTCCGACCATGTTCGCGGCGACCGCCTACGACGTTTACAAGAACTGGGGGCTGCTGCGCGCCGAAGACCTGCCGGTGTTTGCAACCGGCTTCGCAGCGTCCTTCCTCGCGGCATTCTTCAGCGTGCGCTGGCTCCTGCGATACATCTCCACACACACCTTCGAGCTGTTCGCCTGGTACCGCATCGCATTCGGCATCATCGTGCTGCTGACCGCATGGGGTGGTTGGGTCGACTGGGCGGATCACTGACGCATGTTGATCTATCTGCACGGTTTCCGGTCCGGGCCGCAGTCACTCAAGGCACAGCAGTTGCGCGCGCATCTTGCCCGACAGGGCCGTGCAGGCGACTTATGGTGCGAACAGCTGCCGCCGGGACCACGGGATGCGATCTCGCTGATCGAAGCCACGCTCTGCCGGGCCCTCGAGGCGGGGATCGAGGTGGCACTTGCCGGCTCGTCGCTCGGTGGCTTTTATGCGCTGCATCTGGCCGAAAAGCACGGCCTGCGCGCAGTGCTGATCAATCCGGCAGTCGTCGCTCCGCTGTCTCTGGGTGACTATGTCGGTGAGCACGCGCATATGTACACGGGCGAGCTGTTCCGCTTCGAGCAGACGCATGTGGACGAATTGGGGCAACTGGATATCTGCAGCATCACCCGGCCGGAACGCTATCTGATGCTGCTGGAAACCGGTGACGAAGTGCTGGACTGGTGGCAGGCCGTGCTGAAGCTGCGGGGTGCGAACATGATCATCCATGCCGGCGGTGATCACAGCCTGCAGAGTTTCCCGGCTGAACTTCCCCGCATCACCGAATTCCTCCTGCCGGATCGCTGAGCGCGAACGCTGTTCGTTGGGCATCGCTGCCACCCGATGGCAAGGCTAGCGAAAGTCGCTTACGCGGAAGCGGGCGAGATCGAAATTGGCACCGCGTTCGATCAGCTCCACCGGGTCCAGCCTGACATGGCGGCCGTTGATCGACGCATGCAGCGGGTACTCAGCGGAATAGCCGGTGCCGTTGATGGCCAGACGCACGACGGTACCGGTGACCGGATCATCGAGCGCGACGGCTTCTCCACTGTTGCGGTCGGAAAACACCTCGAGTGGTCGCGCCTGGGTAGACAGTGTCTCGATGCCTACCGTACCCCGCGCGTCGCGTCCGCGCAGATACCTGCGCACCACACCCACCAGCCAGTTGTCGCCACCCGAAGGCTGCATGCCGACCAGTGAGCCGACACGCACCCACTCTGCGCTGGCAGTCGGCGCAGATGCGCCGATGCCACCAAGGCTCGCATCCGACATTTCCCAGCGGTAGATCACCGCGTCGTCGCGCGCACCACGCAATACGTGATGCAGATGCTTGATGCCGTTGGCGACCGCCAGCGCACCGCCCAGCGTGTGACGGCGATACTGGCGGGTCGGCGGATCAAGCGCCCAGTTCATTGCCAGATGGCGCAGCAGACGCGCCAGCGCCTCCCAGTCGGGCATGTCGTCGAAGTTGAGCGAATCCGGGTGCTCGCCCGTCTCGATCCGGCGCGCCAGCGCAAGCGCTGCATCGGCGGCGGCAATGCCCGAAAAATAGCGGATGCCGTCCACCGTCTGCGGCGGACGCACCAGACGCAAGGGCGGCGCCGGCTGATTGGCGTCGAGCCAGTGCGTGGTGCCACGCTCGACGGCTGACGACATGGAATAGCGGGCAGCAAAGTAGCCGGTCAGTTGTTCGGCTGCGCGCACCCCGGCCGGCAGCAGGCCTTCCGGCGCAGCGACGTGCAGGGCTATCAGGCGGAGATATTCACGCTCGACGGAGGTTGCTGCCTCGTCGGCCGCGTTGACCACTTCCCGCGCCTCGGCTCCCGCAGCCTGTGCCAGCAGGTAAGCCTGCCCGGCCACCTGCCAGAGCCCGGCATCGACCGGACCATTGTGATAGACGTCCCACTTGAAGCGCTGCCGGCATGCGCGGACGGTGCGCGATGCGAGGCGCGACAGGCCGCCAAGGGCCGATGCCTGAGCCGGGTCGGAAATGTAACGATCGAGCGCTACCTCGTAGGCGGACGAAAGGATCGACCAGAAGTCGCGTCCGGTCCGCCAGGCAACGTCCTTGCCTTCCGGCTGGCCGACGTAGGCGGTGTCCATCTTGCGCAGATGCGGCTGCGCACTGGAATCGAACTGATAGAGCAGATTGACGTGATGCGCGATGTCGATGTTCGTCGCATCGCTGACCGATTCGATCCATCCGGTCAATTCGTTGATCGCGAGGTCCGGCTGCGCGGCCGCTATTTCGGCCAGCACGCGACGAAGCTCGGCCGGATTGCCGAGCACGCTTGCAGGGGATGAAGAAAAAACGCCAAACATACCTGCCACCTCCGCTGTTCGGGATGCCACCCGATCGCGCTGATCATCAATCCTGCCCGAAGGTGCGCAATGCGGCGCACCCGTCCTTCATGTCAGCCAAAGCAACCGCAGGCTACAATTCCGACCCTCTAGCGTAACGCGACTACGCGATATTTTCCATGCAGCAATATCTTGACCTCATGCGCCATGTGCTCGAACACGGCGCGGCGAAGACAGATCGCACCGGCACCGGCACCCGTTCCGTGTTCGGCTGGCAGATGCGGTTCGATCTGGCGCAGGGCTTTCCCTTGCTGACCACGAAGAAACTTCATCTGCGTTCCATCATCGTGGAACTGCTCTGGTTCCTGCGCGGCGATACCAATATCGCCTGGCTGAACGAGAACGGCGTCAGCATCTGGAACGAATGGGCCGACGAAAACGGTGAGCTCGGTCCGGTCTATGGCGCCCAGTGGCGCAGCTGGCCGACACCCGATGGCGGGCACATCGATCAGATCACCGAACTGCTGAACGGCTTGCGCAGCAATCCGGATTCACGACGCCACATCGTCAGCGCATGGAATCCGGCCAGCATCCCGTCCATGAAGCTACCGCCCTGTCACGCCCTGTTCCAGTTCTATGTCGCCAACGGCACATTGTCGTGCCAGCTCTACCAGCGCAGCGCTGACATATTTCTCGGAGTGCCCTTCAATATCGCGAGCTACGCGTTGCTGACCATGATGGTCGCCCAGGTTTGCGGATTGCGGCCCGGCGAGTTCGTGCATACGCTGGGCGACGCCCATCTCTACATGAATCACGTCGATCAGGCCCGTCTGCAGCTGACGCGCGAACCGAAACAATGGCCGCGCATGCGCATCAATCCGGAGGTGAATGACCTGTTCGCCTTCCGGCTCGAGGACTTCCGCCTGGACGATTACGAGCCCTGGCCGCATATTCCGGCCCCGATCGCCGTATGAAGCCCGAGCTGTCGCTGATCGCCGCGCTGGCGGCCAACGGGATGATCGGGCGCGACAACGGCATGCCCTGGCACCTGCCGGAAGACCTGAAGCGTTTCCGCGCGCTCACGATGGGTCACCCCATCATCATGGGGCGCAGGACATGGGATGCTCTGGGCCGGCCGCTGCCCGGCCGCACCAGCATCGTGGTGAGCCGGCAGCCCGGGCTCGTTCTTGACGGTGCGATCGCCGTCTCGTCACTGGATGAAGCGATCGCCGCCGCCGCGGCTGCCGAAGGCGGCGACCATGCGTTCGTGATCGGCGGAGCGCAGCTGTACGCGCTGGCGCTGCCGCATGTGCAGCGCTTGCTGCTGACCGAAATCGCCGACAGTTTCGACGGCGACACCGTGTTTCCGGCGTTCGAACACAGCCAGTGGATCGAAATCGCACGCCAGCCCGCGGTCAGTGCCGACGGGCTGCGTTACGCATTCGTCGATTACGTGCGACGCTGATCAGCGCATTCAGTCGCGCACGCAATCGACCGCGTAGTCAATCGTTTCGCCTTCGCCCTCACCCACCAGACCGTGGATGTCGGTTTCGAAGCCCGGGAAGGCGCGGTTGAATTCACGTGCAAACCGCAGGTAATTCACGATCGTGCGGTTGAAGCGCTCGCCCGGAATGAGCAGCGGAATGCCCGGCGGGTAAGGCGTCAGCAGCACGCTGGTGATGCGGCCTTCGAGGTCATCGATCGGCACGCGGTCGATCTCGCGATGCGCCATGCGCGCCCACGCTTCGGCCGGCTTCATCGCCGGTTCCATCGGCGACAGATACATTTCCGTCGTCAGGCGCGCGATGTCGTGCTTCTTGTACATTTCGTGGATTCGGACGCACAAGTCGCGCAGCCCGACCCGCTCGTAGCGGGAATGCGCCGCAACGAACTCCGGCATCACCTTCCACAGCGGCTCGTTCTTGTCGTAGTCGTCCTTGAACTGCTGCAGCTCGGTCACCAGCGTGTTCCATCTGCCCTTGGTGATGCCGATGGTGAACATGATGAAGAAGCTGTACAGCCCGGTCTTCTCGACGATGATGCCGTGCTCGGCCAGGTAGCGGGTCAGCATGCCGGCCGGAATGCCCCAGTCTGCGAAATCGCCATCGACGTCGAGACCCGGCGTGATGACCGTGGCCTTGATCGGATCAAGCATGTTGAAGCCGTCTGCAAGATCGCCGAAACCGTGCCAGCGCTCACCGGCGCGCAGCGTCCAGTCTTCGCGCGACCCCAGGCCTTCATCCGCCAGATGATCGGGGCCCCACACCTTGAACCACCAGTCGGTGTCGAATTCCAGGTCGACCTTGCGCATGGCACGGCGGAACTCGACCGCCTCGGCGAGCGACTCTTCCACCAGCGCAGTGCCACCCGGTGGCTCCATCATCGCGGCAGCGACGTCGCACGAGGCGATGATCGCGTATTGCGGGCTGGTCGAGGTGTGCATCAGGTAGGCCTCGTTGAACACATCGCGGTCGAGCGATCGGGTCTGCGAGTCCTGCACCAGGATCTGCGACGCCTGCGACAGGCCGGCAAGCAGCTTGTGCGTCGACTGCGTCGAAAAGATCATCGAATGCCTGCAGCGCGGCCGCCCCTCGCCGATGGCGTGATAGTCGCCGTAGAAGTCGTGGAAGGACGCATGCGGCAGCCATGCCTCGTCGAAGTGCAGCGTGTCGATCTCGCCGTCGAGCACGTCCTTGATCGCCTCGACGTTGTACAGTATGCCGTCGTAGGTGGATTGCGTGATGGTCAGGATGCGCGGCTTCTTGTTCGTCATCCTGCGCGCGAAAGGATTCGCTTCGATCTTGGCGCGAATCACGTCGGGGCTGAATTCGGAAAGCGGAATCGGGCCGATGATGCCGTAGTGGTTGCGCGTCGGCGTGAGAAATACCGGAATCGCGCCGGTCATGATGATGGAGTGCAGGATGGACTTGTGGCAATTGCGGTCCACCACCACGATGTCGTCCTGCGCCACGGTCGAGTGCCACACCATCTTGTTCGACGTCGAGGTGCCGTTGGTGACGAAGAACAGATGGTCGGCATGGAAGATGCGCGCCGCGTTGCGCTCCGATGCGGCAACCGGACCCGTGTGATCGAGCAGCTGGCCGAGTTCTTCCACCGCGTTGCATACGTCCGCACGCAGCATGTTCTCGCCGAAGAACTGATGGAACATCCGTCCGACCGGGCTCTTCAGGAAGGCGACCCCACCCGAGTGACCCGGGCAGTGCCACGAGTAGGAACCGTCCTGTGCGTAGTGCGTCAGCGCGCGGAAGAAGGGCGGCGGCAGCGAATCGAGATAGACCTTCGCCTCGCGCACGATATAGCGCGCCACGAATTCCGGCGTGTCCTCGAACATGTGGATGAAGCCATGCAGTTCGCGCAGGATGTCGTTGGTGATGTGCCGCGTGGTGCGGGTCTCGCCGTACAGGAAGATCGGGATGTCCGCATTGCGGCGCCGGATCTCGGCGACGAAATCCCGCAGATTCTTCAGTACAGCCTGGATTTCGGCCTCACTGCCGCCACCGAACTCTTCGTCGTCGATCGACAGGATGAAGGTCGATGCACGGCTCTGCTGCTGGGCGAACGAGGTGAGGTCACCGTAGCTGGTGACACCCAGGATCGTCAGGCCTTCCTTTTCGATCGCTTCGGCCAGGGCACGAATGCCGAGGCCGGAAGCGTTCTCTGAACGGAAATCCTCGTCGATGATGATGATCGGAAACTCGAAGCGCATGGCGTCAACCTGTAAGGTGAGCAGGAGCGCGAAGATTCGGCGCTCCGGGCTGCAGGGGGCTGCAAACCTGAGCGCCGGATGTTATCAGTTCGATGTCTCAAAACAATTGGGGCCGCGCAATGCGGCCCCAATCGGCATCGAATCCTGCCCAAAGATCTCAGCAAAGGCGGCGGCGCGCGATCGACCCGACAACGGCGAGACCAGCCAGAATGAGTGCGTAGGAAGACGGTTCCGGAACCGGTGCTGCCGCGACAGCGTAGCTTTCGAGGAACTCCACACGCACGCCGGTCGGGTTGCCGGAGCTGCCGGGCCGGTTCGTCACGATGAAGTCGAGCGTGTTCATGCCTGCCACGAAACCGTCATCGGCCGAAAAGTCAGTCCATGAAGTAAAGCTGGATCCGCTGGAAATCGTCGTGCCGTTGAGCTTCACCAGGCCCTCGTTGTCAGACGCCCAGCGTCCGGTGAGGAAAGCCGACGCCGCGTCCTTGCCCGTCAGATCGAAGGACAGCGTCCACTTGTACTGACCAGCCGACGACGGGTCGTAGCTCTGCGCTGCATTGGCCGTCGGGGTGAGCCACTTCGAGTCGACCGTATTCGCAAGCCACGGACCGAAGGGGAAACCGCTACCGGCGCTTGCAACGCCGAAACCGCCGGTACCGGTCGCCGTACCGGCCAGCACGCTGAAGCTGTAGCGCGTGTCCGTCGCGCCCGCTGCGAATTCTTCACCCGTGTTGTAGAGGTCGTCGATCCACGGCAGGCTCGCTGCGGCGAAAGCACCGGAAGACGCCAGTACCAATGCTGACGAAAGAATAATGCGTTTGAACATGTAGCACCTCGGCATGAAATCTCGGAAAGTGGGACGGAGTGTAAGGACCCCGCCAAACCGCCACTGTCCGAAAAGTCACGCCGGGTCATGACGAAGACCCGGGCGTGCTCCGTTTGACATTTGTATGCAAAGCACCCGCCACGGGGCGCTGATGTGTCAGATCTTCGGCAGCGTGACGCCGGTCTGGCCCTGATACTTGCCACCGCGGTCGCGGTACGAGGTGTCGCACGGCTCGTCGGATTCGAAGAACAGCATCTGGGCCACGCCCTCATTTGCATAGATGCGCGCCGGCAGCGGCGTGGTGTTCGAGAACTCGAGCGTCACATGACCTTCCCACTCGGGTTCGAGCGGGGTCACATTGACGATGATTCCGCACCGGGCGTACGTGCTCTTGCCCAGACAGACCACCAGCACATTGCGCGGGATGCGGAAATACTCGACCGTGCGGGCCAGCGCGAAGGAATTCGGCGGAATGATGCAGGACTCGCTGTTCATCTCGACAAAGGAATTCGGATCGAAGGTCTTCGGGTCGACGATGGTCGAGTTGATATTGGTGAACACCTTGAATTCGGCTGCGCAGCGAACATCGTAGCCATAGCTCGAGGTACCGTAGGACACGATGCGCCGCCCGTCCACCTGCCGCACCTGGCCGGCTTCGAACGGTTCGATCATCTGCTGCTCCTGCGCCATGCGGCGTATCCAGCGGTCGGCCTTGATGCTCATCGGTGTGTCCTCTTGTGCGCGCATCCGGGCCGCGGGGCCCGGCGAAAGTCCGCGATTGTTGCAAACAAACGCTCAAAAAGACACGGCCCGGCCTCTTGCAGAGGTCGGGCCGTGTCCCGCTCGCGCAGAAACATCAGGTCAACATGTCGGCCCAGATGTTCTTCGCCCATGCCAGAGCGTACTTGCCCTCCATTTCGGACGGCCCGGTCGACAGCCCACCGGCACCCTTCACCGGCTGAACAAGCTTGGTGGCGGCGTCGTATGCATGAACCGAAGCCACGTGCACCACATTCACGTTATCGACGAAGCTGTAGCAGGTATTCATCACCAGGGGTGCGTCCGACGGCGGCTGACCGGACATCAGGTTCACGATGGCTGCAGCGGCCAGCTTCGCATGCTGGTTCGCCATGTGGCCTGACTTCGGCATGGTCGGCGCCGGGAAGATGGCGTCGCCGATCACGTGGATACCCGGCGTGCTGGTCGATTCCATGCCCAGCCAGTCGATGTCCACCCAGCGGTTGTTCACCAGCTTCAGGCCGGACTGCGCTGCGATGTTGCCGGCACGGTGCGGCGGTACCACGTTGAGCACATCGGCCTTCACCTTGTCGAATTCGAGCACGGCGGTGCGGTTGGCCGCATCGACGTCGCGCAGTTCGCTCTGCGGCCGGTACTCGATGATTCCCTTGTAGCTGTCTGCCCACACCTTCATGAACAGGCCCTTCTTCGACACGATGTCCTCGTTCGCATCGAGCAGGATCACCTTGGACCTCGGCTTCTTCTGCTTGAAATACCAGGCCACCATGCAGGCGCGCTCGTACGGGCCGGGTGGGCAGCGATAGGGCGCCTTGGGAATCGTCATCGCGAACACGCCGCCATCGGGCATCGCCTCGAGCTGCCTGCGCAGCGCCACGGTCTGCGGACCGGCCTTCCAGGCGTGCAGGATCATTTCCTGCGCCGCCGCAGGCTTGAGGCCGGGCAGGTCGTCGTGGATGAAATCGATGCCAGGCGACAGTACAAGGCGGTCGTAGGCCATGTCTCCACCGCGGGCCAGCTTCACGACACGCCTGTCGGCATCGACCGCCGTCACTTCGTCCTGCACGACGGTTATGCCGTACTTCGCGAGACCTTCGTAACCGACGGTGATGTCCGACAGTTGCTTCTCGCCGGCCAGCACGAGATTGGAGATCGGACACGACACGAAGGCGGCGTTGCGTTCGACCAGCGTCACGCGGATGCCGCCCTCGCTCCACAGGGATATGTACTTCGCCGCGGTGGCGCCGCCATAGCCGCCACCGACCACCACCACATGCCCCTTGCTGCCCTTGCCCATGCCGCTGCAGCCGTAAAGCGCTGCCATGGCCGACAGGCCGAGCGAGCCCTGCATGAAACCGCGACGTCCCATGCTCATTTCAGGCCTCCTGCGGGGGCGCGCGAAGCGAAGTAATCGGCGATCAGCTCAAGCTGCACGTCGGTGTAGCCCTTGGATATCTGATGCATGATCGTGGCCGGTTTGGCGCCGCTCCGGAATTCGCCCATGGTCCCGAGCAGCTTGCTCTTGGGCATTCCGGCCAGAGCCGGCATGACGCCCGCGCTGTTGCCGTCCGTGCCGTGACAATTGGCGCAGGTGGCGGCCAGGTTGCGGCCCAGATTCGGGTCGGCAGCATGCGCAGCGCCCGCCGAAAACAGACACAACATCATGCCGGCCAGGGGCATTTTTCTTTTCACTGGAGACTCCTCCACTCTCTGGGAAAACCGGTGCCACGAAGGCCGTGACAACAGGGACGAACACGCAGACACGCAAACACTCCGGAACAGAGCCCGGAGTCCACTGACGCTAAGCTAGCCAAAAAACCCTTATTGCTCAAATAACCGATAGTTCATTGGTTATATCGCGAACCGATATAAAACCAGCCATCGCGCCCCGCAACAGCATCTCTTGTCACCGGAACCGCAAAGCGGTATTCCTTGCCTGAGCGGCATGCAGCGCGCTGGCCATCAGGACCGAATCGACCCGCCACGACGCAGCCCTGCCGTACAACGTCAATCCACCGGAACTGCACATGTTTCTGCAACGCAGACAATTCATCGCCAACGGCAGCCTGCTGCTCGGCCTTCTTGCCGGCGCCGGCCCGTTCGCTGCCCCTTCCGCACGCGCGGCGTCTGCCGACCGGGCCGCGTTTGCGGCAGCCAGGCTCGACGACGCATTTCGCGCGCTGGGCGCTGGGCAACCGACCACCTCGCGCGACATCCAGATCAATGGCCCCGATGTCGCCGAAGACGGCGCCGTGGTGCCGATCACCGTTTCGGCCAATCTGCCCGGCGTCCAGAGCATTGCGATTCTGGTCGAAAAGAACCGGACCGCGCTGACCGCGCAGTTCACGCTGCCCGAGGGCACGGCCGCGTTCATCAACACGCGCATCAAGATGTCCGAAGCATCGCGCGTAATCGCGCTGGTGCGCACGCCGGCCGGGTTCTTCATGAATGCACGCGAAATCCGCGTCACCCAGGGCGGCTGCGGACCGGGCGACCCGGTCCGGGCCAACGCCGCCTCCGGGGAAGGCCCCGCGGCCACGCGCATTCGCGCGAGCGTGGCTGGCGGCGAGACGGAAATCAAGGCCCTGATGAGTCACGACATGGAAACCGGGCAGCGCAAGGATGCGAACGGGGCACTGATCCCGGCGCATCACATCACCGACCTGTCGGTCACGCACAACGGCCGAGTTGTGCTGACCGCACAGTTCGGCACGGCGATTTCGCGCAACCCGTTCCTGCAGCTCCGCTTCAAGGGGGGCGCCCGGGGCGACAAGGTCGATCTGCACTGGACCGACAACCGGGGCATGCGCCGGAGCGACGAGACAGTCATCGGCTGAGGCGCATGCAGGACGGCCGGCACGCACTCCGCCGTCTATCAGGTGTTCTGCACCACGATGCTCGGGAATTTCGCGCTCATGTCCTTGCCCTTGTCGGCGATCTTGACCGCCACCTTGCGCGCGATGTCGCGGTAGATTTCCGCCACGCGCCCATCCGGATCGGACACCACGGTCGGTTTGCCGGAATCGGCCTGTTCGCGTATCTGCATCGCCAGCGGCAGCGAACCCAGCACTTCCAGCCCGTAGTCCGCGGCCATGCGCGCGCCGCCGCCCTCGCCGAAGATGTGTTCCTCGTGGCCGCACTTGGAACATGTGTGGATGCTCATGTTCTCGACGATGCCGAGGATGGGTATGCCCACCTTCTCGAACATCTTGAGACCCTTGCGCGCGTCCAGCAGCGCGATGTCCTGCGGCGTCGTGACGATGACCGCGCCGGTCACCGGCACCTTCTGCGCCAGCGTGAGCTGGATGTCACCGGTGCCCGGGGGCATGTCGATGACGAGGTAATCGACGTCATCCCAGCGCGTTTCGGTCAACAGCTGTTCCAGCGCGGACGTGACCATGGGGCCGCGCCACACCATCGGCGTTTCGACGTCGATCAGAAAACCGATCGACATCGCCTGCAGGCCGTAGGCCATCATCGGGCTGAGCGACTTGCCGTCCGGCGAATCGGGGCGGCCGCTGATGCCCAGCATCTGCGGCTGCGACGGACCATAGATGTCGGCGTCCAGCAGCCCCACGCTGGCGCCTTCTGCAGCCAGCGCCAGCGCCAGGTTGACTGCGGTCGTGCTCTTGCCGACGCCGCCCTTGCCGGAGGCGACGGCGATGATGTTCTTCACGCCGGGCAGCAGCTTCACGCCGCGCTGCACCGTGTGCGACACGATTTTCTGCGACATGCTGACGCTCACGTTGCCTACGCCCGGAATGGCACGCAGGCAGGCAATCGCTAGCCGACGCAGGTGATCCATCTGGCTTTTCGCCGGATAGCCGAGTTCGATGTCGACCGCCACATCGGTGTCGTCGATGCGGATGTTCTTCGCGCTGCGCGTCGCAATGAAATCCTTGCCGGTATTCGGATCGATCAGTTCCTTGAGCGCACTCTGGACCTGGGCTTCGGTGATGGACATGTTGACTCCGGACGATGACTGACCCGCCGACGCGCCTCATGCGCAACAGTCGCGGGCAATACCTGATTGATTTACTCCAGTTTAACCGATCCCGAGCCATCCACATCCCGGAAGCGGACGCGCGGGCAGTAGAATTACGGGTTTTCCCGCTTTGGCCTCCACCTCGCCCGCCGCCATGTCCCGCCGCCGCCTGCTCGTCACCAGCGCCCTGCCCTACGCCAACGGCGCCATCCATCTCGGCCATCTGGTCGAATACATACAGACCGACATCTGGGTCCGCTTTCAGCGCATGCGCGGTCACGAGGTGCATTACGTAGGTGCCGACGACCAGCACGGTACCCCGATCATGCTGCGCGCCGAAAAGGAAGGCATCACGCCGCGCGCCCTGGTGGAGCGCGTGCTGCACGAACACGCCCGCGACTTCTTCGGCGGGCTGCAGACGCAGGCAGCGTGGAAAGCCGGTCAGGGTGATCTGAGCGGCTTTCTGGTCAGTTTCGACAACTATCACGAGACCGATTCCGACGAGAACCGCGCTTTCTGCGAGGACATCTACGGCAAGCTCAAAGCTTCCGACCTGATCGCCCGGCGCTCGGTCGAACAGTTCTACGACCCGGTGAAGGACATGTTCCTGCCGGACCGCTTCATCAAGGGCGAGTGCCCGAAGTGCGGCGCCAAGGACCAGTACGGCGACTCGTGCGAGGTGTGCGGCGCAACGTATGCACCGACCGAACTGAAGAACGCTTACTCGGTGGTGTCCGGCGCCGCACCTGAGCGCCGCGCCAGCGAACACCACTTCTTCCGCCTGTCGGCGCCGCCGTGCGAACAGTTCCTGCGTGACTTCACGCAGGGCTCGAACCGGCTGCAGCCGGAAGCCGCCAACAAGATGAAGGAGTGGCTGGGCGAGCCGGGCGACGGAAAGCTCTCGGACTGGGACATCTCGCGCGACGCACCCTATTTCGGCTTCCGCATCCCGGGCACCGACAACAAGTTCTTCTACGTCTGGCTGGATGCGCCGGTCGGCTACTTCGGCAGCTTCCGCAATTACGTGGCGAAGCAGAACGCGCTGGGCAACCCGCTCGCCGAAGCGGACTTCCTCGATGCTGCGGGCGCGAAGGTTGCCGGCACGGAAATGGTGCATTTCATCGGCAAGGACATCCTGTACTTCCACGCGCTGTTCTGGCCGGCCATGCTGGAACATTCCGGCTACCGCACGCCGACCCAGATCAACGCGCACGGCTTCCTCACCGTGAACGGCGAGAAGATGAGCAAGAGCCGCGGCACCTTCATCACCGCGCAGAGCTACCTCGACCTCGGCATGAATCCGGAATGGCTGCGCTACTACTACGCCGCCAAGCTCAACGGGTCGATGGAGGACATCGATCTCAACCTCGACGACTTCGTGGCACGGGTGAATTCCGATCTGGTCGGCAAGTACATCAACATCGCCAGCCGTTGCGCCGGCTTCATCACCAAGCGTTTCGGCGGCAGACTGGCGGCGCCGGCCGTGCCCTTCCACTGGCATGAAGTGTCGATCCGCGATGCCTACGAATCACGTGACTACGCCCGCGCGCTGCGCGAGGTGATGGCCTGCGCAGATCAGGCGAATGTATTCGTGAATGACCACGCGCCCTGGGTGCTGGCCAAGCAGGACGGTGAGGACGAGAAGCTGCAGTCGGTATGCAGCACCGCACTCGAACTGTTCCGCCAGCTGTCGGTGCTGCTCAAGCCGGTGCTGCCGCATCTGGTTGCCGAGGTCGAACGCTTCCTCAACATCGCTCCGCTGGGCTGGGACGATTTCGGCAGCACGCTCGGCACCGGCCACACGATCAATGAATACAAACACCTGATGACCCGCATCGACCCGAAACAGGTCATCGCACTGGTCGACGCCAACAAGGAAACCCTCGTGAGCTCGCAACCCTCCGCACCCGCCGCCGAACCGGTGAAAACGCCCGAAGCTGCTGCCGCCGCACCAGCGGCCACGGCGGCGCACATTTCGATCGACGACTTCTCGAAGGTCGAACTGCGCATCGCGAAGATCGTCGCTGCCGACCACGTAGAGGGCGCCGACAAGCTGCTGCGCCTGCAGCTGGACATCGGAGAGAAGAAGCCCCGTCAGGTATTCGCCGGCATCAAGTCGGCCTACGACCCCGCCCTGCTGGTCGGCCGCCTCACCGTGATGGTGGCCAATCTGGCGCCGCGCAAGATGAAATTCGGCATGTCCGAAGGCATGGTGCTGGCAGCCTCCGACGACAGGGGTGAAGTGCCGGGCCTGTTCATCCTGTCGCCTGACAGCGGTGCCGCGCCGGGCATGCGCGTCAAATAGTCATGGATGATGCCGGAGTCGAAGCCCTGCATTTCGCCATTCGCGGCCGCGTGCAGGGCGTCGGCTTCCGTTACGCCATGACCGTCGAAGCGCGGCGGCTCGGCTTGACCGGCTGGGTGCGCAATCGACGGGACGGTTCGGTGGAAGCTTTCGCGTGCGGCGTTCCCGCGGCGCTCGACGCACTGGTGGAATGGGCCGAACGCGGCCCGCCAGGTGCGCACATCGACGAATGTCTGATCGCCCCGATCAGCGCCGACACCGCACTGCAAGACTTCGCCCGGCGCCCGACCGTCTGAGCTTTTTCCACTCGAAAAGCTCTCCGGATGGTGCACTGCCGCCATGGCAGTGCGTCAAGACATCCGGCGCAGGCCGGTCTAGTCTCCGTTTCAGGCGCGCGCACGGACGCGACCCACATCTGTGGAGGAGACAACCATGCTGCCAATGGAGGAAGCGTGTTTTCGCGCCGTGCTGCGCGCCTGCCAGGATCACGCCGATGCGTTGCTCGCGCGCGGCGACCCGCCCCGTCCCACCGCACTGATCGCCCACCTCGAGCAGGGCCGCATCCAGGCTGCGGCGCTGGCACACGTCGACATGCTCGACGAATCCGCCGTCACGCGTTTCGTGCAGGAAACCGTGGCGCAGCCCGAGATCGATGTGGTCGGCCTGAGCTGCCTGCTTCAACTTGCCGAATTCGACGACGAGCAGCCCGATGATGCGCCGGTCACGCGCGACGTCGTGGTCATCTATCTGGTGTCGAAGGAACGCGAAACCTGGGTCGCCAACGACATCGACACGACAGCCGGCCGGCTGATGCGCGGTACGCTCGACCTGACCCGCGGCAGCCATACCTTCATCGCAACGCACACACTGCACTGAGTTCCGGCGACAGCGGGCACCTGCGTCAGCGCGCGGCCGCCGGTTCCTGCGATGACTCGAGCCTCACTTCGAAATCGACCGACTGCAGCGGCACACCTTCGGCATCGATCAGCGTGAGCCGGTGCGCACCCGGACGCGGACTCCACAATGCGCGGCCTTCGACTGCCGGCAGTCGTTCACCGTTGATCTGCCAGGCGAGCCCCGGCACAGGCGGGCGGGCTTCCAGCAGCATCGCCTGCCGACCCGCCGGCAAATCCGCACTGACCAGCTTCACCCCGCTCACCGGCTGCACGATGCGCGGCCGGCCGTTCACATCGCGCACATTCGCGTCGGCGAACGCCTGCTGGGTGCCACGCAGGAAATACTCTTCGCGCGCGGCTTCGATCTCCGGCTCGAACCGCACACTCACGCGCTCCAGACCGGCAGGCGCAGCGGCTGCCTCGACCGGCGGCGCGTCCAGCACATCCAGTACGGCATGCCATGCGTCGGCGGCCGGCTTCATCCCCCGCAACGCGACCGTATGGCGCCGCGTGAAGCCGACCGACCACCAGGTCGCACCGTCTGCCGAGTGGCCGTTCATCACCGCAGCCCAGGGCCTGGCAGGCAGATCACCCGGCACCGGGCGTGTCGCCAGCAGATCGGCGACGATCCAGGCCACGGGTGACGACCACAGCCGCTTGCCGGCGACCTCCGCGGCTGACTGGCGCGGTTCCAGCGTCCAGGCATTCCAGATGCCGTCGTTGACGAAGCTGCGATAGGCGTTCGCCAGTTCGATCAGGCTGGGCCGCGCGTCAACGGCGGATACCGATGCGACGCCATGTGCCTGCAGCAGCGCCGCCAGCGCATCGTCGCCCACCACGGCGCGCACGCGCAGTGCCGGAATCTCCGCCGCCAGCGCCAGTGCACGGCGCACGCTGAGCGCGCCACGCGTTTCTACCCCGGTCAGGCCGGCCGGCAACGGCAGCGCGACGAAAGCCGGACTGTCGTCCAGCACCGAGGCGCCGGTCAGCCAGCGTTGATCGATGGCCATCCCGTACAGGAAGGGCTGCAGCGAACTGCCCGCCGACTGGCGCCGCAGCACGGCGTCGGTGTTGTCCGGCCCACCGCCCCAGACCCGCGCCTCGCCGGTCGCGTTGTCGAGCACGACAACTGCGGTGTGTGCGCGTGCGCTGCCCAGCGCCTGCAGCACGCGCCGCTGCAGGCGGGCATCCAGCGTGGTCATGCGCTGTTCACCCGGCTCCGTCAGCAGGCGCCGCGCCAGTGCTGGCGCGTCCTGCCAGCGCGGCTCGATGCGGTAGCGCTGCGACAGCACATTGCCAGCCAGTTCGCGGATGCCCTCGCAGTCAGGTTCCGGCTTGAGACGCCGTGCAACGGCGCAGGCACGCGTCGCCACGCGTTCGGGCGACGCGTTCGGTCCACGCAGCAGGGCGGCAAGAATCAATGCTTCGCGGGGCTCGATCTCCTCCGGATCCTTGCCGAACAGCCCGCGTGTCGCTGCGGAAATGCCGCGCAGCTCGCTGCGGAAAGGCACCAGATTTAAATAAGCCTCGAGTATCTGTCCCTTGTTCCAGCTGCGTTCGATCTCGCGCGCCGCGGCCGCCTGATCCCATTTCTGGCTGACACTGCGCCGGGTGCCCTGCAGACGCAGCGCCGGGTCGATGAGACCGGCCAACTGCATGGTGAGCGTCGACGCACCCCTCGGACGGCGGCCTTCCAGCGTGCGCCACAGGTTGTCCCAGGTGGCGCCGGCCAGCGCCTGCCAGTCCACGCCTGTGTGATCGAGAAAGCGCTTGTCTTCGGCCACCAGCAGCGCACGCACCAGCGACGGCGACAACTCGCGTGCGCTCACCCAGTCGAGTCGCCGCTCGTTGAAGTCGACCCGCAGTTCGGCAAGCGGCTCGCCGTTTCGATCGAGCAGGCGCGCCTCGGACGAGCGCCAGCCGCTGCGGACGGTATCGAAATCGGGTGCCAGCGCGAACACCGGGGTCGCGACAAGCAGCGCGATGACGACAGTCGCGTGGCGCAGACGCCTCACGTCCGAACCATGAATCAAGTCAAAGATCGATCGCAGCCGCCGCGTCAGCTCGCGCACAGGGAACACTTGTCGCCGGAAGCCTGGCGTTCGACCGTGACACGTGCGAGTTGCGGCAGCTGCGGCGCAAGCGCGTGCCAGATGAACTGGCAGAGGTTCTCCAGCGTAGCCGGGCCGAGGCCGGTAACCTCATCGAGGAAGCGGTGATCGAGCGCGTCGCGCACGTCGCCCAGCGCGGCACGCAGCACTGCCAGATCGACCAGCATGCCGGTTTCGGGCGACGGTTCGCCGCGCAGCATCACTTCGGCGTGATACGTATGGCCGTGAATGCGCAGGCTCGATTCGCGCAGACCGGAGTCCTTCTCCAGTGCGCGGCGCAGGGTGTGGGCGGCTTCGAAGTAGAAGCGCTGACTGAGTTCGACGACCATCTTTTGCAGTGTGCGATCCGGAAGAAACCGGCGTTCAGCGAATGCCGACCGCCTTGTGCGTCTGTACGCTGAGGCGCCAGCGCGGGTGCCGCATGCACCACTCGATGGCCCAGCGGCTGTTGTCGGCCGCCAGCACATTGTCCATCGGCTGTATCAGGAAATGCCGGAAGTCCCAGCTTGCCATCGTCGCCAGATCGAGCGAGGGCTGCGGCACGACCACCTTCAGTTCATGACCGGAACGCTGCACCACCGGGTTGCCGGCCTTGGGGCTGACGCAGATCCAGTCCAGGCCCGGCGGGGCCGCGATGGTGCCGTTGGTTTCGACGGCGATTTCAAAACCGCACGCATGCAGCGCGTCGATCAGCGCCGCATCGACCTGCAGCAGCGGCTCGCCGCCGGTCAGCACCACCAGGCGCCGGCCGCCTGCACCCGTCCAGCAGGCGGCAATGACATCGGCGAGCGCCGCTGCATCGTCATAGCGGCCGCCCAGCGTACCGTCCGTGCCGACGAAATCGGTGTCGCAGAAGTTGCATTGCGCCACCGCACGATCGGCTTCCCGACCGCTCCACAGGTTGCAGCCGGCAAAACGGCAGAACACCGCAGCGCGCCCGGCGTTCAGCCCCTCACCCTGCAGGGTGTAGAAAATTTCCTTGACCTGATAAGTCACGACGGCTGCTTAAGCTGCAAAAAACCGGTTAGGGTAGGGGTTGCCGATCGTGAATTCAAGGTCGGCGGTCCTTTTACTGCTGCAATGAACTTGCCCGCGATGACTGATCAGCAGCCCGAATTGCCTCCTCGACGCCCGGAGACGCCCATAAGTCCGCAGCCGTATGCGGGTCTGGCGCCCGAAGCAGTGCTTGATGCGCTGGAAGCGGCCGGCTATTCCGTCGATGGCCGACTGCTGGCGCTCAACAGCTTCGAGAACCGCGTCTATCAGGTCGGCCTGGACGAAGGCGCGCCGATGATCGCCAAGTTCTACCGGCCGGGACGCTGGAGCGACGAGGCGATCCTCGAAGAGCACGCCTTCTGCCTCGAACTCGCGGCGCACGAAATACCGGTCGTCGCACCGCTGCCCTTGCCCGGCGGCAGCACACTGATGACGCATGCCGGTTACCGCTTCGCCGTGTTTCCACGGCGCGGCGGGCGGGCACCCGAACTCGACCGCACCGACACGCTGAACTGGATCGGCCGCTTCATGGGGCGCATCCATGCGCTCGGCGCCGTGCAGCCTTACCTGCACCGACCAACGCTCGACATCGCGAGCTTCGGCGATGAACCGTCTGCCTATGTGCTGGATCACCACTTCGTGCCGCCGGAACTGGAAAATGTCTATCGCGGCGTGACCGCGCAGGCGCTCGACGGCGTGCGCGCGGCATTCGATCGTGCCGGCGCGGTGCGACGCATCCGCACGCATGGCGACTGCCACGTCGGCAACATGCTGTGGGTCGAAGGCCAGGGACCGCACTTCGTCGATTTCGACGACAGCCGCATGGCGCCCGCCATCCAGGACCTGTGGATGCTGCTGTCGGGCGAGCGGTCGGAGCGCGCGCAGCAACTGGGCGATGTGCTGGCCGGGTATGAGGAATTCTGCGACTTCGATCCGCGCGAACTGCAGTTGATCGAAGCCCTGCGCACGCTGAGGCTGATCCACCACAGCGGCTGGATCGCGCGTCGCTGGGAAGACCCGGCGTTTCCGACGGCATTCCCGTGGTTCGACACGCCACGCTACTGGGAAGCACGCATCCTCGAGTTGCGCGAACAGATCGCCGCGATGGAAGAGCCGACGCTGTGGCTCGCCTCTGCCATGCGCTGATGCCGGCAGCCCCTTGACCAGACCGCGCAGTCAGCGCACCAGAAACGGCAGGTTGGCAGTGGCGGCCTTGCCCTTGCTGTCGCCCAGCGTGATGAACAGGCGATAGGCCCCCGGCAACGCGGGCGCAACGAAACGTACGCTTTGCGCGTCTGCCTGCAGCATGCGCACTTCGACGCGTGGCGGAGCGGCTTCGAGATCGCCGCCGGCCCGCAGATCGGTCGCTTCGGCATGCACCTCCCATGCGGTCGTCAGAGGCGAACCGTCGAAAGACACCGCGTCGACGCCGGCCGATATCTCCTGCGCCGGCGCGAATACATCCGCAGCAATGCCGATGCCGCGGATCAACGGTGCCGCGGCAGCGACCGGTCGCCCCCACGCCGCCGACAGCGCATCGGTCATGGCGGTCGGGCTGCCATCGGCCAGCAGCAGGCCGTGCCAGGTTGCGGTCTGTTCCTGCTTGGCACCCCACAGGAAGGGAAATGCGCCGACGACCTGCGGCTGCCCTGCAAGAAAGGCCAGCGCCTCGCGGAAGAAATCCGCCTTCTGGCTGCTGGTCAATTCGACCGGCGCGCCCCAGGGCTTGCGCCCGGCCTGCCATTGACCGAGCGGTCCGAGTTCCGTCACCACGATCGGCTTCTTGATGCCCAGCCTGCGCAGGCGCTGCGGCAGTTCGAACACCGAACCCCCGTACAGATTGAGTCCGAGCAGGTCGACCTGCTCGCAGCAATCGGCCAGCGGCGCGAGCCAGGCATCGCTGTTGTCCGCAACCACCATCACGGTCGGATGCCGGGCATCCAGCGACTTCACGATGCCGGAGATACGATTCACCTCCCGCCAGGCCGGGCGCGGATCCGCCGTACCGGTTTCGACCTCGTTGCCCACGCCCCACGCCAGCAGCGCCGGGTGATCACGGTGAAGCAGGACAAAGGCGCGCAGCGCATCCTCCTGCGACTGCACGGCACGCACATCGTCCAGCCGGAAACCGTGACGCGGATGGCGGAGCCACAAGCCCATCACTACGCGCAGACCGAGCTGCTGCGCTGCATCGAGTACCCAGACATCGGACTCGCGATAGACGCGAACCACCTTCGCACCTGCGCTGGCCAGCTTTTCCAGCGCAGCACGATCGCCCTCGAACGCAGCGCCATGCCAGAACGGCTGTGCGGCCGAAGCGGGCAGCACGGCCCAAAACAGACAGACGCCGATCATCAGCGCGAAGCGTCGCATTCGATTCACTCCGTTCGAGGAACATGCGGCCAGAACACGGCCCGAAAGACAGTCGGAACACAACCGGCGGAGCACGTTCGGCCCCGCCGCGGCTGCGCCGGTCAGGACGTGGTGAGCGTCATCAGAATGTCGGCGTACCAGGCGCAATTCAGGCCCAGCGCCTCATCCAGCTTGTGGTCGCGGGTGCCGACATCGAGCCGGGCCGAATGCACGCCGAGCAGCAGCCAGGGCAGATCTCGCTGCGCCGCATCGCAGGCGGGGGCTCGCATGACGACCGGCGCACCGCTGGTACCGCGGTGCGTACGCGCATCCGTCAGGAAATAGCCCTCACCCTGAAAGCGCAGGCCGAACGACGAGGCGATCACCGCATGCCGCACCACCGGCATGTGATGGAGCGTGTCGTGAAAGCCGAGCGGAAAGCCGACCACCAGCAAGGAACTGCCGACCTCGATCCGCATGGCTTCCATCGGCAGGTGAGCCGGCGTGAAAGCTCGATACACCGTGCTGGCCGGCAGCGCGGCACGCTCGATTTCAAGCACTGCCACATCGATCTCGCCCGCCGCGTCCTGCCCCTGGCGCCAGATGCTGCAGCCCTTGCGGTACAGCGGTATCGAAAAACCCGTCGACTCGGCAAGATTGTCCGGATCGGTGTGCAGCTCGATTTCGATGCGATCCGGAAAATGCTTGCTCGGTTCGTCGATGACGACGTGCCGGCTGGTCACCAGAAACAGCCGTTCATCACGCTCGAAGAAGAAGCCACTGGCGTTGGTCAGTACGCGCTGGTCTTCCAGCGTGCACACACGCGCCGCGGTGAGCAGAATGGGTTCGATCATGGGGTTTTTCACTGCGGGTTGAGGCAGGCAACGATACGGTCGGCGTCGACCGGCGTGTCGCCGTGATTGCGTATTGTGCGCCATGGCCGTCCGCCGGACACGGTCGACAGGTCCGGCGCAACCGCCAGCCTGCACACGAATCCGCTGCAAGGCTTGTCAATACAGTGCATAGTGTGGGGCGGCGTCGATCTATCCGCCTGATTTCCAGGCTGATCGGTGCAGTATTTTCGGTGTTTTTCGACGTTATTGCGGCATTCCCCGCTCCACCACCCCGACATCGACGTCCCGGATCCGGCCCGCCCGCGCATGTTGCGATCGGCAGGTCAAGTGCCTCCCGGGCACCGCAAGACACGGAAGCGACGGGTTCGCCCAGCACTTCAGCCCTTCGACCTCATTCATCCGGTCGGTACGCCAGATGCCCTGCGGACTGCCGCACAGCGTCTGCCGAAGGCAGCCCGCGCTGCCGCGCCGACCGCCCGCTGCGGGCCGATGTGCCTGCGGAAGTTGTTCCGTCCGTCCGCAGACCGATTCCTGCGGATGTCCGGTGCATCGAACTTCAACTGGAGAATGGCCATGGCCAAAGAAGAACTCATCGACATGAACGGCGTGGTGACGGAAGTGCTGCCCGATTCGCGCTTTCGCGTCACGCTCGAGAACGGTCACCAGATCATCGCCTACACGTCGGGCAAGATGCGCAAGCACCACATCCGCATTCTGGCCGGCGACAAGGTCGCGCTCGAACTTTCGCCGTACGACTTCAGCAAGGGGCGCATCACATTCCGCGAGATCGAAGGTCGCGGCCCATCCGCAGCCCCCCGCCGCCGCGTGCATTGAACATTTGAAGATGCGCTGACTGCGCCGCCGGCAGACGACGCGGCAGTCATCGTGGGCGCGGCGCCACAAACAGGTTCCGGGCCGTTCCGGAACCAGCCTACCGTCGGTTCAGCGCCCGCGCATCTTCCTCTTGCGCTCGTGCAGCTCCTGCGCCTCGAGCGACAGCGTCGCAGTAGGGCGTGCCAGCAGCCTCGCAATGCCTATCGGATCCCCCGAAAACTCGCACCAGCCGTAAGAGCCGTCATCGATGCGAGCCAGCGCTTCGTCGATGGTGTGCAGGTGCTTGCGTTCGCGGTCGCGCACTCGCAATTCCAGAGAATGATCCTCTTCCAGCGAAGCCCGGTCCGATGGATCCGGCGTGCGCTCGAATTCATGCAGATGCGCCGTCGTGTCCTGCGCCGACTGCAGCAGCGCGTCACGTTCGGAACGAAGGCGATTACGGAAGAAATCCAGCTGCTGGGCAGACATGTATTCGTCCTGCGGAGCCGCGAGGATTTCAGCTTCTGCCTGGGAGATTTCTGCAGGTGTGAGGTCGGTCGTCACGATCGGCTTCCTTGTCGGGCGTGTGCACGCCCGGAGGTGGGACACTGCCGGCAGGGTACAGGCAGCGGGCCGGCCAACACAACACAGCCGGCAGATCACGAGTGCGTTGCGAATCGGCACACGATCGACCGTCACGATACACGGCAAAACGATGCCTGTGAGCCATCTTTGAAACACGCCGACCGACCTTGCCTCAGCCCCGTGTGCAGCGTTCGCGGACGAAGCATCCGGTGGTATGTTCGCGCGATGTCCCGATACCTGCATCGCCCGGCCCACCGGCAGGCTCCGGAATCACGCCCCTATCGCCGGCGACCGGTCCGCGTGAAGACAGGCTTTCACTACATCATCACGCCACCGGGGTTCGACGGTACCGGCAAGCACTACATGGGCCGCGAAATTTCGGACGTCATGGGCTGGCAGTCCCACGACTGGCTGGATCGCCCGGAGCGCGAGAGCGAGGAGCGTACCGACCTCCTGCTTCAGGCGCTGGAACTCAGGCCCGGCATGGTGATTGCCGACATCGGCGCCGGTACCGGCTACCTGTCGCGACGGATGTCGTCGGCCGTCGGACCGGACGGCCGCATCCATGCGGTCGACGTACAGCCGATGATGGTGCGCATGCTGCAGCGCCTGACGCGGATCAACGGCTTCGCCAACATCGAGCCGTCGCGCTGTGCCGAACACGACGCGCAGCTGCCCGAGCGATCGCTCGACATGGCCATCATGCTGGATGTCTATCACGAGCTGTCATGCCCGCACGAAATGCTCGCCAGCATCGTGCGCGCCACCCGACCCGGTGGCCGCATCGTGTTCGTCGAATTCAAGGAAGAGGATCCGGACATTCCGATCAAACCCCTGCACAAGATGAGCGAAACGCGGGTGCGCCGCGAGGCCTCTGTACACCGGCTGGTGTGGGAACGCACCGTCAGTCACCTGCCGTGGCAGCATGTCATCTTTTTCCGCAGGGCACGATAGGTCTGTCTGTATATTCCGCACACCACAAGCCCGCCCTGTCCGAAGTCCGCCTTGCTCAAGATCATCCACACTGCCGACTGGCAGATCGGCAAGCTGTACGGCCAGTTCGAAGCCGATGAGGCCGCCCTGCTGGCGGACGCACGTTTTGCCGCGGTCGAGCGGCTGGCGCAGCTCGCCAGCGTGCAGGGCGCACATCTGGTGCTGGTCGCAGGCGACGTGTTCGATGCACAGGGCGTGGCCGACAAGACCATACATCGCATGTTTCACTGCATGCGCGGCTACAGCGGCCGGTGGCTGATGATTCCGGGCAACCATGACGCCGCGCTGTCGGAATCGGTCTGGACACGCGCCGCACGTCTGGGCGCGATACCCGCGAATGTGCATGTCTGCCTGCAGCCTGAACCGGTGCTGCTCGACGCACTGAACGCAGCAGTGCTGCCGGCGCCGCTGACGCAGCGCCTCACCCACACCGACCTGACGACATGGTTCGCCGATGCGCAGACGCCAGCCGGCATGTTCCGCATCGGCCTGGCGCACGGCAGCGTGCAGGGCATCCTTGCGGAAGGCATCGACTCGTCGAACCCGATCGCCGCAGGACGCGCCGCAGAAGCGCGGCTCGACTATCTGGCGCTCGGCGACTGGCATGGCTGCAGGCAGATCGACGCACGCACCTGGTACTGCGGCACGCCGGAAACCGACCGTTTCCGCGCCAACGATTCCGGGCGCGCGCTGATCATCGAATTGAGCACACCCGGCATGGAACCGGTGGTCACGCCGGTCAGCATCGGCCAGTACCGCTGGCAGGCCGAAAGCGCAACGCTGCGGGTGGCCAGCGATGTCGAAGCGCTGCTGGAACGACTGTCAGGCTACGGCCGGACGGATGTCGTGCAACTCGCGCTGGACGGCGAGACCGATCTCGCAGGACTGACGCGCATCCGCACCGCCATCGCGCAGGCGCAGGGACGGGCGCGCAGCCTGAACGCCGATCTGGCAGCCCTGCGCATCGAACCCACGGCGGACGACATCGCTCAGCTTTCGGCAGACGGCTATCTGGGCGATGTCGTGGCGGAACTGCGGGCCGCCCAGGACGGCACCGACTGCGACACCGCGCGCGACGCGCTGGTGCTGCTGGCCGGGCTGCTCGGCGCACGCCGTGACGGTGTCGCGCAATGAAGCTCACCCGGCTGCGCGTCGACCAGTTCCGCCGCTTCCGCCAGCCCTTCGAACTGCGCGATCTCGGCGACGGCCTCAATCTGTTCACCGGACCGAACGAAGCCGGCAAGAGCACGCTGGTGGCGGCGATACGCGCCGCCTTCTTCGAGCGCCACCGCTCGGGCACGGTCGAGCACCTGCGGCCCTGGAATGACGGCAGCGCCGCGCCCGAAGTGGAGCTCGATTTCGAACTGGGCGGCACGCAGTGCCGGCTGACCAAACGCTTCCTGGGGAAGAAGCGCTGCACGCTGCAGTTCGGCACGCGCACGCTGGACGGCACAGAAGCCGAAGACTTCATCGCCGAACAACTGGGTTTCGCCTTCGCCGCCAAGGGATCGAGCAAGTCCGAACACTGGGGCATTCCCGGCCTGCTGTGGATGGAACAGGGCGAAGCGCAGGACATCCGCGACGCGGTCACGCACGCGACCGACCACTTGCGCACCGCGCTGAATGCTTCGCTCGGCGAAATCGCCGGTGGCGATGGCGACGACGTGACGAACGAGGTCGAAAAGCTGCGCAACGAGTTGCTGACGCCGACCTCCGACAAGCCCCGCGGCGCTTACACCGAAGCACTTCAGGCCGAACGGTCACTGTGCGATGCGCTGGCTGCGGTCGATGCCGATCTGCTGACCTACCGGCAGAAAGTGGACCGCCTCGCACAATTGCGTCGCGAGCACGAAGTCGACGCCGGCGAACGTCCGTGGGCGGCGCTGCGTACGCAGGCAAACGCCGCCGGTGACGCGCTGCGCGAAGCACAATCGCTGCAGCAGCAACTCGCCGGCGAACAGAATGCGGTGCTGGCGCTGGCGCAGCGCATTGACCTGCTGCGTCGTCAGCTCGATGGCTACGCCGCCGAGTCGCACGATGCCGAACGTCGTGCCGACGCCGTCATCGCCGCGCAACGCGCGCTCGACGACGCCAACGGACTGGCCGCGCCCTGGCAGCAGCACGAGCGCGATGCCGTCCTGCGCCACGAAACGGCGCGTCATACGCTTGGGTTGGCACGTGCGGGAGACAACCGACGCACACTGATGCACGAACTGGACGACCTGCGCCGCAAGGCCGGTACGGCCGCTGCCGCGCTGGCGCAGGCGGAGGCCGAACAGGCGCGACAGCTCGCCCTGCGAGCCGAGGCAGCTGCCTGCGAGATCACTGCCGTCGACTTCGCCACGCTGCGCGAACAGGCACGGCAGATCCGCGAACTGGACATCCGTCGCACTGCGATCGCCACCCGGCTGCGCTTCGCGCTGGACACCGGGCAGGAATTGCGCATCGGCGATGAAACGCTCAGCGGCGACGGCGAACGCCAGCTGCTGGAGGCAACCACGCTGGTGCTGCCCGGCTGCGGTCGTCTGCGCATCGAACCGGGCGGCAGCGACAGCGCCGCGCTGGCACGCGACGCGGCAGAACTGTACGACCGCCACGCCAGCGCGCTGGCACGTCTCGGGCTCGCGTCCTTCGATGCCGCAGAAGCACGACAGCAACTGCACGCCCTCAAACTGTCCGATCTCAAGGCGGCACAGGCGACGCTGAAGGCACTGGCGCCCAACGGCGTCGACGCCCTGCGTGCCGAATGCGCAGCACTCGACGCGCGCACCACCGAAGTGCAGCAGCGTCTGGACGCGCACGCCGACGAAGGCGGTGACACGCTGCCTTCCGTCGCCGAAGCGGAATCCGCCGAAGACATTGCCCGCCGCTCCGCCACAGAAGCCGCGCGCCAGCTGGCCGCAGCGCGCAACGGCTGCGCCGCTGCACAGGCCGCCCTCGACGCGGCACAGCGCGAGCGCGACGCCGCACGCGCCCGGCTCGACGACCCGGCGCGCGCGCAGCAGGTGGCCGACGCCAACATCGCGCTGACCGACGCGCTCGCACAGCACGCGGCGGCGGCACGGCGGATCGAAGCGCTCACTGCGCGACTCGATGCGGTGCGGCCGCAGACGCTGGCGCAGGACGTCGAGCGCTATGCACGCAGCGCGGATCAGCTCGAAAGGACCTTTGCCCTGCGGCGCGATGCGCTCACCGTACTCGAAGTGGAACTGCAGGCCGCCGGTGCACAGGGGCTGGATGAGCGGCGTGCCGAACTGGTGCGCGATCATGCCGCAGCGGCCCGCCGCGCCGATCAGCTGGCCCGCCGCGCACGCGCGCTGGATCTTCTGCTGAAGCTGCTGCAGGACAAGCGCCACGCCCTGACGCAACGGCTGCAGGCACCGCTGCAGAAGCACCTCAACCACTATCTCGGCCTGTTGTTTCCGGGCGCACGCATCGCCATCGACGACAGCCTGAGTCCCGGCCCGCTGACGCGCGAAGGCATGCAGGGAGCCGAAAGCGGCCCGGTCGACGAACTGAGCTTCGGCGCGCGCGAACAGATGGGCGTGATTGCCAGGCTGGCCTATGCCGACCTGCTGAAGGAAGCCGGCAAGCCGACGCTGATCATTCTCGACGACGCGCTGGTGCACAGCGACGACGCACGGCTGGCGCAGATGAAGCGCGTACTGTTCGATGCGGCGACCCGCCACCAGATACTGCTGTTCACCTGCCATCCCGAAAAATGGCGGGACATGGGCGTGCCTACGCGGGCGCTGGACACGCCAGGCACAACCTGATCACGTTCGAGCCTGCCATCGTCGGTGGATGGCAAGTGTTCGACAGGCACAATACCGGCGAACAATGCGGCAGCTGCGGCTGCTCCACGTACGCGTCCGACACAGCTTGCCCAGAGGCTTCTGCTCCCTGCAACATCACATCCGCTCGCACTCACGGACATGGCTCTCGAACTCATCAAAGCGACAGCACTGATTCTCGCACTCGGCCTGCTGCAGGGTTTCAACGCCCGTTTCTGGCGGGAAAACCAGAGCGCGAGCGACCTGTTCTCGGGACTGATTTTCGGTGGCATGTGCGTGGTCGGCATGCTGATGCCCATCGTGCTGGCGCCGGGTCTCATCTTCGATGGCCGGTCGGCCGTTCTGGCCATGGCATCCGTGTTCGGCGGCCCGCTGGTCGGCGCGGTGGCAGGCTTCGTCGCCGCCGCACACCGGCTGTCGATCGGCGGTCCGGGCGCTGCCGTGGGCGTGACGGTGATCGCCGCGTCGGTGCTGCTCGGACTGGGCTTCCGCGCGGCAGCGGCGCGCGGTCTGGTACAGCGAGGTTTCTGGGAGTTCCTGGCCTTCGGCGTGCTCGTCCACGGCGTCGTCCTGATCATCTTCAACTGGCTGCCCGCGGCCTTCGCAGCGCGCATCTACGACGAACTCGCGCTGACCTACGTGCTGACGCTGGCGCCAGCCACTGCGCTGCTCGGCCTGCTGCTGCAGGATCTGGAACGTCGCACCGAAACCGAACGCGCCCTCGTGACGAGCGAAGCGCGCATGCATGCGATCACCGAAGCGATCCCCGATGTCCTGATGGTGCTCGACGAGGACGGTCGCTACCTCAAGGTCCGCGCCCCCGAAGCAGGGCTGCTGGCAGCGGGCATCGACGAATTGAAGGGGCGCCTGATGGGCGATGTGCTGCCGGCGGACAAGGCAGCGCTGTTTCTCGACTTCATTCAGGCAACGCTCGCTTCGCAGACAGCGCAGGTGCTGGAGTACGAACTGGACACCATCACCGGCACCCGCACCTTCGAAGCACGCGCCCGCGCGCTCGACGCGCTGTACGACGGCCGACGCGCCGTCGTGCTGCTGACACGCGACATCACGGAGCGGGTGCGACTGGAGCAGGAGCAGCGGATCGCAGCCATCGCCTTCGAGTCGCAGCAGGGCATGATGATCACCGATGCCCGCAGCGTCATTCTTCGCGTCAACAAGGCCTTCACCGAGATTACGGGTTATGCGCCGGAAGAGGCCATCGGGCACAAGACGAGCATGCTGTCCTCAGGGCATCACGACGCAGCCTTCTACCAGGCGATGTGGGCGTCGCTGGCCAGAGACGGCGTGTGGGAGGGCGAAATCTGGAACCGGCGCCGCAACGGTGAAGTTTTCCCCGAGCGCCTGTCGGTGAGCGCCGTACGCAGCACCCGCGGTGAAGTGACCCACTACGTTGCAGCCTTCATGGACATCACGCACAGCAAGGCCGCGGAAGACGAAATCCGCCGCCTTGCCTTCTACGACGCGCTGACCGGACTGCCCAACCGGCGCCTGATGTCCGACCGCCTGAACCAGGCCATGGCAGCCAGCGCGCGCAGCGGTCAGCATGGCGCGCTCATGTTCATCGACCTCGATGACTTCAAGAACGTGAACGATCTGCTGGGTCATCACAACGGCGACCTGCTGCTGCAGAAGGCCGGCGCCCGGCTGCGCGACATCGTGCGCGAAACCGATACCGTGGCGCGCTTCGGCGGCGACGAATTCGTCGTGCTGCTCGCCTGCCTTTCCGAGACGGCGGACGAAGCTGCGCAACAGGCGGAACGCATCGCGGAAGCCATGCTGGCCGCGCTCAGCCGCCCCTACATGCTTGATGGTCACGTACGGCAGAACAGCGCCAGCATCGGCGTTGCGATGTTCAAGGGCACGGATCATTCGCTCGATGAAATGATGCGACGCGCCGATCTGTCGATGTATGAATCGAAGCAGCTGGGCAAGAACCGCGTGCGCTTCTTCGACCCGGTGATGCGGGAGACCGTGACCGCGCGCCTGCGCATGGAAGACGAAATCCGCAGTGCGCTGGCGGCGCGGCAGTTCGACGTGTTCTATCAGCCGCAGTGCGAAGAGGGCCATGGCATCGTGTCGGCGGAAGCGCTGCTGCGCTGGCGTCACCACACCAAAGGCTACATTCCGCCGGTCGAATTCATCCCGGTGGCCGAACGTGCGGGGCTCATGCCAGCCCTTGGGCGCTATGTCATGCGCGAAGCGCTGGACGAACAGGCCCGCTGGGCGCGCGATCCTGTCACAGCCCACCTTACCGTCGCGATCAACATCAGCGCTGCCCAGCTCTATCAGCCCGACTTCACCGGCGAAGTACTGGAATCCATCACTCGCAGCGGTGCCGATCCGCACCGGGTGGTGCTGGAACTGACCGAGTCCATCCTGCTCGACGACATGCATGGCGCGATCGCCATCCTGGAAAAGCTGCGCGAACACGGCATCCGCTTTTCGATCGACGACTTCGGCACCGGCTATTCCTCGCTCGGCTACCTGCAGAGCCTGCCGATCAACGAACTGAAGATCGATCGGTCCTTCGTGCGGGAGCTGCCGCAGAGCGCGAACAGTCTGGCCATCGTGAAGACCATCGTTGCACTGGCTTCGGCACTCGACATGAAGGTGATCGCGGAAGGCGTTGAGTCGGAAAGCCAGCGTGCCGTTCTGTTCGAAAACGGATGCCGCCATTTCCAGGGCTATCTGTTCGCACGGCCGCTGCCGGCCGACGAATTCAGCGCCCTGGTCCATCGCCGGCACCCTGCACAGGGCGAATGATCCGCGGCTGTCCGCTTGTTCTGGTGGCAGATCGGTTCGCCGTCATCGTCCTTGCGGAAAATCAATGCCGACACGACCGGGACGGCGAACGCTGTCATGATCGAACCCGATATGTCCGGCGCGGTTCGCGGGGCGCCGTTCCGGATTGCCTGCGATGGCCGCATCACCGCCCGAAAACCTGAAACCGGAGTCCGAAATGACTGAAACGCTGAGCTTTGACTTCAACCAGTTCCTGACCCACTACCTGATTCCACTGGGCTGGAAACTGGTCGGCGCCATCGTGCTGTGGATAGTCGGAGGCTGGGTGATCAACTTCATCGGCAACCTGTCGCACCGCGGCATGACCCGGTCGAAGGTCGAACCGACGCTGATCCGCTACATCGAGGCGACGTTGCGCATCGCCATGCGCATCGTTCTGGTGATCGTCATCCTCGGCGTGTGCGGCATCGAAACGACCAGCTTCGCCGCCCTGCTGGCCGCTGCAGGCATTGCCATCGGGGCTGCGTGGAGCGGCCTGCTCGCCAACTTCGCTGCGGGCGCCTTCCTGATCATCCTGCGACCATTCAAGGTGGGCGACTTCGTATCGGGTGCCGGCATCACCGGCACCGTGAAGGAGATCGGCCTGTTCGCCACCACCATCGACCAGCCGGACAACGTGCGCACCACGGTCGGCAACAACAAGCTGTTCTCGGACAACATCGTCAATTACACGTCGAACCCGTTCCGCCGCGTCGACCTGCAGGCGCAGCTGGCGCACAGCGTCGACCCGCGGCAGGCGATGGATGCCATCCGCGCACGCGTCGCACAGGTTCCCAACGTGCTGGCCGATCCGGCGCCGGACGTGGAAATTCTCGAATTCAACGCAGCCGGCACCCGACTTGCGGTACGCCCTTACTGCAGCAACGACCACTACTGGCAGGTGTATTTCGACACCAACAAGGCGCTGGCCGAAGTCGGCGCCGCCAGCGGATGGCCGATTCCGGCGCCGCATCAGGTGCTGCGCCAGCCGGGCTGACACGGGGCACCCTGCGCCACGGCGTACGAGCGGTCGCCAACGTGCAGCAGCCCGTCATCGTACTGATGGACGTCGACGCGCCGACGATCACTCGTCGATGAACTGCAACCTCGCGAGCTTCGCATAGAGGCCGTCCCGGGCCAGCAGCGCTGCATGCGTGCCGGTCTCGACCGGACGCCCGTGGTCGAGCACGACGATGCGGTCGGCGCGCTGCACGGTGGCCAGACGGTGCGCGACCACCAGCGTGGTGCGGCTGGCCATCAGCGGCGCCAGCGCGGCCTGCACCATGCGTTCGCTCTCGGCGTCCAGCGCCGAAGTGGCCTCATCCAGCAGCAGGATGGGCCGGTCGGCCAGGATGGCGCGTGCGATGGCGATGCGCTGACGCTGGCCGCCCGAGAGGCGCACTCCGCGCTCGCCGAGCGGGCTGTCGTAGCCGCCGGGGAGTGCGCGGATGAAGGCGTCGGCAAAGGCCGCCTCGCAGGCTGCGCGCACTTGCTCATTGCTGGCCTCCGGGCGCGCGTAGCGCACGTTGTCGGCCACGCTGGCGGCGAAGATGACGGCCTCCTGCGGCACCAGCGCGATGCGCCCGCGCACGTCTGCCGGATCGGCCTCGGTCAGCGGCACGCCGTCGATCGCGACCACGCCGGACTGCGGATCGTAGAAGCGCAGCAGCAACTGGAACAGCGTCGACTTGCCTGCTCCCGACGGTCCCACCAGCGCAACCGTCTCGCCGGCGCGTACGTCGATGCTGAAACCGTCGAGCGCCGGAATGTCCGGCCGGCTCGGATAGCAGAAGCGCACATCGCGGAACGCGATGTCGCCGCGCGCCGGCTGCGGCAACGCACGCGGCGACGGCGGCGCGGTGATGTCCGGCTGGGTGTCGAGCAGTTCGATCAGGCGCTCGGTGGCGCCGGCGGCGCGCTGCAGCTCACCCCACACCTCGGACAGCGCTCCGACCGAACTGGCCACCATGGCGGCGTAGAACACGAAGGCAGACAACTCGCCGGCGGTCAGGCGACCTTGCAGCACGTCATGGCCGCCGACCCACAGGATGACGGCAACCGAACCGAACACCAGCAGGATGACCATCACCACCATCAGCGCCGAATGACGGTAGCGCCTCACACCGGTGTCGAAGCTGCGCTCGACCAGCTCGGTGAAGTGATCGCGGTCGGCCGCCTCGTGACCGCAGGCCTGAACGATGCGGATGGCGTGCACGCTCTCGTCCACGTGAGTGCCCAGATCGGCCACCCGGGCCTGCCGTTCGCGCGAAAGCGCGCGCACGCGGCGCCCGAAGATGACGATGGGCGCCACCACCAGCGGCACGCCGGCCAGTACCAGCAGGGTCAGCCGGCCGCTGGTCAGCGCCAGCATGACCAGCCCGCCGACCAGCAGCAGCGTGTTGCGCAGTGCGATCGACAGTGTCGAACCGACCACATTCTCGATCTGCGCGGTGTCGTTGGTCAGCCGCGAAATGACCTCGCCGGTACGTCCGGCCTCGAAAAAGGACGGCGGCAGCGTGAGCAGGTGCGCGTACACCCGGGTGCGCAGGTCGGCCGAAACCCGCTCACCCAGCCATGACACATTGTAGAAACGCAGCCAGGTCGCACCGGCCAGCACCACCACCAGCGCCAGAGAACCGCCCAGCGCGCGGTCCAGCCACCGAGGGTCACCCGCCGCGAATCCCTGGTCGATGACGCTGCGCAAACCCTGTCCGAGCGCCAGTGCGGCACTGGCTGCAACGACCAGCCCGATGGCCGCCAGCAGCAGCCGGCCACGGTGCGGCTTCACCATTTCGAACATCACTTGCCGTGCACGCTGAACTTCAGTCACACAGATCACTCCTTGTTCCCGCAAATTTGTTGTATATTCCGGCCCCTATCCGAAGTGCGCGGGTGGCGAAATTGGTAGACGCGCTGTCTTGAGGGGGCAGTGCCGCAAGGCGTGAGAGTTCGAGTCTCTCTCCGCGCACCACATCCTTCAGTATCCCGGGTGCAGCATCTCCCTCCGGCACCACCGGGATACGCAGAAGTTCCAGCTCGGAATTTCCTTTCTCCATCGTCCCCGGCAGCCTGACCTGGGATTCTGCGTCACCCCTATCTGCATGCAGCAACCCGTCGAGCTTCGTCGCGGCTGCCAACCTCCTGTTCGGAACCGATCGGCCACGGCCGACGCATGTTGCAGCGCACCGAACGTATTGTGCGGCCTTTGCTACCATCCGCCTCGCGGTTCCAGGCACGTCACAACACAATAAGAATTCCCGACCATGCTGCGGGAATCCGAACGGGTCGGATGAGGAGAGACAGATGGCGTTGGACAAGGCCCTTCTGGGCCGCTTGCTGCAGCTCAACGAACCATGGACGGTACGCGACTTCCGGTTCGATCCGGATGCCCGCCGGCTGGACGCATGGATCGGCGTCGAAGCCCCGCGCGGCTGGTTCGGGCGCATGCGCCGCTTGCCCGCAGAAGGGCCGGAACGCGTGTGGCGACACATCGACCTGGCCGGCTGGCGTTGCCATGTTCACGTTCAGGCACCGCTGGGCGCCGATCTGAGCGCGCTGCCCTGGGCCGGCATGGCGGACATGCCCTTCTCGCAGGCGTTGTCCAAGCAGGTGTTCTCGCTGTTCAACGAAGGTGTGCCGCTGAACGGCATCTGCACCATCACGGGCATCCCGCTGCAGGAACTGTGGAAATTCAAGTTCTCGCTCGACCAGGGCAGGACGGCGATGGCCGATCCGGCCAGGCCGGCCATCGCGCCGGACGCAGGTGCGACCGACGCACCCGCGGAGGCCGACAGCGGAGATATTCCCGACGTGAGTGACCCGGTCTGGCTGAAACTGATCGAAGGGCAGGTCGATCTCGACATCCGGGCACTCAGCCTGAAGCTGCTGATGACGCGACTGCGCAGTCAGCTCGAGGTGATTACCGATGACGAAGTGCGCATGCTGAAGCTGCGCGAACTGCATCGCTACTTCGTCAAGAACGCCCGCATGCTCGGACATGAACTGTCCCAGCTGCGTACGTACTGAACAGACCGCACACACCATGACAAGCCAGAGCAAGCCGGAACTGAGCGGAAAGATGATGGGGCTGTCGGAAGCGACGGCACTGATCCGCAGCGGTGGCTACTACAGCATCGCCGGCGACGAAGGGCTGCTGCGCGAACTTCCGCGCGGCCACTGGATCGGCGGCACCATCCCCTACTTCATGGGCCAGGATGGGGGCATCACGACCCGCAACCAGCTTTACGTATCGCAGATACCGGTCAGCAGCGGTGTACCGTCGATGCGCTTCTACGATCAGATCAGCCTGGAACGCGTATGCGCCGATGCGCCCGAGAACGGCTTTTCGATCATCGTCATTCCGGCCTTCTCGGCCGTGCATTCGCTGTTCGCGCGCAACGCGCCGGGCTACGAAGACATGTATCTCAAACCGCTGATCGGCTGGATCTCGGGCATCCACCTCGAGGATCTGGGGCGGGCCAGTCCGCTCGCGGTCAATGGCGAAACGCTGGAGTTCGAGCCTGATCGCGCGCTGGTCATGCACGTGCCGCTGCCGGCCGACAAGTACGCCCACATCGACATCATCAATCTCTTCGTTCCGGGCCAGGGCGACCGCATACGCTTCCCGGCGAAGGGATTTTCGGTGAGCGAGTGCAGGATCAACGGTGAACCGACCAATTTCGCGCGCTACGTCATCTCGAACGCGATCGACACGCGGCTGCCGCTGGTGGCGGACTACAGCGGCGCCATGATCAACGTCAGCATCAAGGCCGTCGATCTGGGCAAGGGTGTCGTCGATTTCTACGCCCCGGTCTTCGATGACGTGGAGTACCGCTTCGCCGCACCGGTGACCGATTACGTGAGCGCCTTCCAGCAGGCGCTGCAGGCGCGCGACGGCACGCAGTCAGGGCCGGTCGGTTTCAGCTGCAACTGCGTGCTCAACTATCTCTACAGCGAACTCGAAGGCAAGCACGTGCCGTCTCTGCTCGGGCCCATGACCTACGGCGAAGTGGCCTATCAGCTGCTGAATCAGACGCTGGTGTATCTGACGATCGAAGGCTGATCCCCTCCTCCGGACACGGTTCCGGCGGAAGGGATCAGCCTCCGGTTCCGCGCATGGCGTAGCATGAAGTCCTGCCCGCAGACCGAAAGATCCCGCATGACCGATACCAATACCCAGACCCGCCGGCTCGCGCTGGTCATCGACGCGGACAATGCACAGCCTTCGCTGATCCAGCCGGTGCTGCTCGCTGCCGCCTCACGCGGGCGGGTCACCGTGCGCCGCATCTACGGCGACTGGACCTCGCCCAACATGGCCAGCTGGAAGGCGCACCTGCTCGATCACTCGATCCGGCCGCTCCAGCAGTTCCGCATCGTCGGCGGCAAGAACGCCACCGACAGCGCCATGATCATCGATGCGATGGACCTGCTTCACTCCGGCCTGGTCGACGGCTTCTGCATCGTGTCGAGCGACTCCGACTTCACGTCGCTGGCGCGACGCATTCAGGAAAGCGGCCTGTTCGTGATGGGTGTCGGCCGTCGCACCACACCCCTGGCCTTCCAGCGCGCGTGCGAGGAATTCGTGTTCACCGACGACATGCACGCCACGCCGGCTTCGAAGCCGGCCGCAGCGCAGCGCCGGCGCCCTGCTGCGACCGCTGCCGCGGCTGCAGCGCCTGTACGGCCCCCGGAACCGCCGCGTCGCGCGCGCACCAGTCAGCCGGACGCACAGATACTCGAACTGCTGGCGCAGGGCATCCGCTCGGCCACCGATGAGGAAACCGGCTGGGCCGGCATCGGCCGCGTCGGTCAGATCGTGCGCCAGTACGAACCCGGCTTCAGCAACAAGGACTACGGCCACGCCACGCTGTCCGGCCTGCTGGAAAGCCAGCCCGCCCTGTTCCGGCTGCGCAAGGGTGACACCGGGCAGGCACAGGTGCAGCTGATCGAAAGACCGGTCGACGCTGCGGCGGAAGCGCCATCCGGAAATGCCTCCGGCGCACCGGTCAAGCCGCGCCGCAGCAGGCAGCCACGCAAACAGCTGGTCGCCGACACCGCGGCTGCCGCACCGGCTGCGGAGACTGCCACGGCACAGCTCACACCGCCTCCCGCGAGTACGCCAGCCCAGGAAGGGGGCGACGGCAAGCCCGAAAAAACCCGGGCACCCCGCCGCAGTCGTGCCCGCAAACCGCAGATTCCGGCAGGAGAGTGACGCCCTCGGGCGCGCCAGACTTTCAGGCGCGCACCGCTGATCACAAGGCGCTTCCTTGTGCGATCCGGCAGCATGCCGGGCTTCCGCTTCTCGATCAGTCGATCGCTCCCGCAGGAACCGCACGGGCGGTTTGGACATCGCGCCGGAGGGGCGCGATGTTCAGGGAGCTTCTCTCGGCGGCCAGAAGAAGTCACGCGGTTTCGACAGGAAACGCTGCGCGAGCTTCATCCACAGCCCGCTCGTGTCTTCGCGCTGAATGCCGCGCGAGCGCAGCGCCACGCGCATGGCGAGACTGAAACTGACGATCAGATTGGTCAGGCCGATCAGGATCACGCCGATGGCGCCGATGGTGATCGATTGCCAGACCAGATCGAACTCGAGCGCCTCCAGACCGTAGGCGAGGTTGGCCGACGCAAAGGCCACGTGCCGGATATCCAGCGGCAGTCCGAGCAGCGAACCGATGATGGGCGTACTGCCGAGCATGCATCCGAAAAGGAAATTGCCGGCCAGCGCCCCCAGGTTCAGTTCGATGTAGTCGGCAAAACGCGCGAGCCTCTGCTCGCCGAGCAGGCTGCGCAGCCACTTCACGCGACGCAGGCGTTCCGGCACGCGGTGATACAGCGACTGGTTGTCGTAGTAGCCGGAAATCAGTCCGCTGAGGAACAGGAAAACACCGGCGATGGCGGCATGGAAGAGCGCCAGGCTTTGCCACGGATGCAAGTCGTGCAGCAGGTGGGCGCCCTTGACCGGATCGACCGGCTGCCAGCCCAGGAACTGGCCCGCGGTCATCGCGATGGCGAGGGCGGTGATGAAACCGATGCTGACGTTGCCGGCGATGGATATCCACTGCGTGCGACTGACCTGAGCTGCCAGTTCGACCAGTACGTCCAGACGCGCATCGCGACTCTGCTGGCCGTCGAGGGTGGCAGCCAGCGTGGCGGCTGTCATCGCAGGCTGTTTGGTGGCGACGGTCAGATGCAGGATGTGGATCAGCACGAAGCCCAGACCGTAGTCGAGGCTGTACGCAACCGCTTCCCACACCGGCGGCAGACCGAGCTTCGAGATCAGTATCTTGATCAGCGCCATGGTGCCGATGATCACGCCGGCGCCGGCCGCCGCGCGGAACATGCCGACGAATTCACTGCGAGTACCTGTCACGTAGTGCTCGCCCGAACGGCTCGCCTGTTCGGTGACGCGCCGCGCCAGCAGCTGGGTGGTGCCGGCGAACAGGTCGCTCAGGCTGTGGCGACGATTCTCCTGCTGCACCAGACGCAGGAAGAAATCGATCACGCGCTCGCGCCGCGCCGGCGCGTCTTCGACCGGGTCGGGAATGATCAGTGTGCGCAGCAGGCGCAGCCGCTCGACGATCTGCTCGATGCGGGCGAGCAGAAACACCAGATTGACGCCCACACCCGCTTCGCGCGACCGGCGCCGTATGGCGTCCACATAGCTGGTGCATTGATCGAGCAGCACCTCGAGATGCCCGTCATACGACTGCGCTTCGTCGGAACCGGCATGCCGTGCGATCAGCTCGCGAACTTCATCACTCTGCGCGAGGAAGGGCGATTCATGGCGTGCCAGCGCCGGCATGTAGCGCAGCAGCGCCGGTTCCATGCCGAGTGCGGCAAGGCGGTGCGAAGCCATGCGCATGGCTTCGCACAGCTCATGCCTGCACCGCTGGCGGGCGGGTGCGAAGGCATCGCCGCCGACATTGAGAAGCTCGAGCAGCTTGCGCCAGCTTTCGCGCGGAATGGCTGCCATCCACGCGCCATCATCGGCATCGTCGAACACTTCGCTGAACAGATCGCGCAGGAAGTCATCGTTGATGGCCGGCGGCAGCATGCGTCCGAGCAGGCGGCTGATCAGGCCGCTGAAGAACCCCTGATTGGCCAGCACACCCGACTCGGAGAAGAGCGTGCGGTGCATGCGCGACGTGAGGATGGTCTTCAGATAAACCGACAGCGCCTGGGCCAGTTCGGGGCGCGCTGCCAGCAATCGGAGCAGCGCATGAAAGCGCGATTCCGCTGCTTCGACGCCCTCGCGGCCGTGCGGGCGGATGAGCTCGACCAGGCGTGCGAGCCGTGCGCCCGACGCATCCGCGGGGGTTCGGGCAGCCTCCTCAAGCAGCACCTGCAGATCACCGGTATGTGAAGGGCGGTTTGAAGTCATGCGGGGTCCATGCAAAAACGACAGGGCAGAACGACTGCCCGGACTGCGGTCAGTCCGATGCGGTCAGCAGAGTGTCGGCGGCGACGCGGCCGTCCACCAGTTCGATATGCCGGTCACAGCGCGCAGCCAGTCGTGGATCATGCGTCACGATCAGACAGGCACTGCCGCGCTCGCGGTTGAATTCCCGCATCAGCGCGAAAATTTCATCGGCGGTATGCGTATCGAGATTGCCGGTCGGCTCGTCGGCAAGTATCAGCCGCGGCGACAGCGACAGCGCGCGAGCAATCGCGACGCGCTGCTGCTGACCGCCCGACAGCTGGTTCGTCTTCTTGTGCTCGTGCCCGGTCAGTCCGACCCGGGCCAGCAGGTCACGCGCCACCGCTTCCGCTTCCGCCGTGGCCACACCGCTTTCGATGATCGACGGCATCATGACATTTTCGAGCGCCGAAAACGCCGGCAGCAGGTGATGGAACTGGAACACGAAACCGATGTTGCGTCCGCGCAGCCGGGTCAGCGCCTGTTCGTTCAGGCCGACGGTCGATTGACCGGCCACCGAAAGTTCGCCGGCGCTCGGCGCTTCCAGCAGGCCGATCAGGTTGAGCAGCGTGCTCTTGCCCGAGCCGCTGGGACCGATCAGCGCACAGAACTCCCCCTCGGCCAGTTCGGCATCGATGCCATGCAGCACTTCGGTTTCCACCGGCGTACCCACACCGTAGGACTTGCGCAGGCCGCGCATGGAAATGATCGGGGGTCGTGCGACCGCTGACTTCATGAGCGGATCGCCTGCACCGGGTCCATCTTCGCCGCACGACGCGCCGGAATCAGCGCGGCAAGCACGCCGACCACCAGTGCGATGCCGGCCGCCGACAGCGCGATGCCGGTATCGAGCTGCGGTTCGAAGATCGGAGCGCCGTCGCCGGTGCGATAGATGGTCGAGAATATCTGCAGCAGCGCCCACGCCAGCCCCACGCCCGACAGCGCACCGACGAAGCCGACCAGCGCACCCTGCAGCAGAAAGACACCCATGATGCGGTTGGAGCTGGTGCCCATGGCGCGCAGGATGCCGATCTCCTTCTGCTTCTGCACCACGCTCACCACCAGCACGCTCGATATGCCGAGCGCAACGATGATGACCACGAAGCTGCGGATGAGGTTGTTCGACACGGACTGGTTGCGCAGCGCCGCCAGCAGCTGCGAATTGGTCGTCATCCAGCTTTCGACCGTCATGCCGCTGCCTGCCTGCAATCTGGCAGCCACTTCGCTGGCATCGAAGATGTCGGCCACCGTGATGTCGATGTTCGACACGCCGCCGGGCAGATCGAGCAGCGACTGCGCCAGCTTCATCGTCGTGAATACCCAGCGCCGGTTCAGGTCCTTGTTGCCGATGTCGAACAGGCCGGTCACCTGCAGCAGTTCGTCACGCCCGCCGGCAGCGCGCAGGAACACCTTGTCGCCGACGGTCACGCCGAGATCCTTCGCCAGTTCAACGCCGATGATGGTGTTGGTGCCCTCGACCTGGAACTTGCCGCGCGTCATGTAGGTATCCATCTTCACGATGCGGCGGTAACGGTCGGGGTCGACGCCGACCAGCGCAACCGACTTGCTCGCACGGCCGCGCAGTGCAAACGCCGGGCCGCTGACCACCGGCGACACCGCCACCACGCGCGGCTGTGCCTCGGCCAGCTCCATGATGGATTCCCACTGGTCGATCGAACGCAGGCGCTGCGCGCGCGGTTCGATGATGGTGGTACCCGTCAGGTCGGACCGGGCGCGCAGATTCACCTCTTCCAGCGGCCGCACGACGACATGCGCCTGACTGCCCAGCACGCGGTCGATGATGGTGGACTGCAGCTGCGCGATGAGCTGCGACAGGAACACGATGACCGCCACCCCGCCCGTCACGCCGAGCAGGATGAGCGCCGTCTGCATGCGCCCCTCGCGCAGGAAGCGCAGCGCGACGAGAAATTCGAAGGGCAGCCGGGGTCTGGACATGGTCAGATGCAAGATGCAAGACACAAGACGCAAGGAAAACCATCAGGGTTTCTACTTGCATCTTTCATCTTGAAGCTTTCCTCTGCTTCACCCGGACCGCGTCGCCGTCGAGCGCGCCGCCGGCGGGCAGGATGGCGACCTCGCCCTCCGTCAGCCCCTCGGTGATCTCGATGCGCCCGACACCGCGCAGACCGACCTTGACCGGCGCCTTCACCGCCTCGCCGTCGCGCGCCAGCAGCACCCAGGGTTCCGGCGTTTCGACGTCGCGCACGGCTTCGAGCGGCAATGCAAGCGCGGCGTCGTTGCGGCCGATCACCACTTCGACCGACACCGTCATGTCGGGCTTCAGGAAGGCCGGCGGCTCGGGCACGCGCAGGCGCACCTCGACCGTGCCACGCTGCGCGTCGATGGCCGGTGCGATGTAGTAGACGACGGATTCGAAAGGCTGGCCGGGGAAGGCGTCGGCCACGGCCAGCGCGCGCGCGTCGAGCTGCAGGTAGCGCAGGTTCTTTTCGTCCAGCGTGGCGTAGATGCGTGTCTCGCCAGACTGCGCCAGCGTCAGCAGTGCGCGGCCGGCTTGCGCCACATCACCCGGTTCGGCGTCGCGCGCCACCACCAGCGCGTCGACCGGCGCACGCAGCGTGAGCAGGTCGCGCCGCGCCTGCGCCGACGCCAGCGCCGCTTCGGCCTGCGCCAGCCGCGCCGCGGCGCCCTGACGCTCCGCACCACGCGGCATGCTGGCATCGCGCTGCGCCTGCGCCGTGCGCAGTTGCGAACGCGCGTTGTCGAGCTGGCGTTGCGCCTCGTCGAGTTTCGATGGCGAAAAGAACTGCTGTTCGACCAGCGTCTGCGCGCGCTGGAACTCCGCCTCGGCCACGCGCAGATTCGACTGCGCCTGGCGTACCGACTGTTCGGCCACCGGCAGGGTCACCGAATCGGACTGATCGAGGCGCGCCCGTGCCTCCTCTATCTGCGTGCGCGCCTGCTCGATGGCGGCGTCGGCATCGGCCGCGCGCAGCCTCACCAGCACGTCTCCCGCCTTCACCCGCGCACCTTCGCGCACACTCACCCCGTCGATGATGGCGGTGATCTGGGTGCCGATCTCGATGCGCGCGGGCGTCGCGATGCGTCCCGTTGCCACGACGCTCTGGGTCAGTGGCGCACGCGTGACAGTGGCGGTATCGACCGCGACGCCGCGCGGCCAGAAGAAGCCGGCGACGAGCACGGCGGCGGCGGCCAGCAGCGCGATCAGGTAGCGGGATTTCATCGGAAAGGAATCAGAAAGGGGTCACTGAAGCATCAGGAAGCGGGTGTGAGCAGTCGTTCGATCATCGCGTCGAGCGCGACATGATCGGGCGTGCCGATGAAGCGTTTGACAATGCGACCGTCGCGATCGACCAGGTAGCTGGTCGGCGTGGCGTTAACCCCGCCGAAGCCGCGCGCCAGGTCGCCGACCGGATCGAAGCCTACGCGAAACGGCAGCGCCTCGCGACGCGCGAAGGCCTGAACATGGCTGGGCGCATCGTAGCTCATGGCCACGGCGACCACGTCGAAGCCCCGCGCGTGATGGCGGCGATGCGTTTCGGCCAGCGCCGGCATGCCGCGGATGCACGGCGCGCACGAGGTCGACCAGAAGCTGACCAGCCGGACCCGGCCCTGCGGCTGCGCGAAGTCGATCCGGTCGCCGTCCAGGATGGCTACCGGCATGGCCGGCGCCTGTTCCGGAAAGCCGTCGCCGCGCATCATCCATACCAGCCCGAGCAATGCAATCAGCACTATCGGCGACGTCCAGTTGCGGGACATAATCATTTTCTTTCCATCAAAGGGATTCTGACCATGCGCGCGATTGTCGGTTTTGTGGCCTGTCTTGTCATGTGCACCCAGGTCTGGGCGATATCGCTGGCCGACCTCACCAACAAGGACGCCGCCGGCGGGCTGAAGGAAGCGCTGACCCAGGGCGCCGCGAAGGCGGTCGACATGCTGGGCAAGAAAGATGGCTTCCTGAAGAACGGCAAGGTGAAGATTCCGATGCCGGAAGGCCTGCAGCAGGCCGAAAAGCTGATGCGCACCTTCGGCATGAAGAAACAGGCCGATGAACTGGTCAATGCCATGAACCGTGCTGCCGAAGCCGCCGTGCCCGAAGCGAAGGAACTGCTGATCGGCGCGGTGAAGGACATGAGTGTGGAAGACGCGAAGAAGTTGCTGACCGGTGGCGACACGGCGGGTACCGAATATTTCAGGGGCAAGACCTCCGCCCAGCTGAAGGAACGCTTCCTGCCCATCGTTCAGCAGGCCATGGAAAAGGTCGGTGTCGCCAAGACCTACGAAAAATTCGCTTCCAAGGGCGCGAAATACGGCGTGATCAGCGAAGAAGATGCGGATCTCGACAATTACGTGACACAGAAGGCGCTCGACGGCCTGTTCACAATGGTGGCAGAGGAAGAAAAGGCCATCCGCAAGAACCCGGTCGGCGCCGCCGGCAGCCTGGCAAAGAAGGTTTTCGGGTCGCTTGGCAAATAAGATGCAAGGTTCAAGGTTCAAGGAGCACCTTGAACCGCATCTGAGCCTTTGCCATCGAACGCGGCACGCGCCGGCGGCCGGAGAGGTTCAGCGCTTCGTTGCCTTGGCGAACGCGGCGGCGAGGGCGTTGTTGGCGGCCGGCGCTTCCTGCCGACTGTCCGGGCTGCGCTGGCCCCTGCCCTGATTCCTCTCCTGATTCGGGTTCGCACCGCGCCCGGCAGGGCGCGCCTCGCCTGCCGGCGGCTTGCGCACGGCCTCGTCGCTCAGGCGCATGGTGAGCGCGATGCGCTTGCGGGCAACGTCCACCTCCAGCACCTTCACCTTCACGATGTCGCCGGCCTTCACGACGTCCGCCGGATCCTTCACGAAACGGTTGGCGATGGCCGACACGTGCACCAGACCGTCCTGATGCACGCCGATGTCGACGAACGCGCCGAAATTCGTCACGTTGGTCACGACGCCTTCGAGCAGCATGCCCGGCTCCAGGTCCTTGATCTGTTCGACGCCGTCGCGGAAGGTGGCCGCCCGGAATTCGGGGCGCGGATCGCGACCGGGCTTTTCCAGCTCGCGCAGGATGTCGCGCACGGTCGGCAGGCCGAAGCGCTCGTCGGTGTATCGGTCGGCCGACAGCTGCTTCACCGTGGCGGCATCGCCGATCACGTCGCGCGCCCTCTTCTTCAGATCGGCCAGGATGCGCTCGACCACCGGGTAGGCCTCCGGGTGCACAGCCGATGCATCGAGCGGGTTGTCGCCGTTCATCACGCGCAGAAAGCCGGCGCACTGTTCGAAGGTCTTGTCGCCGAGGCGCGGCACTCCGAGCAGTGACTTGCGCGACGTGAAGGCGCCATGGGCATCGCGATGCGCGACGATGTTCTGCGCCAGCGTCGCGTTCAGCCCGGAAATGCGCGCCAGCAGCGGTGCCGACGCGGTATTCACGTCGACGCCGACCGCATTCACGCAATCCTCGACCACCGCATCGAGCGAACGCGCCAGCCGCGTCTGGCTCACGTCGTGCTGGTACTGGCCGACGCCGATCGCCTTCGGATCGATCTTCACCAGTTCGGCCAGCGGATCCTGCAGGCGGCGCGCGATCGACACCGCACCGCGCAGGCTCACGTCCAGCCCCGGGAATTCCTTCGCCGCCAGCTCGGACGCCGAATACACCGACGCACCGGCTTCCGACACGACGATCTTCGTCATGGCGAGTTCAGGCTTCAGCTTCATCAGATCAGCCGCCAGCCTGTCGGTTTCGCGGCTGGCCGTGCCGTTGCCGATGGCGATCAGCTGCACGCCATGCTTCGTCGCGAGCCCGGACAGCACATGCAGCGAACCGTCCCAGTCGCGGCGCGGCTCGTGCGGATAGATCGTTGCGGTATCGACCAGCTTGCCGGTGGCGTCCACCACCGCCACCTTCACGCCGGTGCGGATGCCGGGGTCCAGCCCCATGGTGACGCGCGGGCCGGCCGGAGCGGCCAGCAGCAGATCCTTCAGGTTCTTGGCGAACACGCGGATCGCTTCCAGCTCGGCACGACTGCGCAGTTCGTTCATCAGGTCGAGCTCGACGTGGACCGACAGCTTCACGTTCCAGGTCCAGCGCGCGGTCTCGACCAGCCAGCGGTCGGCCGCACGCCCCTGGTCGCGGATGCCGGCATGCACCATCACGCGCCGCTCGCACGGGTTGGGTTCGGCGCTGCGTGCGCCGTCTTCCGGATCGGTGTCGAGCGCCAGCTTCACCCGCAGCGCCTCTTCGTTGCGACCACGGAACAGTGCCAGCGCGCGATGCGACGGAATGTCGGCCAGCTTTTCGCGGTAGGAAAAGTAATCGCGGAATTTCGCCGCCTCGGCGTCGTTCTCTTTGCCGTCGGCGACCGTGGCCACGACGATGCCGTGTTCGGCGACATGGCTGCGCAGCGCGCCGACCAGTTCGGCGCTTTCGGCGAAACGCTCCATCAGGATCTGCCGCGCGCCGTCGAGTACCGACTTCGTATCGGCGAACCCCGCTTCGACATTGAAATACTTGACGGCTTCGGCTTCGGGCGCCAGCGTCGGGTCGGCCAGCAACGCGTCGGCCAGCGGCTCGATGCCCGCCTCGCGTGCGATCTGCGCCTTGGTGCGGCGCTTCTGCTTGTACGGCAGATAGAGGTCTTCCAGCCGCTGCTTGGTGTCCGCGTTCTCGACTTCGCCGCGCAGCGCCGGCGTGAGCTTGCCCTGTTCGTCGATGCTGGCGATCACCGCCGCGCGGCGTTCTTCCAGCTCGCGCATGTAGCCGAGACGTTCTTCCAGCAGACGCAGCTGCGTGTCATCCAGACCGCCGGTCACTTCCTTGCGGTAGCGCGAAATGAAAGGCACCGAGGCGCCCTCGTCCAGCAGGGCGACGGCGGCATTGACCTGTCGCGGGCGCGCGCCGAGTTCGGCGGCAAGACGGTGTTCGATCGAGGGGAGCATGTGCGGCGGACAGGAACGACTGCGGAAGGCGCGAACCATACCCATGCGGGGCGGAGGCTGCAAGCCGGTAAAATGCAGCGTGTCCTTTCTCGGGCGTCGCCGTTCGCGCGACGCCGCAATCCCCATGCTGTCCGACATGAACACGCCGCAGCGCGAAGCGGTGAAATACCTCGACGGCCCATTGCTGGTGCTGGCCGGTGCCGGCTCCGGCAAGACGCGGGTCATCACGCGCAAGATCGGCTATCTGGTGAACGAATGCGGCATCGATCCGCGCAACATCGCGGCCATCACCTTCACCAACAAGGCGGCGAAGGAAATGCAGGAGCGTGCCGCACACCTGCTAGAAGGGCGCGCCGGCAAGCAGCTCAACATTTCGACCTTCCACGCGCTGGGCGCGAAGATGCTGCGCATGGAAGCGAAGGCGGCCGGGCTGAAACCGGCGTTTTCGATACTGGATTCGTCGGACGCGCTGTCCATCGTGCAGGACATTTCCAGGGAGACGGAAAAGGCGCGGCTGCGTGCGCTGGTGTCGCGCATTTCCGGCTGGAAGAACGCGCTGGTGCCGCCCTCGGCCGCCGCGTCGCTCGCCGCCGACGAACTGGAAGCTGTCGCCGCGCGCGTCTATGAAGAGTACGAGCGCACGCTGCGCGCCTATCAGGCGGTCGATTTCGACGATCTGATCGGCCTGCCGGCCAGGCTGCTCGAAAGCGATCCCGATCTGCTGGCGCGCTGGCAGGGCAAGCTGCGCTACCTGCTGATCGACGAATATCAGGACACCAACCGCAGCCAGTACCAGATCGTGAAGCTGCTGGCGGGCGGGCGAGGTGCGTTCACGGCGGTCGGCGACGACGATCAGGCCATCTACGCCTGGCGCGGAGCCGACGTGGAAAACCTGCGCACGCTGCAGACCGACTATCCGGAGCTCAAGGTGATCAAGCTCGAACAGAACTACCGTTCGATGCAGCGCATCCTGTCTGCCGCCAACACGCTCATTTCACGCAACGAAAAACTGTTCGAAAAGAAGCTGTGGTCGGAAATGGGGCGCGGCGACCCGATCACGCTGATGGTCGCGCGCGACGCCGAGCACGAAGCCGAATGCGTGGCCATGCGCATCGCCGCGCACAAGTTCGAACATCGCGGCCACTTCGGCGATTACGCCGTGCTGTATCGCGGCAACCATCAGGCGCGGGTGATCGAAACCGCACTGCGCGAGCAGAAGATTCCGTACCTCGTCAGCGGCGGCCAGTCCTTCTTCGACCGCGCCGAAATCAAGGACGTGATGGCCTATCTGCGTCTGGTCGCCAACGGCGACGACGATCCGGCCTTCATCCGCGCGGTCACCACGCCACGCCGCGGCATCGGCGGCACCAGCCTCGAGGCGCTCGGCACCTACGCCGGCGAGCGTCACATCAGCCTGTTTGCGGCGATGTTCGAAACCGGCGTCGAGCAGGCACTGCCGGCGCGTGCGCTCACCCCGCTGCGCGAATTCGGCGAATTCATCAACCGCATCGAATGGCGCGCCCGCAGCGAAGCGCCGCGCCTGCTGCTTGAGGACCTGCTGCGCGGCATCGGCTACGAAACCTGGCTGTTCGAACAGTTCGAGCCGCGCGAGGCGGAAACGCGCTGGAGCAATGTGCGCGATTTCGTCGACTGGATGGGGCGCAAGGGCGAAGAAGACGGCAAATCACTGCTCGAACTGACGCAGACAGTCGCGCTCATCACCATGCTGGACAAGCGCGACGACGACGACGCGCGCGATGCGGTCCAGCTGTCCACGCTGCACGCCTCCAAGGGCCTCGAATACAGGCACGTGTTTCTGGTCGGTCTGGAGGAAGGCATCCTGCCGCACCGCGAATCGATCGACGGCGGCAAGATCGAGGAGGAGCGCCGGCTGATGTATGTCGGCATCACGCGCGCGCAGCACACGCTGACGCTGAGCTACTGCGAACGGCGCCGCAGCGGCCGTGAATCGCGCGACTGCGAGCCGTCGCGCTTCATCACGGAGATGGGAGAAGAGGTGCAGCGCCCGAACACCGACGGCGCCCCGAAGGCCGAGCAGCGCGCCGCCAACGTGGCACGGCTGGAGTCGCTCAAGGCACTGCTCGCCGGCAAGGGATGAAAAAAAAGCCCCCCGCTTGCGCGAGGGGCTTTTTTCCGCTGCGGCAGCCTGCTGCTTACTTCGCCGCTGCAACCATCATTTCGACTGCTGCCTTGATCTCGGCATCCTTCAAGGTCACGTTGCCGCCTTTGGGTGGCATCGCGCCCTTGCCCTTGATCGCATTGCTGACCATGGAATCGAGACCGGTCGCAATGCGCGCCGACCACTGACCCTTGTCACCGAACTTCGGCGCACCGGCCACACCCGTCGCATGGCAGGCAGCGCAGGCCTTGTTGTAGATCGCCTTGCCGTCGATGCCCGCTGCGGCGGCAGGCGCTGCGGCAACCGGTGCGTCGTCATAGGCGGCAGCGGCGATTGCCGGCACCTCCATCGGCGCAGGCACAGCGGCCGGCGCCGGTTCGGCGGCAACCGGAGCAGCCGAACCGGCAGGCGCTGCAGCCTCTGCCTTGGGCTCGGCGAAGTTGGCGCCCGCCTCGTTCGCCATGTAGGCCACGGCACGGGTGATTTCAGCTTCGGTCAGCGCGCTGTTGCCGCCCTTGGCCGGCATCGCGCCCTTGCCATTCACGGCCGACGAAACCAGCGCTTCCAGGCCGGTTGCGATGCGGCTGCCCCAGGCTGCGTTGTCGCCCAGCTTCGGCGCACCGGCAGCGCCGGCGTCGTGACAGGCGGCACAGGCTGCCTTGTAGATCTGCGAACCGGTCTTCGGACCGGCCGAGGCAGATTCCGCTTCACCCAGTTCAACGCGTGCCACCGGCTGGATCGCCCTCGCGATGACTTCGGGGTTGGCCGAGTCCAGTCCCTTGAAGCCGGACAGTACGAACTGGGCGACCAGCACCGCGACACCGACAAACACTACGAACGACAGTACTACGATCACTATCAGTTGCTGCGGCGTCTTGATGAAAGACTCATGCTCTTCGTGCGCGTCCGACATGTTGTGCGTTCCTTTGATGACCTTGTGACGGGTGAAAACAAAACGCGCCATTATAGCGGCAGCCGGCCGGAATCCACCCAGTCGATGAGGGTGCGGCATGGACTCGGTCGCACAAAGCGGCTATTCTTCGCGGCGTCCCGATCGAACATCCGTCGGGACCCGGGGCCGACCCGCCCCTGCTTCACCCAAGCGCCCGTAGCTCAGCTGGATAGAGTACTGCCCTCCGAAGGCAGGGGTCGTGCGTTCGAATCGCGCCGGGCGCGCCAGATTTCAGGAAGGGCCGGATCATCGCGATTCGGCCCTTTCCGCTTTTCCGGGATGGTTTTTCGCTTGCTGAACGACGATCCTGCCGGGTTCATCCCGCGCTCGGCATCCGTACTCGACCTCTGTTCGAGCGGACATCCCCAATCATACCGTCGGTTTTTCCCCCGACACCCTGCAGCCTCGCGCTCGAGGCAGGACGAAGGCTTTCATGAAATCAACGCTGCTCGCATCGGCTCTCGTACTGGCTTTCGCCACGCCACTCCCGGTTGCCGCCGCCGAACCGGCCCCGGGCGAATTCGCCTTCAGCGCGGACGCGCGGATGGGGTACTTCAGCCGCGAGCGCGAAGACCGCAATGGCAGTCGCAGTGACGAAAGTGACTGGCGCATCCGCATCCGCCCCGGTGTCCTCTGGCAGGTCACCACTGAATTGAGCGCCAGGGCCCGCTTCGCCGGGCGCTACTCGACCGACGACAGCAACGACAACCACTACGAATTCTTCACAGCGATCCCGCAGAGCGACGGCCTGGGTTTCGGCGACTCCACCATCGACGAGCTCTATCTGCGCTACAAGCCAGGCAACTGGGATGTGAAGGTGGGCCGCATGCAGACCAGCTTCGAACTGGAAGGCATCGCGAAGAAATCCCTGAGCCGCAACGACTCGCCCAACACCGACATCACCTGGACGGACGGCATTCACGCCCGCCATGTCGACGCATCGGGCTGGAACTACCACATCATCCTGCAGCGCAGCGAGGACGACGGCCCCACCACCGTGCGGCGCAGTCCGCTGGCTTTCACCGAGTCGGCCAGCCACGCCACGTACTACTTCGGCATGGAAAGGAAGAACGAGAAAGGTCGCTTCCTGCAGCTCGGCTGGGATGTCACCTACATACCGAGTGCGCTGCGCACGGACGGCACCGCCGCCGGCCGCATCGACGACTATCTGGGCGTCACCGGGCGTCTGGCGCTGCAGTGGGCCCTCGCGGGCGGAATGCGCTTCGTGTGGGCAGGCGAGGCAGGCTTCGCGCCCAACACGCCGACCGAGAGGGCGCTGCGCCTGTCGGGTTCCGGCGACGCGAAGGGGCTGGCTTTCCAGACTTCGGTCAATCTGGTCGATTTCACGCCGGGTCACGGCATCGGCCTGGTCTACGGTCAGGCGGGTGGAGGCTGGCTGCTTTCGCCCGATTTCGGCAACAACCAGGAACTGGTGGAATTGCGCTACCAGTGGAAGCTGTCCGCCACGCAGTCGATCGAAACGCGCGTGCGCCAGCGACGCGATCTGGAGCAGCGAACCGATGCCGCGCAGAAGCGCGTGGATGACGACTTCTACGTCCGGTTCACACAGCGCTTCTGACACCGGCTTCAGGAGAAAGCCCGTCCTCATCCGGCCAGGCTTTCGCCCCGCGCCGGCAGGTGTGGGCTATGCTCGATGCACTGCACAACGCAGATCGGCCTGCGCAGCACTTTCCGGAAAGATCCGTCCCATGAGCGCTACCCATTCTTCACAGAGCGACGAGCTCGGTTCAGGCCACGCTTTCCCGCTGCTGTACAACCTGGTCTATTGCAGCCGCGCAACGTCCCTCATGGATGATGCGGAGGTGAAACGCATTCTCGATTCGGCGCACCGCCGGAATCCGGCGCAGGGAATCACCGGGTTGCTGGTATTCGGCAGTGGCATCTTCTTCCAGTGGCTGGAGGGCCCGCGCGACAACGTGACGCAGCTGATGGCCCTGCTGAGGACCGACCCGCGCCACGACACCATCGTCGAACTGACGGCGGACGAGGAGGTGCGCGAGCGTCTGTTTCCGAACTGGGACATGGAATTCGTGGCGGCCGGGGACATCCGCGATGTGCTGCTGGATGCGCTCGACGACACACCGGACGCGAAGAGCGCCGAGGCGCTCCGCTCGATGCTGGAAGAACTCGATTCGGGTCGGTTGAGCAGTCTGGGCGATGGCTGATTGCGCGAGGCGGGCGTGCGGCTGAACTCCCGCCGCGTTGCCTTGTCTTCCCGACAGTTCTTCGTTGCGTCTGATGAATGCGCCCTGACCGCAAGCTCTTCCTGCAGCGTCTGATCGCACTGCTCATGCTGTGCGCGCTGTCGCTGCACGCGCTCGCGCTTCAGTGCGAGGCACAGCGGGGGCTGTCGCTGGCGATCGCGCAGATCGAGATGGCGCAGGAATCGACGCAAGACACGGACATGGCAGGCAGTGACTGCCCCCATTGCCACGACGACTGCACCCGGTCTGCGCTATGTGCCTCTGCGCAACTGGTGGCGATCACTGCATCGGTGCCACCGTTGCCGGTCGCCGGTGCGCACGCACATCCGCAGGCGCGCGCCACCGAGCGTATGTCGCACAATCATCCGCCACCCGAACGACCACCCAGACGCGCCTGAACGCACGTGCCACGGCGTACTGCGCCGCGTTCATCCACCGTTCGGGAGTCACCACATCATGCAGCTCATCCATCGGCCAGTCTTGGCGCGCGCCGTTTCCGCGCTCGTGCTCGCCATGCTTTCGGCGGGCGCGTCGGCCGGCTTCTTCATTCCGCGCGACATCACGATGTTCATGTTCACGGCGTCTCCGGACAGCCAGATGGCCGAAGTGACGCACGGCGTGCGGGCCGACCTGTCGATCGCGGGCGGTCAGTCGCGCTACCTGTCGGACGACGAAGGCATCGAACGACGCTTCACGACGCTGCAGGCCAACTGGCTGGTCCACCGCCGCTACGGCGCAGACGGCATCACCAATGCCTATCTGTACGGCGGACCGCTGCTGGCACGCGGCAGCGAGTTCGACGGCACGCACAGCGGCCTGCACGGCGGTTTCTGGGCCGACCACGAAACACGGCGCATCTACGGCCGGCTGTCGACGCACGCCTATCACGCCGCCGGCCGTACCCAGCTGGTCACCACTGCGCAGGCACTGTGGGCGCCGTACGCGGCCGACTACGAAGACATCGCGACCTGGTTCGGCCTGCAGGCCGAGCGGCGCAGCGGCCTGAGCGACGCGACGCAGATCACACCGCTGCTGCGCATCTTCCAGCGCCGCTGGTGGGTCGATGTCGGCGTCAGCATGAACCGGGAACATCGCGGTGATGCCTTTGTAAATGTAATGCTTCTGTTCTGAATTCAAGGAGATATCGATGAGAACCCGTTCTGTCGCCACCTTTGCCGGCCTGCTGGCACTCACCCTCGCGCCCGCCTTTGCCGCCAGCACCATCAAGATGCAGGTCGACGGACTGGTCTGCGCCTTTTGCGGCTCTGCCATCGAAAAGAAGCTGCGCAGTCATGCCGCGACCGACGACGTGCTGGTCAGCCTGGAACACAAGATCGTCGCACTCAGCCTGAAGGACGGGCAGGACATCGCCGACGACACGCTGCGCACGCAGATCACTGACGCCGGCTACCTGGTGAAGAAAATCGAGCGCGTGCCCGATTCGCTGGACAGCCTGCGTGCATCGCTGAAGGGACGCTGACGTGAGCGATCACATGAGCGGCGAAACAAGCCAACCGGTGGATCGCCTGCGCCCGGCGCTGGGCGCGAGCTTCGTGTCGCTGCTGGCCAGCAGTTCGACGCTGGTGTGCTGCGCGCTGCCGGCGCTGCTGGTGGCACTCGGCGCTGGCGCCACGCTGGTGACGCTGACCCGTCATGTGCCGCAGCTCATCTGGCTGTCGGAACACAAGGCCATGGTGTTCGGCTTCGCCGCGCTGGCGCTCACGCTGGCCGGCGTCTGGCAGTGGCGCGCCCGCTCGCTGCCGTGCCCAGCCGATCCGCGTGCGGCGCGGGCATGCGCGCAGGCGCGTCGGGTTTCATCGGCAGTGTATGCCGTGTCGGTGGTGACTTTCCTGATCGGCGGTTTCTTCGCTTTCGTCGCGCCCCTGCTGCTCTAGCAACCGGCACGCGCGGGATTCACTCGGCAACCACCCCATCCACCAACCCCGACAAAGCATTGCGCAGGCCGTCAACCACCGGGCAGCTCTCTACGCCGTGGCGGCGCGCAAGGTAGGCCGGATCGTTGTAGCCGATCCATACCTGCGCGGCGGCATCTTCCCAGACCAGCGCCTTCAGCGGCAGATCGATGCCCAGCTCCTGCGCGCACTGCATGAATGGGGTGCCGCCCTGCGGGTTGCCGAATATGAGCAATTGCGTCGGCCTGAGGCTTGCGCCGATGCGCGACGCACCGGCTGCGTGGTCGATGCGGGCGAACACGTTCAGACCGCGCAGTTTGACCAGCGCTTCCAGTCGGTCCATGGATTCATCGACGCCACGCGGACTTTTCACCGCGATCAGGCCGTCTGCCGCGCTGGCCACCGGTGTGAAGACAAGCGCGGCCAGGCACAGCACGCCTGCAATGGTGCGAAGAATCGTCATGAGGGTTCTCCCTGGAGGGGTGATGCGAAAGCGGTGACTGCCCGCGGCAGGTCGAATGGTACGACGTTGCTCACGGCGCGTGCTCAGGTCCCGCGCTCACCCACGCGCAGCGCCGGCGCCTCGATCCAGCGATGGAACACCGCGCCGGCCGCGATGCTGAGCGCCCACGCGACGAACAGACCGGCGATACTGGATTCCGGGTTCGCGCCGAACGACACATGCACTGCCGCATTGACCAGCATGGCCACCGGGTAGTGGATCAGGAACACCGAGAACGAAATGCGTCCGAGAAAGGCGAGCACGCGGATGTCAGGCCAGCGCCCGGTCAGATCGGTACTGCGCGCGACGCCGACACACAGCGCAATCACGGCCGCGACCGCCACGCGCTCGCGGAAATCGACGGCCAGCGCCAGCAGCACGACGAGCGCGACCGGCATCAGCCAGAACGGCGCGCGCCCGGGCGTCGAAGCCCAGAACGCCGCAGCGCCCAACGCATACACGCCGAAAAAGTAGGGCGCAACGATGTCCAGCGACGGGTCGCGGTTGATCACGAACAGCGACAGAGCCGCTGATACCGCCACCAGCGCGACCGCCGCGGCAGGCCGGTGACGGCGCGGCGCAGCACGGGCAAGCCACAGCAGCAAAACCATCATCGCAAACAGCTGAAAATCGATGGCTACGTACCAGACGCCGGCCGACAACGCCTCGTAGCCGAGCAAGTCCTGCAGCAGCAGTGCGTGGACGGCAAGTTGCAGGACAGTCGGCACGGCAGGCAGTGACGGATCGTTCATCACGCTGCGCGCGACTGCGGCGCAGGCGACGCTGATCAGCACCGCCGCGAAGCAGGGCAATGCCAGTCGTCGAAAACGCTTGAGGATCGGCAGCCGGGGGGATTGCACACGCAGCACGAACCCGGGTGCCAGCGCGCGTGCGGCGAGGAAACCGGCCAGGACGAAGAAGGCCTGCACTGCCAGACGCGCATCGTGATAGAGCCACTCGACCACTCGCGGAAACAGGCGCTGTGCCACTTCGGACATCGGGCCGTAGGAAATCAGGTGATGCAGCACGATGAGCTGCGAGGCGACGGCCTTGATCGCATCGAACAGCGGCATGCGCGCGGACGATGCGGGGTGGGTTGCCATGGCAGCGGACTTTCGTTGTGCGTCAGGCGCGCATTGTGCCGCGGGCCCGGCCGCTCCGGGGGCCGGGCCCGTGCACGGGGCGGGTTCCTGCCCCTGAATCAACTGTCGCCGCGCGCGACCTTCGCTTCGTACTCCTCGAGCGAGATCAGGCCCTCCTTCTCGACGCGCGGCTTTTCGTGCTCGGGCAGCACGTCCTGCACCATGTCGAGGCGCTTCCACAGCGCAAGCGGCGTTTCGCACGCAGCCTTCGGCACGTATCTGGACTGATCCAGCTTCTTGTAGCGGTGGATGTAGCGCGGGCAGTTCACCCAGATCTTGCCGACGGTGACGCGCACCAGATACTTCGCTTCGGTGTAGTCGGCCAGCAGCGGATGGTCGCGCAGGAATTCGGCGGTGCCCTGCACGCGCACGCGGTGCGGCGTTTCGAAGTCGATGAACAGCATGCCCACCTTACCCTGGCCGACGATGTTGCCCATCGAATAGAACATGCCGTTGCCGTCGTAGCCGGGAAACACCAGCGTGCGGTCGTCGAGCACCTTCACGAAACCGGTCGGGCCGCCCTTGTACGACACGGTCGGGTTGCCTTCCGGATCGACAGTGGACAGGAAAAACATGTCGCGCCCCTCGATGAAGGCCTTTTCGACATCGGTGATCTGGTCATGCAGCCAGTTCTCGTCGAGCATGGCAGCCAGCTTCGTGGTGCCGAATTCTTCCTGCAGCGCGCGGTGTTCGTCCGCATAGATCGATGCCATGTCTCCTCCGTATTTAAATTGTGTCGAACCCGGCGCAGCATACCGCAGGGCGCGGACCGGGAATTGTCGCCCGCCCGACGGGTCGACGTGCTGGCTTGCGGCGACATCCGCACCGACCGATATGCGGGAGACGATGCATGAAAAGAAGGACCATCAAGGATTTCGCGCCGGAAGTGCTGGCGCTGTTCGACCACTACGTGCATGGCGCAATAGACCGACGCGGTTTTCTCGAGGGCGCAGCACGTTTTGCCGTCGGCGGCGTCACGGCCGGCATGCTGCTCGAGGCACTGAATCCGAAGTTCGCGCAGGCGCAGCAGGTGAAGCCGGATGAACCGCGGCTGAAGACCGAATACGTCGAATTCACGACGCGCGGCGGCTACGGAAAGATGCGTGGCTACCTGGCGCGGCCGGCCAAGGCCGGTGGCCCGCTGCCGGCGGTGATGGTGGTGCATGAAAACCGCGGTCTGAACCCGCACATCGAAGACATCGCGCGCCGGCTGGCGCTGGAGAACTACCTCGTGCTGGCGCCCGACGCGCTGCATCCGCTCGGCGGTTACCCGGGTGACGAGGACAGCGCGCGCGAGCTGTTCAAGCAGCTGGATCAGGGCAAGACGCGCGAAGACTTCGTTTCGGTGGCCCTCGCCTTCCGCGCACACGAACTGGGCAACGGCCGGCTCGGCGTGGTCGGCTTCTGCTACGGCGGCGCAATCGCCAACTTACTCGCAACGAAGCTGCCCGACCTGAACGCCGCGGTTCCGTTCTACGGCACCCAGCCGCCGAAGCAGGACGTGCCAGCCATCCGCTCATCGTTGCTCATCCACTACGCCGATCAGGACGAACGGGTGAACGCCGGCGCCACGGCCTACGACGCCGCGCTCGTCGCAGCCGGCGTTCCCTACCGGAGCTTCGTGTACCCGGGCACGCTGCACGGCTTCAACAACGACACCACGCCGCGCTACGACGAAAAGGCCGCGAAGCTGGCCTGGCAGCGCACACTCGATTTCCTCGCGCAGCACCTGCGGACCTGAAGGCCCCGGGCCTCGTCCGGTGTCCCGACACCGTCACGGCATTCGTTCATGAAACACGTCGGCACGCCGACCCGGTCATGGCAAAGGGGTTTTGGTAGCGATCAATGGATCTCTACCATAATCGCGCAGCGTTCGGGCGTCATCACGGAATTCGGCAGTGCAATGAACCGCTGCACTGACTTCATGCATGACGTGATGTCTTTCGGAGCGTGCGGTGCCCGCGATTCAGTGCCCCCTCAGTGCGCTTCATCCCAGTTGAGGCCGACGCCGGCGTCGACGCGCAGCGGCACCGACAGGCTGGCGACGCCTTCCATCAGGGCCGGCACGCGTTCGCGTACGAGATCGATTTCGGCGTCGGGCACTTCGAGCACCAGTTCGTCATGTACCTGCAGGATGAGCCGCGTGCCGAGCCTTTCGGCCTTGAGCCAGCCCGCCACGGCAATCATCGCCAGCTTGATCAGGTCGGCGGCCGTGCCCTGCATGGGCGCGTTGATTGCGGCGCGCTCGGCACCCTGCCGGCGCGCCGCCTGAGCGGACCGGATTTCCGGCAGCTGCAGCCGGCGCCCGAACACGGTCTCCACATAGCCCTGCTCGCGCGCCTGCGCACGCGTCTCATCCATGTAGCGCAGCACACCCGGATAACGCGCGAAGTAGCGGTCGATCCAGCCCGCTGCTGCCGCCCGTTCGATGCCGAGGTTCTTGGCCAGGCCGTGCGCGCTCATGCCGTAGATCAGGCCGAAGTTGATCACCTTGGCGTAGCGGCGCTGTTCGCTGCTGACATCCGCCGGCGGTACGCCGAACACCTCCGACGCGGTGGCACGGTGCACGTCCTCGCCTTCGGCGAAGGCCTGCAGCAGACGCTCGTCCTGCGACAGGTGAGCCATGATGCGCAGTTCGATCTGCGAGTAGTCGCAGCTGATCAGCACATGGTCCGGCGGCGCGATGAAGGCGGAACGGATGCGCCGGCCTTCGGCCGTGCGCACCGGTATGTTCTGCAGGTTGGGGTCGCTGCTCGACAGCCGGCCGGTGACGGCGACTGCCTGTGAAAAACTGGTGTGCACACGCCCGGTGTCAGCGCGCACCATGCGCGGCAGTTTGTCGGTGTAGGTGCCCTTGAGCTTGGCCAGGCCGCGGTATTCGAGAATGAGCGCCGGCAGCGGATAATCGAGCGCCAGCTGCGAAAGCACTTCCTCGTCGGTTGACGGCGTGCCGCCCGGTGTCTTCTTGATCACCGGAAGCTTTTCGCGTTCGAACAGGATTTCCGCCAGCTGTTTCGGTGAATTGATGTTGAAGGGCTGCTTCGCCGCCGCATGCGCCCGGCTCTCCAGATCGATCATCTTCTGGCCGAGTTCGTTGCTCTGTGCCGCCAGCGACGAGCTGTCCAGCAACACGCCGGTGCGTTCCATGCCGAACAGGATTTCCGCCACCGGCAGTTCGATGTCCCTGTATATACAGGTGAGCTTCGGTTCGGCCGTCAGGCGCGGCGCCAGTACCTCGTGCACGCGAAGCGTCACGTCGGCGTCTTCGGCTGCGTAATCGGCGGCACGGTCGACCGCCACCTGATCGAAACCGATGCGCGATGCGCCCTTGCCGGTCACTTCGTCGTAACTGATCACCTTCAGGCCGAGGTGCCGGGTGACCAGCGCATCGAGGTTGTGGCTGCGGTCCGCGTCGAGCACATAGGACTCGAGCAACGTGTCGTCGACCACACCGGCCAGCCGGATGCCGTGGTTGGCGAACACGTGGCGGTCGTACTTCAGGTTCTGGCCCAGCTTGCCGTGCGCAGGCGATTCGAGCCACGGCCGGAGCATCGCCAGCATCTCGTCGCGCGGCAGCTGTGCCGGCGCATCCGGATAGCAGTGGGCCAGCGGCAGATAGGCGGCGACGCCCGGCGTCAGCGCGAAGCTCATGCCAACCAGTTGCGCGTCCATTGGCTCCAGGCTGGTGGTTTCGGTATCGAGCGACACCACCTTCGCCGCCATGAGCAGAGCCAGCCAGCGGTCGAACGCCGCCCGGTCGAGGATGATTTCGTAGCGCGAACGATGGCTCCCTTCCGGGTCGGTCGAGGGCGCAGCATCGGCCGCGGGCGGCGGCGCGTTGACGGCCTTTTTCGGGCCTTTTGCCAATTCCTCCAGCAGACCGCGGAAACCATAGCGTTCGTAAAGCGGGCGCAGCGTCTCGGCGTTCTCGCTGCCGGAGGTCAGCGCCTCGAGCGGCTGCGGCAGCTCGACGTCGCATTTGACGGTGAGCAGACGGCGCGCCAGCGGCAGGAAGCCGAGGTGGGCACGCAGGTTTTCACCGACCTTGCCGCCTATCTCGTCGGCGTGCGCCACGATTTCATCGAGCGAGCCGTACTGCTGCAGCCACTTCACCGCGGTCTTCGGACCGCATTTGTCCACGCCCGGCACGTTGTCGACGCTGTCGCCGATCAGCGCAAGGTAGTCGACGATGCCGGCCGGCGTGACGCCGAACTTGGCCAGCACGCCTGCTTCGTCCAGCTTTTCCTCGCTCATCGTGTTGACCAGCGACACGTGCTTGTTCACCAGCTGGGCGAGATCCTTGTCGCCGGTGGAAATGACGCAGTCGATGCCGCGCTCGGTGGCGTGGCGCGCCAGCGTGCCGATCACGTCATCGGCTTCCACGCCATCGAGCATGAGCAGCGGCCAGCCGAGCGCGCGCACCACATCGTGGATGGGTGCGATCTGTGCCGCCAGATCTTCCGGCATCGGCGGGCGGTGTCCCTTGTAGTCCGGATACCATTCGTCGCGGAAGGTCGGCCCCTTGGCATCGAACACGCAGGCGCGGTAGTCCGCCTTGTAGTCGGCAGCCAGCCGCCTTAGCATGTTGATGACGCCGCGCAACGCGCCGGTCGGCTCGCCCTGGGCATTGCGCAGGTCGGGCATGGCGTGGAAGGCGCGGTACAGGTAGGACGAACCATCGACAAGCAGCAGCGTGGGCATGGCGGATTCCGCTCAGGTGAACATTCGGTCAGCCCGACATTATCAACCCCGGACCTTCCCCATGAGCGCCAAAGACAAACTTCCCGGCATGATCGACCCCGGTGACGCAGCCCGGGCCAGCAGCGCGCGCGAGGCGTGGCGTGTGTTCGGCATCATGGCCGAATTCGTCGAAGCGACCGAAAGACTGCAGGCGATCCGGCCGGCGGTGAGCATCTTCGGCAGCGCACGCACGCCGCGCGACCATCCCTACTATGTGCTGACCGAACGCATCGCGCGCCAGCTGTCGGACGCCGGCTTTTCGGTCATTTCCGGCGGTGGCCCCGGCATCATGGAGGCGGCGAACAAGGGCGCCTTCGACGGCAAGTCACCCAGTGTCGGCCTGAACATCCAGCTGCCGATGGAACAGATGGCGAACACCTATCAGGACATTTCGCACTCGTTCGAGCATTTCTTCGCCCGCAAGTACATGTTCGTGCGCTTCGCCGCTGCTTATGTGGTCATGCCCGGCGGTTTCGGCACGCTGGACGAGCTGATGGAGGCGCTGACGCTGATCCAGACGCGCAAGAGCCGCAGCATTCCGATCATTCTGGTGCACTCGCCGTTCTGGAAGGGCCTGATCGACTGGTTCCGCGACACACTGGTCGCCGAGGGCATGATTTCGACTGCCGACATCGATCTGGTGCAGTTGATCGACGATCCGGCACAGATCGTCGAAGCGATATTCCGCCATTACGAGAACCGCAGCTTCATGCCGCTGCCTGAAGAACATGAAGCCATGCTGAATCTCTAGATTCAAGACGCAAGACACAAGAGGCAAGGAAAACCATGGGGCGAGCTGCAGGCCACCGGGATGCGCGGGCGCCTCTGTTAAACTGCCGGACTCACAAAGGATTTTCGATGCGACTGTTTTTTTCTGCTGCCCTGATCGCTGCCTCGCTGGCTGCCGCCGCGCCGCTGGTTCATGCCCAGGCAGACCGGCCGGCCGATCTGCAGCCCGTTCCGGAACCGCCGCCGCCGCCGCAACCGCTGGACGGCGGCGGTGACGTGACGACCGAACCGCAGGTCACCATCATCCAGAAGGCCGACGAGCGGGTGGAGGAATACCGCATGAACGGCAAGCTTTACATGGTCAAGGTGACGCCGTCGCACGGAGTGCCGTACTACCTCATGGACGAGAACGGCATGGGCGTGATGACCCGCCATGACGACCTCGACACGGGCGTGCGCGTCCCGAAGTGGGTGATCTTTTCGTTCGACTGACCTGCGCGCGCCGCCGGCGCCCGCCTTACTTCCGAATCTGATACGTGTCTGTCTTCACCACCGTCACCGCGGATGAAATGCGCGACTGGCTGAAGAATTACTCCATCGGCCATCTGCTGTCGCTGGAAGGAATTCCGGCCGGCATCGAAAACACGAACTACTTCGTCGATACCTCGAACGGTCGCTACGTGCTGACCCTGTTCGAAAAGCTCACGCGGTCCGAACTGCCGTTCTACGTGCATCTGATGGCGCATCTGTCGCGCCACGGCATCCCCTGTCCGGCGCCGATCGCCGACCGCGACAACGAATACCTCGGCACGCTGAACGGCAAGCCGGCCATGCTGGCGACCCGGCTCGCCGGCAAGTCGCAGATGGCGCCCGCGGCGGCTCACTGTGCCGCCATCGGCGGCATGCTGGCGACGATGCATGTCGCGGGGCAGAGCTATGGCCGCCGATTCCCGAATCCGCGCGGCTACGACTGGTGGCTGGGCACCGCACCCCAGCTGACAGGTTTTCTCGATGCGGAAGATCGCGTGCTGCTGGAATCGGAAATCGACTTCCAGCGCCACGCGCGTGAAACGGGTCTGTGCGCCGCGCTGCCCTTCGGCGTGGTGCATGCCGACCTGTTCCGCGACAATTGCCTGATGGACGGCGAGCGCATCGGCGGCATCATCGATTTCTACTTTGCCGGCGATGACTACCTGCTGTTCGATCTGGCCGTGACGATGAACGACTGGTGTTCGGACGACGCCGGCGAACTGGTGACCGAACGGGCGCTCGCGATGCTGACCGCCTACCGGGCAGAGCGCACGCTGAACGAAGCAGAGCGTCTGGCGTGGCCGGTGATGCTGCGCGGTGCCGCGCTGCGTTTCTGGCTGTCGCGGCTTTACGATTTCCACCTGCCGCGCGGAGGCGAAATGGTGCACAAGCACGATCCGAAGCGGTTCCGCGACATCCTGGCCGCACGCGTGCGCGCCGGCGGCACGCTGCCGTGGCAGTAAACCTGCAGGCCCGCAGATTGCCGGCGCTGGCCGGCTGGTTCTGGATCACCGGCGGCTTCGCGCTGTTCCGCCGCAACCCGCCGCTGATGACAGCACTCACCATGGGCTACCTGCTGGTCATGGTGTTCCTGAACATCGTGCCGCTGGTGGGCCCGGTGCTGGTCGCGGTGTGCCTGCCCATCATGTCGGTCATCGTGTTCAACGGTGCGCGCCTGCTCGACCGCAAGCTCGACGTGTCGACCGAAGTGCTGAAGACCGGACTGGCCAGCAACCTGCGTACGCTGGTGCAGCTCGGTTTCGTGCATCTCGCCGGTTCGCTGGTGGTGGTGCTGATCCATACGGTGGTGTTTTCGGCGCCCGATGTCGCCGCCGTCGCCGAAGCGGACGAAGAGCAATTCACCCGCACGCTGATGCAGCTGCTGCCGCTGGTGCTGCCGCTCATCCTCATCATGTGGTTTCCGCCCTACCTGATCGCGACGCAGGGCGTGCCGCTCGGCAAGTCGCTGTTCTTCGGCGTGGTCGGCGTGCTGCGCAACATCGGTGCCTTCCTCGTGTATTTCGCCGGCGCGGCGATGCTGGGTGTCGGTCTTCCGGTGCTGGTCATACAGCTGATCGGCAACGACGAAGGCATCGCCAGCCTGCTGCGCATCGCGGTGCGCATGGTGCTGCTGTTCGTGCTCGTACCCACTCTGGCGGCCAGCCTGTACGTGAGTTTCCAGCAGGTATTCGCGCAGCAGCCCGACCCGGTGCCGGAACCCGAGCCGGAGCCGGAGCCGCCGTCCGATTCCGGACCGCCCGATGAGTGAGGGCGCGCCAGCCGGGCCGCTGGGCGTGTTCGGCGGCACGTTCGACCCGGTGCATTTCGGTCACCTGCGGCTGGCCGAAGAGGCATGCGAAGCGCTGGCACTGGATGCAGTGTGCTGGATTCCTGCAGGACAGCCGTGGCACCGCACTGCGCCGCAGACGTCCGCTGAACACCGGCTCGGCATGGTGCGCTGCGCCACGGCGTCGAACCCGCTGTTCGACGTCGATGCGCGGGAAGTCGAATCGGGCCGCCCGAGCTACACCGTGGACACCGTGCTGTCGCTGCGCGCCGAGTTGGGCACGACGCGCCCGTTGGTGATCATACTGGGCGCCGACGCCTTCAGCCGGCTGCACACATGGCATCGCTGGCGCGAACTGTTCGAACTGGCCCACATCGGGCTGGCGACACGCGCCGGTCAGTCGGTGCAGGCGTCGGCGCTCGACCCGGCACTGGCCACCGAACTGACCGCACGCAGCCGCAGTGACGCACAGGCGCTGCGCTGCGCACCCGGCGGCGCCATCGTGCGCTTCGACATGACTGCACTGGCCATTTCGGCCACCGACCTGCGGGCACGACTGGCGCGTGGCGCAAGCTGCCGCTATCTTGCACCGACAGCCGTACTCGACTACATCCGCCATCACAGGCTCTACCGGGATTGAACATGGACATCAAGAAACTGGAAGCCGTCGTCGTCGATGCGCTCGAAGACATCAAGGCCCGCGACATCGAAGTCATCAACACACAGGGACTGACTTCGCTGTTCGACCGGCTGGTGATCGCGAGCGGCGACTCGAACCGCCAGACGCGCGCGCTGGCACGCCACGTGCAGGACAAGGTGAAGGAAGCCGGCGGCCACGTGGTCAGCATCGAAGGCGAAGACACCGGCGAATGGGTGCTGGTCGATCTGGGCGACCTGGTGGTGCACGTCATGCAGCCGGCAGTGCGCGCCTATTACAACCTCGAAGAACTGTGGTCGGGTTCGGCCCGTCCGTCCGACCGTGCGACAGGCGCCCGCGAAACCGGCGTGCGGGGTCGCGGCCCCGGACCGGACGCACGTTGAAACTGCTGGTGATCTGCGTCGGGCATCGCATGCCCGGCTGGGTCGACGCGGGCGTGGAGGAATTCGCCCGCCGCATGCCGCGCGAGTCGCCGCTGGTCATTGTCGAAGTGAAGGCGGAACCGCGCACCCAGGGCAAGCCGGTCGAAGCGCTGCTGGACGCCGAGCGCGCGCGCATCGAACAGGCGCTGCCGGCGCGGGCGCGCATCGTGGCGCTCGACGAGCGCGGTGATGATCTCACCACGGTGGCGCTGGCCGCCCGCCTGCGGCGCTGGCGCGATGGCGGCGACGACGTCGCCCTGCTGATCGGCGGCCCGGACGGCCTGTCGCCGGCACTCAAGTCACGCGCCCACGAACTGATCCGCCTCTCGAGTCTCACCTTGCCGCATGCGCTCGCCCGCCTTTTGCTGGCCGAAGCGTTGTATCGTGCGGCGAGCCTGGAAGCCAACCACCCCTATCACCGCGAATGAGTCTGTCGAGCACCGTCCCCCCCGCCCTGTACCTCGCGTCGCGCAGCCCGCGCCGGCGCGAACTGCTGACCCAGATCGGTGCGCCTTTCCTCGTGCTGCCTTTCCGCGGCCTGCCGCGCGAAGACATCGACGTGACCGAAGATGTACGCGAAGGCGAAGACGCCGACACCTATGTGGTGCGCGTGGCCCGCGCCAAGGCGCTGGGCGGCGAGCAGCGGTTGTCGTGGCGGCGTCTGTCGGCCGGCCTGGTAGTGTCGGCCGACACCACGGTGGAAATCGACGGCGAAATACTGGGCAAGCCAGGCGACGCCGTCGACGCCACGCGCATGCTCAACCTGCTGTCCGGACGCAGCCACCGCGTGCTGACGGCCGTGGCGGTCAGCGACGGCCGGCGGCTGGAACATGTGCTGTCGATATCGACGGTGCGGTTCGCCCGGCTCGAGGCACGCGACATCGAACGCTACGTGTCGTCCGGCGAACCGATGGACAAAGCCGGTGCCTACGGCATACAGGGCCGCGCCGGCGTGTTCGTGGAACACATCGAAGGTTCCTACACCGGCATCGTCGGTCTGCCCCTGAACGAAACCTGGCAACTGCTGCGCCGATTCGGTATGAATTTCTGAACTCCACACTTTCCGCTGCGCGCAGTCCTGCACGCTACACAGCCATGAACGATCAATTCCTCATCAATTTCACGCCGCAGGAAACCCGCGTCGCGCTGCTGCAGCAGGGCTCGGTTCAGGAACTGCACATCGAGCGCAGCGGCGCGCGCGGCATCGTCGGCAACATCTATCTCGGGCGCGTGGTGCGCGTGCTGCCGGGCATGCAGTCTGCCTTCATTGATGTCGGCCTCGAACGCACAGCCTTCCTGCACGTGGCCGACATATGGGAAGCGCGCCAGAACGGCGAGGCGCCGAAGCCGATCGAGCGGCTGCTGACCGAAGGCCAGAGCGTGCTGGTGCAGACCCTGAAAGATCCGATCGGCACCAAGGGCGCTCGAATGTCGACGCAGATCAGCATCGCCGGACGGCTGCTGGTGCATCTGCCGCAGGACCGCCACGTCGGCATTTCGCAGCGCATCGAATCGACGGAAGAGCGCGAAGCACTGCGTGCGCGCATCCATGCCCTGCTGCCGGAGGAAGATCCGGGCGGCTACATCGTGCGCACCATGGCCGAATGCGCCACCGACGAAGAACTGGCGGCAGACATCGCCTACCTGCGAAAGATGTGGCAGGAAATCCGCAACCGCGCGAAGACCGCCAAGCCGCCGTCGCTGGTGTTCGAAGACCTGACACTGGGCCAGCGCGTGCTGCGCGATCTGGTGTGCGCCGACACGCAGAGCATCCAGGTCGATTCGCGCGAAAACTTCGTCAAGCTGCGCGCCTTCGCCGAGGAGTACATGCCGCAGCTCACCAGGCTGCTGGAGCACTACACCGGCGAGCGGCCGCTGTTCGAACTGCACAGCGTGGAAGAGGAAATCGAAAAGGCGCTGGCGCGCCGCGTCGATCTGAAATCGGGCGGTTACCTGATTTTCGACCAGACCGAAGCGATGACCACCATCGACGTGAACACCGGTGGTTTCGTCGGTTCGCGCAATTTCGACGAAACCATCTTCAAGACCAATCTCGAAGCGGCACATCAGATCGCGCGCCACCTGCGGCTGCGCAACCTGGGCGGCATCATCCTGATCGATTTCATCGATATGGACAGCGACGAGCACCGCACGCAGGTGCTGGCCGAACTGAACAAGGCGCTGTCACGCGACCACACGAAGATTTCGGTCAGCGGCTTCACATCGCTCGGTCTGGTCGAGATGACCCGCAAGCGCACCCGCGAATCCATCGCGCACGTGCTGTGCGAGCCCTGCCCGACCTGCGGCGGCCGCGGCGAAGTGAAGACGGCACAGACCATGAGCTTCGACATCCTGCGCGAACTGCTGCGCGAAGCGCGTCAGTTCAGCGCCCGCGAATTCCGCATCCTCGCCCACCCGAAGGTGGTCGACCTCTTCCTCGAGGAAGAATCGCAGGCGCTGGCCATGCTGTCCGACTTCATCGGCAAGCCGATCTCGCTGCACGCCGAATCGAGTTACTCGCAGGAGCAGTTCGATATCGTGCTGCTGTGATGGCAGCCGGGGCAGCGCCTCGTGACGCCGGCGCGAAACAGCTGCAGTGAATATTTTTCCGGTCTGGCGGCTGACGCGGCGCCGATTTTTGTGTTCTGATCCTGTCCGGGCTTCAAACAACGACAGAACACGGTTGCCATGGGACTCAAGGAACGCATACAGGCCATCAAGCTTGAGCTGATGGCGCTCGTCATTGCAGCGCAGGACACGCGTACGCCCCGCCGCGCGAAGATCCTGCTGCTTTTCCTGCTGGCTTACGCCGCAAGCCCGATCGACCTCATCCCCGATTTCATACCGGTGCTCGGCCTGCTCGACGAAGTGGTGCTGCTGCCCATCGGCGTATGGCTGGCGGTACGCATGATTCCGCCGGACGTGATGGACGCGGCGCGGGCGCGGGCGCGCGAGGGCAAGCTGCCGGCAAACTGGATCGCCGGTGTGCTGATACTGCTGTTGTGGGCAGCATCGATCGCCGCCATCGTTTGGTGGCTGATGAATCGCAACGGAATGGCGCCACCGGCAGGCTGATCACCCAGGCGCGACCGGCCGTCGCCCCCGACGCAGACAGCACACCGATACTTTCAGTATTATCAATGACCTGCAATCAGGCCCGACATTGATCGATGGGGTCGCGCAGCAGTGTTGCACTCACGGGATCGAAAGGCTTCACGGAAATGGGACTCAGACTCAAGTTCAACCTGGTGCTGATCGGCGTGTTCGCGATCGGTCTCGCCGCCTGCGCGGCGCTGTCGCATCGCCTGCTGCACGACAACGCGCGCGCCGAGGTCGAACGCAATGCGCGCCTGATGATGGAAACCGCGCTGGCCATCCGCGCCTACACGGTCAGCCAGATCAAGCCGCACCTCGATCCGCTGCTGTCCCAACAGTTCCTGCCGCAGACGGTGCCGGCCTACGCGGCGACCGAAACGATCAACGAACTGCGCAAGAACCATCCGGAATACGCTTACAAGGAAGCGACGCTGAACCCCACCAACCCGCGCGATCGGGCTTCCGACTGGGAAGCGGACATCGTGACCGGCTTCCGGAACGCGGAAGGCACGAAAGAGCTGACCGGTGTGCGCGAAACGCCGACCGGTCAGCATATGTATATCGCGCGACCGATCAAGATCACCAATCCAGCCTGTCTCGCCTGCCACAACACCGCCGCCACCGCGCCGCCGACGATGGTGAAGGTGTATCGCGAGGCGAACGGCTTCGGCTGGAAGATGAATGAAATCATCGGTGCGCAGGTGGTGTCGGTGCCGATGACGCTGCCGGTGAGCAACGCCGACCGCGCCTTCAACACCTTCATGCTGTCGCTGCTGGGCGTGTTCGCGTTCGTGATGCTGGCGCTCAACCTGATGCTCGAATGGCTGATCATCCGCCCGGTGGCGCGGCTGTCGGCCGCGGCTGACCAGATCAGCACCGGCGACTTCTCGGTGCCGGAGTTCATGGATTCGGGCAAGGACGAGGTGTCTGTGCTCGGAGCGTCCTTCAACCGCATGCGTCGCAGCCTCGAAACCGCGATGCGCATGATAGACAGCTGAGCGGTGGCGAACGGCCCTGACCTGCCGCCCGGCGTCGACCACGACGACAATGGCGACGAACCCTTCACGCAGGACAGCGTGAACGCCGAGGTGCTGGCGGGCAGCGGCTTCCTGCCGACCGCCAACGTCAGCCCGGGCGCCCTGCCAAGCGGCTGGCCGCTGAACGAATACCGCATCGAATCACTGCTGGGCGGCGGCGGCTTCGGCTTGACCTATCTGGCGCACGACACCCTGCTCGACTGCAAGGTGGCCATCAAGGAATTCCTTCCGACCGACATCGCTTTGCGGGGCGAGGGCCAGCGCGTGGTACCGCGCGCCGGTCCGGCGGTGGAAATGTTCGAGCAGGGGCTGCGTCGCTTTCTCGATGAATCGCGCGCGCTGGCCAACTTCCGCCATCCGCACATCGTGCGCGTAAGCCGCTTCTTCGAAGCGAACGGCAGCGCCTACATGGTGATGGACTACGAACAGGGCCGGCCGCTCAACCAGTGGGTACGCGAACGCGGCGGTCGCGTCGACCGCGCCACGCTGCTGGCCATCGTGCGCCCGCTGCTCGAAGGCCTGCAGGTCATCCACGACGGCGGATTCCTGCATCGCGACATCAAGCCGCCCAACATCTGCATCCGCGACGACGGCGCACCGGTGCTGCTCGACTTCGGCGCGGCCCGCCGCTATCACGATACCGAACACACGCTGACCGCCATCGTGACGCCGGGCTTCGCGCCCTTCGAGCAATATCACTCGCACGGCAATCAGGGGCCGTGGACCGACATCTACTCGCTCGCGGCCGTGATGTACTGGCTGGTGACCGGCCAGCGTCCGATCGAATCCGCCGCGCGCGTGCAGAACGATCCGCTGATTCCCGCTTCGCGTCTGGCCGATGCGTCGGTGTATGGCGCGTCACTGCTGCGCGCCATCGACTGGGGCCTGGAGCCGCACGATTCGCGCCGCCCGCGCAGCGTTGCCGACTTCCGCCGCGTGTTCATGGCGGCACCCACCCCCGGTCGCGGCCCGCTCGCAGCCGGCAGTGTCTCGGTCCACCCGGCACCGACCGTGCGCGCCACCGGCGCATCCGAAGAGCGGCGCACCATCGTGTGCAGCGTACTGTACGCACAGATCGACCACAGCATGCAGCTCGACACGGCTCAGCGGCTGGCGTGCAAATCGGAACTGGACGACGCGCTGGCACGGGCCGCGCGCGCGGTCGACGCCGATAGCAGGCTCATTCTCGACACGCCCGACGGCACGGCGCTGTGCCTGCTCGGCCAGCCCGAAGACGCCTGCGTGGTCGCACAGCGACTGCGCCAGATCGATTTTCGCGACCTGGGTGGCGAAGCGGACGGTTCCCCCGACGGAAACGGAATCAAGCAGGGCATCAATCTCGGTCCGGTACGGGTGTCGCGTGCCGGAACCGGCGCGCTCGACCTGCACGGTGACGGGCTGGATGCGGCGCGCGCGCTGGCCGAACTGGCTCGCCCGGGTCAGGTGCTGGTATCGCGCGCCTACTACGAAACGGTATCCGCGCTCGGTACGGGCACACCCGACGGACTGCACATCACCGGTCAGCGGGTCGAAATTGCATCGCGCAGCCAGGAGGTGTTCGAGCTCGACGGTCGCAGCGGCATTACGCGACGCACCGAGCAGGCTCCGACACTCGAGGCCGGCGATTCGCTCACACCGGTACTCGAAGCCCTGCTGACCCGGCATATCGGGCCGATGGCGCGCGTGCTGGTGTCGCGCATCGCGCCGCAGGCGCGCGGCGCAGCTGAGTTGATCGAACAATTGTCGCGACACATTCCGAACGATGCACAGCGTGCCGGCTTCCTGATCGAAGCACAGCGCCACGTGGCGAAATCGGCGTCGACGGCATCGCTGTCATCGCCCTCTGCGGCCGCGTCGCACTCGACGGCGCGCCGCAGCAGTGCGTCGCTGCCGACCACAACGGCACGACACGCGAGCCAGGGCGCCCGTCCGCTCGATGATCAGGTGATCGCCGACATCGAACACCGTCTGGCACGGCACATCGGGCCCATGGCACGCATCCTGATCGGCCGTGCGCTCAAGCGCACGGGCACCGAACAGGCGCTGCTGGAAGAACTGGCGCGCGACATTCCCGATCCGGTGCAGCGCGCGGCCTTCCTCGCCGGCAAGTAATCGGAAACAACGGTGGCCAGGCTTTCACGCTGCCCGCACTGCGGGCAGGACACGATTCAGCGTCTGGTCAAACTCATGGCCCGGGCACGAGCGCCCGCCATCTGTCCCGCCTGTGGCGGTCGTTCGTGCACCGGCATCACGCCGCTGTCGCTGCTTTCCTACTTTGTCCTCATCCTCGTTTGCGGCACGCTGCTGCGCGCAGCCGGCCGACTGGGCAATCGCTGGACGCTGCTGGGTGTGCTTGCGCTGTTCGCCGGCGGCTTTCTCTACATCAGTTTCAACACGCAACTGGTGAAACTGGAGCGCTATCCGCTGCAGCGCAACCTCGCGATCGGCGTCGTGGTCGTCCTCGCAGCTGGTTTTGGCTGGTGGTGGTTTCGCAGCGGCACGGCCTGATCCACCGCTGCCTGAACGCTGCCGGCCCCGACCCGCTCAAGTTGCGACGGCAGCTGCCGTAAATCGCATCGGGAACAAACAGGTCGCCGCGTGCGTCTGTGCATGCGCAGTGGGTCTGGATCGATCGATCCTGCACACTGCCGCTATACTCTGCATCCTTCCGAGGAGCGCTGCGAGGTGCCGCAAGGCCCCCAGGCTCGGACCCCGCCGGACCGTCACCGGTCGCGGGCACATTTGCAACGGCGCTCACCTGAACCCGCAGCACCGGAATAGGCCGGTGGCGGATGGCAGGTGAGCTCACCTGCCCTCGCAAAGGAGCCCGTAAATGAATGCACCCAATGATCTGAAGGATTACGTGATTGCCGACCCGTCGCTGGCCGACTGGGGACACAAGGAAATCGCCATTGCCGAGACCGAAATGCCCGGCCTGATGTCGATCCGCGAAGAGTACGCCACACAGCAGCCGCTGCGCGGCGCGCGCATCACCGGCAGTCTGCACATGACGATCCAGACCGCCGTGCTTATCCAGACGCTCGAAGCGCTGGGCGCCGAAGTGCGCTGGGCCTCGTGCAACATCTACTCGACGCAGGACCACGCCGCCGCCGCGATCGCTGCAGCCGGCACGCCGGTGTTCGCCGTCAAGGGCGAGTCGCTGGTCGATTACTGGGATTACACCCACCGCATCTTCGAATGGCCGGACGGCGGTTTCAGCAACATGATCCTCGACGATGGCGGCGATGCCACGCTGCTGCTGCATCTGGGCACCAGGGCCGAAACCGATCCGACTGCGCTGCATCACCCGGCGAGTGAAGAGGAAGTCTGCCTGTTCAATTCGATCACCGAAACACTCAAGCGTGACCCGAACTGGTATTCGAAGCGTCTGAAGCACATCAAGGGTGTGACCGAAGAAACGACGACCGGCGTGCATCGCCTGTACCAGATGCACAAGGAAGGCCGCCTTGCCTTCCCCGCCATCAACGTGAATGACTCGGTCACCAAGTCGAAATTCGACAACCTGTATGGTTGCCGCGAGTCGCTGGTCGACGGCATCAAGCGCGCCACCGACGTGATGATCGCCGGCAAGGTTGCCGTCGTGGCCGGTTACGGCGACGTGGGCAAAGGTTCGGCACAGGCGCTGCGCGCGCTGTCGGCCCAGGTGTGGGTCACCGAAATCGACCCGATCTGCGCACTGCAGGCCGCGATGGAAGGCTACCGCGTCGTCACGATGGATTACGCGGTCGAGCACGCCGACATCTTCGTGACCGCCACCGGCAACTACCACGTCATCACGCATGAACACATGCTGAAGATGAAGGATCAGGCCATCGTCTGCAACATCGGCCACTTCGACAACGAAATCGACGTCGCCTCGCTCGAAAAGTACGAGTGGGACGAAATCAAGCCGCAGGTCGATCACGTCATCTTCCCGTCGGGTCGCCGCATCATTCTGCTGGCCAAGGGTCGTCTGGTGAATCTGGGTTGCGGCACGGGTCATCCGTCGTACGTGATGTCCAGTTCGTTCGCGAACCAGACCATTGCGCAGATCGAACTGTTCACCGAAACGGAAAAGTACCCGGTCGGCGTCTACGTGCTGCCCAAGCACCTCGATGAGAAGGTCGCTCGCCTGCAGCTGAAGAAGCTGAATGCGCAACTGACCGAACTGAGCGATGCGCAGGCTCGCTACATCGGCGTGCACCGCGAAGGTCCTTACAAGCCGGAGCATTACCGCTACTGATCGACGGCATGTCGGGGCGTCCTGCCCCGACTGATCCGGCTGCGAATCGCCTCCGGAATTGATCCATCGGATCCGTTCCGGAGGCTTTTTTCATGCAGTTCAATCTGTCGATCAAGGGCGTGCCGGACGCGCATCCGTCTCGCCCGGCGCTGACCGGGATTCAGCGCGACTGCTTGATCAGCCGCGAATTGGCAGACTGCACCGGCCGCGCATTGTTCTTGTACAGGTGGCCGAATACGCCGATCTGTTCAGCCGATACGGCAAGCGGCTGCTTGATCACGATCCACGTCACGCCTTCGGAACACGGCGGCGTGGTCAGCGAACCCATATATGTGAAGTAATCGCGCTTCGCGGGCAGCAGTTGTGCCAGATCGATGCTCACGTCAGGCGTGTTCTCCACGTTCTTCTGCAGCGGCAGGTGCGCCCACAGCGTATTGAAGACCGCGCTTTCGTCACCACGATCAAGCAGCACGGCAACGACGGCGAGCTTGTTGTCCACATCGCGATGCACCAGATGGGCAACCATTTCGAAGGACTTGCCGTTCACACGCTCTTCGGCCGGCTTGTGGAAATGGAACTGGACCAGATCGTAGCGCTTGCCCGACACCGTGAAGCTGCTGCCCTCTCCAACGTTCACCTGCACGGTGTGCCCGTTGTCGATGACACTGAAGTAGGTCGTCTTGTAGTCGAAGGTGATGGCCGGCAGGTCGACCTTGATGCCTTCGCGGATGTCGATCGGCGACTGCGTGCGTCCCTCGGCGCATTGCGCCCATTCCGGCTTGAGCCGGCCCCAGTTCTGCGGACCGAATTCGCCCTCGTAGCTCCAGTGGATGTCCTTGTGCGCATGAACGGCTGGCGCGGCAACAGCCGGCTTCTCGGCCGGTGCCCTGGCAGACGCATGGACATGCGGCGACAGCGCAGCCATCTGCACGGGTTTCGGCTGCGCCCTCGGTGCCGGCGGCGGCAACGGTATTTCACTGTGCCTGGCCGGCGGCGGAGTGACCGCCGCGACCGGTGCCGGCGCAGCCGGTTTTCTGGTTGCCGGTTCGGCGGATTTCACAGCCGCGGGCTTTTCCGGCGAGTGTCTGTCGGCGGCATGCTTGTCCAGCGCCGTCTTTTCGGGTGCTGCTGCGGCGCCTGCCTTCGGGCCCTTCGACAATTCCTCGCGCGCCTGCGCGGCCGCCTCCCTCAGGTCCGGCTTGATGCTGAGCATTTCGGTCCGCTCGATGCGGCCACCCTGCGCGTCCATCCCCCCGGACGCATTGGCCGCGGTACGCGCGGCGCGCCCGGCCTGTTCGGCCACCTGACGCAGTTCTTCTGCACCGGGCGGCTGGCACACTTCGCGGAACAGCTTTTCGTCCAGCGTGCCCGGCAGCAGCGCGATTTCGGTGTCGGACCCGGCACGTTCCTCCCGCAGGATCTTCTGCTGGGCATCCAGATAAACCCGCTTGATGGTCGCGAACTTCAGGCTCTGGCAGTCGTAACGGTTCAGCGCCTGCACCATCGCGTAACCCGTTTTCTCTGCGTCGGGCCCGCTCAGCACCAGCCGCCCCCACGCAACTTTCTTGCCACTCTCCGCGCGCAGCACGCTGTCGCGGTCGATTTCGATGGATTTGCCGCGGTCAGTCGAAATCACGTGCCAGTCGGCAGCATGCGTGGCACCGGTCACGCAGGCGAGCGCGACGGTCAAGAATGCGGGTGTCAGTACGTATCGGTTTTTCATGGCTGGTCTCGCGTTGGCCAGATCCCGTTCGGGACGATGACGTATTTACGGCAACGCGTGACCGGCGCTTGAACGATGCGTCTTGCGCTCGCGGGTCGGGCAGGGTAAGTTCCATTCGCACACGTTAGGGGTGCCGCACGCTTCACGGCGCACGGCTGAGACACACCCTCAACACCTGATCCGGATCATGCCGGCGTAGGGAAACGGGCAGCTCCCGAATTTCGATGGCTGGCGTATTCCCTGCCCGGTGTGAATGCCACACACCTTGGGAGCTTCCATGAACGCCAAAGACCCGCTTGCCCGGGAATCCTTCCTCGCCTCGCAGGCGCACGTCGATTCCGCAGCGATCGCCCCGCTGCCCAACTCGCGCAAGATCTACATCGAAGGTTCGCGCCCGGACATCCGCGTGCCCATGCGCGAGATTTCCCAGTCCGACACCCCCGCCTCCTTCGGCGCCGAGAAGAATCCGCCGGTCTTCGTCTATGACTGCTCCGGCCCCTACTCGGACCCGGCCGCCGCCATCGACATCCGCTCCGGCCTGCCCGGCGTGCGCTCGGGCTGGATCGCCGAGCGCGGCGACACCGAGCAACTGTCCGGTCTTTCGTCCGCCTTCGGCACCGAACGCGCCCTGGATGCGGCCACCGCCCATCTGCGCTTCCCCGGCCTGCACCGCGCACCGCGCCGCGCGCTGCCGGGCCGGAATGTGTCGCAGATGCACTACGCCCGCCAGGGCCTCATCACGCCCGAGATGGAATACATCGCCATCCGCGAGAACCTGCAGCGGCGCCAGTACATCGAGTCGCTCAAGGCCTCGGGCCCGACCGGTGCGAAGATGGCCGCACTCCTCGGCCGCCAGCATCCGGGCCAGAGCTTCGGCGCCGCGATCCCTGCAGAAATCACCCCCGAGTTCGTGCGAGATGAAGTCGCCCGCGGGCGCGCCATCATCCCGGCCAACATCAATCACCCGGAGAGCGAGCCGATGATCATCGGCCGCAACTTCCTCGTGAAGATCAACGCCAACATCGGCAACTCGGCACTGGGTTCGTCCATCGGCGAGGAGGTCGACAAGATGACCTGGGCCATCCGCTGGGGCGGCGACACGGTGATGGACCTCTCGACCGGCAAGCACATCCACGAAACCCGCGAGTGGATCATCCGCAACTCCCCGGTGCCCATCGGCACCGTGCCCATCTACCAGGCGCTGGAGAAGGTCGACGGCAAGGCCGAAGAGCTCACGTGGGAAATGTTCCGCGACACGCTGATCGAGCAGGCCGAACAGGGCGTGGATTACTTCACCATCCACGCCGGCGTGCGCCTGCCCTACATCCCGATGACGGCCAACCGCATGACCGGCATCGTCAGCCGCGGCGGCTCGATCATGGCCAAGTGGTGCCTGGCGCACCACAAGGAGAGCTTCCTCTACACGCACTTCGAAGAGATCTGCGAAATCATGAAGGCCTACGACGTGTCCTTCAGTCTGGGCGACGGCCTGCGTCCGGGCAGCATCTACGACGCCAACGACGAGGCGCAGCTGGCTGAACTGAAGACGCTGGGCGAGCTCACGCAGGTCGCCTGGCAGCACGACGTGCAGGTGATGATCGAAGGCCCGGGCCATGTGCCGATGCAGCTCATCAAGGAGAACATGGACCTGCAGCTGGACTGGTGCGACGAGGCGCCCTTCTACACGCTGGGCCCGCTGACCACCGACATCGCCCCCGGCTACGACCACATCACCAGCGGCATCGGCGCGGCGATGATCGGCTGGTACGGCACGGCCATGCTCTGTTACGTCACGCCCAAGGAACACCTCGGGCTGCCGGACAAGGACGACGTGAAGACCGGCATCATCACCTACAAGCTCGCCGCCCACGCCGCCGATCTGGCCAAGGGTCACCCGGGCGCGCAGATCCGCGACAACGCGCTGTCCAAGTCACGCTTCGAATTCCGCTGGGACGACCAGTTCAACCTCGGCCTCGACCCGGACAAGGCACGCGAATTCCACGACGAGACGCTGCCCCAGCACGGCGCCAAGCTCGCCCACTTCTGTTCCATGTGCGGCCCGCACTTCTGCAGCATGAAGATCACCCAGGACGTGCGCGACTACGCCGCCGCCCAGGGCCTGAGCAACGAGGACGCGCTCACCCAGGGCATGGCGACCAAGTCCATCGAGTTCGTCAAGCAGGGGGCCGAGGTGTACAGGAAGGTGTGAGCAACGATGCCCGCTGCCGCGTCGCGGCAGCGGGCAGCCTTCGGATCGATTTAAACATTGAAAAATCAATGCAATACATCTAGCATCCGCAGCGTTCAAATCACTTTTCATGCGACGGATTTCAATCGGGATCGCATGATCGGGCCATCGCAGGAGCGTTCAGTTTCATGATTCATTCTCACGCCGCCTCTGACGGAAACACGCCGCCCGAACGGTCTGAACAACCTGCCTACAGTGCGAGTGAGTCGGCCAGCATCCTCGGGCTGCCCACGGCTACGATCAAAGCGTGGTGCTTTGGCCAGACATACAAGAGTTCTGCCGGGGAAGAGAAGCGCTTCCAGCCCGTCATCAAGCCGGTTGATCCGGCTGCCCGTCTGTTGTCTTTCGCCAACCTGTGCGAGCTGCATGTGCTTTCGGCCATCCGCCGTCACCATCGGGTATCCCTGCCCAAGGTGCGTGCAAGCCTGCAATACCTGCGGGAGCAGCTCGGTTCAGTACGCCCGTTGCTGGACACGCAGTTTCAGACCAACGGCATCGATCTGTTCGTCGAGCACGCCTCGAAACTGCTGAATGTATCCCGCAGCGGGCAGCAGGCCCTGCGCGGCGATTTCGAACGCGCGCTGGCGCGTATCGAGCGCAACGATGCCGGCAAGCCGATACGCCTGTTCCCCTTTACCCGTCCAAATCAGGAAGACGGTTCGCGTGTTGTCGCGGTCGACCCCAGCCTGTCTTTTGGCCGGCCGATATTGCTGGAAGCCGGCGTAAAGACCCACGTAATCCAGAGCCGCTTCGCCGCAGGCGACTCGATTCACGAGATGGCCGTGGATTACCGGGTGGCAATCGGAGACATCGAAGAAGCACTGCGTTTTGAACAACGCCTCGTCGCCTGACACCTTCACCCTGTTCGTGGATCGCGACGCGTGGAGCGCAAAACTCGACACCGCACTGCGAGCCGCCGGAATCCCGTTCATCGCACACCGGGACGTCTTCGCCCACAACACACCGGACGAAGAATGGCTTGCGGAAGCAGGGCGCCGCGGCTGGCTGGTTTTCACGCGCGACCAGAACATCCGCCGACGGCCTGACGAACTCAAAGCCCTGCGCGACGCCGGGGTCATCCTGTTCGCACTCACATCGGGCAACCTGTCCGCTCAGGAAACGGCTGAACTGGCCGTCGCAAGCTGGCTAAAAATCACCCGCCTCGCCGCGAAAACAACGCCACCCGCGATCTTCTCGATCACGCGGGGTGGGGAGATTCGACGCATCGAACGCTGACGCAAATCCAGCGACAAGATACAAATCGTGGGCCCGCCGGCTGGTATGGAAGCGTCTTCAATCCTCTCACAGCAACAGCGGGGAATCCGACATCGTCACAACCACGTGTCTCCCCAGTTCTTAGAACAGACTTCATTCCACGTACGGACCTTCCGCACAGCCGTGACCAGATCGCTAGCCTTCCCCCACAACGGTAAGGACGCAACGTCTTCAGGTGTCGCTTCTCGAACGTCGCTGAATTCATGCCACACATGGTCAAGATCTGAACGACAGGAATGGCATTCTTCCCACAGATTTTCAAACAACGTCGGAATACCGATCTGTTCCGCGATAAAATATCCGCCGCCCATAAAGCGTTCTCGAAGACATTCAACATCTGCGTCCGACAACGCACCCTGAAGCAATAATTCTCCCCATGCCTTGTAGTTCCCCGCATCGCGATACAAATACTCGAAGACGCAATAGCTATTCGCGGTCATGACTGAATCACCCGGTTATCGAGAAATATCTTTTCGCGGTGATGCCGAACGAAGTCGACTGACGGCATAAAGCGCTCAGGCATTTCGATACTATGCCCAGCGAGCGGCAAAAATATCTGCTGAACGAAGGCATCACCCTGCTTCGCAAGATCTTCTGATATCAGGATTCGGAAATCATTGGATAACGAAATCAAACCTTGATCAAACGCCTTGTCGTGAAGCGCAGACAGGCACAGGCCGTTGCTTGGATTGAGTCGATTCGCCTTGTCCTTGCTCCACGGAACGATATGACTTGCCACGAGCAACCTCGGATCGGCCAAGCGCGACATGCAACAGCGACCTCGATAACTGCTCACAACTGCACGGCGAAAGAAATGCTGCTTGATTCGCTGCTGAGCCATGACAACGCGGGTTTCTCCAGTGAAATCGTCGAGGATCACCGCATCGCCCGCATCGCAATCCGCAACAGTCTCTGCACTCTCAGATCCCAGCGCGGCGCGAAGATCCGCACATTCCAACGCCAAGCCTTCCCAATCTGAGTGAAACTCATCCCACACTTCTCGATCAAGCGCCGATGCGTTGCTCAACCCCTTCCGTCCCGTACCGGTAATTGCTGGATCAAGGCTCGCAAGATTCACCAGCTTCATTGCCACGGCCCCCGCCGTTCGACCGATCAACTTCGCGAGTTCAATGATTTCCGGATTTCTAGAATCCAGTTTTCCGAATGGCAATTGACAATACAAATGAAAGGCCAACTTGACTTGTGGTTTGGTCCAACGTCCGCTGTTCATGGCGTCCTCGGGTATTTGTACGCGCCGCGACGTTTCCACCGACGGCGTGACATTTAGATGCGGAGCCATGAGTTTAGCGGCGGCCGTGAGCATTGGCACAAGCGCCGCATTCGACAAGAGCAGATACGCCCGAGTATCTGAAACAGGAATCCTGAACGTATCCGGAAACCCCATCAGCCGGGCGCATTCGCGTGGTGTCAGCCGGCGGGGATTCCGGTTTTCGCCCTGGTACACGAGTATTTCCGAGCCGTCCTTGTAATAGCGGGCGGACAGGGTGCGGGCCACGCTGTCCGGGTACACCAGCCCGAAACCGAAGCCATTCCCCTTGGCACGATGCTTTTCGGCGTAACCCTGCAGGTAGGCCCAGAGCTTGGGCGTGAGCGTATATTTCCCTCGCACGCTGCGGGTCGCGTGATCAAAGAAGCGGTCGCCGTCGTGTTCGATGAACGGCTCGCTGCCGTCGGTGCGATGCAGGATGTCCTTCAAGGTGTGCGTGCCTTTCGGCGGCATCGGCAGCGCGTCCCAGTCGAAGGCCACCTGCAGGTCACGACGAAAGCCGACGATGAGGATGCGCTCACGATGCTGCGGCACGAAGCGGGCGCCATCGACCACCTTGGGTGAAATGTCGTAACCGAGTTCAACCAGCGAGCGCTTGATCACGTCCCAGGTACGGCCCTTGTCGTGCGACATGAGGTTCTTGACGTTTTCGAGCAGGAAGGCGCGCGGCTGCTTCGCCTCGATGATGCGGCAGATGTCGAAGAACAGCGTGCCCTGCGTCTCGCAGGAAAAACCGTGGGCGCGGCCGAGTGCATTCTTCTTCGATACGCCGGCGATCGAGAAAGGCTGGCAGGGGAAACCGGCCAGCAGCACATCATGGTCCGGGATGTCGGTCGCCTCGATCTGCGTGATGTCGCCATTCAGCGCGTGACCGTCGCGAAAGTTCTCGATGTAGGTCTTCTGGGCGTAACTGTCCCATTCGCTGGTAAACACACAGCGCCCGCCGATGCCTTCGAAGGCCGCCCGGATGCCGCCGATGCCTGCGAAAAGGTCAATGAAGCGGAATTCACCCTGACTGCTTGCCGGCTCGCCAAACGGCAGGAGTCGCTGCAGCATGAAGGCGTATTGCGCCGGCACCGACTGCTCGGCCACCCAGCGTCGTACGGTGCGTACGTGCTTGCCGATACGCCGGCTGATTTCGACTTGTGAGTGTCGTTTAAGCGCTTCGACGAGATACGCATAAGCGTGCCGTTCGTCAGGTCCGGTGGTCAGCACGGTGGCACTCATGACAACTCCTCTGGGTATGATTGCGGACATTTTGGCCGCAATCATACCCAGATAGGCCGCGAAGGCTTGATTAATTTGCGGTGCCTTCTCCCTTGCTGCGACCAGCGTGCACGCAAGCACCGAGATCACAGCACTGGAAAAGGTCTGGCCTGCAACAGCGGCGGGTGTCCGTTTGCTTGCCTTACCCTCGCAGAGCTATTTCAACCGGGATGTTGCCGGAGCGTTTCTAGGGTTCGCGACCCGTGGATTGCGCCTGAGAAAGCTTGAGAGCCATACCCGCGTCTCGCGCGGTCACCCCTTGGCTTCAGGTTTCGTCCTGATACTGCCTCAGCGAGGCTCGCAGGGCATGCAGCTCGGCGGACAGTGCTGCGCGTGCTTCCGCTGTGCATCCGGTCGCCGGGCCGACCTCGAGCGGCACGGCGCGGGCGCGTTGGCAAAGATCGCGGCCGGCTTCGGTGAGTGTCAGTTCGAGCTGCCGTTCGTCGACAGTCGAGCGACGGCGGCAAACCAGACCTGCAGTCGCCATGCGTTTGAGCAGCGGGGTCAGGGTGCCCGAATCGAGAAACAGGCGCTCGCCCAAAGCCGACACGGTCAGCGGACGCTCCGCATCGTCGAGTGCGAGCAGCACGACGTATTGCGGATAGGTCAGCCCCAGGCTGGCAAGCAGCGGCTTGAACACCTTGGTCATGGTGAGCGACGTCGAATACAGCATGAAGCACAGCTGTGCCGTCACGGGCGTCGGATCGATGGCGCCGGGGACGAGTTCGGGTGATGGGCGCATGGCGTTATCGTATCAGCAATTAAATTGCATCCAATTCAACGACTCAACGACTCAACGACTCGACAACCCCGGTACCCCGGATGACCCGCGTACGACAGCGGCAACCCGCGCGAACATGCCGTACGACACAGCTCGCCACCTTCGGACGCTGAAGATCCGGGCAAGTCATGCCGATAAGACAACCGAAGCTGAAAAACGGCAAACCCGTGCGAAAGCCGGGGGCGCAAAGTTACCGGTCTAAGACGCCCTCGGGCGGGATGACAGCGGGACCGCCAGAATGAAGGGCCCGCCGCCATGGCGAGGCTCGCGCGGACGCCGACCGGTATGACCCTGAATCCGGCCCGGAGTGTCGCTCGATGAACGCCTGTCCCCCCTTTGTCATCACGTCGGTACGCACCGCCCTCGCCTGCGCGATCATCGCGTCCGCATTCCCGGTCGCGGTCAGCGCAGCACAAGCCGTGACGTCCGACGCTGCACGCACGGCTCCGGCCGTCATGCAGCCGCTCGCGCATCACGAGGCCGAAGGCGGCATGTGGCCGATCAGCCTTCGACTGACGCAACTGCACGCAGCACGACCGGGCGACACCCTGCATTTCGTGCTGCCCGACGGACGCACGCTGCAAGTCATCCACGATTCGAAACTGGCCCGCCCGGACGGCGAGCACTGGCTCGGACACCTGAAGGCCGGTCGCGAGTTCCCGGTACGGCTTCGACTGGACGACGCCTTGGCCGCCGGCGTGATCCGCACGCCTGACGGTGGCTATGTGATCGGCCATGTGGATGGCGTGCAGCTGATCGGCAACGACCTTTCGGCGGCTGCCCGACCGGCGGCACTCGATACCCTCCCGTCGATGTTCGCTCCCGCCGCGGATGCCGAGACGGCCGCCGGTTCATCGTCCGGCGACAGGACGCCAGCCGGGAAACCGGCCGATGTGGCCCACCTGGTCGCACTCGATCTGGTTGCCATGTCGGCACTGGAGCCGGGCGCCGACATGGCGCTGTCCATTCCCGAACACGGCGACTATCGCGTCACCCATGACCGGACGGATGCCGGCGACACCGACAGCACAACCTGGATCGGCCACCTGAAGGATTACGGCCAGGAGTTCCGCGTCATCATCACTTCGGGCCCGAACGGCAGTGTCGGCAATATCCTGACGCCGTCGGGCGAATTGCTTCTGGTGGACAGCGGCGGCTCGCAGTGGCTGGTCGACCCCGTGCGCTCCGGGCTTTCGAATCCGGAACCCGACCACGCGGACGCGATCGGCGAAGACCTGCCGGCGGGTGCCATGGCCGGCGGCGGCACTGCGGAGGGCGGCACGAGCGCTGCAGCAGGCACCACCACGACATCAGTCAGCACGACAACGGCGACATCGGGCACGTCGACGACGGCCACGCTGGTCGATGTGCTGGTGCTGTATACGCCGGGCTTCAAGGCCCGCAACGGCAGCGTATGGGCGACCCGCATTTCGCAACTGATCGCACTGTCGAACCAGGCCTACACGGACAGCGGTGTGCCCATGCGTCTGCGGCTGGTCGGCACCGAACAGATCGGCGACAGCGACAAGACGGGCAATTCGACCACCCTGTCGTCGCTGGCCAAGGGCACGGGCGTCTACAAGACCGTACCCGCACTGCGCAAGAAGTACGGCGCCGACATGGTCACGCTGATCCGCCCGTTCTACATGAGCGCGCAGGGCGGCAACTGCGGTGTCGGCTACATCGGCGGCTACAACGGGTCGAACATCGCAGGCTACGGCAGCTACGCCTATTCGGTGGTGAGCGATGGCAAGGACGCGGGCGGCAGCAATTACTACTGCACCGATTACACCTTCACCCACGAACTCGGCCACAACATGGGGCTGATGCATGACCGCGACACGGTGGCGCGCCAGGGCGGCGGCAAGGGCAGCTACGATTACGCCTTCGGCCATGGCCGCAGCGGCAGCTTCGGTACCATCATGAGTTACATCTCGCCGGTGATCGGCCGCTTCTCGAATCCGACGCAGACCACCTGCGGCGGCAGCTTTGCCTGCGGCGTGGTGCCGGGCAACCCGGCCAGCGCCCACAACGCGCTGGCCCTGACCAACAACCGCACGGCCGTCGCCGCATTCACCGGCACCACCCTTGCGACCACCTATCAGGTATCCGGAACGATTTCGCGCGCCGGCAAGGCGCTGCCGAACGTTCCGGTCACCGCCAGCAACGGCGGCAGCTGCACACCCAGCGGCAAGACCGGCGCCTACGCCTGCACGGTGGCGTCGGGCTGGAGCGGCGTCATTGCGCCGGTGGTCACCGGTCGCCCGGTGCTTCCGGGCAGTCTCAAGCTGAACAATGTGAAAGCCGCCCAGACGAAGCAGAACTTCATCGTGCGCTGACCGAACACCGTCGTTTCGCCCGAACTGCCGGCGCGGTTACCATAGCGCCCTGCTGCCCGCGGCATGTGCCCAGCGGGCCGCACTTTTTACGGGGTGTTCCGTTCATGCGCATCACATTCATCGGCGGCGGCAACATGGCGAGCGCGCTGATCGGCGGCTTGCTGAAGCAGGGCGGCAGCGCGGCAGACATCGCCGTGGTCGAACTGCAGCCGGAGGGGCGCGCCCGACTGAGCAGCGAATTCGGCGTACGCGCCGTCGAGGCACTGGATGCCGGCGCCGCGGATTGCGACCTGATCGTACTGGCCGTGAAGCCGCAGCAGATGCGCGAAGCGTGTGCGGCGCTCGCGCCGCATCTGACGGCACAGACGGTATTGAGCATCGCCGCCGGACTGCGCGCGGCCGACCTGTCGCGCTGGCTGGGTGGCCATGCACGCATCGTGCGGGCCATGCCGAACACGCCGGCATTGATCGGTCGGGGAGTGACAGGTCTGTATGCAGGCGCATCGGTCAGCGCGGTAGAGCGCGCGCAGGCCGAACAGGTGCTTGCGGCCGTCGGCAGCACCGTCTGGGTGGACGACGAAAAGCTGATCGATGCGGTGACGGCGCTGTCGGGCAGCGGCCCGGCCTACGTGTTCTATTTCATCGAAGCCCTGGTGCGCGGCGGCGAGGCGCTCGGCCTGACCGCCGAACAGGCGCGCGCACTGGCGATCGACACCTTCACCGGCGCCGCGGCACTGGCTGCCCAGAGCAGCGAATCCCCTGCAATACTGCGCGAGCGCGTGACCTCGAAGGGCGGCACCACCGAAGCTGCACTGCGATCGATGGCGAACGATCAGGTCGCCGACGCCATCGGGCGCGCACTGGCCGCTGCCGCTGCCCGGGGAGCGGAACTGGGCGACCAGCTGGGCGCCGCCTGACGCCGGATGGACGAACCGACACTGCCGAACAACCACGAAACGACCCCATGCTGACCGATCTGACCCTGCTCGTACTCAACGCCGTCGCCAGTTTCATCACCACGCTGCTGCTCGCGCGCTTCTACATGCAGTGGGCCCGCGTGAGCTTCCGCAACCAGCTTGGACAGTTCGTCATCCAGACCACCGACTGGGCAGTCATGCCGGCGCGGCGCATCGTGCCGGCGATGTTCGGGCTCGACATGGCGACCTTCACCGTCGCCTGGCTGATCCAGGTACTGCTGGTGCTCATTGCCGCCTTCCTGCATGGCAGCTTCGGAGCAGACAACCTGATCGTGCTGGCGCTGGCACGCGGTCTGATCGAGGTGGCCCGGCTTTCGGTGTGGTTCCTGATCATCGCGCTGCTCATTTCGGCGGTACTGAGCTGGGTGTCGCCGGGCAACCCGCTGGGCGGCATGCTGGGCGCGCTGACGCGACCCTTTCTGCAGCCGATCCAGCGCGTGATGCCGCCGATCGCCAACGTCGACCTGTCGCCGCTGGTGCTCATCGTGCTGCTGCAGATCGTGCTTTACCTGATCGACGCCGCCGCGCGCCAGTTGTTCAGCATCGTCTCCTGAGCACCGCCCGGCGCAGCGTCAACGTGGCGGCCGGTGCGCCGTTACATGTGCTTTCAGAGCCTTTTTGCCGCCGTGCAGCAGGCGCGGCCGCCGGGTCGGGTAAAATCCGCGCCATGAGTTCTCCCACGCAGCACGATGCCGTCTTTTCATGGCCGGTACGCGTCTATTACGAAGACACCGACAGTTACGGCGTGGTTTATTACGCGAACTATTTCAGGTTCCTCGAACGCGCACGCACGGAATGGCTGCGCGCCCTCGGCTTCGATCAGGTTGACATGACCGCCGGGGGCCACGGCTTCGTCGTGCGTTCGGTTCAGGGCGAATACCTCAAGCCGGCGCACTTCAACGACGCACTCGAAGTGCGCAGCCACGTCGCAGGCGTCAGCCGCGTCGCCATCGACTTCGCACAGCGCCTGTACCGCGGTGACACCCTGCTGTTCGACGGCGTGGTACGCGTGGTGTGCATCAACCCGGCGCTGGGTCGCCCGGTGTCGATTCCGCCCGCACTGCGCGACCGCCTCGCTCCATCACCCCTGCCCCCACTTCAGACCCGACCATGAATCTTTCAGAAGACCTCTCGATCATTTCGCTCATCATGAACGCCAGCCTGCTGGTGAAGCTGGTGATGGCGCTGCTGATCGGCATCTCGTTCATGAGCTGGTACTGGATCTTCCGCAAATCGTTCGCCATCCGCGGCGCGCGCAGCCGCACCGACAAGTTCGAACTCGAATTCTGGTCCGGCGGCGACCTGAACTCGCTGTTTCAGAGCGCCGCCAACGACCGCCACAACGCGGGCGGCATGGAACGCATCTTCGAGGCGGGCTACCGCGAATTCACCAAACTGCGGGCGCGGCAGAACATGGACACAGCCACTGTGGTCGATGGCGCGCGGCGCGCCATGCGCGCCACCTACCAGCGTGAAGTCGACGAACTCGAGTCGCATCTGGCGTTTCTGGCGTCGACCGGTTCGGTCAGCCCGTACATCGGGCTGTTCGGCACGGTGTGGGGCATCATGAACGCCTTCCGCGGGCTGTCGAATGTCGGCCAGGCCACGCTCGCGCAGGTGGCGCCCGGCATCGCCGAAGCGCTGGTCGCGACCGCGATCGGCCTGTTCGCGGCCATCCCGGCCGTGGTCGCCTACAATCGTTTCGCCCACGACATCGACCGCATCTCGATCCGCTGGGAAAGCTTCATGGAGGAGTTTTCCAACATCCTGCAGCGCCAGGCACGGTAAGCGACGATGAGAAGACAGCGCCGCCTGATGAACCAGATCAACGTCGTGCCGTACATCGACGTGATGCTGGTGCTGCTCGTCATCTTCATGGTGGCACCGCAGGCCACGCCGACCGGCAGCATCGAACTGCCCAGCGTCGGGCAGGCATCGCAGACGCCGGCGCAGCCGATCGAAGTGATCGTGAAGCCCGACGGCAAGCTGGCGCTGCGCGACCGCGACAAGGGCGGCAGGGAAGAAGCCGTCAGCCGCGATGCGCTGGTCACGCGCATCCGCGACCTGCAGGGTGCCAAACCCGACCGCGCCGTGGTGGTCGCCGGTGACAAGGCGGCCCGCTACGAGGAAATCCTTAAGGTGATGGACACGCTGCAGGGCAACGGCATCACCCGGATCGGCCTGCTCGTGCAGACGGGCCAGACGGCGAAACCCGCACGCTGATGCGCGACCTCGCACTCAAACGTCCGGAACCCGGCAAGTGGCAGTCGGCGGCACTCGCAGCCGGCATGCACCTGCTGCTCGGGCTGTTCCTTTTCTACAGCGTGCGCTGGCAGACCAGCAAGCCGGAAGCGGTGCAGGTCGAACTGGTGAGCAGCATGCCGGTGGTGCAGGCGCCGGCGCGCCCGCCGCCCGAACCGGAAGTCAGGAAGGCGCCGGAGCCCGTGGTGGAACCCCCGCCGCCGCCGCCCAGGCCGGACATCACCTTCAAGGAACCTCCGAAGCCGAAACCGGTTCCCAAACCGGAACCGAAGCCGGTCGAGAAGAAGCCCGAGCCGAAGATCGAAAAGAAGCTGGACCCGAAACCCGCACCGCCGGACACGCTGCGTGAAATCGAGTCGCAGGAAAGAATGTTCAAGGAAGCGCTGGCGCGGGAAAGCGCGCAGCAGACGCAGCGCGAGGCATCGCGCGAGGCGGATCTGCTCGCCCAGGCTGCGGTGGAAGGCGCCAGACGGAACGCGACCAACAGCTGGACCGGCAAGATCAGCGCAAAGATACGCGGCAACATCGTGCTGCCGCCGGGGGCGAGCGGCAACCCGGAAGCGATGTTCGCGATTTCGCTGCTGCCGGACGGATCCGTGGTCGGTGAGCCGAAATTGAGACGGTCGACCGGCAATCCGGCGCTCGATGACGCCATACTGCGCGCCATCGTGAAATCGTCACCGCTGCCGAAACCGGACGACCCGTCGGTTTTCGTGCGCAATCTTGATCTGGTGTTCAGGCCGCTGGAGCAATGAGCGGCGCACCACCCACACTTTCGGAAAGGATGTGATGTTCAAGATATTCAGATTGATGGCGGCATTGCTGCTGCTGGCAGCACCGTGCGCCCATGCCCAGCTCACCGTCGAAATCACCGGGGCCGGTGCCAATCGCATTCCGGTCGCCATCGCCAACTTCGCCGGTGACGGCCTGATTCCGCAGGCGCTGACCGGCGTCGTGCGCGCTGACCTGGAACGCAGCGGCCTGTTCAAGCTGGTGGATCCAGGCCCGTCGGCCGTACCGGAGAATGCCGCGATCGACCTGAACCAGTGGAAGGATAGGGGCGCCGATGCGCTGGCGCTGGCCAGCATCCTGCCCGCGCCGGGCGGGCGCTACGAAGTGCGCATGCGGCTGTACGACATCGCCCGGCAGAACAAGCCGGACGGCATGATCTTCCTGTTCGGCGCGGCCACCGTGCGCGAGACCGGCCACCGCATCGCCGACTTCATCCACGAGAAGCTGACCGGCGAACGCGGCGTGTACTCGACCCGCATCGCCTACGTGGTCAAGAGCGGCAACCGTTTCGAACTGAAGGTGGATGACGCCGACGGCCAGAATCCGCGCACTGCGCTGCGCTCGACCGAACCGATCATTTCGCCGGCCTGGTCGCCGGACGGCACGCGTCTCGCGTATGTGTCGTTCCAGGCGAAGAAGCCGATCATCTACGTGCATTCGCTGGCCACCGGCGCGCAGACCGTGGTCGCCAACTTCAAGGGTTCGAATTCGGCGCCCGCCTGGTCACCCGATGGCAGGAAGCTGGCAGTCGTGCTGACCAAGGACGGCAGTTCGCAGATCTACACGATCAACCCCGACGGCAGCGGGCTGACGCGCATCGCGGGCTCAAGCACGATCGACACCGAACCGCAGTTCTCGCCCGACGGACAGCACATCTACTTCACGTCTGACCGCGGCGGCAGCCCGCAGATCTATCGCGTGCCGGCGACCGGCGGCAATGCCGAGCGCGTCACCTTCGACGGCAGCTACAACGTGTCGCCGCGGCTCTCGCCGGACGGCAAAACGCTGGCCTACGTGTCGCGCAACAACGGTCGTTTCCAGATCACCGTGATGGATCTGGCCAGTCGCCAGATCCAGATACTGACTGACTCGTCACGCGACGAGTCACCGTCGTTCGCCCCCAACGGCCGCGTGATCCTCTATGCGTCCGAAGTCGGCGGACGTGGCGTGCTGTCCGCCGTATCGGCCGACGGTCGCGTGAAGCAGCGTTTGTCCGGGCAGGCTGGCGGAGATGTCCGCGAACCTGCCTGGGGTCCGTTCAACCAGCCCTGAAACTGATTTCGTCTCCCCCCCTCAGCCCACAAGAAAGGCAACCGCCATGAAATCGTCCGCCGTGAAAGTCTCCATCGCAGCACTCACTCTCGCCCTGCTCGCCGGCTGCTCGTCGTCGGGCCCGGAACAGCCGGCCGCACCGACCGAAGACAAGACGCCGGTTGCACCGTCGGGCCCAGCCGGCACGCCGGTTGCGCCGAGCCAGGTCGACGGCAAGAAAATGTCGCCGGAAGAGGCACTGATGGCGCAGCTGAAGGACCCGAACAGCCCGCTGTCCAAGCGCATCATCTACTTCGACTACGACAGCTATTCGATCAAGGACAGCTACGCCAGCCTGATTTCGGCGCACGCCAAGATCCTCGTCGCCAACCCGAAGCTGAAGATGCTGATCCAGGGCCATGCCGACGAACGCGGTTCGCGCGAGTACAACCTTTCGCTCGGCCAGCGCCGTTCGGAAGCGGTGAAGCGCTCGCTCATGCTGCTCGGCGTGCAGGAAGCGCAGATCGAAGCCGTCAGCCTGGGCGAAGAAAAGCCGCGCATGGAAGGCAGCGACGAGGCCGCCTACGCAGAGAACCGCCGCTCGGAAATGCTCTATTCGGGTGAGTTCTGATGCCGGCCCGTCGCGTTCTCGCGACGGTGCTGGCCACGCTGGCCATCGGCAGCGCCCCGGCGTGGGCGCTGTTCGATGACGACGTGGCGCGCCAGCGCATCGAACAACTGAAGACCGAAACCACCGGCCGCCTCGGCAAGCTCGAAACGCAGCTCGAACAGTCGCAGCGCGTGCAGCTCGATCTGAGCAACCAGATCGAAGCCCTGCGCAGCGAGATCGCCAAGCTGCGAGGTCAGAACGAAGTGCTGACCTACGAACTGGAAGCAGTCACGAAGCGGCAGAAGGACTTCTATCTCGACCTGGACAACCGTCTGCGCGCCATCGAAACGGCCGCTGAAACGGCAAAGCAGCCGGCCACGCCTGCCGTCGATCCGGCCGCCGAGGCACGCGACTACGACGCGGCGCTGAATCTGCTCAAGGGCGGCAAGTTCGCCGATGCGCAGATCGCGTTCGAAACCTTCATCGCCGTGTGGCCGCAGAGCAGCTTCCTGCCGGCAGCGCACTACTGGGCGGCGAGCGCCGGCTTCCAGGCGAAGAACTACGTACGTGCGGCCGAACTGTTCCAGACGGTGCACAAGCAGTGGCCGGCAGACGTACGCGCGCCGGAAGCACTGATCGGTCTGGCCAACACGCAGCAGGTGCAGGGCGATGCAAAAGGCGCGAAGAAATCACTGGAAACAGTGATGGCCGAGTACCCGGGCACGCCATCGGCCGACGTGGCACGTCAGCGCCTGAAGCAGCAACAGCCGCCACCGAAGAAGAAGTAAGCGATGAACGGCAGGGCAACTCCGCGGCGCGCGGTCGTGCTGCTGTCCGGCGGGCTCGATTCGGCCACCGTGCTGGCGATGGCGCGCGCAAAGGGGCACGAGTGCCACTGTCTGTCCCTGGACTACGGCCAGCGGCATCGCGCCGAACTGGTTGCGGCGGCCCGCGTGGCCACTGCGCTCGGTGCCGCCAGCCACCGCACGCTGACGCTCGACCTGCGCGGCTTCGGCGGTTCCGCACTGACCGACAGTGCGATCGACGTGCCGACCGACGGCGTGGCACCGGGCATCCCGGTGACTTACGTGCCGGCACGCAACACCATCATGCTGTCGCTCGCCCTGGCCTGGGCTGAAGTGCTCGGCGCGCAGGACATCCACTGCGGCGTCAACGCGGTCGACTATTCCGGCTACCCCGACTGCCGCCCCGAGTACATCGCCGCCTTCGAAGCCATGGCCAATCTCGCCACCAGAGCGGCGGTAGAAGGCGCCCGGCTGACCGTGCATGCACCGCTGATCGCGCTGACCAAGGCGGGTATCATTCGCGCTGGCGCGCAGCTGGGCGTGGATTACGCGCTCACCGTGTCGTGCTATCAGGCTGACGACAATGGCCGCGCCTGCGGCGTGTGCGACTCGTGCCGTCTGCGACGCGAGGGTTTCGCCGCGGCAGGCATCGCCGACCCGACGCTCTACCGATAAGCGCCTCCGTTCAGCGGGGCGCGACCGCTCAACCCGACCCATATCCGATGGACCTGAACATCCACACCGAAACGCTGGCAGCCGTTCTCGCGCTGTCGATCGCACTGGGCGCGCTGACTGCGCGCACCGGCTTCTGCACCATGGGCGCGGTATCCGACTGGGTCAACATCGGCGACCTCGGACGCATGCGGTCCTGGATGCTGGCCGTGGCGACCGCGATGGCCGGCGTGGCGGGCATGGAAGCCGCCGGCATCATCGACCTCGGCCAGACCTTTCCGTCCTACCGCACACCGCAGCTCGCCTGGCTGCGCAACATGGCGGGCGGCCTGCTGTTCGGCATCGGCATGACGCTGGCCAGCGGCTGCGGCAACAAGACGCTGGTGCGCATCGGCGGCGGCAACCTGAAGTCGCTGCTGGTGCTGGCGGTCGGTGCGCTGTTCGCCTATCTGATGATTTTCACCGACGTCTACATGGCCACCTTCGGCTGGATGAACGACTACACGCTGGCACTCGACGCACGCGCCATGACTTCGCAGACGCTCGGTTCCATCGTCGCGGGCACCCTCGGCGGCGATGCCCGCGCGCTCGACCGCACGCTGGCCTGGATCATCGCCGGCGCACTCGTGATCTGGGCCTTCGCCTCAGCCGAATTCCGGCGCGACGTCGACAACGTCGCCGGCGGCATCGGCTTCGGTCTCGCCGTGCTCGCCGGCTGGTGGCTCACTGCAGGCCCGCGCGCCGCCGCGTGGAAGGAATGGGCCGAATTCGCCGAAGTCGTGCCCAGCCGCGTCGAAGCACAGTCCTACACCTTCGTCAGCCCGATGGCGGACAGCGCGCGCTATCTGCTCGACCCCACCAACACCGCGCGGCTCAACTTCGGTGTGATGGCGCTGGCCGGCGTCATAATCGGCGCCTTCGCCTACGCGGTCATCGCCGGCAAGTTCCGCGTCGAGTGGTTCAACAGCAAGGCTGACCTCGCACGCCACACCATCGGCGGCGCACTGATGGCGATCGGCGGCGTACTCGCCTCCGGCTGCAGTGTCGGTCAGGGCATCACCGGCGTATCGACCCTCGCCCTCGGCTCCTTCATCACGCTGCTCGCCCTGATCGCCGGCTCCGCACTGACCATGAAGGCAACCCTGTGGTGGCTGATGCGCGACTGAACAAGCGGAAAGCCTTGACGGCAGAAAAGTGGCTTCCTATAATCCGCGCTCTTCGCAAGGCGAGGGTCGGTAGCTCAGTCGGTAGAGCAGCGGACTTTTAATCCGTTGGTCGCGAGTTCGAGTCTCGCCCGACCCACCATCCCGGTGGGCCGCAAGGTTTTCAAGCGAAACAGTTTTTCGGGTTGTTAGCTCAGTTGGTAGAGCAGCGGACTCTTAATCCGTAGGTCGAGTGTTCGAGCCACTCACAACCCACCAACAAATCAAGCACTTAGGCCAGTTCTTCGGAACTGGCCTTTTTGTTTTCTGGGCTGTGTAGCCACTGTGTAGCCAAAAATGGCACGTCGAGTGGCTTGAACTCTTGCACCCCAGTTCTCATCCGGCGACCAGTTTCCTAAGTGGCCGCTCGATAGCTCGACATTGCCGTATGCACCCATCCAAGGTGCCATCGACCTTTCGCCATTCGATTTCTGACATATCGACGGTAAGCCTCGGGTGGCAACGGCTTCTTCGTGATGTGTCGAATGCGATTGCACCTGAGGCATGCGGCTACGACGTTTCCCCTTGTTCGAGAGGCGGAGGGGAAGTCGGGCGAGGTGGCCACCGAATCAACAGCGCCACAGTTCTGGCTGATCCAGCTCCGGCGCCATGCGCAACAGGGCTTTTTGTCCCTGCTGCGCGCGTGCGGCCCAGCCCTGACCGCGACCAAGGGCGTCACGCCACGCTGCATTGAAGACATCGGCCATGCCCTGGCTCTGGAAGTACTCGATCAAACCGGCGGCCTGCAGCACGTCCTTCTTTGCCTTGGTCTGCTCAGCGACCGGGCGCTCGCCGT